>JADKCK010000017.1 GCA_016718845.1 Sphingobacteriales bacterium
CCCGTTTGTTGCAACAGTAAAACAAAATTTGCAAATTGCCCAAAAACAACAAAAACTCTAAATACTGAAAACTTGGGAAAAGTTGAAAAGGATTATTAAACGTACTGCATTAACGACCCTGAAAGGGTCTAATACAAATAGCCGTAGGTGGCAACCTACGGGATAGCAGAGATACCCGCGTTCTACAACCCGGAAGGGGGTTGAATAAAAAAATGACCAACATCAGGCAAATATAAGTTCCAACTTATTGCCCTTTGGGGTTAGGGCAAATGGGTGTTATTTTCTTCCGTAGGCGTTACCACCTACGGCTATTCATATTTAACCCTTTCGGGGTTTAGCTAATCTTTATCGTAAAACAATTTTTTGTTGGTACCACAAAGGAACTTGAGCTTAAAAACCTTCTCTCCATGTTTTTGTGTTTTGCACAGAATTTTTACAGAACCTAAAAATCATGACCAATCAGCGTACCATTTTGCGGTGCGGCAACGTGATGATATAAGTCAATCTATATGTGTTGTGGATAGCAGTTTGATGCATGACAAAAGCACGATATGTGTTGTGGATAGCAGTTTGATGCATGACAAAAGCACGATATGTGTTGTGGATAGCACTTTGATGCATGACAAAAGCACGATATATGTTGTGGATAGCAGTTTGATACGCGACAAAGCACGATATTTGTTGTCAAAAGCACGATATTTATTGTGAGTAGCGCTTTAACACATGACAAAAGCACGATATTTGTTGTCGATAGCAGATTAACACATGACAAAAGCACGATATTTGTTGTCGATAGCAGCCTAACACATGACAAAAGCACGATATTTGTTATCAAAAGCACGATATTTGTTGTTGATAGCGTAACATGGGTAATGGATAGTACGATAATACTACAAGCAAAATGGGTACAGAACAATCAGTTGTTAAAAACTAACGCTTCTGTACCCATGTTTAATGGTCAATTGTTTTTGCTTTGGCTACATTTTGTTCAACAACATCCATTTATGTAGCACTATTAATGCCCAGATGCGATTGTACAGGTAATCTTTACCACGCTCAAATCGTGTTTTAGTTGTTTTACCACGTCCCAATGTACCAAACCTACGCTTTGTACCACATCGGTAGATAAATATTGGTTGATAGTGGTGCAAATCGGTTTTAGCCAATCGGCTAATGGTATGGCAAAGCCCTGCTTAGGTCAGTCGAAAAGGGTGGGAGGAGGTAATCATGCAATACTTGTTTAAGTAGGTATTTGCTTTTGTTGTGGCGATATTTGAGCGATATGTCGAGGTTTAGCGCAAAGGCTACCAGCCTATAATCGAGTAAAGGCACACGCACTTCAAGGGCATGAAACATAGAGGCACGGTCTACTTTAACCAACAAATCGTCGCAGAGGTAATGTTTTAGGTCAAATAGGGCTTGTTCTTCTATGGGTAGAAGCGGGCGAGCAAAAAGGTTTGTCAAAATGTTCGTTAATGCCCATATTTTGTGGGGCAATTAACAGTTTATTTAGTTCTTCTTCGCTAAAAAAATAACCTTCTTGCGATAAGATGTGGCTTTTTATGCGGTTTGGGTTGGTGTAATTTAGTACTTTTGCTGCCCGTTGGTAGCGGTTATTGCCCAACAAATCGAGGGTTTGTGCGATAGGTTGGCGTAAAAGTTTAAGTATTGGGTTGGCTAAACGTCTTGCCCATTGATACATACCATAGCCACAAAAAAGTTCGTCGCCCCCATCGCCAGCCAAAGCAACTGTTACGTGCTTTCGTGCCATTTGGGATACCAATAGGGTAGGTATAGCCGAAGTATCGGCAAAAAGCAAATCGTATATAGACATAAGTTGATCGAACTGCTCAATGGCATCGTTGTGCGACAACATAAATTGGTGGTGATGCGTGCCTAAATGATGAGCAACAGCTTGGGTATGGGGTGCTTCGTTAAAGCGGTTTTCTTTAAAGCCAATGCTAAAGGTTTGTATGGGCTTGGGGTGTAGTTTTTGTGCCATAGCCGTTACCAAACTCGAATCTATGCCGCCACTTAAAAATGTTCCTACGGGTACATCGCTAATTAAACGGTACTCAACTGCCGACAAAAGCAGCTTGTTGAGTTGTTGTTTGGCTATCTTTTCATCGCTCAAAACGGTGCTTTGCAACTGGTTTTCGGGCAGCCAAAAGGGGGTTATGTTTAGGTTTTGTCCGTTGGTAATGCCATAATGTCCTGCCGGAAATTTATGTATTTCGTTGTAAATGCTTTGAGTAGCAGGGATAAAACCGTTGTATAAAAAAAAATGTGTAATAGCCTGATGATTAACGCTTAATTGCTCTTTGATATACGGAAGTGCAAGTAAAGCTTTTAGCTCGGAGGCGAAAACAAACGTACTACCATCAAAAAAATAGTACAGCGGTTTTATACCCAAACGGTCGCGGTATAGGTGTAGTTGTTGGGTATGGGTATCGTAGATAGCAATGGTAAACATGCCGTTTAGTTGTTGTACAAAATTGGTACCTAAAAGAGCAAATAGTTCTACAATTACTTCGGTGTCCGATTGGGTGCGGCACGATAAATGGTATTGTTGGGCAAGTTGACGGTAGTTATAAATCTCGCCATTAAACACCAAAATGTAGCGTTGGTTGGCAGCGTAAAAAGGTTGGTTGGCGGCGGTACTAAGGTCAATAATACTTAAGCGCCTATGTCCCAAACCAATGCTTATTGTTTGGGCAGATGTATTTGAGGAGTGAGCAAAATAATACCCTTCGGCATCAGGTCCGCGATGTCGAAGGGTATTGGTTAGTTGTTGAAGGTGTGTTTGGGTAAGCGAAATAGTAGCAGAGGTAGACAGAAAACCGGTAATTCCGCACATGAAAATGGGGTGTTAGAAGGAAAATAAAAGCTTTACTTTGTCTGCTAATAGCAAACGGTGCCACTATTTAGGGATTGATGAGCTAATGATTGGACAATTTACCATCCAAACAACGGATAACTGCTCATCATGGCATGTACTTCGTTTTTGATTCGAGCCAATTCGGTGGGTTGTTCGAAGCAACAAATAGCTTGGTCAATCCAGTCGGCAAGTTGCAACATTTCGGCTTCTTTTAGCCCGCGTAGTAACGGCTGGCACTCAATACGTATGCCCGATGTAACCATTGGGCTACGTGGGTCAAAGGGTATCATGTTTTTGTTGATGGTGATGGGCATTGCCCAAAACTTCGTCGGCTTTTGCCCGAAATATTTTTATTTTGCAGGTCAATCAACATTAAATGGTTGTCGGTTCCGCCGATATAATTTGGTAGTTTCGTTTTACAACTCGGCGGCTAAGGTTTGGGCGTTGCGTTGTATTTGTTGTCCGTAGGCTTTAAAATTAGGACTAAGTCCTCGGCATAAGCTACGGCTTTCGAAGGCAATTACATGCTCTAATGGACCACCTTGAGTGCCGGAAATACGCCACTATCCAACACGCTGCTCATCATGCGTAGTTGTCCTTTGAGTGTTGTCAAGCCCATGGGGTTTTCAAAATCTTTGCCCAACATAATCATGCCGCCACGCGGACCCCGCAAGGTTTTGTGGGTGGTGGTGGTTAATATGTGGCAATGTTCGGCAGGATTAGCCAATAAACCTGCTGCTATTAAACCCGCTGGGTGAGCAATATCTGCCATTAGTAGTGCGCCAATTTCGTCGGCGATGGCACGAAAACGGGCGTAATCCCAATCGCGCGAGTAGGCAGATGCCCCGCAAATTAACAATTTGGGTCGCTCGCGTAGGGCAATTTCGGCTACTTTATCCATATCAATGCGCCCTGTTTCGGCTTCAACACCATAAAATACTGGGCGATATAGCTTACCAGAGTAATTAACCGGCGAGCCGTGTGTAAGGTGTCCGCCATGTGCCAAGTTAAAACCCATGATGGTGTCGCCAGGATTAAGTACTGCCAACATAACCGCGGCATTGGCTTGTGCCCCCGAATGTGGCTGCACATTTGCCCGTCCAACACCAAAAGTTGTTTAGCTCGGTCAATAGCCAATGTGTTCAATTTGGTCTCAAACTCGCAGCCACCGTAGTAACGTTTGCCCGGGTAGCCCTCGGCATATTTATTGGTTAAAACGCTACCCATAGCCGCTTGTACTTGGTCGGAGGTAAAGTTTTCGGAGGCGATGAGTTCTACACCTGTAATTTGGCGATCTTTTTCTTTAGCAATTAAGTCGAAAATAGTCGTGTCTTGATACTGCATGATAGGTTGTGAATTTACCCGCAAAGGTACGCAAAACACCGCAATATAAAAACTATTGACACAAAAAATAGGCTGTTCGGCTACAGGCTTTAAGCGGATAGCCAAAAGCCTGTAGCCGACAGCCTGTAGCCGACAGCCAACAGCTCAAAACCTTACTGCCTATTACGTCCATATTGTTCGTGGCTCGATACCCAATCTTGCGACGAAATAGCCGATGCCACCGACAATTCGCCTGCCAATACCACACCTGCTACAATCTCGGCAAATTTATTTACTTTACCACGTCCGTAGCAGCCCATAATATCAAGGCACTCGCGTTGTGTTGCCAAACCTACGCCACCGCCAAAAGTAGCTACAATTAACGACGGTATGGTGATAGAAATGTATAGGTCGCTCGGGGTAATTTCGGTGTAGATAATTGCCGCCGACGACTCGGCTACATTCGCTACATCTTGCCCCGTGGCAATAAACATAGCCGTGATAGCATTTGCCGAGTGCAAACCATTGTTGTTTGCTCCCGATAAAATAGAACCCACATTGGCAACACCCGCATGATAGGCTAATTGTTCTGGCTCCACGCGCATGTTTTCTATCAAAATGTCGCGTTTAATCGTAATTTCGGCAGTAACCCGTTTGCCGCGTGTACGCATAATGTTTACCTGCGAAGCCTTTTTGTCGGTCGCAAAATTAGACTCTAAGTAAAAACGTTTAATTTCGTGACCTTTGTAATGGTCTAAAATCCAGGCACAACCTGCATAAACGGCGCGTCCTACCATATTTTGACCTGCTGCATCGCCAGTGGCAAAGTTAAAACGTAGGTAGGTAAATTTGTTCGACAAAACAGATCGACATACAAAAAACTTGGCTATGCTTGATGTCGCTTCGGCTTCGGCGGCAATTTGAGCGGTATTTTCAGGTATACCCACTCGGCAAAGTCGCGGGCGCACGGGCATCTTCAAATGCAAAAACAGGGGCACGTTGCATTGCATCGCATAACGGTACATTTGGGTCCGCCGCAAAGGTTAAGTAATTTAATGCCTCGGTTATACGATGCCACCAAAGTACCCTCATGGCGGTTGCCAACGGAATGATAAAATCGCCAATGGCATGTTCGCCGTTTATACGCAACGGACCCGCCAAGCAACTGGTACTTGTGCTACGCCACAAAAATGCCCGATGTTGCCTTGGTATGTGGGTCGAAAGAGTATTTGCTGATGTGTTGCAATTTAATACCCGAGTAATCCTCGATAAACCGCTGGCGACGAGCAATAATAGCTTCGCTGAAGTCATCGTCTTTTGTCGCGGGGATGCTTTAAAGGTGTTCTGCCTCGTCCGAAATGGCATCTTCGACCGAAAATTTAAGCGAACCAAATGGTTTGGCATCAAAGGCAATTTCTATCTCGTACTTGCCCTTTGGTAGCTCCATATCCGACACACACACATTTAATTGCTTGCGCAACGGAAAGTTAATAGGTGTATCTACGCTCACTTCGCTGGCTGCCACAATGTGGTCTTCGGATACCTCAATGCTTACATCGTTGAGGTTAATAACTTTGCCCGCAATTTTTAGGCTTTTTAGCCCAGTAAATTGGGCATCGTTAAGGCGAGTTTTGATACTAAACTGCAAACCATTGGCAGTATTTGTTAAACTACTAAAGGTGTAAAAGGCGTTTGAGCAATACGGCTGGTATAAACATGCTTTTTAAATTGTAAATGGTAAATGGTAAATTGTAATTATTGAAAGTAGGCAACTAAATGCTTAATGGTAATGGCTGATTGATTTGCAAAAGTAATCAATTGCGCAATAGAGCACTATATAGGCTAATTTTTTTCGGACAATGCTAATTGCTCCATAATGTGTGGTTTTGTGAGATTATTTATAATGTTGCCAAGTTGGTTTCTTAATATTGCCGCATAAATAGCCTATAAATGCTCAAAAATTGCTACCATAAAGCTGTAAAAAAGATTGATGCTCAACCAAATTGCTTATTTAACAACCCAAATAAGGCAGATAACCAAAAAAAGTGTTTAGTTAATAATTCAAGTACTTTAGGTAATAAAAAAAAGTGTTTAGTTGATAATTCAAGTAAGCCAGATGATGAAAAAAAGTGTTTAGTTGATGAGTCAAGTAACCCAGATAATGAAAAAAAGTGTTTAGTTAATGAAAAAAGTAACCCAGATGATGAAAAAAGTTCTACAGTTAATAATTTCTTTAGGTATGTTGATAGAAATAACTGTTTGACTGCCTATTTAAACAACACTTGCCACTTTAAACAAATGGAATGCTAAACTAAATAAATAGAGTGCTAAACTTAATTATTTGAACATCACACAACCCTAAATTTTAATAAACTTATTAAACTTACCCTATCACCAAAAACAAAAAAAACTCGACAGGGCGGTTTAAAGCCTTGCCGAGTAACTTTTATTTTAATTTAGGGTGATGAAATAATACACTAACTAACTGGATTTACTATCAAACAAGTTTACCGATAGATGTATCGGTGTTATGGCATCGCCAAAAAACAAAAAAAACTCGACAAAGCTGTTTGAAGCCTTGCCGAGTAACTTTTTACTTTAATTTGGGGTGATGAAACAATACACTAACTAACTGGATTTATTATCAAACAAGTCTACCGATAGACATATCGGTACTACCAAAGTATCAAAAAACAAACTTGATAGACATATCGAGGCTGACAGATTATCTAAAAAAAAAAACTCGACAGGGCGTGTTAATGCCTTGCCGAGGTAATTTTTACCTTAGTTTTTAGGTGTTAAACAATAAGCTAAATAGTTTTGCATAACGCAAAGAGTATCATCACCACAAAAAAAACAACTAACCAATGCTTATTATTTGCTGATAAGCAACTTTTGAACACTATTGCCATACCAACAGTAATATAAACCACTGTTTAAGCTATTGGTTGGTATAGTAAGGGTATGTTGGTTGGCATTGATGGGTTTTGATAGCACTAATCTGCCCGTTACATCGTAGATATTGATGTTAGATGCGGCATTGTTACTTTTGCATCTTTCACAAAAAATAGTTACATAATCGTTGGCGGGGTTTGGATATATCACCCAATTAACTGCGGCTTGTTTGGGGTTATTGATACCCGTAGGTATGGTAGGTATCAGCAAAGTATCGGTAACTGAACTGGATTGTTGATAGGTTGTGCCATCGGCGGTGGTTAGGGTAATACCATCGAAACTAAAGGTAACAGGTATGGGGCTACTTGCCGAACTATCTAACGATTTTAATCCCCAAGTATCAATTGTTACCGTAGCAATTACCCTACATACACCTGCCAATGTGCCTTCTATGGCTTGACCATTTACTTTTGTGAGGGCAATGTGTACTTCGCCGGTAGTGTCGGAGGTAACAAAGTTGCGGGTTAGGGTTAATATTTGGTTGTCGGGGTTATTGCTCGATGCATCGCCCAAATACGACATCCAACCGCTTGATGCATCTTGAAACGCTACAGCCATGCTTGCAGGAGTGGGCGATGTGTAATGTAACTTAAAGCCAATGCCATAAATCTCGTTTAAAGGGGTATTGTTGGTGTTACTAACTACCACATCGCGAGGAATAATAGCGGTTTCGGCATCAACAAATCCTTCGTTGGCGGGGTTAAGCTTGCGACTAACGCTAAGTTTTGCGGAGCATTGATGATAACTGCCTGATGCTCGTTGCCGCAGTTAGGGGCAATGGCGGTAGTATCGGCTGCGTTTATTGTTCCGTCGCCATTACAATCGGTATAGCCTATGTCCATGCCATTACTTGCGTCTATGCCCCAAGGGGTAAGGGCTTGTGGTGTCCAGTTGTTGCTGGCATCTATCCTTGCTGCCTGTTTGGTTAAAAATGGTTGCCTATGTTAACAAATCGAGGTAGTTAGCTATGCCATCGTTTGTTGCCATCCTGGGGGTATAAATTGCAATCTACACTAACAAAAGCGCTATCTATGGTGGTGCAACCCGTAAAATTGGTTACGGTAACAACATACCAACCTGCATCGGTTACATCTATGGTTGGGGTATCTTCACCTGTAGACCATTGGTAAGTAACGCCCTCGGTGCCTGCATCTAAGGTAATAGTTTCGCCATCGCAAGCCAAAGCATCGGATAAATTTACTGCGGGGGCAGGTACATCTGTTACGCCATAACCATAAACGCTTGTGCAGCCGTTAGTACCTGTTACGGTTACATTGTAGCCTTGAGTATAATCGGTGACAGTTATGGTGTTAGTAGTTTCGCCTGTCGACCATTGGTAAGTATTGTGTTATTGGGGCGGTAAAGGTCATACTTGCTTGCCCGCAACTGTATGTTTGTTGATTAACGGTAATGTTTTGGGTTTCGACGGTAGCGGTGGCACTTACTACGCAGCCATTTGCATCGGTAACGTACAAAGTATAGGTATCGGATAATAAATTGCTTACACACAAGCCATTATCTGCCCAAAAACTTTGACCTATGCTATTGGTAATGGCATAACTATAGGGAGTAACGCCCCCTGTTACGCTTACACAAATACTACCATTATTACCCTCGCAAGCTGGCGACACATCAATGCTTTGAAAAGCTAAGGTACTGCCCTCAACTACGGCATTAACTACGGTAGTGCAACCATAAACGTTGGTAACGGTTACGGCGTAAGTGCCTGCTATCAAATTATCTAAACAAGCATCGGTTGAGCCATTCCACCAGTTATAAATATATGGACCATCGGAGCAGTCAATGCAATCTATGCAACCAAAACCGCAGTTACTAAAAAATGCTACGTTGGGTGTTGGATTAACTAATAAGGTGGTGGCTGCGGCACAATTGTTACCCAAAGCATCGGATACAGTTACGCCATATAAACCTGCTATAGTAACGGTAATGCTTGGGGTAGTTTCGCCGGTGCTCCATTGATAGGAGAGGGGAGGAATTAACCCTGAACCTGTGGCGGTTAAAATGGCAGCTTCGCCTTGGCAGATGCTATTGTTGCCCGATATACTGTAGTTACAAGATGGGGCTCCGCAATTAATGGTAAGATACTTTTGGGCTGGTGGCGGTACAGTTGTTGTTGGCAGTTACGGTAACGGTATAAGTACCAGAGTTAGTTGCCGTATAGGTTTGGGTAGTGCTACCGGTGTTCCAGAGGTAGCTGCTAAAACCGCTGTGGGGTCTAAGGTAAAAAGGGCAAGGTGCAATCAATAATAGTAGGTATGCCAATACTGGGCGATGTTGGCTCGTTAACAATAGCTGTTGCGGTGCCGGTTGTGCCTGTTGCATCGGTAACGGTTATGGTGTGATGCCTGCACAAAGGTTTTATCATGTTGGGGAAATTAGCTCCGGTGTTCCAGAGGCAAGATAAAGCACCATTGCCGCCGCTTACGCTAATATTTATGGCTCCGTTACAAGTGCCGCAGGTGGTTGTTGGCGTTGCGGTGGCAGTTACATCGAGGCTTAAACAAGCTACGGTAAAGTTTTGTACACTTATACAACCCGTAATGGTATTGCGAACAAACATAGGGTAAGTGCCATCGGATACGGTGGTAAAGCCATTGGCAGATTGATAGTTGATACCATTAATAGCATACTCCTAAAGGCTCGCCGTTGGGGGTGCTTACCGTAACGGTAACGGTAGATGTGGCATCGTTGCAATCTATGTTTATGTTGGATATAGTGGGGCTTCGGGATTGATAATGGAGATGCTTTGGGTGGCTGTGTTGCCATTGGCATCGGTAACTGTTACGGTATAGTGCCTGTGCAAAGCGTATTTTGGTTTTGGGCGATGCTACCGTTACTCCATAAATAAGCGTAGGGGGCAGTGCCGCCATCAACGGTAATATCAATAGTGGCATCGCACATATTGCAGGTGCTGGTGGGGGTGGTTGTGGGGGTGATATTGATTATAGGGAAACAATCTACAGTAAAGTTTTGAGCAATAACACAACTGCTGATAGTATTGCGAACAAGTACGCTATAGTTGCCATTAGGTATAGTAGTAAAGGTGTTGCTGCTTTGATAATTAGAGACAGTTAAGGCATACTCTAAGGTTTCGCCGTTGGGGTCGGTGGCAAAAACGGTAATGCTACTTGCTCCTAAATTACAATCGAGGGATATGTTAGAGATAACAGGGGTATTTAAACTACTAACTACAGTACTTGTAGTAGCAGTGTTGCCATTGGCATCGGTAACGGTTAGGGTGTAAGTGCCTGCACAAAGGTTTGCTTGGTTTTGGGTGATGCTTCCGTTGCTCCATGTGTAAGCGTAGGGGGCAGTGCCGTTACTTACATTAACGTTTATGGTTCCGTCGCAGGTGTTGCAGGTTGTTGTGGGGGTGATAGAAGTTATTTCGATATTGATGTTGATAGGTGGTGGGCAATTTGCTACTAAATTTACAGTAATAAATTCATCGCAAAGAGCTCCGTCACTATAAATCCAAAAATTAAAAGAACCTTGGCTATTACAAGAAAAAGTCAGTTCAAAAGTGGCGTAACCCAAATCAAGGTCGTAAGTAGGGCTAAGCGGAGGCAAGTTTACGTTAGTATCAACGTACCCGTAGTAAACAGGGTATCCCCCAGATACTTGAACGTGTACGATTTGGTCAGTACCAACGTACTCAATGGTGTAAGTCATTTCTATGTTGGGTAAAGCCACAAACTTATCGGAATAGCTTACGTTATAACAACCTGCTAAATCGCTAAGGTTATTATCAACAACTAAACCGGTTATATTGTCATTTTGGTAGTTTAGGGCAGCTATTTTCCAGATGCCCGCAGGGGGTGCAGGAATTGGTAAAGTGTTGTGTATTTGGGCAATGTTACCTAATGTATCGGTAACAAGATATACTTGAGTAAAATTGGCATCGCTGTTAAATGCAGTTATTGGTGAGAGGTTGATAAGGGCATCGTTGCAATATACAGGCAAGTTATCTTCGCCTATAAAATTGGCTATTAGGTTTATATCACCAGTATAAGCCAAACAATCGCTAATTAATACAGTTAAAGTACCAGTTGCTGTTTGTCCGCATTGTCTTGAATAGTGTAGGTAATATCAATGCTACCCGTTGTTACACTTCCCGAAGGGTATAAATTACATTATTACCATTAACACTTACCGTGCCATTTGCGGGGTCGATGGTAGCACTTGTTAAGATAATAGCGCCACTGTCGGTATCGTTAGCCAATACATTTACGGTAACGGGCGAAGTACCGGGTATAACGGGCATAAAATCGGGCATTGCTATAGGTGTGGGGTCGCAATCGGTTACAAATACAGTGTGTATGCCAGATACGGCAGGGCAATTGGCGGTAGCGGCAATGGTGTAAGTAACCAAGTAATTACCTGCTGCTAATCCTGCACCACTAAAAGTATTACCGCTTACCCCTACACCGACCATACGCCACCAAGAGTGCTTGTGCCTAATAGGTTGTTTAGGTTTAAGGTAGTGTTACCTTCCGAAACGTTATTACATAACGTACTCGCGGGTGGAACTAATGCAACTACGGGTGGGTTTGTACAATTGGGGCAACTAACTACAGTACTTGCAGTAGCGGTGTTGCCATCGGCATCGGTAACGGTTAGCGTATAAGTGCCTGCACAAAGGTTTGCTTGGTCTTCGGTGGTATTTCCGTTGCTCCATAAATAAGTGTAGGGAGCAGTGCCGCCACCAATGTTAACGTTTATGATTCCGTCGCAGGCGTTGCAGATCGTGGGGGGGGTAGCGAAGGTACTGATGTTGATGTTTATCTTTTCAAAATAATAAGTATACCCATCGCCAATATTATCGTTAAGTATTAAATAGGTGTTGTTTAGGGTGATGATAGGATAAAAGGTAGAGCCGCCGCCAAAGATAGTAATGCCAAGGTCGGCACCCGATATTGCCCAGCCATCGGCAGGCATTACTACCACTTTGGCTTTGCCTTCGGCAATCAATTCGCCGTTGGCATAAGTTTGTATGCTAATGCTGTCTTCGCCAATGTCGGTGGGGTTTTGGGTAATGTGGTAACTGGCAGCAATGCCCGAACTTACAGGTGTAATGGTTTCGCCGGCAAAACCACCTTGTGCCATTGCCCATGGCCAATTGCCAATTAATTGGTCAATAACTTGTTGTGCGCTAGTAAATTGCGCAAAAGTGTTGGTACTTAATAAGCAGAAACACCATAAAAAGAGTATTTTTTGCATGATTTGGGGTATTAAAACGTTAAATAATTTTTGATGATGCAAAGATACAAGGGTTTTAGCAATAAATTAAGTACTTTTTTTTACCTTTGCCGCTGTGTTTTTAATGGTTTTTGTTTTTTTTGTTTTGTAAGATGCTGTTTACTAGTGTTTTTAACTAAAAAAAGTGTTTAAAAAAGTAAAAAAAATAGGAACTAAATAATTAAATGTAAAGACTTTGCTACAAAAAAAAGTGTCGATAGGGCTATAAATTGTAATTTACGGGCTAATTTCATCTACAAAGATAATTGGGTAAGCCTAAAATTAATTGTCTTGCCATTCATAATCAATAATCAATAATCAATAATCAAAAAAAAGTGTTCCGTACCCATCGCCTCACCAATCTTTTGCAGTTGCTTACGCCCAAAGAAGCCCAACGTTTTAGCGAATGGTTAGAGTCGCCGTTTTTTAACAAAAACAAGCGTTTATGTTTGTTGTGGAATGCCCTAAAAGAGCATCACCCGCTTTATCAAAACGTACCGAAAGACGATTTGATAAAACGGGCGTTTGATGTGGCATTAAGCGACAACTATTTTAGGGATTTGCTAACGGATTTAACTCGGCAAGTTGAGCAGTTTTTGGTGTATCTGCTCAACGAAGAGCAGTTGCCTAACAAACGTTTTTTGTTGTTAGAAGCCCTTTTGCAGCGCGGCGGCTACGACTTGTTTGAGAAATACGGTGCGAAGGTAGTTGCCGAAAAAAGTACCGAATTGAATGAGCATCAATCGAGCGAGCAGTTGTACGAGCAGTATCAAATAGAATGGCTATGGTATCAACACACCACACTAACCAACAATAGGGCAGTAAATAGCAATTTGCCTGCCGCCATCGAGCATTTCGATTGGTATTACATCACCGAAAAGCTGCGTATGGAGGTGTTGCAGCTTAACCGCCAAAATGTGGTGGCAGGCAACTACAAACCCAACGATTTATTTAACGAGTTGATGCAAAAACTAACCCATTTGCCACCCGAACAAATGCCTATTTTGGCAAGGGCGTATTATTTTATGGCAAACCTATTTAGGCAACCCGAGCCAAGTAATTGGTACGAAGAGTTAAAACAACTGTTGAGCGGATTAAAAAACGAACCGAATATTTCGCCAAACGAGCGGCAGCAATTGTACATTTTGTTGAGCAATTATTGTAGGTTACAATTTACGCGTACAGGCAATTTGGCACATGCACACGAAGCTTTGTGGTTATCAAAAAATATGTTGGCAGAAGGTATTTTGTATTCGGGGCAATATATGTCGGCACATCAGTTCCGAAATATGGTGTTGTTGGGCATCTTAACCAAACAATTTGATTGGGTACGCGAGTTTATGCAGCGCTATAAATTAGCGGTTGCCCCCGAGTATCGCAACAATGTTCATCGGTTTAATTTGGCATCGCTACATTTTGCGGTAGGTAATTATCGCAAGGCACAAGAGGCTTTGCGTGATATTCAGTTTTCGGGCAGCGAGTTTATTGATGTGTATTATCACTTAAGTTACAAAACATTGCTCATAAAAACTTACTACGAAACCCAAGAACACGAAGCACTATTGTCTTCACTTGAGGCATTGCGCATTTATCTTACGCGCAATCAGGCTATTAGTGGGCGCAATCGCGAGGCGTACAAAAATTTTATTAAGTTAACTGCCAAACTAATGAATTTGCCACAAAAACAAACTACTCGCCGTCAAAATCTATCCGATTTAATTGCCCGTACTACTGTTTTAGTAGAACACGAATGGCTTTTGGAGAAGATAAAGGCGGTTTAGATTGTTAATTATTAATTATTAATTATTGATTATATTTTGTGGAAGTGCAAAAAAAGTGGCGAAACAGTGATTGGTACATCACCATTTCGCCACTTCACCACATTGGGGGTATTACATCAGTTTTTTGATTTTGGCTTCTAAAGCCGCTCTTGGGTTTTGGTCTACGCCTTCTACTCTATCTACTACTTTTCCGTTGCGCATAAACAATATGGTAGGAAGCATTTTTACTTTGTATTGGTCGGCAAGGTCTTTGCTGCGGTCGGCGTCAACTTTTACCACCATTATTTGTCCTTTGTATTTTTTGCTTAGGTCTTCGACAATAGGCGAAATCATTTTGCAGGGACCGCACCATGTTGCCCAAAAGTCAATCATCACCAATTTTTTTGAATCAACGGCTATTTGTTTAAAGTTGCCGCTGTTGGCATTCAAAACGCCGATAGATTCGGCGGGCATTGGAGTGCTGCTAGTGGCTGCACCCGGTTTGGCTTTTACTACACCTTGCCCTGCGGGCGATGTTTTGGGTTTGCTACTTGTGTTGTTAGATTTAGGTTTTGACGAAGTATGCTTTTTTGACGAGCCACAACCGCCAAGGGTGGCGAGGGTAAAAAAGGCAATAAAGCCATACAAAAATAAATGCCGAAAATGCTGCATTGTTATTGGATATTTTGTGTAAAAGATAATTGTGTTTGGTTAGACTGCCACTGCAACAAAAGGTTTAAACTTGTTGTTTACAAATAGTTATTGTCGACCAAGAATTTCACTATGTCTTGCAAATAAGTGGCTTGGTTAAGTGGCAGGGTAGTACGTCCGCTGTCTTTTACGGTCATTATGCCAATGGCATTTGTTTTGTCAAAAAAACGAGCATAAGCCACTGCGTTGCCATTAGTAAAACTAAAACTAAACACATGTAGGTTCGAATCGTTTAGTTTTTGTATTTCGGTGGTATATTTGCCAATAAATGCCCCATCTTGGTAAATTTCGTTGTTTTGTAGCGATATGGTTTGGTTGCGGTTGCGCATCACCATACCATCTACTGTTTGTGCGATAGGTGCGGCGGGGCGTTCAAACACCACATTTGGGTTTGGGGCGGCATGTTGTTGTACAAAAGTGGCTAAGGCTTGATTGTTAATGGTGCCATTGGTTAGCAAAACGCCTGCGTTGTAGATATCTTTGGCAAAACTTTTACGGGTACTAGCCGACGATTCGGGTGTCCAGTGGGCGCGGCTACCGTTGGCAAAAAGTATGTCGTAGCTTTTGCGGGTGTCGTCGAGTTGCAAAAAAGCGAACTCGGTACCATTAGGTGTGCAAACGCTTACTTTGGTTAGTTGCCCGTCCCAGCGTAAATAATTTTGTTGGTCGATGGTAACAAAATCGTTTTGCATACCTATATTTTGGGCAAAAAGGCTAAGGCTAGATGCTCCACAGAGCAATAAAAGGTAAAGAATTTTTTTCATGGCGGATAAAAATGTTATAAATTTGGGCAAATGTACGCTTTTATGGACAAATGATAGCAATATTTCTGTTTTTGCGCAAAAAAAATCTTACTTTTGCGGCTAAATATAAGCAGTTAAGCAACTAAACATCAACTCGAATGATATTTCAAGCCTCCAAAGATACATTAGTACGTATTATCACCATAGGAACCTCTATTCTTTTACTTTCGGCAATAGTTATATTATATGCCAGCGCAGGTTTTGATTTGTGGTATGCATTATTGTTGCTACTATGTGCTATATTTTTTGTTGCCTACCTATATCGCCCACTATATTATAACGTAGAACAAGCCACATTAAGTATCAAACGCCCTATAAATTCGGTAAATATTGCATTGTACGACATAAAAAAAGCAAGCCTTATCACCCAAGACGATTTGGGCATGGCAATACGCCTATTTGCATCGGGTGGCATGTGGGGCTATTATGGTTTTTTTTATAGCTTTAAGATGGGCAAAATGTGGTGGTATGTTACACAACGTAAAAATTATGTGCTGATACAAACCACCGATGATACCCAATATTTGTTAAGCCCCGACCAACCCGAACAGTTAATAAATGCCCTAAATAAATTTTAAGAAATAAAGATGTTTGGTAAATAGCCAAATAGTACGTAACTTTGCCCTAAAATTTGAAGTACACATCAACTCAATCATTACACAACATGACTATTAACTATATCTATGATGAACAAGGCACACTCGAGTACGCTGTTGTGCCAGTTGCAGTTTGGGAAGCCATAAAACAATATGTGCCTGCCAACGAATTAGTTTCGGATATTTTTGCTAAAAACGAAGCCCAAAAACCTTTTGACCCTACCGAATTCAGAGGCATACTTTCGCATTTAAACCTCGATATTGAGCAAGAACTATTAGACATGCGCAAAGGATGGCTCAAAAATGGCTAATAGACACAAACATTGTTATTTATTATGCAAATGACAAGATACCTAGTCGCTCTGTTAAAAAGGTAGAAGAAATTATCCAACAATCATTCATTATCTCTACTATCACCCAAATAGAAGTTTTGGGGTGGTATAAAATTACTGTTGCCGAAAAACGCCGATTGACGCACTTCTTAAACCAAGCTACTGTTTTGTATGTAGATAAAAAAATAGAACAAGCCGCTGTTGCCTTGAAACAAATGCAAAAAATGGACACCCCCGATGCCATTATTGCCGCTACTTGTTTGGTTTATGGCTATACATTGGTAACCCGAAACTCAAAAGATTTTACTAGTATCGACTATCTGAAAATCTACAATCCATTTAATTAAATTATAAACAACTAAACTTTCGGTTAATAAACTAAAAATTCAATCAATTATATAATGCCATACGTATTTACTTCCGAATCTGTATCGGAGGGACACCCAGATAAAGTTGCCGACCAAATTTCGGACGCTATCTTAGACGAATTTTTGCGACAAGACCCCAACTCGAAGGTGGCTTGCGAAACCCTTGTCACCACAGGTTTAGTGGTTGTTGCTGGCGAGGTAAAATCAAACGCTTACGTTGATTTACAAACCACTGTTCGTCGTGTTATCAACCAAATTGGTTATAACAAATCGGAGTACCAATTTGATGCTGTTTCGTGCGGGATTATATCGGCACTACACGAGCAATCTGCCGACATCAACCGTGGTGTAGAGCGCGGCAGCGAAGACGAGCAAGGCGCTGGCGACCAAGGTATGATGTTTGGTTATGCCACCAACGAAACCGACAACTACATGCCATTGGCTTTAGAGTTGTCGCATTTGTTGCTCAAAGAGTTGGCAGTTATTCGCCGCGAGGGTAAAGTAATGAAGTACCTTCGCCCCGATGCTAAGTCGCAAGTAACTATTGAGTACAACGACAATCATCAGCCAATACGCATCGAAACAATTGTTATCTCGACACAACACGACGATTTTGTGAAACCCAACAAAGCCAAAAAAGTTTCGCAAGATGCCGCCGACCAACAAATGCAACAAACCATCCACGACGATGTTTTGGCATGTTTGATACCACGTATCAAAGCACAATTGCCCGAGCGTATCCAAAATTTATTTACCGATAACGTAAGATATTTCGTTAATCCGACAGGTAAATTTGTAATTGGCGGACCACACGGCGATACGGGTTTAACAGGTCGTAAAATTATTGTAGATACTTACGGCGGTAAAGGCGCACATGGTGGTGGTGCTTTTTCGGGTAAGGACTCATCAAAGGTTGACCGCTCGGCAGCTTATGCCATGCGACACATTGCCAAAAACTTAGTGGCTGCGGGCATCGCCGACCAAGTACTAGTACAGGTTGCTTATGCCATTGGTGTAGCCGAACCTATGGGCGTGTATGTAAATACCTACGGCAGCGCCAAAGTTAATTTGACAGATGCCCAAATTGCCCAAAAAATCCAAACTATTTTCGACCTTCGCCCAAATGCCATTGTGCGCCGATTAGGTTTGCGAAACCCTATTTTTTCGGCAACAGCCGCTTATGGACATATGGGGCGCGAGCCGCAAACCATAACCGAAAATGGCAAAACCTACGAGCTATTTACTTGGGAAAAACTAGACTATGTAGATACTATTAAAAAAGCTTTTGGTTTATAATCTAAGTAAATTTTTTAAACAAGCACATAGTAGTTAACAAAAAAAACGTTCTCTGTATAACACAGAGAACGTTTTTTTTGTGCCTATTTCTTTAACACCTATCAAGTTTATTTTCTATCCCTCCATTTAACATAAAAGCGACGAGCTAAGAAATACAAACCAAGCAGTATTAACAGGGTGGGCCATATAGAAATAAGACCCACAATTAAGCCCAAAATGCTGTGCCAACCGCCCACAAATGCCTCGAGTAAATCCGAGAAAAAGTTGCGCGACACCACATTAGGCTCCGATTGTATGGTAGATTGTTGGTAAAACTCCAAATTTAGGGTGCTATAAGCCACTTGGTTTTGTAAAAAGCGCAAACGACCTTCTTTGGCTTCAATTTCTTCTTGCAAAACGCGTATTTTTTCTTCGGCATCTAAAATGTCGGTTACTTTTTGTGCTTTTTTGCGCAACACCTCTACGTAGCGTTCCATTACATCGCGTTTGGTTTTTAGGCGGGTTTGTATGTCGGTGTATTCTTCGGTTACATCCGATGTGCGCACATTTTTATAATTCACAAAAACGGCTTCTTTGTCAATTTCTGCCAGCAGTTTCTCCAAATTTTGGTTAGGCACACGCAACACCATATTATATTGCTTAACACCGCTCGATGTATTAAAATTTGACGACGAGACATAACCCTGATTGTTTCGGGTAGCTACTTCTACATTGGCGGCTGTTTTATCTACGTTATCTGCCTGAAACCGATACTCTACCGTTTTTATGAGTTGTGGTACGGGCTTGGCATCGCCAATGTAAGTATTGGGTTTGCCATCAGGCGAAGGCAAGGGCGCTGGTCTGGCATTCGAAGAAACCTCTTCATCGGCAGGCATAGAACCATCAGCTTGTGGTGCAGCAGCGTCTTCGGTGGCATAGCTTTGCTTAGTGGCAGATTCGGCTACACCTACGGACATATTTCTTTCGGCTTCGGAGTTGCTGCCGCTGCTACAACTAACAATAAGTAGTAACATAGTGCTGAATAAAAAGAGTGCTTTTTGCATAGTTGAGTGATTGGAAGGTGAAGAATCTAAACCAAATAATAAAATTAGCGCAAAGATACCTTATTTTACCCATATTTAGGTGTTAATGATTATCAAAAGCGTGTTAATAGCATGTTAATTCGACATTTGGGTACCGATGCACTGCATTAATTGGTAGGGCCATTATCAACCTGCGACTCAATTTGGTCTTGGATAGATGCGGGTATTAAATCGAACAAATCAAAACCTGTCAGGTTTTCTAGTTCATCAACACTAATTCGATAATCGCCCCAACTGCTACCCACCGATTGTGTGTTAGGCATATCAACCGCAATAACGCGCGTTTGGTTGGTAATGCGGCTTAGGTCGGTATTGCCAGTAGGTAGTACCACAATGGCTTTCCAGGTGTTAGAGGGAACAACAACGCGGTTGTTATCTAACTTTTGGGTAATGCCGCCATTGCTGCCTTGCCCACCTTGCCCGCGTGGTCCCGCCACTATGTACAGTTCGTTGCCCTGCGACACCAAAGTGCGGCAATACGACTCTAAGTTTGCCCACAAACCTTGGTTATTATTAGGTGCTTGGGGCATCATGTTGGTCATAAAAAAAGTAGCCGAGTTATCGGCGATGCTTGTTGTGCGGTCGGCAGAGGGGCAGATGTGTCCTCGGTCAAATCCCGAACCAGAGAAACTGTATTGGTTTACTTGATACCAACCTGCGGGCAAGCCATCATCCACCCTAAAATCGTCTTGACGTTCGGCATCACCCAACCAGCCATTGCTTAAATGCCAGCTTACCCAATTGGCAGTAGCTTTTGAGCGATTGTAAGACAAGGTGTATTGGGTTTTAAGCATCAAATAGTTATTTTCATTAGATATATCGGACGTGGCGCTGCTAGGGTTGCCCAAGGCGGCATTGTCGTCGCGGGGGTTGTTTATGGGGATAGTGGTGTTGCCCTCTTCGGTATAAATGGCAATATCATCGACACTTAGGCGGCGATTATCGGCAAGCGAGGTGTTGCGTATCTGAAAACGCACTTCGCCATCGGGTATATTTACATCAAAGGCTAGGGTTTCGAGGGTGGTGCTTGATGTGTTTACGGGTTCGGATAATACCTCCCAGTTTGTGCCGTTATCGGTCGAGTACCAAAGTTCCCACGACACAATACCGTCCGAGCCATACGAGCCTACGCTTATATCTACCTCGTAGATGGGTGCTTGAACGCTAAACAACATGGTAACTTTGCCTTGCTCGCGTATGCGTGCCGATTTAGTGCCATTTTTTCGGTCGTTGTCGGTGGTACCAATAACGGCACTGTCAAAATACCACGAGCCTGTTGTTAGGTTTACACTTGCGGGGTCGTAGTTGCTTTTGCTGCCATTTTCAAAGCCTTCCGGAAAGCCGTCAACTAATGTCAATACGGGTTCGGTAACTATGGGGTCTTTTTCGTCGCAGCTACTAAATAAAATACTTAGTGTAAAAAAAAGTGGAAATAGATGAAACAAAGTGTATGTTTTCATTGGTGTGTTTTTTGTTTTTGTTTTTGTTTTTTGCAAGATGATACCATTGGCGTACCATATAAAACAGAACGCTGATTTTGTATGATTTTTATGATTGATTATGATTTTTTTTGATAAATGGTGCAACAGCATTTACGAAATGGCTACACATGGCTTAAATGCAGGTTATAAGTTGGGAGGTGCGTGAGGGAGTGTTGTGGGGAAGGTTTTTGGGTTGGCTGTTTTTTAATTTTAAATCTGGTGTCCGTTTTTTTATTAAGGGTGTACGTTTTTATTTGGGAGAACACAGAGATTTTTGGGGCTAATTTAGTTTGTAAAAATATAAACTTGTTCTTCTCTGTGTTTTCTGTGTCTCTTGTTGTTTTTTATTTTTTTAGTTCACAACAAATAAGGCATGCATAGCGATGTTTGGGCGATACAAGTATCGCCACTACTAGATAGTGGTTAGTAATTGTTTGTTAGCTACCGGGCATATTACCCCAACCAAACGAGCTTGCCAATCCGCCGGTGGCTGTTTCTTTGTATTTTTCGGATAGGTCGATGCCTGTTTGTCGCATAACCTCAACAACTTGGTCGAAGGAGATGATAGGTTGTGTGTTGCGTCCAACGGCGAGTAAGTAGGCATTGTAGGCTTTTATGGCTCCGTTGGCGTTTCGCTCAATACAAGGCACTTGCACCAAGCCTTTTATGGGGTCGCAGGTCATGCCGAGGTGGTGTTCCATGGCAATTTCGGCAGCCATAGCCATTACAGATAGTGCTTCGTGGTGGCAAAAGGCAAATAAGGCGGCTGCCATAGCTGCTGCCGAGCCTACCTCGGCTTGACAGCCCAACTCGGCACCCGAAATAGAGGCGTTGTTTTTGATGATAAAGCCTATCATGGCAGCTACCACCAAACCGCGTTGGAGTAAATCCTCGGGGATTTGGCAATCGGTGCGCAAGTAGGCTAAACATGCCGGAATAACACCCGCTGCTCCGTTTGTGGGGGCGGTAACTACCATGTTGCCGGCTGCGTTTTCTTCGGAGGTGGCAAGGGCATAGGCGTTTAGTCGGGCAAATAATGAGTCGGCATGGCGGCGTTGTGTTTCTAGTTGTTGGGCTTTTTGGTACATGGTTTTTGCTCGGCGATGTACGTTTAAACCACCGGGCAAAATGCCTTCGCGTTGCAAGCCTCGTTGTACGCTTTCGTCCATTACACGCAAAATATCATCAAGGCGGTCAAAGATTTGTTCTTCGGTCATGCCTGTCAAAGACATTTCGTTTTCTATCAATAATTGGTCAATGGGCAAGCCTGTGTTGCGTTGGGTAGCTTCTAATTCTTGCATGTTTTTATACACATGCTTAGGTTTGTGTGCTACATTAGTTTTACCAATTGCTTCTTTTGTGCCACCTTCTTGCTCAATAAACCCGCCGCCAACCGAGTAAAATACTTGGGTTAAAACGGGCGTATAATTGACCAAAAGCACTAATTTTAGGGTATTTGGGTGGCGATATGGGTTGAAACCGTAATCAAAAAAAATATCGTTTTCGGTAAATAAAATTTGGGTTTGTTCAAAATCAAGGGTGTATTGTTCGTTTACGGTTTCAAAAAAGTTGGTTAGTTGTTCGGTGTCTACGCTTGTTGGTGTGCAGCCCATTAAGCCTGCTAAAACGGCGCGGTGTGTGCCGTGTCCGTGTCCGGTGGCGGCAAGTGCGCCAAAAAGTTCGCACCTAATTTGCCATGTTGAGTTGGGCTGATGCTGTGCTGTAGACAGATAGTTTGCTGCATCTTGTCTAAATTGGTAGGCTGCCCGCATTGGACCAATGGTATGCGAGCTTGACGGACCGGGACCAATTTTAAATAGCTCAAAAAAAGAGGTGGTAATCATGGTAATTGGCAGTTGATTGGGTGTTGGTATTAGAAAATAGATTTGTTGAGGCGCTTGCTTTTTTTCTGGGGGTGCCACCAACCGAACAATTTAGGGTAAGCCAATCATCACCCCCAAAAAAGACATTTACCGCGTCAAGCGGGATTTTGCGTTATGCTCAACAATGGCTTGTGGTGTGGCAGAGATTTGTAAATTGATGCACGACAAGGGTTTATTGTTGAGGTATTTTAGGGCGGATTTTTTAATGTTGGAGTTAGGTGTTACCTAGGTACTTCGATGCTTTTGATGATGTTGTTGATAACTTCGTCGGGGGTGCTGCCTTCCATTTCTTTTTCGGGGCTTAGCATAATACGGTGGCGCATTACGGGGCAGCACATGCTTATTAGGTCGTCGGGGGTTACAAAATCGCGACCTTGCATGGCGGCAAATGCCTTAGCGGTGTTCATGATTGCCAATGACGCGCGGGGCGAGCCACCCAAATAAATATCCGAATGGTTGCGAGTGCGGTTAACAATGGTGGCAATGTAGCGCAACAATTGTGGTTCGATGTGGATGTTTTTGACTTGCTCGCGGTAGGTTAATAAATCGCTTACCGACACAACAGCTTGGGTGTTGTTTAGGAGCTGGTTTTGGGGTTGATGAAAACGCTCTAAAATTTGCACTTCTTCGTCTAAGCTGGGGTAAAGCACTTCTATTTTAAACAAAAAACGGTCTAGTTGGGCTTCGGGTAAGCGGTAGGTTCCTTCTTGTTCGATGGGGTTTTGGGTTGCCAATACCATAAACGGGGGCGGCAGTGCTAGGGTTGTACCATCGGTGGTAATTTGTCGTTCTTCCATTACCTCAAATAGGGCGGCTTGGGTTTTGGCAGGCGAGCGGTTTATTTCGTCGATGAGTACGATATTGGAAAAAATAGGCCCCCGTTTAAATTCAAAGTCCGATGTTTTGAAATTAAATACCGAGGTGCCTAATACGTCAGAGGGCATTAGGTCGGGGGTAAATTGGATGCGCGAAAAATCGGTAGAGATGGTTCGGGCTAACAATTTGGCGGTTAATGTTTTGGCTACACCCGGCACGCCCTCTATGAGCACATGCCCGTCGGCAAGTAAGGCAACCAATAACAAATCTATAAATTTATCTTGCCCAATAATGGTTTTACCAATTTCGTGTTTTACTTGTTGCACCATTTGGCGCAGATTGTCGAGCGGGAGACGATTTTCAAATTCCATAAAATAATTTAGATAGGTAGTGAAATACGGAAACTTATAACAAGTGGTTTAAGTTAATGTTGATAAAAGAAGTATAAAATAGCGCACAAAGCGGTGTGTATGTTTTATCGGCTCATAAAAGGGTTCAAATGTAGGTATTTTTCTTGAAACGAGGGATAATTGTGCGTATTTTTCTTAAAAAATTTGCGTTAGGCAAAATAAAAAAGACTTAGCAGATGGGATTTGCTAAGTCTTGATAAATGTTTGACATGTCGGTAAGAACCGAAAGAAGGTGGGACATATAAACTTTGAAAAGAAAGGAGAGGTGGAAAGCGGATTCGAACCGCTGTAGCAGCTTTTGCAGAGCTGAGCCTAGCCACTCGGCCATCCCACCTTATTGTTCTCGTTTCGTTTGTGAGTGCAAAGGTACGACTATTTTTTAAACCTGCAATACTTTACGCCTTTTTTTTCTATTTCGATAAAAATTTTTTCTACTAAATTGTTCATTGGTGGATAATGCTTGGTAATTCGCACTTTTGTGTGGTTAATTTGGGGCGATAATCCACTAATTTCATCTAATACCTGTTGTGCTACTGTTTCGACCAAACGTTTGGGTGTTTGCATTTGTTGTTGGCAGATAGCTAATATTTGCTCGTAATTTACAGTATGATTTAGGTTGTCGGTGTATGCGGCTTGGGTGTTGTTGAGGGTAATGTATACATCTATAGTATACCTGCCACCCACAATTTGCTCTTGCGGGTAATAACCATGATAGGCATAAAACGTCATTCCTTCGACGGCTATAAGCATTTGATTGGGGATTAAAGTGTTTGGCTTTTGGCTTTTGGCTGCTGGCTACAGGTTTTGGGCTTATATGCTACTAGCTGTTAGCTATAGGCTAAAAGCTTGCCGATAGCCAACAGCGGACAGCCAAAAGCCGACAGCCTTTCTAAGCTTGGCTTTTCACAAATTCTTCGTGCGACAACCATCTTTCGGCATCGAGGGCAGCCATGCAGCCTGTGCCTGCTGCGGTAACGGCTTGCCTATAAATGCTGTCTTGGGCATCGCCACAAGCAAAAACGCCTGCAACGTTGGTATAAGTGCTACCAGCTTTGGTAACGATATAGCCTTCGGGGTTTAGGTCAATTTGACCTTTAAAAATATCGGTGTTGGGTTTGTGACCAATAGCTACAAAAAAGCCTTGAATTGGAATATCGCTGGTTTCGTTGGTTTGAGTGTTTAATACGCGCATGGCGGTAACTTGGGTATCGCCCAATATTTCGAGGGTTTGGGTGTGCCAATGTATTTGTATGTTGGGGTTAGCTTCTACTCGGGCTTGCATTACCTGCGAGGCACGCATTTTGTTGCTGCGCACCAATAAATGTACTTTGGGGCATAGGTTGGCTAAGTATAGGGCTTCTTCGCAAGCGGTATCGCCGCCGCCAACAACAGCAACCTCTAAGTTTTTGTAAAAAAAGCCATCGCAAACAGCACATGCCGATACGCCATAACCATTTAATCGAGCCTCGGACTCTAAGCCCAACCATTTTGCCGATGCACCTGTCGAGATGATAACAGCATCTGCCAATAAGGTGGTGCTTTCGTCGATGGTAACTTGGTGCGGATAAACCGAAAAATCGACCGAGGTGACATAACCCCATCTGATGTCGGTTCCCATGCGCTCGGCTTGTGCCTTAAAGTCGTCCATCATGGCGGGACCTTGTACGCCCTTGGGGTAGCCCGGATAATTTTCTACTTCGGTGGTTTGCATCAACTGACCACCTACTTCAACACCTGTATATAAAACGGGTTTTAGGTTGGCTCGCGAGGCATAAATGGCTGCCGTATATCCCGCAGGACCCGAACCAATAATCAAACATTTTACGTGTTCCATGTAAATTTATAATGAACAATTAAGTTACGATTAACAAGCTGCAAAGGTACAACAATTAACTAACTAAACAAAATGTACATCGCTTCAAAAGGGTTAAAAAAAACTTTCGATTTAAAAAAAAGCAAAAATAAGTACATACCTTTGCCTTATGAAAATAGCCGAGATAGAAACGATGATTTTGCAACCAATAACCAACTGAAACGAGCTTAGGATGGTATTGCACATTTTGCTGAATCTATTAACCGAACAATACCCCATTATCAATAACTAACGTTACGCAGGGCTGTTGGATAATTAAGTGGCAAGGGGCTTAGGAAGTAATTTGTTATTAGTATGCTACTGTTTACCACCCATTAAAAGTTTGTTACTTTTTTGCTTGATCAAAAAAGTAACCAAAAAAATCAAGGCGGTATAGTAATTGGCTAAAATGTGCAACATTCCGCTAAAAGATATAAACTTGCACGCCAAATGCTTTGTTGGTCGGCTTTTTTCGGAGTTCGGTGTGGCGTGCTTCAAACAGTATATCTTTCTTAACGCTACATTTATGCCCCAATAAATTTCTTAACGCCAATTCCTATAATGCCGGTTCAGAAGAAATCAGCTGCACAACTGGGTATAAAAATACAAAAACACCTTGTTATTTGGAATAGGCTGCGTAACATCAATCAATAACTATAAATTTAATTCTTAAACCAAGCATGAGTCAGCTTTACACCGATTTTTTAGCTCCGTACATACCCCAAAGTGCGTTAACAATGGTAGCCGAGCAGTTGGCAAAATATAAGGTTCGGGTAGTGATTACCAATCCACGTAAATCTAAACATGGCGATTATAGGGCGCATCATCGCGGGCATCGTCATCAAATAAGCATCAATGGCAACCTTAACAGCTATGCTTTTTTAGAAACCTTACTGCACGAGTATGCCCATTTGTTGGTTAACGAACAATATGGCAGACGGGTGCAATCGCATGGCATAGAGTGGCAAGATATGTACCGACAAGTGCTGCAACCTTATTTGGCTGCTAATGTTTTTCCGGCAGATGTGGCAGCCGTTATACAGCATCATACCCAAAAAACAACTATTGGTGCTTGCAATAGCCCCGAAATGACCAAAGTGTTTAAACAATACGACCCACCTAAACAAGGCGAACAAGCATTGTCGGTAGCCCTCGAAACGCTGCCCTACCACACTTGTTTTAAAAACAAAGACAACAAAGTGTTTGTGAAATACCAATTAAAGCGCACCAAATACATTTGTATAGAGGCATCAACAGGCTACGTTTGGACATTTAACGCCCTTGCAGACGTTGTACCTATTGCCCCCGACAAACAAACGCAAGATATGCTTGATGTGCTAACTGCCCTACAAACACCTAACAGCAACAATCGTTTTGTTAAATTGGGTAGCATAAATGTTAACGGTTATTGTAAATCGTTAGATGGCATACCTAAACAAGTAATCAACAAAATAGGCGAAAAGGTAACTTACAAAAACCTAATAAACCACCAATTGTATATGCAGCACCAACTTACTTTGGTAATGTCTGATTATAATAGTTACTAAAAAATCCCCCAAAATTTATCTGGTAAAAGATAAATTTTGGGGGATTTTGTGCTAGTGTTTTTATTTTTTGTTTGGTGTAGCAAAGCCTGCTCGGGTCATGTTTCCCCAGCCAACATTTTTGCCACGCATCAAATCGTAGTTACCTTTTAACGACCAATAAACGGTGCGCGGATGATACCGTATGGGTTCGACGAGGGCTGTAACGATAAGTTTGCGCAAGTCGGTTAAGTTTTTATATCGGGCGTAAGTTTGTACTTGCACTAATATAGCAAACTGCGAAATAAAAATGGCAAATACATACACCAATATAACCATCAAGAAGAAAAAATGCCAGTTGATAAATCCTAACAAAGCAAAGACGAGTACAAAAATTAAACCGCCAGCTTCGGCAAACGGAGCCAGCCACTCTACAAATAGCCAGTAAGGATAACTTACCAAGCCTAAAAATTTGTAAGTGGGATTAAAAAACATTTTTTTGTGTATCATCAAACACTCTACGGTACCACGTGCCCAGCGGTGTCGTTGTTTGCCCAATACGGTATAATCCGAGGGAGCTTCGGTCCAGCACAATGGTTCGGGTACATAGCCTACGGCATAAGGTATTTTATTTTCGAGTAGGTGTCGGTGCATCCGCATCACTAGTTCCATGTCTTCGCCAACGGTTTTGTGGTTGTATCCGCCAACGGTTAGCACTGTTTGGCGATGAAACAAACCAAAGGCGCCCGAAATAAGCAATAAACCATTTACGCTGCTCCAGGCGGTTCGTCCGAGTAAAAAAGCCCTGAAATATTCTAATACTTGCATGCGGGGTATAAAAGCATTGGGCGATTTGATTTGTATTAAGCGCCCTTGTTCAATATCCGATTCGTTGGTAAGCCACACAATGCCCCCTACTGCCACCATTAGTTTGTTGGTTGATTGCATAATGGGTTTTACCATTTTCAAAAACGAGTCGGATTCGATGATGCAATCTACATCGATACAAGCAAAATAATCGGCATCGGCAATGTTTATACCCACGTTAATGGCATCGGCTTTGCCACCGTTTTCTTTATCTATCACCAACAAATTTTTAAAAGCGGGGTTTGTTGATTGATATACACCGCGTACTGCTTTGGTAGGTACGGCGTTGTGGTAGTAGTAGTCTATTTTTTGTAAATTGTAGTTTTCTATGGCGGCGGCTAAGGTGTTATCTTTGCTGCCGTCGTTTACCACTATAACCGTTAGGTTGCTGTAATGGATAGATAATAAGGAGCGGATATTATCTACAATAGTTACTTGTTCGTTGTAGGCGGGGGCAATAATGGCAATTTTGGGCAGCAGCGGCGACGATAACAATTGGTTGTAGTCGGTGCTATTGCGGTCTTTGATGTATCGTTTTACTTGTCGTGCCGATAAGTAACCTATCACTAAATACGAACCCATCACGGTTATGCAGTAAAAGAAAATGCCAAACTCAAAAAATTGCAGTAGTATATCTAGTACATTCTGGAAGGTCATGGGCGGGTTGCTTGTTGTTTATTGGCTGCTAATTATTGATTTTGTGCGAGGAGTAATTGGTTTGTAATGATTTTTATGCTGCTTTTGTTGCGTAAAGGGCTGCTTTTATAATTTGGTGCAGCACTACGTTTTGGGTATCTAGGTGGTTTTGTACATTAATTAGTACATGGCGGTTAATATGTGCTAAGGTATTGGCGCTGGCTTTTTGCAAAACCACATTGTCTACTAACAGTTGTTGTTGTAAAAACTGTATGGTATCGGGGTAGGGCAGCCATTGTAGTTGGTTAATAATTTCGGTACAAATAGCGGTTTGGTTGATGTGTTGTTCGTAAAAATCAATAAGTGGCTGCACAACATTGGGTTCGCCCAACGAGCAGAGTGTTTTTACAAGGGCAATTTGCAGGGTTTGGGTTGGTGTTTGGTTGAGTAAAGTTAATAATTGGGTGGTAGGTGGTGTTTGGTTAAAGGTGTTAATCATTCTAACGGCAAAAAGTACAACTGTTTCGGAGGGGTGATGTAGCCATTGTTCAAAATTGGGTAGGTCGTTGTTGGGCACTTGTGCTAAGGCGTTGTGCATAAGGTGTTGTTGCCAGTCGCTCAATATCCACGGTTGGTGTAGTGCATGTATTGCATCGGGCAACGAAATTTGGACAGCGGAGCAAAAAGCAGCGGTGGCAATATCGGCATCTTTGTGGGTAATAAGTGGGGCTATTTGTGCGTAGCTTTCGGCTATGTCCATTTGTTTTAGCTCGGTTAGTGCCTCAATAACGGCATATTTCGATTTGCTTTTGAGTTGTTTGTAAGCCGCCGACGGAAAGCCCAAAGCTTTGTAATAGTTGCGCAAACGTTTTGCTTCGGTGCCTAATATGTTTTTGTGCAACAGTAAAATTTGTTCTTTTAGCACATTTCTGCAAAAGGCATTGGTGGTGTCTTTATCGGTAAGTAATAGCGAGTAAGATTCGGGTGTTTTTTTTTGTTCGTAACCATCTTCATCATCATCTTGCAATACCCACTCGGCAAAAAATAGTGCATAACGTTGGCGCAAATCGTTTAAGCGTTTTTCGCGCTTTGCTTTTATTGTTCCTAATATTAAGCTATACAGGATAATAGAGATAGCTCCTATTGCAAAAAAAGTAATGATTAGGTATAGGTAATAAAAAACCGTTTCGCTACCATACGACGATACCAAATTGTGTTTGTCTTGCAAAGAAACGGTTTGTAATAGCAACATAATGGGTATTGGAAGATATTTTTAGGCTACTTTAAGTTTGCCTACTGCTGCAATATTTGCAGACTTGGATAGTTGGTTAAAACGAAACAGCCATGCGTATGTTTATGCCTACTCGTTGTTGTGTGTTTTGGTTGGCATATTTGGTGCGGTCGTAAAAAGCCGATGTGCTTAGGTTGTATCGTTTGGCAAAATGTTTGCTTAAGCCAGCTTGTACACTTAGGTTTATGTCGTTGGCGGTATCAAAGGCAAATTGTCCGCTGTTGTCAAGTCGGGTGGCGTTACCAGCCGATAATCCAGTAAAAACATAGCTTTTTTCGTCTTTGGCATAATAACGCCACTGCAAATTGTGTGCCTGTTGATTTTGCGTGGGTGTTTTTACCAACCACAACTTATACATTATCAACGAGCGCCCTAGGTATTTATTAGCGCCTAAAATTAGTGCATACACGTTTTGCTTATCGCCCGATTGATAAAACCTAGCGCCCAACTCTGCCTCAAAGCCGCCTTTTAATGCTTGTATAAGGGTAAAACCTGTTGCTATTTTGGGGTAAGCATTGCTACCCGAATAACCAAAAACAAGGTGTGCATAGGCTTTTTTCCACAATTTAGGATAACATTCGGCTTGTAATTGTATGCCTTTGTTGCCAAAGCGCTCCATATAATTAAGGTGTCCTATGCACACGCCAATGCCCGTTTTACGGCTATACTCGGCTCCAAACTCTTTACTTATTTGGTTGTCAATACCCAAATGTATAATATTTGCACCTATGGCAAGGGTGTTTTTAAATTCTTTTGGGGTAGACGATGTTTGTAGCGTATCTGTTTGGGCAGATATGTTTATAGAGATTAAAATGCTTGCCAAAAATAGTAAATAGTAATGCATGTGGTGAATGAGTGAGTGGTGAGTGGTGATGTGGTGAAGTGGTGATGTGGTGAAGTGGTGATGTGGCGAAGTGGTGATGTGGCGAAGTGGTGATGTGGTGAAGTGGTGATGTGGCGAAGTGGCGAAATAGTGAAGTGGTGATGGTCGTTGAGCGTAGCCGAAATGGAGCGATGTAGTATTTACGGTCAATTACAAATTTATAATTTACAATTTATAATTTACAATTTATAATTTATAATTTATAATTGACAGTTTATTCAACTGTTACTGATTTGGCTAAATTACGTGGTTGGTCGACATTGCAACGTAGGGCAACAGCTGTATGGTACGACAACAATTGGAGCGGGATAACGCTAACAATAGGGCTAAATGGCTCGGCAATGGCGGGTACAACAATTACATAATCGGCAATTTGGGTTATTTGGGTATCGTGTTCATCAACAATAGCAATAATTATGCCTTTTCTGGCTTTTATTTCGTGCATGTTAGACGCGATTTTTTCTTTTTGCGATTCGTTGGTTGCCAATACCACTAAAGGCATGTTTTCGTCTATCAAGGCAATAGGTCCATGTTTCATTTCGGCGGCGGGATAGCCCTCGGCATGTATGTACGAAATTTCTTTGAGTTTTAAAGCTCCTTCTAATGCCACCGGAAAATTATAACCGCGTCCAAGATACAAAGCATTTTTGTGGTTTTTTAATAGGTAGGCAATTTTTTGGGTTTGAGCATTGCAGATAAGTGTTTTTGCTAAAATTTGCGGTAGTTTTTCTAGTTCCTTGCTTAGTTCTGTATATTGTTGGGTGGGTATTTTACCGCCCATATAACCCAAATGAATGGCTAAAAGACTAAGCAGCGTAACCTGTCCGGTAAAGGCTTTGGTAGATGCTACGCCAATTTCGGGACCTACATGCAGGTACGATACGGCATCGGTTAGGCGGGCAATGCTCGAGCCTACGGCATTAACCAAGCTATACGTAAAAATGCCTTGTTCTTTTACCAACTCAATGGCAGCCAAGGTGTCGGCGGTTTCGCCCGATTGCGAAATGGCAATAACAATATCGTCGGGAAACAAAACAGGGTTGCGGTATCTAAACTCCGAGGCATACTCTACATCAACGGTAATGCGGGCTAAGTTTTCGAACAAATATTTGGCAACCAAACCTGCATGCCACGATGTGCCACAAGCCGTGATAATAATACGACGAGCTTTTAAAAATTTATCCATGTGTGGCAATAACTCATCAAACAAAATGCGGTACTGTGGGTCTAATCGGGCGTTTATCATGCTGCGCAAAACGCTGGGTTGTTCGTAAATTTCTTTGAGCATATAGGTGTCAAACTTACCTTTGCCAAACATTTCGGGGCTAAGATCAACACGCTGAATATTTAATGCCACCGATTTATTATCGAGGGTAGTGATTTTTAGCCCATTTATCAAATCAATAAGGGCAATTTCTTCATCGTCCAGATAAATAATGTCGTTGGTATATTCAACAATAGGCATAGCATCAGAGGCAACAATAAACTCGCCATTTTTGCAAATACCAATTGCCAAAGGGCTCGATTTGCGGGCGGCAATAAGGCGTGTTTTGTCGTCTTTGTCCATAATTACTATGGCATACGAGCCACGCACCTGTTGCAATGCCAAGCGTACAGCCTCGTCGAGTGGCACAAGCTGCTCGGTTTGTATATCTTCTATCAGATGGGCTAGTACTTCGGTGTCGGTTTGACTACTGAAGTGGTAGCCCTTATTTTGTAATGCTGTTTTTAGGGTGGCGTAATTTTCGATGATGCCGTTATGCACCAACGACAACCTACCACTATGCGACACATGCGGATGTGCGTTTTGGTTGTCGGGTTGTCCATGAGTTGCCCAGCGGGTATGTCCAATACCTACTGTTCCGTCGGTTTTTTTGTTGGCGGTAAAATTCAACAAATCTTGTACTTTGCCTTTTTGTTTGTACAAGTTAAGCGTTCCGTTTAGGGTAGCAACGCCTGTGCTGTCGTACCCACGATATTCGAGTAGTTGTAAGCCTTTGATAAGAACAGGGAAAGCTTCGTTTTGTCCGATGTATGCTACAATTCCGCACATAGTATGTAAATTTTGATTGTTAAAGATAAAATTGTGGAGAGACAATTAATTTGATGAAGATAGTTATTTGATAACCTGTAAGAATGATTTTGCAGAAGCATATCCAACCAGTCTTTCGGTACGTGCCACTACTTCGTTTAGTTTAAAAGGTTTGATGATATAATCATCGGCGCCTAACTTAAAGGCATCAACAATTACGCCTTCGAAACCTATGGTAGATAAGATGATGATAGGTGTGTGTTGTTGTTCGTTGCTACGAACATGCGACATTAGCTCCATGCCCGAAACGTAAGGCATCAAAATGTCGGTGATGATTAAATCAGGGTGTATTGTGTCGTATTGTTCGATGGCTTGGCGTCCGTCCGAAACGGCAAATACGTCGTAGCCTGCTTTTTGCAATTTTAATTTAATGGTTTGCAACACCATTGGTTGGTCGTCGGCTATTAGTATTTTCATGTTGTTTGTTTTTGATGATGCAAAGATACGCCCAACAACAGCCAAGGGTGGGTAATTTTCGATGATTGGTTGTTTTTGAGGTTTTTTGTGCAAAATTTGGGGTATTTACATTTGGGTGACTAAAAAAGCACATTTTTATGCTTGATTAGATGCCTTTATCTGCCCATTTACTGCTTAACCACGTTTTTTTACCAAAACACACCATATACTTGCCAAACAACGAAAAACACACCATTAAGCCCACTAAGGGCGGTAATTTTGCATCATCAAAACAACAAAAACACTTGTTTAACGCTAAAATTAACATCTCATGACATTTACATCATACACCTTCGGTATTTTCTTTGCTATAGTAATGGCGGTTTATTGGTTACTTCATCGTCGTACAGCATGGCAAAACCTTATTTTGTTAATAGCCTCGTATGTTTTTTATGGCTACTGGGATTTGCGTTTTATGGGCATATTGCTTGCCATTTCGGGTATTGGCTTTTTGGGTGGCAAACAAATCGAACTTACGCAAAACCCCAAACACAAAAAAGCATACCTAATTGTTTGCCTAACTTTAATTGGCGGTACTTTGGCAGTACTTAAATACTACAACTTTTTTATCAACTCGGTTGCCGACACTGCCCATTTGTTTGGCATCACTACACAACTAAGCGCTTTAAAATGGATTATACCCATAGGCATTAGCTACTATGTTTTTATGTCGGTTGGTTATTGTGTAGATGTGTATCGAAAACAAACAGCAGCCTGCCAAAACATAGTTACTTACTTTGCCTACATCAGTTTTTTCCCGCACATACTTTCGGGTCCTATTGCACAATCGAGCAAGCTACTACCACAGTTTTACCAAAAACGCAGCCTAAACCGCAGCGACGTAGAAGAAGGCATTGGATTGTTTTTGTGGGGCTTGTTTAAAAAGTTGGCAATTGCCGATATGTTGGCTATCAATGTAAGTTACATCTTTTCGCACTATACCGACCTAAAAGGCAGCGTGTTGGTATTGGGTTTGGCAATGTACAGTTTTCAGGTATACGCCGATTTTTCGGGATACTCGGACATGGCATCGGGTGTGGCGCGATTGTTAGGTTTTAGGGTGGGGCGAAATTTCAACCTTCCTTACTTCTCGCGCGATATTGGCGAGTTTTGGCGACGTTGGCACATATCCTTATCTACCTGGATGCGCAACTATTTGTACATTCCGTTGGGTGGCAGAGGTAGCAGCAAAGCACAGTATATCCGCAATATATTGTTTGTGTTTGGGTTTAGCGGTTTGTGGCACGGTGCAAGCTGGAACTTTGTAGTGTGGGGTTTGCTCAATGGTTTGTTTTTTGTACCCTACATTTTAACCAACAAGCTAAAACGATACGATAAGGGCGTGGCATATCATCGGTTTTTACCTACCTTAACCGAAGCTGCGGGCATGTTATTTACTTTTTCGTTGGTAAGTATGTCGCGTGTGTTTTTTAGGTCGCCCGATTTTGGTACTTCGATAGGTTATTTACAACACTTGTTTTCGGGCAGCCTTTTTAGTATCCCCGATTTTGGCACCTCGTGTTTTTATTGGATTGCTCTGTTAGTTGGCATAGAGTGGCTACAACGCGAAAAAAGCTATACCCTTAACCTTAACAATTACCATTATGGTTTGCGCTATGCTGCTTATCTGTCAATTATTGGCTTATTGCTTTTTATGGTAGATACATCGCACCAAAGCCAATTTGTGTACTTTAAGTTTTAAAACATGCCCAAAGCAATAACCCCAAAAGCTACCAAACAGTGCTTTTTACCAAATAACGGCTAATACCAACCAAACATTGAAAGTTGCCAAAGTGCCTTTATAATAGGTGGTATCTTTGCATCATCAAACAACAACAAAACGGCAGTTATTTTGCAAAAAATGCAACAAAAAAAATCTAACTACTGTATAACAACTAACCAAACACGGTTTTTTACCAAATAACGGCTAATACCACCCAAACATCGAAAGTTGCCAAAATGCCTTTGTAATTGGCGGTATCTTTGCATCATCAAACAACAACAAAACGGCAGTTATTTTGCAAAAAATGCAACAAAATAAAGCAACTGCTGCATAATAACTAACCAAACACGGTTTTTTACCAAATAACGGCTAATACCACCCAAACATCGAAAGTTGCCCAAGTGCCTTTGTAATTGGCGGTATCTTTGCATCATCAAAAAACAAAAATACTAACACAAAAACAAAAATACTAATACCATGAAAGATTTATCAATTATCACTGTTTTTTTCGTTGCTGCTTTTTTTAGTAGCTGTAAAAACGAAACCCTCGATGTTGCAAGCTCTGCCGAAGCACCGCTTAACAAACAATACAGCCAAATACCCCGCGAAGAAGTATATGCAGATGCAACACTGCTAACCGAAATGCAAAATCGTTACAAAACACAAATGAGTACCCTAAAAACCGAAATAGAAAAAACAGGGGCAAAGATGGTAGTTACTTACCTTACACCCGAAGTAGGTAACAGCTTAACCACCGCACAGCGACAAGGCAAACCCTTTATCGAGGGTGTTTGCAAAGAGTTAAACCTTGATTACTACGACCTTACGAAACGTATTAAAGACATGGACGCCAAAGTAATTACCCAAATGCCCAAAGATGGACACTGGTCGAAAGCAGGAGCAAAAGAAGTGGCAGCCGACCTTGCCGAAGTAGTGAAAAAATACGACGGACACCAATCAACAGCCACCTACACCGACAAACCCGCCTTGATGGGCGCCTTAGAACCCAACAAAGACGAGGTATTAGACGGAGGCAAAGACTTACCCTACCGACTACAAACTAACGCACAAGGCTTACGAATGAACTACAACCTAGACAGCGAAAAGAAAAAACAACGCATTTTGTTAATGGGCGACTCGGTGTTCTTCTTCCCATTTTTAGACAACAACGACATGGGCAGTAAAGTGTTGCAGGATATGTATCCGAACAAAGAAATTTTAAATACCGCTTATTGGGGATACTCAATAGACGATTATGTGAGCCTATTTACCGAACGTTGCAAATATGCACAACCCGATGTAGTAATTGTACAAACAAGCGGAACCGACATCTCGGACATGTTTTTTAGCAACCGTAATCACCTATCGCGCAAAGGTGCAACCCAAGAACCTAACGACCTAGAAAAAGCTTTTTATACTAAAACCTACGAGCAAAAGTAAACAAACCAATTAACTAACCTCATAAATTAGTGCTTATGATCAAATAGCTTTCTTTTTCTCATTGGCAGTAACATTTAAGCCCCGAAACTTGTATCACAGATGCGAATCGGATATGGTTTCGGGGTATTTTCAAACCAAAATTTACTACAACAAAAGTTTTTACAAATTACTTAACACACAAACCATTACTGATGAAAAAAAAATTACAAAAAGAACTTTATCTGCTTATTTGCCTTAGCGCGTTGTTGATAACGCCTACAGCTTATGCCGATAACGGTGGTGCTAACGACTGCTCGACCACAACCAACATTAACCCATTGACTAGTTTTGATGCTGCCTGTTGCGATATAAAAACACATTTAACCCGCAACGATTACTATTTTGCTCAAACAGCTATTGTGGAAGATAACGACCAATTTGCCATAGAACATGAGATGATTGTTGATGGCGAGGACGAAAATTACTTAAGTGTTCTTCGTTTTTCTGCAAACCAAGTCAAACCATCGATTTGAGGGGTTACAATGCCCTATCTTTTCAAACAAAAGGTATTAGCGATACCATTGTTATTATGCTCATCAAATCATCTATCCAAAACCTTGAGCAGCAACCTACCGCAACTATTGTTATTGATAAAAATACACAGCAATATACCGTTCCGTTTGCAGCACTTATTTCTAAACAATATCCTAACTGGCAAGCCACCGATATTGCCGCCATTACCCTAACCGTAAAAAGCAAACCTAATGCAGTTGTTTGGCTATCAACAACCATAGATGGTTTAAAATTTACAAAAACAACACCAAGAGCAGTAAACTAAAAAGATAGCTTACGTTTAGTTGTTTTTGTATCAAATTTAACAAAACACCTAAAATTTATTGGCTATGAAAAACCTTTTCTTCTTTTTTATCCTACTTTCTATTACCTTTTTAAACCCTTTGGCTGGTATAGCTTATGCTAGCGGTCCCGAAATTTGCGGTAATGGCATTGACGACGACGGCGATGGACTAACCGATTGCGCCGACCCCGATTGCTATAACAACACTACTTGTTACCCACGCTTTAACTGCCCTAATGCCGCATATCTGTTCCAAAACTCGCCAACCGATGCTTATACCGTTAACCTCGAAAGTGGCACCTACACCTTAGCCAAAGATAATTTGATACCTACCGATGCCATAAACGGCATTGGATACAATGTTAAAGACGGATACTTTTGGGGGTCAAGATCTTTAGATAGATACCTTGCTCGGATTGATGCCAACTTTAACGTGGTGTCGTTTTACATCCCAAATCTACCAACCGACAACTTTTATGTAGGCGATGTGGACAACAACGGCATATTGTATTTGGGCAAAGGTACCAATGCTTTGTATAAAGTTGACCTTAACCCCGCCTCGGCTACCTACCTAAGCTACCTAGGGCAACTTAACCTAACGGCATCGCTAAACAACCACGACATGGTGTTTAACCCAAACGATGGCTTTATCTACTCGGTACAAAAAAATACCAATAAACTTATCAAAGTAAACCCCACTACTGGTGCTGTAAGCCTATATGGTCCAATACCCGCCCTTAATGGCAATACCGATACCTACGGAGCTATCTATATGAGCCAAGATGGTACTATATATGTATCTAACAATACCACCGGCGTTATCGTTTATGTGTCGCAGGTGCAACTGATTAACTCAAACGCAAACATACAAAGCGGCGTATTTGCTTATGGTCCTGCTAGTAGCACCAACGACGGCGCCAGATGCCCACAAGCCATAGTATTGCAAGAGGTTTGCGGTAATGGCATTGACGACGACGGCGACGGCTTAAGCGATTGCGACGACCCCCTTTGCGGCGGAGGCACACTGTCGTTGGTACGCACAACTTGTGCCACCAATTTTTTAACCTACAGCGCCGACTTTAACACCAATGGCACTTTAACAAGCACCAGCGCAGGTACTATATCGGGCAGTGGAGTAAGTAATGTGCCTTCGGGTACAAACATAGTGGTAACGGCTACCTACAACGGCTGCCAAACACAAATCGAGGTGGCATCGCCCGAAGGCTGCATACCACCTACGCCTGTTACATCGGGTGGCGAGGGCGGATTGGAAAGCAATGGCTCTTTATCTGCCCAAATTGCACAACGTAGTTTGTATCGGCTAAAAAACAATACCGCAAACACCTACAACCACGCCAATTTGTTGCCACTTTATCGCCAACAAACCCACAACACACGCAACGACGAAATAAACCTCGAAAACCTAATACCCAATATTAGTTTGGATAATGCCACTACGCCACACCTCACCACACCCACCGATTTGCTAAGTATCACAAACGCCCAAAAAATACTCGCGGTTGATTATCTCGACAACACCAACAACCGCATTGCCGCTGTGTTAGCTACCCAAACACCACAAAATATTTACGACCACACCAAAGCCATCTGCGACCGACTACACGGGGCTACCCTGCAAAGTATTGCCTTAGTACCCATCGAAGAGTACTCGATTGCCCAAATGACCATCGACCACCCCAATCAACAACGCGAGTATGCCCTTACCTTCTCAGTTTGGCGCGATGCCGAAGGAAACTGGAACCTAGAAAACTATTGGGCGATAGCGGATTATCCAACACACGAAACTTACTACAATTTTCAGGTTTGGACACAAAGCCCACAATATACCAAACAACTAGCCGAAGCCATTTTGCAAAACCTTAAACAATTTGGCGAACTTAACCACAGCGACACACAAGCCCAACTGCCTAGCGTTTTTATCAAAAAAGGCGAATACCAAAATGGCAAACTGTTGCTTACTGTGCAAAACAATAGCAAAGCTACTAACATGGAGTTAACGGGCACAGCCGCATTAACCGAAACACCCAACGAACCGATTGGACACAATCGGCAAGCATCGACCCTACCAACACCACCCAATACATTAGCGTTAATACCAACAACTTGTTTGATGTAGGTTTTACCCTAACCAACAACAAAGACAACCGCGCCGATGTACTGTATATTGCCGACGGAGCTTGGGGATTAGATTACGAACAAACAGGGGCAAATGTTAATCGGTTTGTTATTCAAAACAACCAAACCAATAACATACCCAGCAACCAACAATTTAACATCCAACGAAACGTGTCGGTAGAGGCACAAGTACAAAGCTATTTAAGTGTGTTTAGATTTTTGCGCCCCTCGGGGCAAGCCATTGATGTAAGCACTTTTAATGCCCTTAGCTTTGAGGCACAAGGCAACGATACCATAAGTGTTACTTTGGTAAAAGAATCGGTGAGCAACTTTGCCGACCAACCACATCTAAGCATTGCACTCGATGCTAACAAAAGAAGTTATACATTGCCATTTGCTCATTTTATAACTACCAACAACACCTCGTGGGTAGCCAACGACATTAAAGCACTTATCTTTACCGTAAAAAGCAAAAACGGGGCAGTTAAAAACATTACTTTTGATATAGCACAAGTGGCATTTAAAAACACCGATGTGCCAAACGCCAATCAATTAAGTACTACATCGGCTGTGGTTGTACCAAACCCGTTTAGTAATACTACTAACATTGCATTTTACCAAGATAGCAATGCCAAAGCCACCTTTTATTTGTTTGATGTAACGGGCAGATTAATGGCACAACAACAAGCTAACTATCTGCAAGGCTACAACAGTTTTGAGCTACAACGAAACAATTTAGCTAGCGGCGTTTATTTTTACGCAATTACTGTAGATAACGGACGCAATGGCTACACAGGCAAAATAATAGCTTGGTAATGTAGTAACACCACAAAAAAAAGCACAAAAAAATCCTCCTGATTTAATTATCAGGAGGATTTTTTATGCCAATGCAGTTCCACTAGCAAATAGCCAATCACTTACAGCATATTTATTTTGTTCATTAACAATGGGCGATGCGCTCGGCTGATAGGTATCATTTTGTCGGCTACTACCAAGGTGGTATCTTCAATATCCACAATTTTAGATAGGCTAACAATGTATGCCCTATGTACTTTTATAAATCGGTCGGTGGGTAGTTTTTCGTCAATAGCCTTAATAGTGCCATGTACCATAAACGACGATTTAGGTGTTTTAATGCGTAGATAATCGCCAACGCTTTCTATGTACAAAATATCATCGAAATTAATACGTACAAATCTGCCTTCGGTTTTTACAAAAATGTCGTTGCTGGTATTATTGATAGGTGTAGCAAGGCTAACATTTTTTTGGTGTGCTTCGAGGGCTTTTTGTACGGCTTGTTCTAGCCGAGGGAAAGTGATGGGTTTTTTTAGATAATCGGATACATGGTATTGGTAGGCATCAAAGGCGTACTCGGTTTTGCTAGTTGTTAAAATAACTTGCGGCATAACGGGTAGCCTATCGAGCAGTTGTATACCCGACAAGCCGGGCATTTCGACGTCTAAGAATAGCAAATCCACAAAATCGTCTTCTAGAAATGTTAAGGCAGTTTCTGCGTTTTCGAAGGTATCAACTATTTCTAGGGCATCTAATTTTTCGCATAGCCGTTGCAACGATTTGCGTGCCATTGGTTCGTCGTCAACAATAATGCAGCGCATTTTCATGTTGTTAAAAATAAAGTTGGTTGATGAAGAAATGTAAAACTAAAAAGTGTTTAGGTGGCAATAACGCAAAAGTCTTTTAGTCGTTGCCATTCGGTTTGTAAAATGGGTGTGTAGGTTTGCAGGTCGTGGTTTACTTTTTCGATAGCCTGTGCTATGTTGGGCAGATTATCTACTGGGTGTTTTCGGGTGGCTTGTTCAATGAGTAGTAATAATGGTTCGAGCCACGTTAGACCCACCATAGCCACAGTAGGTTTAAGTTTGTGGGCTAATTTTTGCACTTCTTCCCATTTTTCTGCATCAAAAAGGTTTTGTAGTATCGGAAAATCGGGCAACACATCGTTCAAAAAGGTGTCGAACATTTCGTGGGCATGGTTCATGTCGTCTTCATAGAAGATGTCTAAGAAGCTACTATCTAGTTGTTCGTTAAATTTAAAGGTGTGTTCTACTTCGCCGTTAAGGTTGTCGATAGCGTTTGGTGCGTACTTTATTAGCAGTTGTTTGAGTTGGGTAGGTGCAAACGGTTTGGTTAAAAAATCGTTCATGCCTACTCCTAATGCTTTGTGTTTTTGGTCTATTAGTGCCGATGCGGTAAGGGCTATAATTGGCGTTCGTTGGTTGTGGTTGTGGGTGTTTCGTATGGCAATAGTGGCGTTATAGCCGTCCATAATGGGCATTTCCAAGTCCATTAGTATTAGGTTATAGGCTTTTTTTTGTACTAAAGCCAATGCTTCGCTGCCATTTGCGGCTATGTCAAAGGGTATTTTCCACTTTTGTAGTAAACCCAACACATACCGTTGGTTCATTTCGTTGTCTTCTACAACCAGTACATTTAATTGGTTAAGTGGCACGTGGTTAGTCACAGATTCGGGTATGTTTGTGGCTGTTTGTAGTTCTACATTGCCTCCATCGGCATAGCTAAGGGTAAAGGTGATGCTGGTGCCTTCGCCTAATTCCGATTGTGCTTTTATGGTACCGCCTTGTAGTTCTATTAGTTCTTTTACAATAGCCAAGCCCAAGCCAGTGCCACGGTGTTGTTGTTGTCGGTTGTTGTCTACCTGTTTAAATTTCTGGAAAATCATGGGTAGTTTTTCCGAGCTAATGCCAATACCTGAGTCGTATACTTTAAACTCGATGGCTACTTTGCCTTCTTGTCGTTTTAGCAATCGGGTGCTAATGCCAATGTGTCCGGTTTCGGTAAATTTGAGCGAGTTGCCCAATAGGTTTAGTAGTATTTGGTTAAGTAATAGTTCATCGCCAATTACTAAGCCATCTATTCGGGCATCAATCATTGCCTCTACTTGAAGTTCTTTTTCGTTGGCACGCATCTGAAAAGTTTTTTGTAGGGTGCGCACCAAGCCAATGAGGTCAAAGGGTTTGTTTTGTATTTCTATTTTGCCGGCTTCTATTTTGGCGATATCTAAAATGTCCGAGATTAGTCCGTGCAAAATGTTACTGGCATTTTTAAGTACATCTAAATATTCGCGTTGTTGTTTGGTAGGTCGGGTATCGTACAAAAGGTGTGCCATACCAATAATGGCATTAAGTGGGGTGCGTATTTCGTGGCTCATGTTTGCCAAAAATTCTTTTTCGGCATATTGGGCGTTTTCGGCAATTATTTTGGCTTCTTTTAGTTCGGTTTCCATTTGTTTTCGTTGGGTAATATTTAGGTGTATCCCCATCGAGCCTGTTATTTCTTTGTTGGTATTAAAAATGGGTGCGCCGCTAATAACTACCCATATAAGGCTACCATCTTTGCGCAACATTTGCACCTCGTAGTTACTGGCTTCGCCTTTGTTTCGGGTGTCTGTTTGTTCTTCGAGTGTCTTTTTCGATTGCTCGGTTAAAAGCAAGTCGGCGGCATTTTTACCTACAATTTCGGCTTCGTTATAGCCTGTCATTTCGCAAAAACGTTGGTAGGCGCGCACTATCAAGCCGTTGTTGTCTACCTCTAAAATACCCAACTCCATGTTTTCTATTACGCCGCGGTATTTTTCTTCGCTTAGTTTAATTTGTTCTTGAGCTAATCGTAATTGGGTTACATCGCGGTATTGCCAACAATGACCAATGTAATCATCGTCGTAAAAAATAGGCACATAGTTGCGCTCCAAAATTCTGCCATCTGTGGTGTACAGTTCATCGCCCAAAACAAGCGCTCGTTTGTCAAGTAGTTGGTCAATGCGGCTAACAAAATAATCGGCATCAACAAAAAGATTTTTGATTTCATGAACAGCGGCTTCGCAGTCGGCTCCTATTAGTGCTTCGGGGGCAACCGGAATGCTAAATATGCTGCAAAAAGCTTTGTTGGTTAGCATCATTCGGCGGTTTTCGTCCTCTAACAATATGCCATATTGTAGGTTGCTGATAAAGGTTTCTAACCTGCGTTGGCTTTCTTTAAGGGCTTTGGTGCGCTGTTCAACGGTATTTTCGAGGTCTTCGTTGTTTTTTTTCAATAATTCGCTTGCTTCAAACAGTTCAAAGGCTTTGTCTTCTAAAATAGCCTCTGCTTGTATTCTTGCATTTTTTTCGCGCTCCCATTTGCGCTGCCATATAGCTATTTCTTTATTCATGCCAATTATTAAAGGTTACGGGTGATGATAAATTCTACGCTACTGCCGTCTTCTGTCAAAAGTGTGTGGGTTATGTGTGCTGTTTCGTTGAAGTGCCTAAAACAACCCTCCATTAGCCCCAACCCAAATGCCCACATTTTGCGCTCCGACGAATACACCATGCGCAATTGGTCGGGCGATAATATCTCGGTTTCAAAGTAAGGTAGTTCGGCATCGGGATACAGTTTGCGTACCTCTACATGTATATACGACTCAATGGCACTTAACAGCTCAAAAGCACTATTTATGTTTACTAAATGCTTTTTATATCCACCCATTAAGGTGTCGAATAACTGATTGCCGTATAGCCTTAACAAATCGTTGGTAGGTATACTTGTTTCGTGGCTCAAATTGCCCAACAACAACATCATCTCGGCATGGTCGTAGGTGCCAACAGCCGTATAACTGCCTTTTGAGGGTAAATCCGATTTTTCGATAATCGTGTCTACCATTTCATAGCCAAATCGTTCTTCTACAAGGTCTAAAAATTCGGTGAAAACAATGCCTTTCATTTGTTATTAATTTTATAGTATTGAAATGTGCAAATAATAATGGAGCAAGTGTTGATCAAAAAATGTGCCAAAGGCTACCTGCTACCCGCAATAAATAAATAATTTGGGGTAATGCATCAGTCGTTTTGCATTTACTTGGCAACATATGGCTAAAACGGGCGCTAAGGTACAACAAATTGAGCTAAATATCCAAATAATCGACCATAAATGTCATGATTTTGTTATTTTTCTGAAAAATGCCATTGTTTGCCGTTTGGCTACTTAATAGGCTAACAACAATATGGCAATGCAACGGTTACCTCTGAAAAGGGTGGACCCTATTTTAACGTTATTTAGGACACAGATTTTACGGATTAGACACGGATAAGATGGATTTTTATTTAGTGACTTATGTTACGCAGCCCATTTCAATAATTGAGTATTTTGCATTTTTATACCCAGTTTCCTATTTTGTTTCTTTGGAACCGGCATTATAGGAATTGGCGTTAAGAAATGGGCATAAATGTAGCGTTAAGAAAGATATACTGTTTGAAGCACGCCACACCGAGCTAAGAAATAAAACCGATAAGCAAAGCGTTTGGCGTGCAAGTTTATATCTTTTAGCGGAATGTTGCACATTTTAGCCAATTCCTATACAGCCTTGACTTTTTTGGTTACTTTTTTTGTCAAGAAAAAAAGTAACAAACTTTTAATGGGTAGATAATCAGTAATAAAACGACAATAAAGTAGCAACAAAGCCCCATGCCACTTAATTAGGTAACACCCCTGCGTAACATGAGTGATTGATAGGAGTACTATTTTTGAAAAAAACTTTTTACACCCAAAATGTATCCATTGTAAACAAAAAAAAACTTACCTTTATGCCCTCTTGTTTATTACGCTAAAACCTAACTTACCAACCATGTTAAATTGTAAATTTATTGTTTATTGCCTGTTGTTGTGTGCCCTAATGGCTAACAACACACCCACTAATGCCCAAGACCACAATGGGCAGTTGCCGCATCAACTTACACCCGCTGAGCAACAGCAAATGCCCGCCTATTTGCAACACCAACGAGCCAACCGCAGTGTGGCACAACCGCCCGCATCGGCAGTGCGCACACCCGCCGAATGGGAAGAAACTCAAGGATTACTAATTACTTGGACAAGCTACCCCAGCATATTGCGCGAAATAGTGCGTTATGCCCGCGAAGAATGTACCGTATACATTGTTACCGACAATGCAACAAGCACCCAAAACTATTTAACAGCAGGGGGCGTGTCGTTAAACAATGTAGTGTTTTTGAACGAGCCGTATAATAGCGTATGGATTTGCGATTATGGTCCTTGGTCGGTGTATACCAACGATGTAGATACCCTGTCGATAGTAGATTGGGTGTATAACCGCCCACGACCCGCCGACGATGCAATACCCCAATCGGTTGCCGATTATCTGACATTACCTTTTTACGAAACCGCTACCCCCTACGAGTTAGTACACACAGGGGGCAATTATATGGTAGATGGTTTAGGTACGGCTTTTTCGTCGAAACTAATTTTGGACGAAAACCCCAGCCTTAGTAACTCGCAAATAGACCAAATTATGCACTCGTTTATGGGCATTGACCGATACATAAAAATGGAAACCTTGCCCTACGATGGCATACACCACATAGACATGCACCTAAAACTGCTCGACGAAGAAACCTTATTAGTAGGGCAATACCCCAGCGGCGTGTCCGATGGTCCGCAGATTGAAGCCAACATCAACTACATTTTAAACAACTACCAAACACCTTTTGGCAACCCATACAAAATTGTGCGCATACCCATGCCACCCGACGCCAGCAACGATTACCCCAACAATGGCGGCGATTACCGCACCTTTACCAACTGCGTGTTTATTAACAAAACTGTGTTAGTACCTACCTACGAACAAGAGTACGACACCACCGCCTTGCGCATTTTACAAGAACAACTGCCGGGCTACCGCGTACAAGGCATAGATTGTAATGGCATTATATCGGCATCGGGGGCTTTGCACTGTATAACCAAATTGGTGCATACCGCCAACCCCTTGCTAATTGCTCACCCACGCCTGCGCGACACTTATTTTGTTGCCGACCGCACCGTTACAGCACGCATACAGCATAGGTCGGGCATAAACAACGCTACCCTTTATTGGACAACTAGCCTCACCGACCCACCATCGCCCTACCAAATACCCATGATACTTACCGACCCCATTAACAACCTTTGGACAGCCACCCTACCCGCCCAAGCCGCAGGCGCTACCGTTAGCTATTACATAGAGGCAGTTGCTAACTCGGGCAAAACACAAGTACGACCACTTACCGCCCCCGAAGGTATGTACAGTTATAGGGTGTTGCCTTTAACTGCCCCACCAACAGCCCTATTTACGGCATCTGCCACCCAAGTATGCACGGGGCAATTGCTTAGTTTTACCGACCAATCTACGGCAGGCATTACCCAATGGCAATGGGCATTTGAGGGCGGCACACCTGCCACATCTACCCAACAACAACCTACCGTAAGTTTTGCAACGGCTGGCAACCACACAGTTACCCTAAGCGTTACCAACGCATTAGGCACTAACTCGTTTAGCCAAACTATTAGCGTTACCGAGCTAATAGGCAACCAGCCTTTTTTGCAAGATTTTACCGATGGAATAGGCACTGTTTGGAGTAGTATTAACCCGCAAAGCGATGCATACACTTGGGAGCTAACAACAGGCGTGACCTGCGCCCAAAGCGCCGTAGCTATTAATAACTACGAAAACGACAATACCGGAACCGAAGATGTACTATCGGCAACTTTTGATTTAACTAACCTAAGCAATACCACCCTAACATTTAGGGTAGCTTATGCCCCCTACAACAATACCTACGCCGACCGCCTACAAGTTAGGGTATCTACCTGCGGCACCCAAGCACAAATACTGTACAATAAAGCAGGCAACACCTTAGCTACTGCACCCGCCCAAAGCAATGCCGCATTTGAACCCAACGGCTGCACACAATGGCGAACCGAAACCGTAGATTTAAGCGCCTTTGATGGACAAATAATAACCATTAACTTGGTGGATATTAACGGCTATGGCAACTATTTGTACCTCGATGATATAGCTATTACCGGCAATGCCAGCAACCCACCAATTACCGTTAAGGCAAAAATATGGCTCGCGGGGGCTTATTTGGTGGCAAACGCCCAAATGAGCAACACCTTAAACACCAATAACCTACTGCCCTTAGAGCAACCATTTAACCGCGAACCTTGGCAATATACTGGCACCGAAACACTAAACACTATGCCCGCAGGTGTAACCGATTGGGTATTGATAGAGCTACACAATGCCAATAACCCTTTACAGATAGTTGCCCAACGTGCCGCATTATTGTATACCGATGGCAGCATACGCGATATAGACGGTACCAATGGCGTAAACTTTTACGGCATTAACACCGCCGATACCTATTATATAGCCATAAAACACCGCAACCATGTAGGTGTTATTAGTAGCATACCCATAAGCCTACCCAACAATGCCGCCTACGATTTTACCACTTCGCTCGATGCTGTTTTGCACCCAAGCCAACTAAAACCCTTAGCTAGTGGCATTTATGGCTTGTTCGCCGCCGATGTAGATGCCAATGGCGTAGTAAACGTGGCAGATTTTAACCGCTATGTGCAACAACTAAGCACAACAGGCTATAAAGATGCCGACCTTAACTTTGACGGAACCGTTACCCCCGCCGATTTTATGCTATACCTACCCAATGCAAGCCAAACGGGTACACAAGAAATAAGAGAGTAGGGTTTCAACCCTACCTACGTATCAATTTATCAATAGTGTAGGGTTTCAACCCTACCTACGTATCAATTTATCAATAGGTTTCAACCCTACCTACATATCAATTTATCAATAGGTTTTAACCCTACCTACATATCAATTTATCAATAGGTTTTAACCCTACCTACGTATCAATTTATCAATAGGTTTCAACCCTACCTACGTATCAATTTATCAATTTTAACCCTACTAATTAAAACACGGATTTATTGATTTATTCACCTAAAAAAATGCAACTATGAACTATCTCGCTATTGTAGGAGCCGCTTTGGTTCCGTTGATTGTTGGTATGATTTGGTACAGCCCCAAAGTATTTGGCAATACCTGGATGCAAGTAAACGGCTTTACCCCCGAACACAGCAAAGGCATGAACATGCCTTTAATACTGGGCGTAATGGTGCTGATGAGCTTTTTTATGCTTGCCCCAATTGGCATGTTGTGTATTCATCAATTGCACATTGGCTCTATTGTAGCCAACGAAGAAGGTATGAAAGACCCCAACTCGGCGGTAAGCATAATGGTAAAAAACTTTATGGATGCTTACGGCACTAATTTCCGCACGTTTAAGCATGGCATGTTTCATGGTTTTTTGGCAAGCGTTATGTTTGCATTGCCCATTATTACCATCAACTCGCTATTTGAACGACGCGGCTGGAAATACGTTGCCCTACATGCCACTTACTGGGCAGTATGCCTAATGCTAATGGGTGGTATTTTGTGCCAATGGGCATAACACAAACAAAAGCCTTCGGCAAAACCTTTAAGGGTTTGCCGAAGGCAGCAGCTTATTTTATTGGTACTACAACAAAGACACCGAAAATACAGAAGAGGTTTTCTCTTTGTGTTTTCAGTGTCTTTTGTTGTGCATGATACGCAAAACCTTGTTTGTTACGGCACAATACGCGTAGCCACGTCGCTCCAATCGCTTTCGGTGTTGTTGGGTCCGTAGGCTTTAACACGTGCCCAAACTCTTTTACCGCTATCAAAGCTCAAATAATTTTTGCGCGAACTTGCCAATACTTTTATTGCTTGTTGTGACCACTCGGTAGGTGGTGTATCGCCGTAGGCAAATACTATGCCGTAGCTGTTGGCGTTATCTACTGGCTTAAACAACACTTTTAGCTTACCCGACGTGTGTTCTATCTCGCCAAAATGCAAATTGAGTGGCACACCAAGCTCGCTGTTAGTACTTGCACTTTCTTTAAACCTAAAACCAAGGGCTTGTACCAACGACCAATTATTGGTTTTGTTAACCACACTTTCGGTATAGCTACCAATACTTTTTATGTCGTCTTTAAGCTGGTCTGTTTCTATTTCTATTTGCTGATCCAACTCGGCTATTTGGGCTTTTAAGTTCTCAACTTGTACCCGTTTGCTACTTAAAATGCTCGCTTTTGCTCGCAGTTCGGTGGCGGTAGGCTCTACGTTTGGCAGTTCGGCGGCATGTTTGTCTAAACTATCTGCCAAACTATTGCTGCGGCGCAATAAGTCCGCCTCGCTAATGTTGCTGACATCAAAAACAACTAATTTCTTCTTCATTGTTAACAAAATTTTAAAGTGAAAAGATTTTATGTACAGTAATTATTTTACCTTACTAAACAGGCAACCAATTTGCCAACAACGCTTTATTATTGCCAAGCATCACCACTATTTGTTGGTGTATATTGGTTGTTACCCGCTCTATTTTGCCAATCGAGTATCTGACAAAGCTGCTATACCTTGTGCTAAATCTGGCAAATCTCGCATTTGGCAATTCTCGCAAATCTCGCAATTTTCGCAATTCTCGCGAATCTAGCAAATCTAGCAAATTTCGAATCTTGCAAATCTTGCAAATTTTGCAAATTTTGCAAATCTCCAAATCTGGCAAATCTTGAAAATCTTGAAAATTTCGCAAATCTAGCAAATCTCGCAAATCTAGCAAATCTTGAAAATCTAGCAAATCTCGCAAATCTTGAAAATATCGCAAATCTAGCAAATCTAGCAAATATCGCAACCATTGTGTCTTAAGTGCTACATAGCTGTTTGGGGTGTTTGCAGGCAACTGCTCCATAAGCAATAAATAACGCGCATCTTTGGCTAATAAGCAAATAGGCAGGGCATAGCTTGCAAATACAAAATGGTGGTTTGTTTGGGTAGCCAAAGCTATTTTTTGCCATAGTGTTTGGCGTAGCTTATCGTAGTTATTGGTTATGTGGCACAAAAACAGTATTTGGCTGTGCTTAAAAGCCATTAATGGCGTATCTATGGTTTGTTGCCAATAGACGTATAAGGTGTCGGGTAGGGGTGTTTGTAGGCGCGATAGCAGCATGATGGCTCCTCGAACTTCGGTGGTGTCGGTGGCATCGGTGGTCCGTATAACAATATCGGCACATTTTAGGGCTAATTGCGGTGCTAAATGGGGGCTTTTGTCGCTTGCCATCAAAAAATATTGCCCAAAATGAGGTAAGTTTTTAGCGAGTGATGTATCTGGAGCTAAGGCATCGATGTATTGGGTAAAAAAGTAATCGGGGTTGGCTATTTTTACATAAAACTCAATAGTTTTATCCCAAAGGCATCGCCTACTTTGTCGGTTAAGCTAAACTCTTGGTTTTGCAACAGCCCATCTTCTTTTAGGGTTTGTGCCGTTAAATAATCTTGTAGGGTTTTGTGCTGAAACTCGAATTCGGTATCCAACAAACTGTCGTACACTTTGCTGCCCGTTAGTATGCCCGAACGGTCGCGGAGGGCTACAAGTAAGGTTTGGGCTAAGTTGGCAATGTCGTTTGGGGGCAGCCCGCTAAAGCGGCTTATGATGTTTTCGGTTTGCTCTTTAAACGCACTATAGGGTAATTTTGTTGCTTGTTTCTCCGAAAAATAATGTGCCAAGCGGCGCAACAACAACTGCATGTTTTTAAAGCTGTTGTTCGGAAACAAATCGGTATAAAAGTCCATATCCCGTACTGCGTCCCATTGATACAAAAGGGTATCTAAAAACCTTTGGTAGAGGTTTTCTATGTCGTCGACCTTAAAAGTATTGTCGATGCTGTGTATAAGTATTGCCAACGACAAAAGCAGTGGATTAGAAAGTAGCTTTTCTAAGTTTGGGTGATTGATGCCCTTTAAAAAACTTTCTTTGCTTTGTGACACACTTGTTATTTGTTTTGTATAATCTCGTTGTGTATCGGTTTGTCTATCAAACTCTAAAGCTTTTGCGTAGGCATTGTACCAACAATCTACAAAAAAGTTTATTTCGGGTTTTATAAAGGGCTTAATGTGGCAGATATGAAAATGACGAGCCAATAAAGCGGTATCGGTGGGGCGGGAGGTAAGTATGCAGCTCGATTGTGGGTTAAGCTGCCTTAATTCGGTGCTGCGTTGTACCAGCCATTGCATTACTTGGATGCGCGATAACTTAAAATGCTCGGTCGTTTTGTGTTCGGGTACTTCGTCAATGCCGTCTATTAGCAATAGGCAGGGCCTGTTTTGCAATAAGCGGGCATAAAAACGGTCGGTTTGCGCATCAACCCCATAATGGGTTTCTAAAAACTTGGCAAAGGTGTAATTTATTACCCAGTCTTTTTGTTGGTATTTGCGCAGTTCGGTCTCTAAATCGCGTAGCCTAATAAAAATAGGTATGTATTCGGTAGCCAATTTTTGATACTTTATTTCATACTCATCTTTCCTGTTCTTTTTAAGTACTTTAATGCCTTCATCGGGACCTTTGGTAAATTTGTTGGTAAAAAAATGGGCTAAATACTTTTAAAACGTCGATTTACCGCTTCCACCGCCGCCAATAATCAGGCTCGTTGTTTTCCGAACCTGCCCCAATGTCGTTTATTAGCTCAACAATGTTTAACTCGTCGGGTACGCTGTCTAAGGGCGTGTTTGAACGGAGCCTTTCGTTAAAAGTTTGGAAGTTGGGCATAGGGCGGCTTTTGGGATTAAGGCGCATGGGTATGTACACATCATTTAAAGATAGATACTGTTGTTGGTTTTTAACAGCCGGGCGATTTGCAAACCTAAAAATATCGAGGTGTGTATGCTGTTGTTGGCGCACCAAAAATGCTTTTATGTCTTTGGCAAAAGATTGCTTATTATCGCGGTTCTTGAGCCATTGGTCGGCAGATTTATCTAAAAAAAGAGTAACAAGGGCAAGTGTAATTTCGGACATAAAGTAGTAAGTTGTTTTGATACAACACAATAGTTGTTTGTTGTTTGTATTAAAGGGCGTATTGGCGTTAAATTGAGGTAAAAAACGCTTTTTTGTTGATTTTTAGTGCCTTAAAAAAATCTTACAAGGGCAAGAAAGAATCTTACAAGGGCAAGAAAGAATCTTTTAAGGGCAAGAAAGAATCTTTTAAGGACAAGAAAGAATCTTTTAAGGACAAGAAAGAATCTTTTAAGGACAAGAAAGAATCTTTTAAGGACAAGAAAGAATCTTTTAAGGACAAGAAAGAATCGTACAAGGTCAAGAAAGAATCTTTAAGGTCAAGAAAGAATCGTGCAAGGTCAAGAAAGAATCGTACAAGGTCAAGAAAGAATCGTACAAGGTCAAGAAAGAATCTTTTAAGGTCAAGAAAGAATCGTACAAGGTCAAGAAAGAATCGTACAAGGTCAAGAAAGAATCGTACAAGGTCAAGAAAGAATCGTACTAGGGCAAGAAAAAATCGTACTAGGACCGAAAATCGAAAGGTATTTTATACCAAACCTTCATTGGCGAAAACGCATACCCTAAACGCCTTATTGTGTGTAAACCAAGCACTTTTTAAATAAGTTCCCTTATTGCAAAAAAAAGTTTACTTTTACACACATAACGATATTAAGACGTAGCTTAGTATAAAAAGGTAACACTTTAAAGCATAAATTTTGAAAAAAAACTTGGTGGGTTACAAAAAAGAATTTACCTTTGCAGCTTGTAAATAATAATTAAACTAAACAACAATGGATAATCAAAAACCTTTCGAGATATTATCACCCAACAAAAGATGGATACCTATTCCTAAAAACGATTTGTTTGGCGACAAGTACGAAGAATTTTTACCCCCATTAGTACATAAAATTAGGTTAGCTGTTGCAAAATGGCGCGAAGCTCACTACGATGGCGCATCAAACACCTCAAAATTTTTACTCAACTTTTGGTTCGAACAAAAACACACCTTAGCCACAGGCAACGCCTTTCAATTCTATTTTTCGCAACGCGAAGCCGTAGAATCCGTAATTTATCTCTACGAAGTAGCTAAAGCTAAAGACAAGTACGACCTGATGCGTTTCGACTCGTCAGGGCGTATTAGTACAGGTATGTTTGATGAAGTTTGGACAAGATATGTGGTAAAAATGGCTACAGGTGCAGGCAAAACAAAAGTGATGGCTTTATGCTTAGTGTGGTCGTATTTTCATAAACTATACGAAAACAACAGCACATTGTCTAAAAACTTTTTGATTATTGCCCCAAACATTATTGTACTAAACCGCTTAAAAAAAGACTTTGAAGGCTTTAAAATGTTTTTTGAAGAACCTTTTATACCCGAAAATGGCTTTGGCGATAAAGACTGGAAAGACGATTTTCAACTAAGCCTACACATACAAGACGAACTAAAGCCCATTGCCGAAACAGGTAATTTGTTTTTAACCAACATACACCGCGTTTTTTTTACCGAAGAACCCCAACAATCTACCGAAACCTTTTTTTTGGGCAATAAACCTAAATCCGATGCCGACACATCAAAAGGCTTAGATTTGGGCAAAGTATTACGTAGTAACAAAATCACTGATTTGGTAGTACTAAACGACGAAGCTCACCACATACACGACTCTAGTTTGGCATGGTTTACAGCCATTGCCGACATTAATAACAAACTTAAACAAAAAGGGCTAAAAGGCATAAGCCTACAAACCGACTTTACCGCCACACCCAAAAAAAACAATGGCAGTATCTTTGTACAAACTATCTGCGATTACCCTTTAGTAGAAGCCATTAAACACAATGTGGTTAAACAACCTGTATTGCCCGACCAAGAATCAAGAGAAAAAATTACAGAAAAACAAAGTAGCGACTTTGTAGAACACTACGGCGATTTGCGATTAGGGTACATTGAGTGGGAAAAACAATACCAAGAGCTAAAACCAAAAAACACCCATCTTGTTTGTAATGACCATGAGTACCTTAGAAGCCGACACAGCAGCCGCTTTTTTGGAACGCGAATATCCGCTACTAAAAAACAGCGTTTTGGTAATACACACCAACAACTCGGGTATAGTTAAAGAAACCGCTAACAGCAAAAAAGATAAAGAAGAATTAGACGAACTGCGCGACGCAGCCGACAACATAGACCAACCCACCTCAAAGTACAAAGCCGTAGTGTCGGTATTGATGCTGCGCGAAGGCTGGGACGTAAAAAATGTAACCACCATTGTAGGGCTGCGCCCTTTTGGGGCTAAATCCCAAATATTACCCGAACAAACCATAGGGCGAGGACTGCGAAAAATGTTTGACCTTGATACACCCGAAAAATTAGTGGTTATCGGAACTGCTGCTTTTTTAAACTTTGTAGAAGAACTAAAAACTGAAGGCGTAGAGTTTCAGTATAGCGCTATGGGCAAAGGTACTACTACCAAAACCGTTATTATTATTCAGGTAGACGAAGACAACCAACAAAAAAACTTAGATGCACTCGACATACCCTTAGCCCTGCTCTCACCACGCATCTACCGCGAACACAAAAACCTCGAACTCATAAACATCAATAATTTTAACAACCCCAAAGCCATTTTTCGTACCTTTGACCCCGACCAATTACTCGAAATTACATTCGAAGACATAGACGGTAATTTCTCGCACAAAACCGTTTTTAACATCGCCAACACCACCGACTACCGTAACATTGTTGCCTTTTTAACCAACAATGTACTAAAAGAAAGCCGATTAGTAAGCGGCTTTAATATACTATACCCCAAAATAGAGGCATTTATATGCCAACACCTATTTAACCAAACCGTTGAACTAAACAACCCTCAAACAATCCGCAACTTAGCAGAGGCAAATGTTAAAAGCATCTTGTACAAAACTTTTAAACAAGCCATAGACCAACTTACCGTTACCGAAAAACACAACATACAATGCAAAGGGTTTAGGTGGCTAAAAAATACACCCCCTAAAATAGTAGACAATCAACGCTTTGTAATCCCTAAAAAATCGGTGTTTAACAAAATTATTGGCGACAACAGTTTTGAACTCGACTTTGCAGCCGCCCTCGAAAACCGATTTGCCGATGTACAATCGTTTGCCAAAAATACAATGGGCAACGCAGGCGTAAACTTTTACATAGAGTACCAAGCCGAAGACGGTAACATACGCGAGTATTTTCCCGACTTTTTTGTGAAAATAAACAACACCATCTACATCATAGAACTAAAAGGACGCGAAGACCTCGACGACATACGCAAAATAAAACGCCTAACTGTTTGGTGTAACGATGCTAATAACGCCCAAAACAACTATACCTACCTGCCTATTTACATAAAACAAACCGATTGGGACAAATACAACAACGACCTAAAATCGTTTGCCGATATAGCCACTATTTTTAAAACTACCGAATACACCAACTGTTAGCACCGATACTTGTATCGGTACACGTATCGGTATACACCCTATCAATTACTTAAAACAACACAATAATAATGACCCAACAAGAAAAAGACCACCTAATACACCTTATCAAAACCAACCAAAAGCTACCCAAACATTACATCTACCAATTGTTTAACGACAACGACGAAGATGTATACCTGTTCTGGAACGGACGAAAAGAAACACCTACCAACATAGTACTGCCTTTTCATAGCATTGAACACATCGACGTGCCGCGCAAAGAAAAACAAACAGGCACCACCGACATGTTTGCTACCGACTACCGAGGCAGACAACTAAAAGGCTGGACAAACAAACTTATTTGGGGCGACAACAAACTAATTCTATCCTCGCTTGCCAACGGACCCCTGCGACAAGATATTGAACAACAAGGCGGGCTAAAACTTATTTACATTGACCCACCCTTTGCCGTAGGCTCCGACTTTGGTTTTAACATAGAAATACACGGCGAAACAGCCGAAAAAAAACAAAGCGTTATCGAAGAAATTGCCTACCGCGATACTTGGGGCAAAGGCATATCGTCGTACCTAACAATGATGTACGAAAGGCTACAACTTATGTACAACCTACTTGCACCAGACGGTAGTATTTATGTGCATTGCGATTGGCGCGTGAATAGCTACCTACGATTATTATTAGATGATGTGTTTGGAAAAGGGAATTTTTTAAATGAAATCGTTTGGTGTTATTCTATTGGAGGAAAAGGAAACACTAAATTTGGTAGGAAGCACGATACTATTCTATTTTATTCTCAAACAGAAAATTACATTTTCAACGGAACTGATAAAGATGTAACCACCCAAAGAAAGCCAAATTCGCATATGCGGCTTAAGGTGGATAAAGACGGTAGGGAATATCAAGAGAAAACAGACAGAAAATCAGGAAAAGTTTACAAGTATTATGTTGATGAAGGTAAAATTCCAGAAGACTACTGGATAGATATTGAACAATTAAACAGGGAAGATTCTGAAAGGATAGATTATCCTACACAGAAGCCCGAAGAATTATTAAGAAGAATCATTGCAGCATCTACTAATAGTGGCGATTTGGTAGCCGACTTTTTTTGTGGCAGTGGCACAACGGCTGCTGTTGCTGAAAAGTTGGGCAGGCGTTGGATAACCACCGATTTGGGCAGGTTTAGTATACACACAGCCCGCAAGCGTTTAATAGGGGTGCAACGCGAAATGGAAGCCACCGGCAAAGGTTTTAGGGCATTTGAGTTGCTCAACTTAGGCAAATACGAGCGCAGGTTTTTTATAACCGAGCTACTTAGTACCGACACAACCGCCCAAGAAGCCAAAGAAGAGCAATACATTGACCTAATACTAAGTGCCTACCGTGCCAAACGCCTACAAGGGCATAGTTTGTTGCATGGCAGCAAATTGGGCAGGTTAATACACGTAGGTCCACTTGATGTGCCTGTTACCCAAAACCGCCTGTCGGATATCTTCGACGAGTGCATTGAGCATCAATACACCCAAGTAGATGTTTTGGGTTTTGAATTTGAGATGGGTTTAGCACCCCATTATGTACAAGAGCTAAAAGAACGGGGCTTAACCGTAAATCTAAAATACATACCCAAAGAGGTGTTCGACAAGCGAGCCACCGACAAAGGGCAAGCAAGGTTCTACGATGTGGCGTACTTAGATGCAAAAACAAAAGTAGATGCAAAAACACAAAGCCTTGAAGTAACACTTAGCAATTTTGTGACCAACTACACCCAAGACGACCTAGAAGAAACACAACAAAACATGCGTGCAGGCAGCAAAGTAATTATCGAAAACGGGCAGATTATAAAAATCGAAAAGGATAAAAACGGCATCACAACACGCGAAGTATTAACCAAAAACTGGTACGACTGGATTGACTATTGGGCAATAGACTTTAACTACGAGGATAAAAAAGAAATCATCAAAAAACAAGACCCTGCAACAAACGAAGTAACCGATGTTTGGACAGGTAACTACCTATTCGAAAACGAGTGGCAAAGTTTTAGAACCAAACGCAACCCTAGTTTAGAGTTTACATCGGTGGCACATACCTACGCGAAAAGTGGCAGGTACAAATAATGGTAAAAGTAGTGGATATATTGGGTGTTGATACCAGTAAAATTATAGAGATAGTGGTGTAAGTTATTTGTACCTATCCCCCACAAAAAAAAATGCTGTTAGGGCAATTAGCGCTAACAGCGTTTTTTTAATCAGTAGGTGTTTAAAACAAACCTAGCTAAAACCGTTGTGGCATTAAACCAAAATGCCTGCTGTGGTGTTATTTAATACCATCAATTGGTAACACACAAACGGGCAGGTGGTATTTAGTTTAAATACCAATACCCATACCCATATCAATCTACATCACCATAATAAATAGCATTTATGAAACACTTTTTAACACACCTTGTTTATCTTGCGTTGTTTGTTTTCTCGTTTGGGTTTGTTAAGGCGCAAACCTGCACCTACTTAGCCTACGATGGCTTTAACAACAACGCCAACTTGCCCTTAAATGCCCTTAGTAGCGGCACAGGTTGGGCTAACCCTTGGAACGTGCAAAGCGAGCCAAACACCGTGCCGGGCTATCAAATAAACAACGGCAGTGGGTCGTTGTTGTACAATGGCTTGCAAACCCTTGGGCAATATGCCACTGGTGGTAGTGCATACCTTACGGCAGGGCGCCGCCTAAGCACCGCCACTGGTGGTGCCTTTGCCAATTATGTAGCCAATAACGACAACGGCATAGGCACACAAACAGGCGACACGCTTTGGGTAAGTTTTGTGTTGCGCAAAGACGAAAACAACACCGAACCCGTTTGGGTTGATTTGCACAACGACGGCTCTATTCCGTGGTGTTCGGGTTGTGCATCGCAGCACATTGCCGTAGGTTATTTTGACAGTGCCAACTCCGATGTGGGCGGGCAGCGCCGCTGGACGCTGGGCATTAACGGCACGTACTATCCAACATCGGTGGCGGTAAGTGCCGCTACACCTGCCTTTATGGTGCTGCGCCTTGTTTTTAACAGTGGCAACACTCAGGTAAGTTTGTTTGTAAATCCTGCATCGTTGGGCAACAACACGCCTGCATTGCCCACCATTAGCCAAAATACCAATGTGGCAAACATTATACGCAGTGCCGCCGTGTATTTGGGCAACAATGCCGCAAGCGGAGCCGTAGATGAGTTGCGTTTTGCTACCTCATACTCTTGTGTAGCCCCCGACAATACCATTGCCGTTAATCTGCCGCCAACGGCTGTTATTGCTGCCACACCCACATCGGGGCAAGTGCCTTTGGTGGTTAATCTTAGCGGCAGCACCTCAACCGACCCCGAAGGGCAAGCCCTTACTTATTTATGGAACTTTGGCGATGGCTCGGCTATGGCAACGGGCAGCACAGTGTCGCATAGTTTTAGCGCAATGGGGCAAATAAATGTATCGCTAACCGTTACCGACAACTTAGGTTTGCAACATACCGCCTACCAAACCCTAACGCTATTAGACCAAAATGGTACTTATCCGTGCCAAACCTCGTTTACGGTGCAAAATATGCCTACTTGTGCCAACAACAACGGGCGTATTGCCATAAATGCCGCATCGGGGCTTAGTTTTGAGTTGCGCAATGCCGCAAACGCGCTTATGCCCACAACGGGTGGCAATCAATATCAAAACCTTGCGGCGGGTGTGTACAACTTTACAGCAACAAGCGGTGCAGGTGGTTGTCGCGATACTTTCCAGTTGCATCTGCCCATAGACAGCACTACTTGTGCAGGTTGGCAGCCAAGTAGCTGTGCCATGGATATAGCCACCAACATGAGCGGCTTTGCCGATTGGGGCGTTGAACGACCCCTAAAAAACTTGTTTAAACACATTCGCCCCGAGCCAATACCTTTTACCACCACTTGCTTTTGTTGGAGTCTGCCCGTATTAGACCAAATGGCTTTTGATGCCAATGGTTATCCTACACATATCCCGCAAACTACATCGGCGGGTAGTAATACGGTGGTGCGGTACGTTATATCCTCGCAAAGCGAAACAGGTACCAATTTGCAAATGGGGCAGCAATATGTGTTGCTGTACGATGGGACTGGAACGCTGAATGTTGGAGGTGGTGTGGCAATTACAAGTAATACAGCCGGACGAATACAGTTTAGCGTAACTGCCAACTATAACCTTTTTATAGAGATACTGGCATCTACCCTAGGCAACAACATACGCAACATACGCCTGTTGCGCCTTGCCGACGAAACGGCTAACCTAACAACTAATCCGTTTTATCAGGGTTTTGTAGATAAAATTGCCCCCTTTAAAGCCTTGCGTTTTATGGACTGGGGAGCCACCAACAGCAACCCCGTTACCAATTGGGCTAACCGCTCATCTACCACTTATTTTACGTATGCCACCCCAACAGGCGTACCCTACGAGGTGATGATACAATTAGCCAATCAAACACAAAAAGATGTGTGGATTTGTGTGCCACATGCCGCCGACGACAACTACATTACCCAAATGGCAACGCTGTTTAGGGATAACCTAAATCCCAACCTAAACGTTTATTTGGAGTATAGCAACGAGGTTTGGAACTGGATTTTTGAGCAATCGCACTACAACGACAACAACCGCCCAAGTAACCTAAACTACGGGCGTGCCTATGCCGAAAAAGCTAAACACACTTTTGCTATTTGGCACAATGTGTTTGGCGCACAAAAAAGTCGTGTAAAACGGGTATTGGGCATACAAGTTACCTACAACTACCTAAACGAGCAAATATTGTCGCAACTTAATCAAGATGATTGGGATTATGGCTCGCCAACACACTACTACGGGCTTGACCACAGTGCAACGGCTAACCCCGTATTAAGTGCTGCATCTACGCCGCAAGACATTATAAACAACGCCCGCAATAGTTGGTATGCGGGCAAAAGTGCTTTTAAACAAGATTACAACCAAATAACATTGTTTGGCAAACAGATTATCACCTACGAGGGCGGACAACATTTTGTGGGCAATGTGTTTGGTATCCCTTACGATTATCAACAAGCTATGTGGGACGCACAATATACCCCCGAAATGTACACTTTGTACAACGAGGTGTTAGATACTATACGCTCGTGGGGCTGTAAAATGGCAACTAACTTTAGTTTGGCAAGTCCCCAAGAGAGTGTTTATGGGTCGTGGGGTGCGTTAAACGACATTGACATACAACCACCTTATATGACAACTGCGCCCAAATACCAAGCCTTGTTAGACAATATCCCTAACCGCCCAACGCCTATCATTACGGGCAACAGCCTTGTTTGTGGCACCACCACCCAAACCTATACTGTACCTGCTGTGGCAGGCAGCATTTATGCTTGGACAGTAACGGGTGGTAACATAACAGCAGGGCAAGGCACACACCAAATTACGGTGCAATGGAACAACGGTACGGTAGGCACGGTTAACGTGGTGCAAACTGCGCCGTAAAACGGGTGTTGTTGATACCTGTACCAACCAAAAAACAAAAAAACAAATCGGACTTGTTAGGCTTTCAACGCCCACAAGTCCGATTTGCTTATTGTGGCTCTTCGCGTAATATTTTCCGTTTTGCTTTTTCTAGATAAAGGGTGCGCAATGCCAATGCCGTTAAAATAATGCCGCCGCCTACACCTGCCAACAACGAGGGGGTTTCGCCGTAGCCAATCATTACCCATATAGGGTTAAGTATAGGCTCGAGCATTGCCAACAACGAGCTTTCGGTAGCCGTTGAGCGGTTAAGTCCGTAGGTAAAAGCCATATAGCCAATGCCTATTTGCACAAAACCCAAAAACAACAGCATTGCCCATTGCTGGGTATTGGGTGTAGGTGCTTGCGAAAATGCAGTATAGGTAACTATCAACACCAAAATATTGCCCCAAAAGATAGCCGCAAAATGGTGGTCGGGGGTGTTTAGCCGCTGCGACAAAATAAACCCCGCCAAAGTAATACCCGACAATAAACCCAACACATTACCCTTTATGCTTCCGCCGCCAAACTGATCACCAAAAAATAAAAACATGCCTAACATGCAGGCGGCAATACACCATAAGTCAGGTTTGCGTATCTTTGACCTAAAAATTAACGGCTCGAGCAACAACACATAAATGGGGGCGGTGTATTGCAAAAAAATGGCATTGGCAGCCGTTGTTAGTTTGGTTGATGATACAAAAGCAATAAGCAAACAACAGTAAAACGCCGATGCCATAAGCGATAATTTGTTGAACCGAAATATTTGTTGGCGATAAACCGCTGCAAACAACAAAGCCGCACAACCCGACCGATAAAACAAAATAGTGAGGGCATCGAAGGGCAACAGCTTGATAAACAAACCGCCCGAACTCCAAACAACAGCCGCTAACACAATGGCTAAAATGCCTTTGCGATGCTCGGCTAAACTGATAGTTTTTTCCATAAACACGTTTTTTTTAATGATGATATTTGGGCTGTCCGTTGTTGGCTGTTGGCTGCAGGCTGTTGGCTGCAGGCTGTTGGCTGCCAAACAATAACATTATCTGCAAGGCAACAAGTAGGCTACCCAAAGCCCACCCCTGCCCCTCCCAAGAGGGGAATTTACGTGCCTAAGCGGAAAGCCAAAAACCAAAAACCAATCAAATGAAAGATTTCACACTAATTGTTATGTTGTTTTGCGGTTTGCAAATTCAAGCCGCTGTTTATCAGGTAGGACCAGCGCGTGCCTACACCGTGCCAAGTGCCGTAGCTAATTTAGTAAGCGATGGCGATACCGTTGAAATTGACGCAGCCACTTATACGGGCGATGTGGCAGTTTGGTACGACAACAATTTGTACCTTAAAGGCGTAGGCAATGGTTACGCCCGCTTAGATGCCAACGGAAACAATGCGCAAGGTAAGGCAATTTGGGTAATTAAAGGTAATAATTGCACCGTCGAGAACATAGAATTTTTACATTGCACTGTGCCAGACAATAACGGAGCAGGTATTAGGCAAGAGGGTAAGGGTGTGCGCATCAGTCATTGCTATTTTCACCACAACGAAATGGGTATTTTGGCGGGCGATAACACCCCAAGCAACATTTGCATTGAGTACAGCGAGTTTGCTTTTAATGGCTACGGCGATGGCTATACGCACAACATCTACATCAACCACATCGATACGTTTACGTTTAGGTACAACTACTCGCACGACCCTACCGTAGGTCATGCCCTTAAAACCCGCGCCCGACACAACTACATTTTGTATAACCGCATAAGCGAAGAAAACGGCGATGGCAGCTACACCATAGACGTGCCAAACGGCGGCGAAACTATTGTGATGGGCAACCTTATTGAACAAGGAGCTAACTCGCAAAACAGCACCATTGTAGCGTATGGAGCCGAGGGTATCAATAACCCCATTGCCGATTTTGTGGTGGTTAATAACACCATTGTAAACAATCGCCCATCGGGAACGTTTTTCTTTGTAGCAGCCACTACCAACTTGTTTAAGTTGTACAACAATTTGGTAGTGGGCAACGGTACCTACCTAAATGGCACGCCCACTACCTTAGACAGTTTGGGCAACAAACGCATCGCCAACATTGCCAATGCCCAACTTACAAACCCCGCTACCTTTGATTATAGGCTATTAGCCACATCGCCCGCTATAGATATGGCGGTAGATGGAGGTACGTATGCAGGTATTAACTTAGTGCCGCAAAACCGTTATGTGCATCAACAACAAGCTGTTGCACGCATTCCTACGGGCGCTGCCCTCGATGTGGGTGCCTACGAGTTTATTGGCAACACCTGTACCTTTACGCCCATTATAAACGGGCTACAGCAAGTTTGCACCGCCAACAATACCGCTACTTACAGCGTGCCTAATTTGTTGGGCAGCACCTATACTTGGGCGGTAATGGGTGGTGTAATACAAAGCGGACAAGGCACCCACCAAATTACCGTACTTTGGAACAATGGTGCGGCGGGTACGGTTAGCGTGGTGCAAATGGTACCGTAAAAAAATAAGGTTTTAACACTCGCTGCTTTTTTAAAACTAAGGGATAAATAACTAACAAAAAACTCTATCTTTGCGCTGTCTATTTCAAATAGCCCATACCACAATCAACCACCAACAACCACGATGCCACCAATTACACTAAACAACCGCTATAAATACAACCCCGACACCGACCTACTTGGCACAGGTGGTTTGGGCGCGGTATACAAAGCCTACGATGTGCAACAGGAGCGTTACGTAGCTATTAAAAAATTTAACGCCGCCGACAGCCTAAGATATAGCCTAAAAGCCGAGTTTCAAAAATCCATTCACTTCTCGCATGGCAATTTGGTGCGTGCCTACGATTTTTTTAGCACCAACTTTACCTTACCTACTGGCGAAACCCACGAAACGCAATATGGCGTAATGGAGTTGATAGCGGGCGGCGACCTTGCCAAATACCTAAAAACCAAACCCCCATTGCCCGAGCTATTAGAGGTAGTAAAAGGCATTTTGCGCGGTTTAGCCTACCTACACACACCCGACCCCAACACCGACAAGGGCATTGTTATACACCGCGACATAAAACCTGCCAACATACTTATTTTTAGGAACAACCAAGGCAAGCCAATACCCAAAATTACCGATTTTAATATTGCCAAAGAAAACACCCACACACTAAGCACTGTAACAGTAGTAGGCACACCCGAGTATATGTCGCCCGAACAGATTTTGCCAAACACTTACGCCGCCAACGGAAAACTACTACCCAACACCGACCTTTGGGCGCTTGGGGTGCTGCTGTGCGACCACCTACTAAACAAATCTACCTTTGGCAAACGCACCAGCGGGCTAACACCGGGCGAGATTACGCACAACGTACTCAACCATCCCCTACCCACCACCGACATACAAAACCTATCCGCCCCCTTTAACCAAATTGTTGCCCAATGTTTGGTGCGCAATGCCCAACAACGCATACAAAGTGCCAAAGAGTTGTTGGCGATGATAGGTAGATACGAAAACTCGGAGAAGAAACTATTATGAAGGACACCTACACCACCCAACCCAAACCAAGTAAACTTATGTACCCGCCATAACCCCAACCACCCAAACAACACCCACAATAGGTATTGGTGCAGGTACGTTTATGATGGGTGAAGAAAAGGCTTTTGGTTTTGGCAAAGATATATAGCACAAAGTCCCAAGTAGTTAAGGATAAGCAAATATTTAGTAACGCAACGGCTTTGGAAAGCAGTTATGGGTACTTCGGCTACGCTCAGTAACCCAAGTTATTTTAAAGGTGATGATTTACCCGTAGAAAAGGTAAGTTGGGACGACAAGTTTTTTAAACTAGCCAAAACAGGTAAAACCAAGCCACCCACCGAAGCCCAATGGGAATCGCACGGTCAGTAACCTCCTTTGATAAAGGAGGGCAGGGAGGATTTAAATATGCAGGCAGCAACAACCTTAACGAAGTAGCTTGGTACTATGATAATAGCAGCAACAAAACCCACCCCGTAGGGCAAAAGCTACCCAACGAATTAGGTTTGTACGACATGAGCGGCAATGTATGGGAATGGTGCCAAGATTGGTACGATGCCGATTATTACAAAAAAAGCCCTACTAACAACCCTACTGGTCCAACATCAGGTTCGGTGCGGGCGGCGGCGGTGCCGTCACTGCTTCTCGAAGCACGGCACCCCCGGATCGCAACTACTTTGTTGGTTTTCGGGTAGTTTTCGTCCCATAGTTTTGGCAGTTACGCTTATTTGGTTTGTTTGTTTGAGCTAAACTGGTAGGGCGGTATGTAGCCCTCGATACAGTGCCACGGGCTACCAGTTTTCCTCCGATACATTCTTCGGGCTACGTTTTCCCTCCGATACATTACCGGAGCTACCAGTTTTTCCCTCCGATACATTACCAGAGCTAACAGCCAGTTGTTTGTAACGTTTTATCAACCCAAAGGGAATAAGCAGCTATTGGTATCTATCCCAAACACCAAAAACAATGGGCATTTAACACAAGCCCGAAATTTTTTTTAAAAACACACACATTACTTGCTCATTTTTTGCCAAAAATAAAGTAACTTTGCACATTGCTACAAAGCAACAACCAAATCACACCAAATAATACAGTGCATTTTTAATAACGTTTAAAACTTCAAACAATGTTTAGAATTTATCACTTCGCTTTTCTCATTTTGTTGTTTTTAACCACCACTTTTGCTGTTCAAGCACAACAAGATTGGGACTATGAATGGGAACACCACCACATTTCGTTTACTCTTGCCGAAGATTTTAAAACCGTAACTAACACCGCCGACGAATACACGGCTAAGGGAGACGGCATGGAGTTTGCTATTTTTCCGTTTGCCGACGAAACGATAGATGCCACCGACATTATTGCTTACACAACAGCCGTTGGTAAATCGCTAAAACTAGAACAACTAGACGATACCGATGTGCTAGAGCTAAACGGTTTAAAGGCGCTTATGTGGAGGGCTATAAAGAAGGCGACCGCATCATCTTGGTAGGTTTTATTGACCCCTTGTCGGCAACCAACTTTTTTGCCCTTATTACTTTTGGCGACAACGATGCCGTAGCAGAAGACGAAGCTGTACGTATGCTTAAGAGCATCAGAAAAAAATAAAAAACGAACGCAATTAACTATAGGGCTAAATTGGTTATACCACCGATTTAGCCCTATAGCTATAAAAATAAAGCAACTGAATAAAAAAGGTCATAATTCTCTAAAAAAGTTGGGCTACACACAACTTTATACACTTGTTTATCGTTAAATACCACAAACAAACGCTTTTTTATGAAAAAACTCTTCTTTTACGCTTTATTAATAAACATGGTATTTCTGTTGCCTTGTCAAGCGCAAATTCCGTTTTTCAACGACCCATTTTTTACCAATCCGTTTTATAGTAACCCCAAACGACAACCCGAGTTTGTGGGCGGCGAAAAAGCACTAATAACCTATTTAGAACAAAACTGTAAGTATCCGCGAAAAGCTAAAAAAGCAAGCGTACAAGGTATTGTGCAAGCCGAGTTTATCATTAACGAAGACGGGAGCATCACAAATCCCAAAATTTTAAGCGGATTAGGTTATGGTTGCGACGAAGAAGCCTTGCGACTAATAAGCAAAATGCCTAAATGGAAACCCGCCACCTATAACAAAAAACCCGTTAAGGTGCGCTACGAACTGCCAGTAGTATTTAAGTTTCAAGAAACAGACCCCGTTTTTAAAGGTGGCAAAAAAGCACTAGATTCCTTTTTGCAAAAAACAATGACCTACCCAACCGAGGCTGTTTTAGATAAAATAGAAGGCAAAGTTTTGGTAGAATTTACGGTTACTAATAAAGGCAAAGTAAAAAATCCTACCATCAGTAAATCGCTACATAAACTGCTCGATGAAGAGGCTTTGCGCGTAATGCAACAAATGCCCGATTGGATACCTGCCACACAGGACTCTAAAGCTATAGAAAAACGAGTAGTTATGCCCATAGAATTTAAACTGCCCAAAAAGAAAATGCAGGTTATTTAAACCAAGTTTGCGATGCGTGCCTTAAAAATAAACAACAACAAGAGACACAGAGAACACAGAGAAGAACGAGTTTATGTTTTTCCGTATCTCGGTTGCGAACTAAAAAAATGAAAAACAACAAGAGACACAGAGAAGAACGAGTGTGTGTTTTTCGGTGTCTTGGATACAAACTAAAAAATAGCAAATAAAAAAGCCATAACTCATGCAAAAAAATCTCCGTGTTCTCTGTGTCTCCGTTGTAAATTTTAAAAACAAGCAATTATATTTTATTTGTGTAAATTGAGCAGTTATTTACTATTTTTCAAGGTCGGCATCAAAATATGGGGTTAATTGGCGGTAAAATAGTTTGTCCGCAAGACAAGGACAAGGGCGTTTGGCAAATTTGGGTACTACATAACAAACCTAGATTAAGCCCTATTAAGGGCATGATATGGGTAGCATTTTAATACGCACAAAAAAAGGCTGCAGTACCAATAGGTATTGCAGCCTTTTTTGCGGTATGTTGTTTTACAACAAATCGTTTAATGTTTTTAATGCTTGTGGATTGCTTGGTTTAGGAGCATTACTGTTTATTACTTTGCCTTGTTTGTCTATAATAACATAGCGCGGAATAAATTGTATGCCTAATGTGCCATAAATTTCGCGTTGTAAGGTAGCATTCATCAAATAATGGTCACCTTCAAGGGCGTAGCGGGCAATGTTGGCACGCCATTTATCCTCACCCTCGTCCGACGAAAAATAGACAAACACCACGTCCTTATCTTTTAATTTATTGTGTAAAAGGGTAGAATAAGGCATTTCGCTTAGGCAGGGGCTACACCACGATGCCCAAAAGTCCATAAAAATAGTTTTACCTTTGTATTGCTGGATAATTTGGTCAAAAGTCATGGGGTTTTGGGGGCTAACAACCACCAAGTTGGCACCTGCTGGCGGCGGAGCATCTAAAAACTCCTCAAATTTATGGTAATGTTTATCTACCATGTTTAAGTATTTGGGGTTGGGGTTGCTTTTTACCCATTCTTCGTAGTACATTTTCGTGTCGGCATATTCGGCTTCTATTAGGTTAAGCAGCAGTTTGGTGTTGGCAAAATCTAATACAGTACCTTTGTATTGTTGTTTGGCTAAGGCAAAACCACGCACTACCCAAGGTTGTTTTTTACGGTCGCGCTCGGCTCGCATGTCGTCGGGGTCGCGCATAGATAATTGGCGCAGATGATTATCGAGCAAGGTTTGATACTGCACCGATACCAACGATTCGGGGTCGTTTAGGTTATAGTTCATGGCATAAGCTCGGTAGTCGTCGTGTTGTTTATTGTCCGACGAAAAATAAAAAGCTTGCATTCTGTTGCCAGCTCTATATTTAATTTCTGCCTTAGCCCACGCCTGAAACTCGGGGGTGGTATTTTTGTTTAGGCGCAAATACTCCGACAAAAACAGGCTTTGTTGTGCCCTAAAATCTTCGCAAAAGTTGGCATACACTTGTTTGCCTACAAAATCGGCTTTTTGTTCAAGGCTTTCGTCTTCGGTTTGCATATTAAAACGCCTATTAAAGCCTGCCAAATAGTTGCAGTTTTCGGCTCCTTGTCCTTTATATTGCAATGTTTTGGCAAAGTTGCTTGCCTCAAAGTTCATCTCAACGGTATCGTTTGGCGATAAAAACAAGCTGGTTGTTTCGTAGTTATACTCTAAACCCACAGGCATGGCTTGCGATAGGGGTATAGCAATACTAAAATTGCCGGCATCGTCAACGGTTTCGGCAAAGTCTTGGCTTTCGGTTAGGCTTTCGAGGTAAAAACGCACTCCATACGGAATCATCTTACCGTCGCTCGAAAAAGTAACGGGGTCTTTTATTTTACCTTTTACCACTGCCACACCTTGTGCCAATATGGGCGGTGGATATAAACAATAGGAGAGGAGCAACAGAAAAAAAGAACGCATCATATTAAGTTGAAAATAAATAGGGTGTGAAAATGTGGTTGTCGGCTGTCCGCTTCAGGCTGTTGGCTTTGTTTGTTGGACAATGGCTTTTCGTTCAACAAAAATACAATGCCTTATCTAAACCGTTAAAGACAATAACGTTATCTTGCCTACATAAATTGTTGTAGCCTCGTTTTATTAAACAATTATCTTGCCAATTTGGCTGTTCGATACAGGCTATCCGCTGCAGGCTTTAGGCTGCAGGCTTTAGGCGAGTTATTGCAGCGGGCAGCCAACAGCGAACAGCCGAAAGCCGCATCTCAACGCATCAACCAAAAATCGGCAATAACTAAAGCTGCCATTGCCTCTACTATAGGTACGGCGCGGGGCAAAACACAAGGGTCGTGCCTGCCTTTACCGGTTATTATGGCGGCATTACCTGCACTGTCTACTGTCTCTTGGGGTTGCATAATGGTGGCAACGGGTTTAAAAGCTACCTTAAAATAAATGTCCATGCCATTGCTAATACCCCCTTGTATGCCTCCCGAATGATTGGTGCGGGTAGCTATGCGTTGCAGATGCTCATCGAAATAAAACAAATCGTTGTGTTCCGAGCCGCGCAAATGCACACCATCAAAGCCCGACCCATACTCAAAACCTTTTACGGCATTGATACTCAACATGGCTTTACCCAATTGTGCATGTAGTTTATCAAAAACAGGCTCGCCCAAACCAGCAGGCACGCCTGTAATAACAGCGGTTACAACACCGCCAATGGTATCGCCTTGTTTGCGTACTTCGCGTATAAGGTCTTCCATTTTTTGCGCCATTATGGGGTCGGGACAGCGAACAGGGTTTTGCTCTATGTTGGCAAAATCGAGTTGCGAGTAATGTTGCTCGAGGCGCAAATTGCCAACCTGCGATACATAAGCGGTTATGCTAATGTTATGTTGGGCAAGCAACATCTTAGCTACTGCACCTGCTGCTACGCGCGCCGCTGTTTCGCGTGCCGACGAGCGCCCGCCACCCCGATAATCCCTAATGCCATACTTTTGGTCGTAGGTAAAATCGGCGTGCGAGGGGCGGTAGGTTTGCACATTGTGGTCGTAATCGCCCGACCGCTGATTTTGATTGTAGATTAACAGCGCAATAGGCGTGCCTGTTGTGTGCCCATTAAACACACCCGACAATACCGTCACTTCGTCGGCTTCTTTGCGTTGTGTTACAATGTTTGATTGCCCCGGTCGGCGGCGGCTTAACTCGTGCTGCAAAAAAACTTCATCAAAAACAATATTTGGTGGGCAACCATCTATAACAACGCCTATGCCAACACCATGCGACTCGCCAAAGGTACTGATGCGAAATAAATTTCCGAAAGAATTTCCTGCCATGTGGGGAAAGAGTGAAGTGGTGAAGTGGTGAAGGTGAGGTGAAGGGGGAAGATTGATAATCAAATTATTTTCCATTTTATACCGGGGGTCACGTTTTTACCGTCCAATTGAGAGGTTTGATGTTGGTGCTAAAAAAGCGTACCTTGTAACTAAACGTATTCTGAAAAATTCTTCTGGGATTTTTATTCCCTTACCGAGCCTACGTTGGGGGGGCCCGACCGAAAAAGGATGGTGTTTGGGACTGGCCCCTCCCGCCCGAAACCGAAGAAACGAAGAAAGGCGGAAAGAGGGCGAGAGGGGAGCCTCGATAAAATTGAATGTAGGAAATACAAAAACGGCAATTTAAAATTAAAAATCAAAAGGCATGGGAATACAATAGCGAAAACAAAATGATTACTCAAATTATAGATAAGATGCCGGCTTTTGCTCTAAATTATACCTATGATCAACAAGGGCGTTTAATTAAAATGATGCGAAAAGACACGCTTCAAACAGATACCTACGAATATGATGCTGATAACAGAATAGTTAAAACCCAAACATGTTGGAATATAGGGTCGAATGATTTTCAGTTTGTGTACAAGTATGACGAATGTGGCAAGCTGGTACAAAAAATAAGAAAACGCTTTAACTATGTCATAAAGGATTGGAAAACGAGTGCTAAATATGTATTTGAGTACAACAAAAAAGGCTACAAAACAAGCGAAACTTATTTTGTTTACAACTCCAAAAACGACACTGTTGAACTAAATTATCGCGATAGCTACGGGTACAACAAACAAGGTAATGTAGTAAAAAAAGTAGAGTGGCGCCTTAAATCGAATTTTAAGCAAGGTACGAACAGAGGTGGAGCAATAATAGACAAAGATGGAATGAACGGTTTTCAAAAGGACGCACGAACAATTTGATAGAAGAGATACTCTATGCTTGGGAACAAGATGGTTGGAAAACCATTAGACGTAAGCTACAATATTGGTCGTTGCGCACCGTCGAACAAAACAAAAACCTGCCGCCGCTATTTTACCACAATTTAAAGACCAATGTTCAGTGGCTAACCCTACCGATTGGGAGCGTTATTAACTGCGAGGGTTTAGAGAAAACAAATCGTACCAACTGCTGCTTTTGATTTGTTAGGACGATTATCAAAGGAAATTGAGGAATAGCACATATTACGATTTGTTTCCCTGGGGGGGCGAAACAGAACTTTTAACAAAACACAAAAAAATATACTACTAAAAAAAAAAAATTTACCCACAAAAAAACCACACAACCGGCCTATAGTTTCAACAACTTAGCCACAAACTTACCTTTGGGCGTATCTAACAGCACCATATAAGTACCTGTTTGTAGGCGCTGTATGCCTATTTTGTTGCTTTGCGATGATACCAACTGCTCGATACATACTTTACCTGCCATATCTACCACACTTATTTTACCCTCTAAGTTGGCAGGCACTACAAAATAACTGCTTGCAGGGTTTGGGTAGATACTTAGCGTTTGTAGGTTAGATAAAGGATTTAGGTTGGTAACAAATTGGTGCAAAAAGTTACCTTTGTACATGCCGCGCCCATGGGTAGCTATGATTAGTTTGCGGTCGGCAGGCGACACTTTTAGGTCGTAAACCTGTACGGCATCGGGCAAGCCGTCCGAGTAATTGCTCCATGTTTCGCCCCCGTTCGATGATACAAAAATGTTAAAATCGGTGCCAATATACACATCTTGCGGGTTTAGTGGGTCAATCAATACCGTATGAACAGGTAGGTCGGGCAATGCTGCGCCGATATTGTCCCAAGTAGCGCCGCCATCTTTGGTTTTAAATACGTGGGGCGTGCCAAATCCTGCCAAAACCACATAAGCCGTATTGTAATCGGTTGGGTGAATGGCAATATCGCGGATATATCTATTGGGTAAATCGTGGGTGATGTTGCTAAACGTTGTGCCACCATCAAGGGTTTTGAACAACTGTGCAGGCTGGCTACCATTGCCCGAGGGGGTAGTAGAAAAATACACTATTTGCTCGTTGTTGGCAATATCCATCGCCAAAATAGCCTCGTTATTTGTTACCGAGTTGCCATTTATTACCCACGAGTTGCCATTATCGGTGCTTTGTGCCAAGTACTCGCCGCCGGCATACAATACATCTTGGTTGTTCGGAGCCATAGCAAAAGGTGCTGCAAAACAAACATTGCCCAAATCGAGGTTTAAACTATTAAACCAATCGGTACCGCTATTGTCCGATTTGGTGAGGTACATATACTGCGACGAGCAAAACATGGTGTTGTCGTTGTTGTAGTTTATGGCGTTGTAAGTGCCATCGCCGTAGTGTGTAAATTGCCAATTGTTGTTGTCGCCTGTCCAGATAGCGCTGTTGTTGTCTTGCAAACCGCCAATGGCTTTGTTGGGGCTGGTGTAAGAGGGGCTAACTACATAAAATTGCCCAGTGCTGTAACCCTTATGGCAACGGATAAAAGTTTCGCCAAAATCGTTTGACCTATACAAACCGCCATCGGTGATGATGTACACTTTGTTGGGGGCAAGCGGATTGGCTACAATGCCGTGTATGTCGGAGTGAAAAGTTAAAAAGGTGATGTTGCCCGCATAACTCGGCGATTTTTGCACTAAATTACTGCCGCTTTGGGTAGATTTAAACAACTCTACGCCACCAAACAATACCTTGCTCGAGTCGTTGTTTTTAAGGTGCAAACATTTGGCATACCAGCCCTGATAGCTCAACACATCGGGCGCACTGCCCGACATTTGCTGCCACGTATCGCCGCCGTTTGTTGAGCGGTACAAGCCTATGGTAGCAAAATCATCGCCAATGCCTGCCATTAGTATTTGCGGATTTTGGTAGTAGCTTGTTATAGAGATGCGCCCGTTGTAGGTTCCATTGGTGGGTAAGCCTACACTCAAACCTGCCCAGTTAGCTCCGCCGTTGGTGGTACGGTAAATGCCATGCTCGGGTGCATCAACAGCGCCTACTGCGGCATACACGCGGTTAGGGTTTAGCCTATCTATCTCTAAATCCATTACCATAGCTTTGTTTAGTACCTGTTGCCAAGTGTTGCCGCTATCGGTGGTTTTATAAACGCCTTGCGTGGTTGCGGCATAGATGTTGGTGGGTGTTTGGGGGTCAAACACTATGTCCCAGATGCCTGTGTTTTGCTGATACGACCAATCGAGCGAGGGCTGCCAAGTGAGTCCGCCATCAACGGATTTAAAAATGCCCATGCCATACGAACCGCGCAAAGTGCGTATGTATATGCCACCATTGGCAGCGGTGTAGTTGTATTGTTCGCCGGTGCCAATTAGCATCTCGTTGGGGTTTTGCGGGTTAATGGCTATGCTGCTAACGCCCAAAATGGGGTAGCCAATAGGCACGGCTTGCCACGCATTGTTGCCCAAGCCGCCCGTCTCCGATTTCCATAAGCCACCCGATGCCGACCCCATCCACACTACATTGGTGTCTGTTGGGTTAATGGCAATAGCTATGCTGCGACCGGGTATGTTGTTGGGTCCAATGTTTTGCCATTGGGCGTTGCTGCTGTCGCGTTGGGCAGCAAAATGTTGTTGGTAGTATTTATGAGCTTGGGTAAAAGCCCCCGCAGGTACTTGTGCATTGGGGTAGGCGCGCATAACTGCCTCAAAATCGAAGGCGTTTAGAGCTTCGGTTGGTGCCTCGGCATTGCTTTTTGTTGATGGTATACCATATATATAGGAATACAGGGCAGTGCCGCACATAAGGGCAAGTAACAGTAAGGTAAGTTGTTGGTGGTTTTTCATGTTTGTTAGGGTTTATTTTATTTACAACGGAGACACGGAGTACACGGAGTTTTTGTTCTTTTTTTATTTACAACAGAGGATACGATTTTTTTCTCTGTGTTCTCTGTGTCTCTTGTTGTTTTTTTTTTATTTACAACGGAGACACGGAGTTTTTGTTTTTGTTGTTTTTTATTTACAACGAAGGACACATTTGTTTTCTCTGTGTTCTCTGTGCCTCTTGTTGTTGTTTTTTTATTTACAACGGAGACACGGAGAACACGGAGTTTTTGTTTTTGTCGTTTTTTTATTTACAACGAAGGACACATTTGTTTTCTCTGTGTTCTCTGTGTCTCTTGTTGTTTTTTTTATTTACAACGGAGACACGGAGTTTTTGTTTTTGTCGTTTTTTTATTTACAACGAAGGACACATTTGTTTTCTCTGTGTCTCTTGTTGTTTTTTTTATTTACAACGGAGACACGGAGTTTTTGTTTTTGTCGTTTTTTTATTTACAACGAAGGACACATTTGTTTTCTCTGTGTCTCTTGTTGTTGTTTTTATTTACAATGGAGACACGGAGTACACGGAGTTTTTGTTTTAGTTTTTAGGCAATAGGGCGAAGTCGGGTGTTACTACTGACTCAATACTTTTGCTGATATTTAAGGTGTTAAAATTAATCAACAAACCTTTGGGTTTATGAAGTAGTTTCAGGTAGGTAATTAGTTGGGCTTTAAATATAGGCAGCATAATATCTACTGCTTTTAACTCTACAACAATTAAATCTTCTACCAACAAATCGTACCTAAGTTGGCAATCTAACTCCATGTTTTTGTATTTTACGGGTATACTTTGTTGATACTTAACTTGTAAACCAGCTGCTTTTAGTTCATAGGCAAGACATTGTTCATAGATGGACTCTAATAATCCCGGACCTAAGTTTTTATGTACTTCTATGGAACAGCCTATTATCTTAAATGACAGGTCTTCTATGTATTGTTGTGTTATCATAGGTTAAAGCTAGTAAGGGGGATAATTTTATGGCAAAGGTACAAACTTTGAGGGAATAAACTTGGGTAAGGGCATTTTTGTTTTCTATAAAACCACAAAAAAACGCTGTTAGTGCTAATTGCCTAACAGCGTTTTTGTTGATTTTGTGTGGATAATGCAGCAATGCTAGCTATTAGTTACCACAAAAAAATAGCCATAGTGTTTATTGTTGCAGATGTTGTGCCCAGAAGGTTTCCATAGCTCGATAAAACTCGAACTTGTTTTCTTGGTTCATAAATCCGTGACCTTCGTTTTCTTTAACCATGTATTGCACCTCTACGCCGTGTTTGCGCAGGGCTTCTACAATTTGGTCCGATTCGTTGATGTTTACGCGGGGGTCTTTGGCACCTTGTACAACCATTAGGGGTGTTTTTATTTTATCGACGTGGAAAACGGGCGATGTTGCGGTGAGTAGTTCTTTGTCGTTTTCGGGGTGTCCGACCATTTCGTACATCATGTCTAAGAATGGAGCCCAATAAGGTGGGATAGATTTCATGAAGGTAAATAGGTTAGATACGCCCACATAATCGATGGCACAGGCATACAAGTTGGGGGTAAAGGTAACACCTGCCAAGGTAGCATAACCGCCATAGCTAGCCCCATAAATGGCTACTTTTTTAGGGTTGGCTATACCGTGTTCTATTAGCCAATTTACGCCGTCGGTAATGTCGTTTTGCATGTTTAAGCCCCATTGTTTAAACGATGCCTCCCAGAAGGCACGCCCGTAGCCTGTCGAGCCTCTGAAATTTATTTGCAAAATGGCATAGCCGCGGTTAGCCATAAACTGTACTTCGGGGTTAAAGCCCCACGCGTCGCGGTGCCAAGGACCACCGTGCGGGTTGACAACAACGGGTAAGTTACTAGGTTCTACGCCAATGGGCAGGGTTAGGTAGCCATGAATGGTTAATCCATCGCGCGAGGTGTAAGAAATGGGTTTCATCTCTGCCAATTCGGTTGGGTTTAGCCAAGGGGCTACGTCTGCCAGTTTAGTAACGGTATTTTTTGCCACATCGTACAAATAATAAGTGCCTTTCGAGCGGTCGCTGAGGGTACGTATCAAAAAGCGGTCTTCGTTGCGGGTGGCGGCTACAAAATAAATTTCGAGGGCGTTGCCTAAGTGTGTAACAACATTTTGGTAAAGTTGTTGGCTTTGGGCATCAAAAAAGTGTTGTTGGTGTTTGTAGGTGGTGTAGTAACAAGCCGTTAGTACTTTGCGTTTGCGCGAGTAAGATAGGTCGGATACATCTACTTGTGGGTGGCTAAAAAGCTCTTGGGTTTCGGTGGCGGTATGTGGGTCAAACACTACAATTGCCGATTTATCTCTGCCTATATTAGAAGCGCAGTACAATTGTTTGTTATCGAAAGTAAAAAATAAAGGGGCAAGGCTTTCGCGGAAGGTAGTGGTAACGATGGGTTTAAAGTCGTCTTGTTCGGTATCGCGGTACAATAGGGTGCTATTTACGCCGTCGGTGGTAGTAGCTACGCGCACTTGTCCGTTGTGGTCGGTTGTCCAGTTGCCAATATTGCCGGGGTTTTGGGCAACTAGGGTTAGTTGTCCGGTAAATACTTGCAGTCGGTACACATCAAACAGTTGTGGGTTGCGTTGGTTTAGGGTAATAAGTATGTCGGTATCCGAGTCGGGTAATTTATCGAGGATACTAGCTACTACATCGCCAAAGGGTGTAAGGTCTTTAACGGTTTGTGTGCTTAGGTCTACGGAGTAGATATGGAAGTTTTCGTTGCCGCCCGAGTCTTTGCTGTACAAAATACAGTTTTCGTTTTTCCAGGTATACCCTGCAATATTGCGGTCGGTTTCGGTGGTTACGAGTGTTGCATTATCTTCGCCAACTTTTTGCACATAAATGTTCATTCGGTTTTGGTGCGATGCCATATAAGATATGTATCCACCAAGTGGCGAGATTTGGAAGCTGGTTTTTTCGTCGTTGCGAAAAAAATCCTCTAAAGGTATGGTGCGAACTTCTGACAAGGTAGTCATTGAATTGTAAATTGTAAATTATAAAAAGAGATTCGGGCTATTGGCTGTTGGCTTTAGCCGTACAGCCTGTGACGTAGTTTTCATCCAACAAATTAGCCAATACTGCTAAGTAGCACATCTTTTATCGAGCCATAGCTGTTATCTAAGTAAAAATTGTCGGTTACTTTGGTTTGGTCTATCCAAGCAACTTCTGTTATGCCTTCTTCTAGTTGCGGTCTAAGGTCTTCGGGGGTGTGTTGTTGGCACAACATTTTGTACCAGTGGGTTATTTTTAATATACGTTTGTTTTTTTCGTAGTAGGTGTGGTAGGTTACATTGGCATTGTTGTGGTCGAGGATAATGGGCGATACAATGCTTAGGTTTCCTATACCTGTTTCTTCTTCTACTTCGCGCAGGGCGGTTTGTGTAAAGGTTTCGTTGGCTTCCATTTTGCCTTTGGGTAAGTCCCAGTGGTTGTTTCTGTTTATCAGTAATACTTGGTTGTTGTGGTTAAAAACAATGCCGCCTGCCGAATGCACAAGGTGGTAGTGCGAAAAGAAATCTTGTTGTACCGATTCTTGGTTGTTACCTATCACAAAAACTGTTTTTAGCTCGGTGCTGTTATTTTCGATGTAGCGAATAATATCGAAAAGGTCTTTGGCATGGTGATACGACAACTGCGGGCATTGCCTAGTTTGTGGTGGTAAGTCGGTGGTGCTGGTGGTTAAAAAAACGGGGACATTGTTGATAAAGATTTTGCACATAAACTAGATCTATTTAGGGCAGCAAAGGTAAGGCTTTTTTTTTGAATGGTGGTATGTTTGGGCGTAAATTTAGGTGTGTTTGGTTTGGGCAGCTATAAAAACACCCCTTTTACAAGTTTGTAAAAAGGGTGTTTGGGCTCTTTTGTTGTTTTAAATTACAACAGATTTTTTTTGTTTTACAACGGAGACACCGAGAACACGGAGTTTTTTTTCTCCGTGTTCTCTATGTTTCTTGTTGTTTTAAAATTACAATAAAGCCTGTAGCTGATAACCTTAATTTAGGTTTGCCAAACTTTCTTCGAGCAGTTTGATTTTAGTTTCGGCATCGGCTAATTTTTGGCGTTCTTTTTCGATGACGATAGCATTGGCATTGGCAACAAATTTTTCGTTGCTTAGTTTTTTGTTTACGCTGTCTTTAAAGCCAATTTGGTACGCCAAATCTTTTTGTAGGCGTTCTCGTTCGGCGTCAATGTCCATGGTATCGCCAAGGGCTACGTAAAAAGTATCGGTGCCAACCATAAAAGGGGCGCTGTTTGGTATGTCGTCGGTGGCATATTCAAACGATGCTAAAAATCCTTTTTTAATCAACAAACTTTTGATGGGTTGGTAGGTGGCAGTGTTTGCTACTTTTGCGAACAAAGGCAGTGGGTCGCGGGGTTTAATGTTCTTTTTGGCACGCACTTCGCGCAGTTTGCTTAGTACATCGCGTAAAGCTTCGCCGCAGTCAATAGCATTTGGGTCAATCTTACCAATTTTAGGGTAGGCGCTAACCATAATACAATCGTTGTCGGTGCGGTTTTGTAGCTGATGATATACCTCTTCGGTCAAAAATGGCATAAAAGGATGAGCCACTTTCATGATTTGCTCAAAAAAGAACAGTGTTTTTTCGTAGGTTGTGCGGTCTATGGGTTGCTCGTAATCGGGTTTAATCATTTCTAGGTAGGTCGAGCAAAAATCGTCCCAGATAAAGCTATATACCGTAGTTAATGCCTCTGACAAGCGATATTGGCTGTATAGTTGTTCGGTATTTGCCAACATTTGGTTAAACTTACTCTCGAACCAAGCCATAACGGGCTGGTTATTGGGGTTATCTTCGTTGGTAATATCCCAACCTTTTATAAGGCGTAGGGCGTTCCATATTTTGTTGCTAAACTTGCTACCTTGTTCGCAAAGGCTTTCGTCGAACATTAAATCGTTGCCAGCCGGCGAAGAAAAGAGCATACCTGTACGCACACCATCGGCGCCATATTTGGCAATAAGGTCGAATGGGTCGGGCGAGTTGCCAAGCGATTTCGACATTTTTCGTCCTAGTTTATCTCTAACAAGACCCGTTAGGTATACATCTTTAAAGGGACGAGCATCCATGTATTCGTAGCCTGCAATAACCATACGAGCCACCCAGAAAAACAAAATTTCGGGAGCTGTTACCAATACTGCGGTAGGGTAATAATAGTTTAGTTCGGTGTTGTTGCTGCCCATTGTTTGGGTAGCCATGTCGTAGTTTTCAAAGCCATCGAAAACGGCAATGGGCCACAACCACGACGATGCCCAAGTGTCCAGCACGTCGGGGTCTTGTTTTAGGTCGGTGGCTGTTAGCGTGGGGTTATTGGTCGCTTTTTGGGCTAATTCGAGGGCTTCTTGGGGTGTTTCGGCTACTACAAAATCGGTATCTCCGGTGCCATAATAATAGGCGGGTATTTGGTGTCCCCACCACAATTGGCGCGAGAGGCACCAATCGCGCACGTTTTCCATCCAGTGGCGATAAGTGTTTTTGTACTTTTCGGGTATCAAACGCACATCATCGTTCATTACGTGTTCTAAGGCGGGTTCGCATAGTTTTTTCATCGCCAAAAACCATTGCAACGACAATTTAGGCTCGATGATAGAGCCTGTACGCTCCGAGCGTCCAACTTTGTTAATCAGTTCTTCGGTTTTTACTAAATGTGTGGCGGCTTTTAGTTCCTCAACAATTAGTTTGCGCACCTCAAAGCGGTCTTTGCCTACATATTGGGGCATTTGGCAAAGCTCGTTAAGGGTTCCGTTATCGTTTATAATATCGATAACGGGTAGGTTGTGGCGTTGTCCAATTTCGTAGTCGTTTATGTCGTGTGCGGGGGTTACTTTTAGGCAACCTGTACCAAACTCGCGCTCTACGTAGGTATCAAAGATAATAGGTATTGGGCGATTGATAAAAGGCACGAGGGCAAATTTACCTTCAAGGTGTTTAAACCGCTCATCGTCGGGGTGTACGGCAATGGCGGTATCGGCTAAAATAGTTTCGGGGCGCGTGGTGGCAATTGTTACCCATTCGTCGTTGGTGCCTTGTATTTTATAACGCAGGTGGTAAAGGGTTGATTTTTCGCCATCTTCGTTATAAATTACCTCTTCGTTTGATACGGTTGTTTGTGCTTCACAATCCCAATTAACCATACGCAAACCTCTATAAACGTGTCCTTTGCGGTACATATCCACAAAAACGCGGATAACGGCTTTATAGTAAAGCGGGTCCATGGTAAAGCTGGTGCGTTCCCAGTCGCACGAGGCACCTAATTTTTTAAGTTGTTCGAAGATAATGCCACCATATTTTTCTTTCCATTCCCAGGTTTTGTCTAAAAATTGCTCGCGGGTAAGCGACGATTTCAGAATGCCTTGTTCGCGCAACATACGCACTACTTTGGCTTCGGTGGCTATTGATGCGTGGTCGGTACCTGGCACCCAAAGGGCATTAAAGCCTTGCATACGGGCGCGACGGACAAGTACATCTTGAATGGTATTGTTGAGCATGTGACCCATGTGCAACACACCTGTTACATTGGGTGGCGGGATAACAATGGTGTAGGAGGGACGCTCGTCGGGGATGCTACGAAAAAAGCCTTTTTGCTGCCAATGGCTGTACCAATGCTTCTCTATTTCGTTAGGGTTGTATGTTTTTTGCATAATTTTGTGCTTTTGGGGTGCAAAGGTACAATAAAAATGTGAAATTACTTATTGTAGAGGCAAGTTAGATGGGCGCAAATTGGTTTTTTTGTTGTAACTTTGTGCTTTGTTTAGCATCATTAGTAACAAATCAAGAAAAAACAAAATGCTATGACACAAATTATCACCGACATATCGCAACTTGACCCAAACGGAACCTACACCTATGCCGATTATCTAACCTGGAAATTTAGCGAAATGGTTGAGCTAATTAAAGGTAAGATGATGCGCATGTCTGCGCCCGTAACGCAGCATCAGCGTATTTCGCGGCAATTACAATTTGCAATTCATTCGCATTTACTTGGTAAACCTTGTGAGCTTTTTTCCGCTCCCTTTGATGTGCGCCTTAAAGACAGCAAAAAAACTGCCAAAGCCAATAAGGATATATTAACCACGGTACAACCCGACCTATGTGTAATTTGCGATGCCACCAAAATAGACCGCCGAGGCTGCATAGGCTCGCCCGATTTGGTGGTAGAGATTTTGTCGGAGGGCAATAGCAAAAAAGAGATGCGCATTAAATACGATTTGTACGAAGAAAACGAAATTTTAGAATACTGGATAGTAGACCCCGAACACGAAACGCTATTTCAGTTTGTGTTGGACGAAACAACTAAAAAGTATCAAAGTGTTAAAATTTATGTAAACGATGATGCGTTTTCATCGTCGGTTTTTGCAGATATGGAGATTGATTTAACCAAGATTTTTACACAATAATTTATCCACCAAAACCATTATTTATGACACAAATTATCACCGACATATCGCAACTCGACCCAAACGGAACCTACACCTACGCCGATTACCTAACCTGGAAGTTTAGCGAAATGGTTGAGCTAATTAAAGGTAAGATGATGCGCATGTCTGCGCCTGTAACGCAACATCAGCGTATTTCGGGCAATTTATATTGGGAAACACGAAAATATTTTGAAGGTAAACCTTGTGAGCTTTTTTCTGCCCCCTTTGATGTGCGCCTAAAAGACAGTAAAAAAGCTGCCAAAGCCAACAAAGACATATTAACCACAGTACAACCCGACTTATGCGTAATTTGCGATGCCACCAAAATAGACCGCCGAGGCTGCATAGGTTCGCCCGATTTGGTGGTAGAGATTTTGTCGGAGGGCAATAGCAAAAAAGAAATGCGCATTAAGTACGATTTGTACGAAGAAAACGAAATTTTAGAATACTGGATAGTAGACCCCGAACACGAAACTTTACATCAGTTTGTGTTGGACGAAACAACTAAAAAGTACCAAGGCGCTAAAATTTATGTGAATGATGATACGTTTTCATCGTCGGTTTTTGCAGATATGGAGATTGATTTAACCAAGATTTTTACACAATAATTTATCCACCCAAAATCATTATTTATGACACAAATTATCACCGACATATCGCAACTTGACCCAAACGGAACCTACACCTACGCCGATTACCTAAACTGGAAGTTTAGCGAAATGGTTGAGCTAATTAAAGGTAAGATGATGCGCATGTCTGCGCCTAATTTACACCATCAACGAATTTCACGGCGTATTACTTCTGTATTAGACAGGTATTTTGAAAACAAAGCCTGCGAGTATTTTGTTGCCCCCTTTGATGTGCGCCTCAAAGACAGCAAAAAAACAGCCAAAGCCAACAAGGACATACTAACCACAATACAGCCAGATTTATGTATTATTTGTGACTCCAAAAAGTTACATGAAAAGGCTGCTTAGGTTCACCTGATTTGATAATAGAAATCTTATCTAGGGGCAACAGCAAAAAAGAGATGCGCATTAAGTACGATTTGTACGAAGAAAACGAAGTGCGCGAATATTGGATAGTTGCTCCTGAACATGAAACCATGTTTCAGTTTGTGTTGGACGAAACGACTAAAAAGTATCAAGGAGCTAAAATTTATGTAAGCGATGAAACTTTTTCATCGTCAGTTTTTCCAGATATGGAGATTGATTTAACCAAGATTTTTACACAATAATTTATCCACCCAAACCATTATTTATGACACAAATTATCACCGACATATCGCAACTTGACCCAAACGGAACCTACACCTATGCCGATTACCTAACCTGGAAGTTTAGCGAAATGGTGGAGCTAATTAAAGGTAAGATGATGCGCATGTCTGCTCCAATTGAGTTACATCAGCGCATTTCGGGTAATTTATATTGGGAAATGCGAAAGTATTTTCAAGCAAAATCGTGCCGAATTTATTCCGCCCCCTTTGATGTGCGCCTCAAAGACAGCAAAAAAACAGCCAAAGCCAACAAAGACATATTAACCACGGTACAACCCGACCTATGCGTAATTTGCGATGCCACCAAAATAGACCGCCGAGGCTGCATAGGTTCGCCCGATTTGGTGGTAGAGATTTTGTCGGAGGGCAATAGCAAAAAAGAGATGCGTATTAAGTACGATTTGTACGAAGAAAACGAAATTTTAGAATACTGGATAGTAGACCCCGAACATGAAACGCTACATCAGTTTGTGTTGGACGAAACGACTAAAAAGTATCAAGGTGCTAAAATTTATGTAAACGATGATGCGTTTTCATCGTCGGTTTTTGCAGATATGGAGATTGATTTAACCAAGATTTTTGTAACCTACGAAAACGACACACAAAACACCTGATTATCTCCTCCGATTTTATAAATTGGTGGAGATTTTACACTTTAAACACAACAGTACGCAAAAAAAGGCTAACTTTGCGCGGATAAATTAGTTGATAACTGCTTGTTATCCTGCCACATTTAAGAACTAACATTTCTGCACATCATTTTTGTAATTAATACCTTAGTTTATGATAACCTTTGTTGTAAATTTACATACAGGCATACCCGGTTTAGCACTTGCCGAACCATTTTTATATCCGCTTCAAAAGATGGAGTCGGTGCATTTACTTTTTTCTACTGCCGATAACATTGCCGCCCGCATCGAAGATGCCGCCATGAAAGTTAGACAACACCTTGAACGAGCCGCTTATTTAAAATGGCAGGTGGTATTTATGGTAAAAATAGCCCCCGACCAACGCGGTCCTTTTCAGGATAGTTTATCGGCACAAATGACCTTAATACGCAGCCTTTTTTTAGAAAGCTCGAGCCTTAATTTGCGCCCAACCAACTGTTTTGTATTAGCCATAGACCACGTAAACGAAGATGAGGCAATACCCGCTGTACAAATTGGCGACAACTACCGCGATAGCTGGGAGTTAGACACAACAGGCTATATCCGCACGCCCGGCAGGTTTTTTGTGTCCGAACAACAACTACTTGCCCTTGATAGCGCCTGGAAACAGTACGTTAATGTGGATAAAAACACCATTGTAAACCTAGGATTTAACCGACTACCTGCCGAAACGCAAAACAAAGTAATGCAGGCAATAGAAAGTATTATGATGCAGATGGGCGATATGTTGAATCCTAAAAAAATTGATTTCAAGCGATTTGCTATTGCTAATGGGGTGTCTTATCTCAACGAAAAAATATTAGAACGTATTAGCAGCTCGTTTGCTGGACGTTTAGAGGGTATTAAACAAGACCCCTCGCGCTACAACGATTTTTTACCCTCGGAGGCAATGAAAACTTGCTTGAACGATGCATTGGGCGTTTTTTCGGAAGAAAACCAGAACACTTTTAAACTGTTGCGCTACCCACTTACCTATAGCCACGAAGATATTTTGCAACAACATTTGGTGAAAATTGCCGTGCTAATAACGCTACTTACCCAAGAAGAAGATGTTGTACGCAGCTTGTCGCGCAAAAACTACACCGTAAATGTAGAGGTTAACAACGATGCTTTAGGGCAAGTGATGACTACCTATATGGAAAACCTACACAATACCGAGCGCCGATTTACCGACCGCCTTGCCAACCCGCTGCCTATTAAATTAGAACTGCTCGAAAATAATAATTGTACCTGTAACGAAACCCTTGACAGAGCTGCACCACCGCAATTGTTGTTGGGCTTTTTGCGCACACAAGGCGATCTTGGCAAATGGGAAGATTGGAACAAAAACCTTGAAACACAAGTAGTAGACTATAGTATACACGCACAACGTAAAATACAAAACTGTGTAGGGCAATCGCATAAACAAATGCAAGAACCCAAAACAATAGAAGTAGCCGATATTGATGCTACCGTGCAAGACCTTACCCGACAACGAACTACACTGCAAACAGAAGTGCAACACCAGTTTTTTACCAAAAGCTTTACCTATGATTGGGCAACTTATCGCCGCGAACAAGAGGCTAATTTTAAACCGCTGCTATTTAGTCGCCCTACTAAACGCGAGCTGATATATATGCTACTTATTACAGGCGTGTTGCTAACCATTGCTTTCGTAAACGTTGAACTTAAACCTGTGGACGGTGGCACACAAGCAGTTTATTATTTGGCAGTATTGATATTGGCGGTTATGTTGGGGGGCTTGGCATTTTGGTTAGCCAAACGCGACTACCAAAAACAACTGAACAATATTTTGTTGGGTGTGTACGAAAAAGCCCGCTCGTTGCGCAGCACCATCTACGACGATTTTGAGCGCCAAAAAACCTACCTCGCCTCGTTGTGTCAACTAAATATGGTGCGCCACAACTACGACAAAGCCCTTGCCGCCCGCGACCTACGCAACGAAGCTAACGTAATGCTCGATTTTCACCGCCGCAAACTAAGCGAACATAAAGACATAGCCCGCAACCTATTGCGCATCTTCCGTACCCAATCTACCCAAACAAGTAGCTCGGGTATTGTTGCTAACCTACCCGAACCCGATGTAACTAAACCTATCTACGAAAACGACCTTTATGCACCTAATACCTTTATGGTAGGCAAAGCAAGCAGCGGCAGCGATGTAGTGCGTATCGAAAATACACCTGCAACCATCACCAATAGCATACAGCGTATTTTAAACAATATTACGTTTGACCGCGATAAAATTTATACCCGAACAGGGAGGTAGTTTGGGTTACAGGCTGTCGGTAGCTAGCTGTCTGCTACTTGCTTTCGGCTAAAGGCAATAATTGTTGCTAAAAGCCAAAAGCCGACAGCTAAAAGCCGACAGCTAAAAGCCAAAAGCGAACAGCCAACATTTATTACAAGAAAAGTACAAATACAAAAACAAACATGAAAACCGATAAATTTTATCAAACCCTTAATACCGAATTAGAACAAATTATTGCAGATGGTTCTAATAGGTTTATTATGGAAAAACTAAAAGAAGAAGCCCACAAAAAAGGATATGCCTTGCTGATTTGGTTTCTGAAATTTTATGGGCAAAAACCACATAACCAAGAGTTTATCACCGATGGCTCGGGGGATTATGCCTGTGACCTTATTTTTTCGAACAACGACCCCGGTCGCGATGAAGTATATTATGTGGTGCAATCGAAATGGGCAGTAGCTACTAATGCAGCTAAACCAATAGCCAAAGAAGAGTTTAATGCCGCTTTGACCGATTTTAACACCATTCTGAAACGAGTGCCATTGAACAATAAAAACGAAAAATTTCAGAAACAGTACAAAAAACTAATTGAACATTTAAACAAAAATGGCAAAGCTAAGTTTGTGTTTTTTACACTCGGAAGTCATAATCCAGAAATAGATGCGGCAATTGTGGCATTTAACAAGGACAATTACCCTAATATTGACCTTGAAGTGATTGATATTAACCGACTTAAGCGCGATTATATAGAGCTTAAATACAAGGATATTATCGCCGATAATCCGCTCGACCCACAATACGAATTGGAAGAGATGGAAATTTCGATAGAAATTGCGGCAGCTAACCGCAAAACAAACCAAGAAACACGCAATATTTTTGTGTTTGATGGCAGCGACGATGCCTATACCTTTGCCGTGAAACCCAAAACCATTTACGACCTGTTTAAACGATACAAATACAACCTGTTTTTTAAAAACGTGCGCAACCCACTACCCGAATCGGGATATAACCAACTTATTGTGCAAACTTTATTAAACAGACCTGCCAAGTTTTGGTATTTTAACAATGGTATTACTGCCATCACCAATTTTATTCCCGATATTGGCAAAGATGCACAACATATTACCATCAAAGGGTTGCAAATTATTAATGGTGCGCAAACGGTTCATGCCATTTACCAAGCCTACGAAAGTGCCTCGAAAGGCAAGCGCCAAATTATGGACAACGATGCACGTATCAATTTGCGGTTGATGCGCTCAAGCGACGACGAGTTTAATTTGGAAATTACGCGCTTTACCAACAGCCAAAACGCCATGGAAGACCGCGATTTTGTATCGAACGAAACCGAACAAAAACGCTTACAAGAAGAATCGTTTAACACCAATTATTGGTACGAAAAACGACGCGGCGAGTTTGTACCGCAAAAACCAACAAGCCCTAATAATCTAAACAAAACAAAAATTGTTGCCAACCAATGGTTTGCCTTGGCATATATGGCATTTTATTTGCAAAAACCCACCGACGCCTATTTATACCACCAAAAATTGTTTGTTAAAGCCCAATACGATAAAGACGGGCAGTACGAAAAAATATTTACACCCCAAACTTCGTTTACCAACCTACTTGCCGCCTATTTGGTGTGGGAACAAATAGAAGAAAAAACAATGGTAAACATAGACTCTACCGCCCCATTAGAGCTAGAATTAACCAACCTAAAACTAGCTACCTTAGCACTTACGCGCGTGGTGCTAGAAAAATACATACCCCAAAAGTACCCACAAAACAACACCAACAAACCACCCAAAACGCCTGATGTGTGTGAGTTTGTAGTAAAAGCTTTTGAACAAGAGATAGATAAAGATAAACTAATAATAGCCAAAACCATTGCTTACGCTGCCAAATACATAAACAAAAAAATAGAGGGCAAAGATGACCAAAAAACACGGCAAAACTTTGAAAAACTACTTACCCACTCCACCTACTACGAAATTATAAAAGAAGAAGTAGAAGAAGCCGACCTGCCCGTATCTGCCATAGATGCGCTAAATAATTTTGTACTAACCGATAAAAATTAAACCCCATGCAACCCGCCCGCAAACAAGCCGCCGCCCAAGTAGAGTTTGACAAAGCAATGAAACACTACGAAAACGGCAATATAGATTTGGCAATTAAATGCTGGAATAAAGCGACTACCCTAAACCCAAGATTTGCAGAAGCATGGAATAATTTGGGTATCAGCTATGATGATAAAAAAGAATACGACCAAGCTATCGAATGTTACGAAAAAGCCCTTGCCCTAAATCCAAATTTTGTAGAAGCATGGACTAATTTAGGCAGCAGCTATGGTGGTAAAAAGGAGTACGACCAAGCTATTGAATGTTTTGAAAAAGCCCTTGCCCTAAATCCAAATTATGATGCAGCATGGACTAATTTAGGTAACAGCTATAATGGCAAAAAAGAGTACGACAAAGCTATTGAATGTTTGGAAAAAGTCCTTGACCTAAACCCAAATTTTGTAAAAGCATGGAGTAATTTAGGTAACAGTTATAATGGCAAAAAAGAGTACGACCAAGCTATTGAATGTTTTGAAAAAGCCCTTGCCCTAAACCCAAATTTGGCGGAGGCATGGAATGATTTAGGTGCCTGCTATAATGACAAAAAAGAATACGACCAAGCTATTGAATGTTACAAAAAAGCCCTTGCCCTAAACCCAAATTTGGCAGAAGTATGGAGTAATTTAGGTAACAGCTATCATGGCAAAAAAATTACGACCAAGCTATTGAATGTTACCAAAAAGCCCTTGCCATAAATCCAAATTTGGCGGGGGCATGGAGTAATTTAGGTAACAGCTATAATGACAAAAAAGAGTACGACCAAGCTATTGAATGTTTTGAAAAAGCCCTTGACCTAAACCCAAATTTGGCAGAAGCATGGTATAATTTAGGTAACAGCTATAATGACAAAAAAGAGTACGACCAAGCTATTGAATGTTACAAAAAAGCCCTTGCCATAAATCCAGATTATGATAAGGCATGGAATAATTTAGGTGCCAGCTATAATGACAAAAAAGAGTACGACCAAGCTATTGAATGTTACAAAAAAGCCCTTGCCATAAATCCAGATTATGATAAGGCATGGTATAGTATAGGGCTTTCATTAGGCAAATTAGGTAAATATGCCTTGGCTTTAGATGCCTTTAAAAAAGCAGATAAACTGTGTGTAAACGATTATAGTACCCTATATTACATAGCCGAAATGTACCATAATTTAGGCAATATAGATGAGGCAATCAATTACTATGAACAAGCATTAACCCTAACCCCAAATTTATGGGACGCTTGGCACAACTTAGGGCTTGCCTACGAAACCAAAGGCGAGCTAAAATTGGCATACGTTTGTTATAACCGCAACAACCGCATGGCAACAAAATTCAAACCTATTGTTTAAGCCTCTCCACATTTTAATGCACAACAAGCCATCAAACACTACATTTTTCTCCTCGTAATTGCCCTTATTGCCTTTTTTCCGGTGGCTACGGGCTGGTTGGTACTAAAAAACGACATCATCGCCCTCGATTTACCCCTAAAATACTACATCGCCCAGTGCATACAACAGGGCTATGTACCTTGGTGGATAAACACTTGGGAAATGGGTTTTCCGCTACATTCGCCGCTTTGTTGGAGCATTTTTAACCCCATTACGCTGCTTTTTTCGTTGGCATCGCCCTATCACATCTATCAACTGCACACCGAGTGGCTGCTGTATGTTTGGGCAGCAGGTGTTGGCATGTATCGTTTGGGGCGTTTTGCGTTGCGATGGGACACAAATGCTGCTTTGTATGCAGGTATGGTGTATATGTTGTCGGGTTTTGTGCTTGCCAATGCCCAGTTTTTGGGTTTTATTGCCGCCGTAGCCTATACGCCTTTTGTGTTGGCAAACTACCTGCAACTGCTCCAAAAACCAAATGCAACAAGGGCTATTAGTTTGGTGTTTTGGGGCTATTGTATGCTAACGGGTAGTTATCCGGCATTTATGTTGGTGGGTTGTTATGTGCTGCTTGGGGCTTTGTTGCATCATTTGTATCAACAATACCGCCGTTTATCTTTGCCGCTTTTTGCACAACAAATAAAGGTAATAGCTTGGTGGCATGGCATTAGTTTGGCGTTGTTTGTGTTGGTTAGTTTGCCTTTGTTGTATGGTTTGTACGACATTCTGTCGCACCTAAATCACCCTGCCGCCCTCGATGTGTCAGCCGTTAGCAGCAATTATTTACACCCCATATCGTTGTTAGGTTGGTTGTTACCTGCCTTTTCGGTGTCCGAAAAAGTGCTGGGCGTTACCACATTAATGCAGGGCGTATATATGGGTTTGCCTACTTTTGTGCTGTGTATTTCGGTTGTCAAACGCCCCAAATTGTTTGGTACCCAAACTTTGGGCTTATTATTAGCCGCTATTTTTTTTGTAGGTGCAGCCTTGGCACATCATTTGCCTATTAGGGCATTTATGTTTTGGTACGTACCGCTTATGCAATATTTTCGCCATGCGGGTTTGCTTAGGTATTTTGGTTTATTATTTTTTTTATTGGCGATGGGCAGGTACTACACTTTGCTATTACAAGCACCAAACAACAGCCTAATTAGTAAAAATCTAACTAAAGCTTGGCAAACAACACTTGGTTTATTGGCACTTATTGGGGTGTTGATAATGGCACACATCTACCAAAACCAACTTAATCCAAGCTATCAAATAAGCCTATTAAGCCGTTTTTTACCCCATGCCGATATCCGTTATTTTTGGCTGATGCAGGTTTTAGGGCAATTTATTTTGTTGTGGGCAATGTATAAATGTTACACAAATCATCAAACAAAACTGTTTAAAATACTTTTATGTGTAGATTTGGTGATGGCAGCTTGGCTAAACCTACCCTTTACTGTTATTAGCCAATACAGTGCAACCGATATTATGCAAAAAATGCCATCGGTACAAGGTTTCCCGATACAAAACCGTACAGCAAATGCCGTAAAAAGCACATTAACCGACAACCGAGGCAATAAATGGTACAACATCAACGTTTTTAGCAAGCAAATAAGCACACAACCAACCTACACAGGCTCGCTAACACTACAAAATGCCAATAAATGGTATGCCTCTAAACTGTATCCAACAACAGCCAACAACCCAATAGTTTACCTAAGCCACGATTACCGCCCTTTATCTGCCCTAAACCAAACAGATAGCTGCAATATATACGCACAAACCGTATTTTTGCCCGATACTGCCTACAAAAACTTGCCTAAACCCATAGCAAAACTTTTTGCTAACGATACCCTTAGCCTATTAAGCATCAAACCTAACCAAATAACAGTGCAGGTATCAAGCAATGCACCGCAAATGCTGTGTTTAATACAAAATTATTACCCCCATTGGAAAGCCTATTACAACCATAAACCTTTGGTTATTATGCCCATCAACCATATTTTTATGGGCATAAACATACCCGCTGGCAAAGGCATCGTAACATGGATATACCAACCCACCACTATTATTTGGCTTAGTTACCTAAGTTTAGTAGTTTGGGCAATGATGATAGCTACACTTGTACTTAAATCACGCTTTTGCATTTCATAACCTTATAACTAACCAAAATGACAACTCAAAAAATAACCCTCTGCTTACTTAGCTTTGTTTTGTTGCTAAACGTGCTGGCATGTGCCAAAACCGAAACCTATCCACCCGAACCCGAGGTTACGGCAATTAGGTTTAACAAAACTGAAATAAAAAGCGCTCACCTTAGCGCAGGCACCCCCGAAGCATTTGTGTTGAGCATAGATTTTAAAGACGGTGATGGCGACATTGGGCAAACCGAAGACCATCCCGAAACAAACCTATTTGTTACCGACAACCGAAACCAAAATACCACCGAGTATGCCATACCCTACGACCTTGAATCGAAGGGTATCAATAAATCAATATCGGGTACTATTGATGTAAATATTTTACAACAATGTTGCATACCTTTGGTGGGTATTCCATGTAGCCCAAATGCCACCTACGCCCCCACCGACACCCTTAGCTATACCCTTGTACTTAAAGACAGAGCAGGCAACATCAGCAATACCCCCGCTTGACGCGGTAAATTTATTGGTCTTTTTTGGGGGTGATGATTGGCTTACCCTAAGTTGACTAGCAGCTGGCACCCCCAGAGTCAATAAAGCCCAACACCCATAAAAAACAAGTACTGGTAATTTAAACACATCAACCAATAAACCACTAGTAATACCCTAAGTAGCTAATCAATCTAATATTGTCGGGTAAAAGTGGTATTTTTAGCCCCGTTAGGGGTGTAATATAGGTAGCAAAGATGTGAATAAACGTATTTTAAGCCCCGTTAGGGGTGCGATATGGTTATTTATCCATGAAAAAACGTTACCAATTTACCGATAATGGCGAGTTTGCCAAGAGCTATAATACCCGACAATATTAACTTGAATGACTACTAAGGAACGTGTAAAACTTAACTTGGACAGATTTGCCATATAAATCACTCATGTTACGCAGCCCATTTTTATAATTAGCCATTTGGTATTTTTAGCTACGCTTTGCATTATTTGGAGAGAGAAGACCGGCATTATAGGAATTGGCGTTAAGAAATGGGCAAAAATGGAGCGTTAAAAAAGATATACTGTTTGAAGCACGCCACACCGAACCCAGAAATAAACTCGACAAACAAGTCGTTTGGCGTGCAAGTTTATATCTTTTAGCGGAATGTTGCCCATTTTAGCCAATTACTATACCAGCCTTGATTTTTTTGTTACTTTTTTGATCAAGCAAAAAAGTAAAAGAACATGATTAGGTGGTAAGCAGCAACAAAAAAACAACAAACAACTAAAAAAGCCCCATGCCGCTTAATAGCCAACTCGGTTGGGTTACCTCTGCGTAACATGAGTAAATCACGCAAAACTTGTACACTTTATCATTTACCCATTCCTAAGTAGCTAAAAATGAAAAAACATTACCTATATCTTGCCTTCTTTTTTCTTACTCAAACAACTTTTGCTCAAACATTTTCGGCTGTTGTTAATCAAGTAATCACCGACGATGGCTCAACCTTTAATTTTAATATTGATGTAACTGGATTGCCCAACACCATAGACACTTTATTTGGCTTAGAAACAGTGTGTTTAAACCTACCACATACCTACGACTCGGATATGGAAGTAAAATTGCTCGCACCCGATGGTACCATTATTTTATTGTTCTCGGGTGTAGGCGGCGGCGACCATAATTTTACCAACACCTGTGTAGGCGGATTTGATTATCCCCCTATAGTCAACGGCTCGGCTCCTTTTACAGGCACTTTTGCTTCGATGGGCGTTTTGGGCAATGTAAATAACGGACAAAATGGCAACGGACAATGGCAATTAATTGTGCATGATACCTACCCCTTTGCCGACGAAGGAACACTAATAGACTGGTCAATTACCTTTGGCAACAATCCGGCACAACCTTATTTGTATACTTCTAGCAATTTGCCCATCGTAAAACTAACCACCTTAGACGGAAATATCCCAAACGAACCCAAAGTACAAGCTCATCTGCAAATTATAGATAATGGCATTGGTTTGCGAAACTATGCCAACCAAACCAACTATACCTACGAAGGCGATATAATGGTAGAATTGCAAGGATTTACCGGACCAATCTATCCCAAAAAAAACTACGACTTTGATTTAATAGCCCCCAACGGAGATAAAATTGATACCAGCCTATTGGGTATGCCCGCCGAAAATGATTGGATATTAAAAGCCGAATATTTGGACCATACCCTAATCAAAAATACACTTACCTACGAAATGTCGCGCCGAATGGGACGCTATGCCCCACGTACCCGCTTTTGCGAGTTGCTATTAGATGGCGAATATGTAGGCGTGTTTACCCTAACCGAAAAAATTAAACGAGGCACAAATCGCCTAAATATTGCCAAACTTGAACCTACCGATATTAGTGGAGCAGATTTGACAGGCGGCTATATAATAGAAATGAACATAAATGGCGACCCCGCTGATTGGGTATCCAATTATCAACCCATTAATTATGCCACCTGTGGCTTAGATGTAGAGTTTAAACATGTATACCCCAAAACCGACGAAATTGACCCCATACAACACGACTATATTAAAAGCTATGTAGATAGCTTTGAACAAGTACTGCATGGCGATGATTTTTTAAACCCCGAAACAGGCTACCGCAAATACATCTCGGTTAAATCGTTTATTGACTTTTTGATAACCAACGAGTTTAGCGTAAACTACGACAGCTACGGACGAAGTACCTATTTGTATAAAGAAAAAATAACCGACGGTAATCAACTAAAAATTGGTCCCCCGTGGGATTACGACCGAGCCTATAACGACAGCCCCGAAGGTTGGGTTTGGGAAATTACCCACCAAGGATGGCCCTTCCCGTTTTGGTGGTCAAAAATGTGGGACGACCCCATTTACCGCAAAGAATTGGCTTGCCGATGGTTTAGCTTACGACAAAATACCCTAAGCACACCCGCATTTATGTCGCTTATTGATAGCTTAAGCACCGAACTAAACGAAGCACAAGCCCGTAATTTTGCTATCTGGAACGACTTGGGCGGGCAAACCTACAACGACCAAATAACAGGTTTAAAATCGTATGTTACTCAACGATTAACATGGATAGACGAAACCTTACAAACCGAAAATGTACAACTACCTATTTTTAACCTACCTGCCGACACCAGCCTTTGTTTGGGTACAACCCTAAATGCAAACATGGGTGGTGGATATACTTATACATGGCTAAACCAACCCAATCCGTTGGCGGTTACCATAACACAATCGGGGGAGTATACCCTAAAAGCCGAAGACACAAACGGCTGTTATACCACACAACAAATAGCCATTACTACATCGGTACCCGATGCCTCGTTTACTAGCCAAGCTATTGCTAACCAACCCACAACTTGGCAATTTACACCCAACAACACCAACGCAGTCGGCTATTTGTGGTCGTTTGGCGATACTTATACCTCAACACAAGTACAGCCAACCTATATATACACCGCTGGTGGCAACTACATAGTATCTTTGCTTGTCACCGACTCTTTGGGTTGCCAAACAAGTAGCGGCACTGCCATTTTGGTAAACGCTGTAGGCGTTGCCACACCCACCAATCAATTGATGCTGCAAGTATCACCTAATCCTTTTCAAGAGTTTATCCGCGTACAATTCCAAAATCCAATAAACGAAAAATGTAAACTATCGCTTATTGATATATGGGGACGCGAAGTATACCAACAATCTTTTGAGAAAAACGTGGATGCAATAAATATTCCAACTCAAAATTTAACACAAGGTGTATATCTATTAAAAATAGACACAGCCGAAAAAGTGGAAATTATTGAGATGATGAAAAAATAAAATTGCAATGAAAATCCAATCAATTAGTGTAGCTCGTGTGGCAATAGTCATTGTTTTGGTGGCGCTTTTGCGCACCATATCCGAAATATTGCGCTTGGCTTATGTACACGGCGTGCCTCCCGATTGGACAATCATCAAAGCATACCTAATTGGCTCAACATTGTGGGTAATTGGCTGTATGGTAATGATAATAGCCTATTTTATGGGTAAATACAAAAGCGTATCAATAATTGGTATAATAACAATTGCAGGGCTGATTTTTTACAAATTAATTTATTTGTAACGATGAAAAACTTAACTAAATCTAACAATAAAAGCAGTTGATACCTAAATTTTGCTAATTAAGTAGTACCTTTGCACCCCAAATTAAAGCACAAAACACCAACACAATATTTATTGAGCAATTCTACCAGTTTTATTTAAACCCTACCGTATTTTGCACATCTATAAGAGGTGAAATATTATCTCAAAAATCAAAAAAATTAAAATTAAATAATTACATGAAACAATTTGTTTTATTTACGCTCATCTTATTGGGTATTTGTCAAAACTTAACAGTGTTGGCGCAAAAAGGTGGTAACGATGGCGAAAAAGAAAAGTTTATTCCGGGTGCCATTTACGAAGCACGCTACTGGACCGACATGACAGGCAGAAGTAGTAAAGTGTTTGTTGACACAATGGTATTTTTTAACGACCGTGCTGTGTTTGAATACAGCAACAACCGCTGTATTTCTTGCCCTTATCACTCCACCGATTCTATTATTTACTCGTTGATGCCTAAGTTGCAAACAAGCGAACGAGAATTTACAATGGGCAACAACTTTGTGCGCAAAATGAACAAAGCTATTGTGCCTTTTAGAGGTTACGACCGCCTTATCTACAAAATTTACTCGTCCGACATGTCGAGCAAAGATACAGGTACCGGCGATTATGCTTTGGTATCGAGCCAATTTGGAGTGATTTACCGCTACAACAACAAAGGCGAAGTATATATGCTTAACCGAATTGATGTGTACAAAGATGGCAAAGCCGTTGATGAAATTGACCTACTACCGCTGCAAGTAGAACTCAGTAAATCGAAAATTTTTATAGGCGATTTAGACTAAACTAAAACCCAAGCCTTTTTATTAAAGTGCCACTTCTGCCCTAAACAACAGAAGTGGCACTTGTTTTACCCCATTTTGTCAAGATAATATTTGTCTATAACGCATCTTTTTATGCCAAAAATTCTTATTATTCGCTTTAGTTCCATCGGCGATATAGTGCTTACTACGCCTCTTGTTAGGTGCCTGTCGCAACAATTGCCCAATGCCCAGATACATTATCTAACAAAACCCGCATTCGCAGGTATTTTAGCACCCAATCCGCATATCCAGAAAGTACACACTTTATCATCATCTATTATAAAAACCATACAACAGCTAAAAACCGAAAAATACGATTATGTAATTGACCTGCACCACAATCAGCGTAGCTTACTGATTAAGTTGGGCTTGGGCGTAACTGCCAAATCGTTTGATAAACTAAATTATGAAAAATGGTTGGCTGTTAATTTTAAAAAAATAGATAACTTACCTAATCTACATATCGTAGACCGCTACATAGCCGCAGCCCAACATTTGGGTATAAAAAACGATGGGCAAGGTTTAGATTATTTTATACCACCCAAAGACGAAGTAAACATCGAACAGCAATTTCCAAATCTATCACCCCAAAAATATATTGCATTGGTAATAGGTGCAGCACATGCTACCAAACGAATGCCTACGCAAAAAATAATAGATTTATGTGACACTATAAATCAACCAATTATATTGCTTGGTGGTAAAGAAGATGCCGAAAATGCAAATAACATTGTAACTCAAAGTAAAGGGCAAGTAATAAATGCTTGTGGATTACTAAACCTTAACCAATCGGCATCGGTGGTGCGGCAGGCGGGCAAGGTGGTGTCGCACGATACGGGCATGATGCACATTGCGGCTGCTTTTCAAAAACCCATTTGTTCGGTTTGGGGTAATACCATTCCACAATTTGGTATGTATCCGTATCTTTCGGTGGCGGCACAAGCTCAATCGGTAATGGTGCAAGTAGCAAATTTACCCTGCCGCCCATGCTCTAAAATTGGTTACAACAAATGCCCAAAAGGTCATTTTAACTGTATGCAGCAGATAGATGTGGCTGCGATAGCTAATTTTGCTAACCAAATGCAATATTAATATGTGTTTTTATTTAGAGATATAGAAAAAGTTTATTTTAGATTGATTTGGTTTTTAATAGTACCGCATTATTGCTAGTACCTGAAAAATAGCTCTTTTATAACCCAATCCTCTTGTACGTAACATGAATAAATGACAAATTTAGCTTAAAACATTAAGCCGTATGGTCAATTAATCAGGACTGTTGATGGTTTTGAACAGCCATTTTTTTAAAAGCCACCACATCTATTGGCAATCCGTCTTTAGTTAAAAAGCTGGGTTTAATAGCTACTTGTTCAAAACCTGCTTTTTCTAATACCCGCTGCGAGCCAATATTATGCAAATAAGCAAAAGCGTTTATTCGTTGATACTTCAACACCTCGAACATATAATTGCAAAGTGCCACTACGGCTTGGGTAACAATGCCTTGCCCACGATAGGGTTTAGCCAACCAATAGCCTATTCCGTTTTCGTAGGTGTTGTTGATGCCGTAGTGCGCCGAGTAGGTAATGCCAATACCACCTATCAGTTCGTTGCTAGGCAAATGCCTAATTGCCCATTCTTTGGGGCGATGATGTTGGGCTTCAAAATCGTGTATTTTGTGGTACCACCAATCGGCATCGGCGGCGGTGTATGGATACGGAATGCTAAGGGTATTGCGCGAAATTTCGGGGTCGTTTAGGTATTTAACCAAGGCGTGGCGGTCGTCCCAAAGAAGGTCGGTTAGGCTTATATCGGGCGATAGGTTGATGGTGGGTTTTGTGAAAGAAGGCATAGGTATTGAAAAAATAAGAGGTAATTAGATGGCTATATTTGGGGGAAGATAAGATGAAAGTTATTTTTAGGGTATTCAGTATTAGCGTATTATCAAGGTCAAAAGCTATTTTCATTTGTAGGTAATGCTTTGTTTTTGTGGATACTGCGCTTGCTTTGTTGTGGGGGTGCCACCAACTAATCGAGTCAGGGAGTGCTAATCAGCACCCCCAAAAAAGACATTTTCCGCGTCAAGCGGGGCAAGCCCAAACCGTTTGTGTTGTTTGTACCCAGTTGCTAAACGGATAATCTGTTGGATTTACTTTGTGTGTTGCTAATAACATCCGCCCCACAAAATTACTCCAAAAAACAAAACAAAACATCTTTTTACCACAAAAAGAAAAAAATAATAGGGTAGGAGGGTAGTTACCGAATAAAATACAAAAAATGAACGTCTAAATAAAGATAGCTTTATAGCTACATTTTTGTATCTTTGCACTATAATACAATTAATCAATAAAATGAACAAACGACACTTTCTTCTCATTTTTATGGCAATGAGCATTGCCCAAAACAGCATCGCCCAAAACTTTTACGACATGCAAACGGTGCAGGATATTTATCTAACCTTTGCACAATCTAATTGGGATTATATTTTGGATACCATGCGCCAAAATTACTCGGATAATAAATTGCTTGCCCAAATAAATATCAACGGAACCGTTTTTGATAGCATTGGCGTAAACTACAAAGGCAATAGCAGCTATAATGCCAACAACCTAAAAAATGCGTTTCACATTGAGTTAGATTATGTGCTTGATGGGCAAGATTATCAGGGCTATCAACATGTAAAACTGTCAAATGTATCGCACGACCCCTCGTTTTTGCGCGAAACTTTATCGTACGAAGCCCTGCGCAATTATATGCCCGCATCGGGGGCTAACTATGCACGGGTGTATGTAAATGGCAATTATCATGGCTTGTACGTAAACCAAGAGGCAGTAAATAAACAGTTTGTAGAACCACATTTTTACTCGAGCAACAACCCCTTGTTTTTGTGCGATAAACCCGATGGCATAACAGGTACAGTGCCTGCACCTAACTTAGCTTTTTTGGGGGCAGATAGTAGCGCTTACTACAACTCGTATGAGCTAAAATCGGATTACGGTTATGGAGATTTAGCAACACTAACCAACATACTAAATAACAATACTGCCCAAATAGAAGATTATTTAGATGTAGATAGGGCTTTGTGGATGCTGGCTTTTAACAATTTGTTTGTAAATTTAGATAGCTATACCGGCTCTATTGGGCATAACTACTACATTTACGAAGACAACAACCACCGATTTAACCCTATTGTGTGGGATTTGAACGAAAGCTTTGGCAGTTTTACCAATTCGGGCGTGGGGCAGCTAACTTTTACGCAAATGAAACAGATGGACCCGTTACTACATGCCAATAGCAGCAGTAAGCCGCTTATCCAAAAGTTGTTAGCCAACCAAACCTACAAAAAAATGTACTTGGCACACCTGCGCACCATGCTCAACGAAATGATTGTGTCGGGATGGTACCAAACGCGTGGGCAAGAGCTGCAAAACCTAATTGCCCCCGATGTACAAGCCGACAACAACAAATTTTTTAGCTACACCAACTTTATTGCCAACCTTACCAACGATGTTACGGGTGCTGGCGGACCCGGTGGTGGTAACAAAATTGGGTTGGTAAGCCTAATGGAAGCACGCAAAAATTACCTGCAAACCAACGCCGAGATACTAAAAACGCCGCCCAGCCTTGCCAACATACAAAGCAGCCCAAGTAACCCCACCATAGGAACCGCCTTAAACATAACAGCTACGGTAACTAACCCAACAACGGTTACGCTGGCTTATAGGTATCAACAATCAGAGCGGTTTGTAAAGATACAAATGTATGACGATGGCTTGCACAACGACCAAGCTGCCGCCGATGGTATTTATGGCGCACAAATACCCGCCAACCCTGCCACCGCTTTGGCACAATACTACATCTATGCCGAAAACAACAACGCAGGTGTTTTTTCGCCCGCCCGAGCCGAGTACGAGTTTTATAACATCGTTTTTACATCGCCCATACAAACAGGGCAGGTTGTTATCAACGAGTTTTTGGCAGCTAATGTGGCAAACATAACCGACCCCGCCAACGAACACGACGACTGGATTGAACTATACAACACCACCAGCAACACCTTATCGTTGGTGGGTTTATACCTAAGCGACGACCCCAACCTGCCCCGCAAATGGGCTTTGCCCAACATAAACATGCCCGCTAATAGCTACCTAATAGTGTGGGCAGATGAAAATAGCGGGCAAGGCAACCTACACGCCAATTTTAAACTATCGAAAACAGGTGAGGCTATCTATCTGTCAAAAGCCGATGATACCCTCCTAGACTCAGTAGTCTTTGGCGCACAAAACAACGATATTAGCACCGGCAGATACCCCAACGGAACAGGTAATTTTACCATTATGCCGCCCACTTTTTCGGCACAAAACCAACTAAACCTTTGCTCCATACAACCGCTTATAACAGGCAATACAACCGCCTGTTTTAATGGTTCAACAACTTACAGCGTGCCAGTAGTAGCAAGTGCCGTGTATGTTTGGACAATTAGCAACGGCGCTATCTTAACCGGGCAAGGCACCAACACCATACAAGTACAATGGAACAACAACGCAACAGGCACGGTTAATGTAGTGCAGATTAACCCATAGTCATGCAAAGTCTTTACAGCCAATTTTTATTTACAACGGAGACACAGAGAACACGGATGTTTTAAGCCGACAGCCCGAAACTGACAGATTGTAGCCCACAGTATAGTACTTTGTACCCATTTTATTGTACCTTTGCAGTCGTAAAAACACAACTTACAATTTACAACTTATAATTACCAATGGCATTACCTAATGTTTTCACGCCCCAAGTATCCGAGGGCATTATTAACCGCATTAACCAATTAACACCACAAACAAAAGCCAATTGGGGCAAAATGTCGGTGGCACAAATGTTGGCACACTGTTGCGTAACCTACGAGTATGTGTACGACAACAAACACAAATCGCCTAATTTTTTGATGAAATTCATCTTAAAGTTGTTTGTAAAAAACACCGTAGTTAGCGAAACACCTTATAAACACAATAACCAAACTGCCCCCGATTTTATTATTACCAACGACCGCGATTTTGATGCCGAAAAACAACGTTTGATAGCCTACATCAAACAAACCCAACAACTAGGCGAAGCCCATTTTGATGGCAAAGAGTCACACTCGTTTGGCAAACTCAACAAAACCGAGTGGAACAATATGTTCTACAAACACCTCGACCACCACTTACGACAATTTGGGGTGTAAAAGAGCCGTAGACCTTATCCTCCTTCGAGGAGGAGAACTAAGTAGTCCTATCAAAAAGCGAGGTAAACCTCTCTTTGGGGTAGGACTACCTCGCTTTTGGGTACTTTGAGTGTTGTTGATACAATATTTATCGGGGAATAACTAATGTGCCGCGCTGTAATAGGTTGTTGTGGACTTCTCTATCCGAAACTAACACGACCGTTTTTTCTACATCTGCCAAATGTTTATTAACGGCAGATAAACCTTCTTCCTATTTCGTGCCTTCTACACCTTCAAATTCCTTGGTTCCTTTTCTGCTCCAATATTTTTGGTAGATAATACCCTATGGAATACCTTGTTCGTCTAAGGCAAGAACATTATGCTGCAAAATACCTTTTATATTGCCTTGTATGATGCTTAATCCTTCCATGGCACCCTTACAAGATAAGCCTTTGGAGAGGTTGGGTGGGGCTTCGGGGAGGAGACTTTTGTCGCACATTTTTTAAATTTCCTTCTTTAAACAAACAAAGGAGGGCTAAATTTTAACACTATGAAACTTTTTTTTGCTTTTTGTTTGTTGTTGGTTGGTGTTGGGGTGTTGGGGCAAGCCGACACCAGCACATTGCATAATCCTACTATTATTGTGAATGATAGTGGTAGTACTAGAGTGCAAATGGTAACAACTGCTAACGATACTTTGTTGTTAGTGGCTTGTAGTATGTTGATTGGTGATTATCCTGAATTAAACGACCGTAATGCTAACAAATTAGCCGACTATTACGGTAATAAAGGTATTTTGGTTAATTTACCTAATCTTTCGTTTGTTGCTTATAAAGGGGGTAAATATGGTTTATCGGACTGGAAAGGTGAGTTGCTGACACCTTATATCTACGATACTATCTATCGTTTTGATGACAATGGTATTGCTTTGGTTAGGCAGAATGGTAAAGTGGGTTTGCTGCATAAAAGTGGTAAGTTGTGGGCGCAAGCTGTTTTTGATTATGTTGGTTTGGGTATTAACAATGTGTATCGGGCGGCTACTAAGCAGCGTTTTACGGCAATTGTAGTGGGCAAAGATGGCAAATATGGTGTTATTGATACACTTGAACAAGTGCTTGTGCCTTTGTGGTATAACAACATTTGGCGCGCGGTTGATGCCGATAGTGTAAAACAAAGCTCATTTGGGGTACAGTTTCCAGATACCGATTTTTGGATTAAATTGCCCGAAAAATATAGCAACGTAACCAACAATATGGCTTATAATAGGCAGCCCGTGATGATGAATGACAAATTTGGGTGTGTTGATAAGCATGATAATCTTGTTATCCCGCTTATTTATGATTGCATTTGGACATTTTATAATGGACTTGCTGTTGCACAGGTAGGTAACAAGGTGGGTATTATCGACACCTTAGGCAATGCAGTTGTACCTATTGTTTACAACGCTATCACTCAATTTAATAAAGGCGTACTTATTGCATTAACAGATAAAGGTACTTTTATTTTACTAAACAATAAATCCGAAATTGTTACACAAAATGTGTATCGTTTTGAAAATTTGCCTTGGTATCTACCTGTTTATCTTAAAATTCCTTACATAGACCCCAGAATTTGGTGTGGTACGGGATTAGTGTATCCTACTAAATTTGAAGCACCTGTGCCTAATGGTTTGGTGTTTGAGAAAGGACAAATGGTGGCTTATAAACAGGACTCTACGCAGCTTGTTAATGGACAGGCGGCTGTTAAAGTGGTTTATTTAGATACGCTTGGCAAGGAAATAGATGTAGACCCGCTTAGTGAACTGTTAAATTTTAAAAACGGTTTAGCCATAAACAGTAAAGATGGCTTAAATGGTTTGGTTAACGAAAAAGGACAATGGGTTGTACCTGCCAAATATGGAGATATCCAACCTTATAATCAGTTTGGTTGGTATTATTGTTTTACTACCGACCGACAATATGAGCATTTGTATGCTACTACCACAGAGTATCAGGCGTTTGGGGAAGATAAACTAAAGTATCGGTTTGTAGATGATGCTAATCCTACATTAAAATCTAATCATACCTTAATACTAAACGAGCTTAATAGATATAGTATGGTTGATTTGGATAAAAAGGTGCTTGTGCCAAGTATTTACGATACGTGTGTAGTAGTTGATAAAACCATTTTTTTTAGAAAAGACCATAAATGGGGTGTTTGGGATTCGAAGGGTAAAAATATTTTGCCTTGTGTGTACGATGAACTTAAACGTTTTCCAGAAGGCGAACCTATTAGTTTAGTAATGGTTAAGCAAAATAATAAATGGGCTATATTTAACCTAAAACAGGCTAAGTTTATCAGTAAGTTTGTTTATGATGACATTATTAAACAGTACGGTTCTCATAGTATTATACTATCATTGGCAAAAAAAGATGGCTTATATGGTGCTTGCGATATTAGTGGTAAAGAGGTAATTCCGATTATTTATAAAGTGGCTGCTAGTACTGTTTATTCAACAATCTATCGTAATGGTGTAAATTGCTTTGCGTTTGTGAAAGATGATAAAGTATTGTTGTTTGATGCAAAAACAGGTGCATTTGTCAAAACATGGCTTTATCTGCCCAAAAATACTTTAATTATCGAACAAAAAGGTACTAATGCTGATGAAAAAAGCTATCAATTGCAAAACACTAATGGCACAGAGCTAAGTTCAGTTTATGATGATATGCGCTGGCAAGGTGACGAACAGGGTACTTTTATTTGGGCATTTAAAAGTAAAGGAGAAACACTGCTTAGTAGTACAGGTAAAGAGTTGTTACCTTTGGGTGTTTTTGGGTTTCGTAGTTATGGCGATGGCTTAGTAGAGGTTGATAGCCTTAGTGCGTGGATTGGTTAATGTTTTTGGCAAAGTGGTAGTACATTGCAAGTATCAATCTATTGATGTTGAAAATTATGCTGGTTTATATCGTGCGCAAAAAAACGATACTGCTTTGTGGGTTGATAGGTATGGCAATGAGTATAGTTGTGCTAAATATGGAGTTGATAGATTTGGTTTATCGAGTAAGTATACGGCGGTTTATTATCCGCGAGATAGCGTTTGTGTGGTAGATAAGGCAAATAAGGTTGTAAGCTTGATGAATGGGTATGCCAATTATAAACAGCTAAAAAACAAACCCTATTTTTTGGTGTCTAAAAATGGGTATTGGGGCATGATAGATAGCTCGTTGCAGGTAGTAGTGCCAACTATTTATACGCAAATAGAAGAAGCCGAAAATGGTTTGTTAAAGGTGGCACTAAAAAATAAATGGGGGTATATTAATTTGCAAAACAGGGTTATTATACCTATTACTTATCAGGGCTTTAATACTAATAATGGTACTTTATTTGAAACTCAATTAAATAATTATTGGGGTGTGGTTGATACAAATGGTAAAGTGATTGTACCTTTTGAATACAACAGTACTAGCATTGAGCTATATAATTACGATACGCCAAACTTAACCCGAATTAATGTGTTTAAGAATGGCAAATATGGCTATATTGATGTAAACAATGGAGTAGCGTTGCCTTGTATTTGGCGCAATGCGTGGGGTATGCAATAAATGTTCTCAAAGCCCCCCCTTGCCCCGCTAAAGGTGGGGAATTAGAAAGTGTGTGACAAAAGTTCTTTCCTTTGGAGGGGCTTGGGGGAGGCTTTGAGGGGCTTTGGGTGGGCAAGGTGGGACTTTTAGGCGTTTAAATAAAAACTTTTTTTTGTACTTTTAAGCAACCATTTTGTTTTAAGATGCGTTATACTAGTAGTTTTTATCCTTTATTAACCTAAAAATATTTTGTTATGAACCAAAGAACACTTTTTTTATTGCTTAGTTTGTTTGTGGGCTTGGCATCTGCCAAACAAACAGCAAGTGCTACACCAACGGTTTATAGTCAGTTGTGCGAGCTTAATAAATATTGGGTGCAACACCCTATTGCCGATGTTGCATTACAGCAAAGTTACGAGTTTGCCGACCATGAGGCACTTATTCGGTATCATTTGATGAATGTGGAGTATGTACTGCGCCATAATGCAGCAAGTAATTTATCGGCGGAGCAAAAAAATAATCGTACAAAAGCTTTAAACATTTTGCACGATTATTGGATGGCGGGCGTTTTTCCTAAAAATACGCATCACAGCATCACTATTCCGTATTTTATCGATGATTTTAACACAGCGTGTGCCGTAGGTCATTTAATTCGGGAGACAGGTTACGAAACAGTTACTTGTAAGATTGCCGATGAGATGAATTATGCCTATATTGAACAAATGCCCTACAAAGAGCTACCTATTTGGGCAAATAAGATGGGCTTTACCGTTGATGAGCTTAAATGGATACAACCTGCTTACTCGCCACCTATACGCATAGAAAACAGTATTACAAAAGCAGATTGCAATAGCAATAATGGAGCTATTGATGCTACAATTGTGGAAAATGGCACGGGTGTGCCGATTAGTACTTATCCGCAAAAGTGGTACAGTTTAAAGGGCAATACTGTAGGTTTTGTAGGTGAAACCGAAGATTTGGCAAATAAACCTGCTGGTTTGTACAAAGTTGATGTGCTTATTGGCGATGGTATGTTTCCGGTGGTGTATGATTTGATTGGTTTGGATAATGATAGCGATATGGCTATAAATGCTACTGTACAAAACGAAACTTGCTTGGGTAGTGCCGATGGGCAGATTAGTGTAAGCATAAACGGGGGTACGCCTCCATACGATGTGCGTTGGTATAATCAGGGTGGGCAAGTAGTTGGTAGTGGTGCTGTGCTTAGTAATTTAAGTGCAGGCAATACTGGCATAATTATGTACGAGGTAAATGTGCCGCAATATACCGTTGAGGTGACAGATGCCACAGGTTGTAAAAAGTTTGGTCAGTTTGACATAAGTTATGATCATTATAGTGACTATGGGTATGTAAGTACTACCGAGGCTGCTTGCGGTACAAATAATGGTGTTATTACTATCAATTATCCGCCCGAAAATGGCAGTATTGTTTGGTTGCACGATGCTGCTTTGACGAACAATATTGCCAACAACTTAGCGGCAGGTGTTTATACGGTAGCTGTTACTAACGAGTGGGGTTGTGAATATGTACAACAAGTAATAGTTAATGATGTAGGAATGAGTGGTTTTTTGTGGGATAAACTAACTGTGTCGCCCGATTATTGTGGTCAGAAGGTAGGTAGCATTAGTATCACGCATCAAGAGGGCAATACCTACAATTGGTCGCACGATGTTAATTTGCACCTTAACCATGCCGATAGTTTGGTAGCAGGTAATTATACGGTTACGGTAACTTTGCCAAATGGTTGTAAAGCTGTACAATATGTGGCAATAAATAACCACAATAATATTTACACAGGTAGTATTGAGTTATCAAATGCTAATAGTTTGGCAGGTACATTAGGTAGTGCATCTTTAGTTATTTACGAAGAAGTAGGGCATAGCTATAGTTATGCTTGGCAGCACAATGCAGGGCTTAATAGTGCTACAGCAACGGGTTTGCAACCGGGTATTTATGGTTTAACTATCACCGACCAAACAACAGGTTGTAGCCTTGAGCAAACTTTTGAGGTTTATGACGAGGTACAATTGAGTAGTGGTATTGGTTCATCGAACTTGGATTTACAGCCTATTGTAACAACTACTAACGAAACTCTTTATTTGGATTATAGTTATACAGGTGCATCTGCCTTGCAATTAAATGTGTTTGATGTAATGGGCAGACAAGTAGCTAGTAAGAGTTTAGGGGTTGGTAGTGGGTTTAATCGGGTTAGTTTGCCTATTGAATCACTGCCAAGTGGTGTTTATTTGCTTAGTTTAAGTACTAACAAAGGGCAGCAAGTGGTTAAATGGGTGAAGTAATTAGGGTTTAATCTGTTAGATTTTAGTTATAGGCTATCGGCATTGGGTAGTAGTTTTTTTATTTTGGATTGTGGTTAATTAGTTTCGTAAAACAAAAGTGGCTGCCTCAAAAGTAATTTTTGAGGCAGCCATTTTTGCTACTAATTGCTGTAAAGGTTACTTGTAATATTGCGGTATTTGCATTTAATTAGTAAAAGCATATTGCAGTAGATTAGCGCCCATTTTGAATGCATTTTCGCGGGCTTGCGGAGAGTCTTTATGCACTTCGGGGTTTTCCCAGCCGTCGCCTAAATCGCACTCGTGGCTATAAAACACTACTAAACGCCCTTGGTAAATTAAGCCATAGCCTTCGGCAGCTTTGCCATCGTGTTCGTGGATTTTAGGTAAGCCTGTTGAGAAAACATAGCGTTCTTTGGTGTAGATGGGATAAGAAAAAGGCAATTCTTGCAGTTCTAGCTCGGGAAACACTTTTTTAAGAGCTGGACGCACAAATGGGTCCATGCCATAGTTATCATCGAGGTGCAAAAAGCCACCTGCCTCTAACCATTTACGCAAGTTGCTTGCCTCCGAGTCGTTGAATGTAATGTTACCATGCCCTGTTGCATGAACAAAGGCAAGGTTAAACAATTCGGGGCTATCGGGTTCAACGGTAACGGGTTCGGGGTCGATGTTCATACCGAGTTGTTCGTTACAAAATTTAATTAAGTTGCCCAAAGACGTAGGATTGGCATACCAATCGCCGCCGCCTTTGTATTTTAGCAAGCCAATTTTTACGCTATTGTCTAAGGGTTGAGCTGCGCTAAGCATCAAACCTAAAGCTATGAAAGGAGCAAAAAATAATTTACGCACGTTTTAATAATTAATGGAGATGTTGATAATTGAGTTTTTGGGAAGAGCCGAATCTTTACAAATTAAAGCGTTTCTTTAGTTCTTCCAGTTCTTTATATAGCTGCTCGGCTCGTTGTTTTTCTTCCTCAGCTCGTTGTTTTTCTTCCTCAACTTGTTGGGTAGCTTGTTCGGCGCGTCGTTTTTCTTCCTCGACTTGTTGAGTGGCTTTCAAGTATTTGTCGTTTAGTTCTCTAAACTCTCTCACGTAGGTATCTTCGTACTCGTCTTCCAAATCCATTTTTCGGCGCATTTCGTCGTCGGCTGCCGCACGAGACAATCTGTCAACCATTTGTTTTATTAATGGGTCGGTTTCTTCTTCGGTAAAGTTTAGTTGATGATTTGCCATTTCGTTTATGTTGTTGATGATTATGGAAAAGTAACGTAGAAAGGTAAAAGGTAAGGGTTAATGAATTACAAATTAAAGCGTTTCTTTAGCTCTTCCAGTTCTTTATATAGCTGCTCGGCTCGTTGTTTTTCTTCTTCGGCTCGTTGTTTTTCTTCTTCGGCTCGTTGTTTTTCTTCCTCGTTGTTGTTTCTTCTTCGGTCGTTGTTTTTCTTTTTCGGTCGTTTTCTTCTTCGACTTGTTGGGTGGCTTTCAAGTATTTGTCGTTTAGTTCTCTAAACTCTCTACGTAGGTATCTTCGTACTCATCTTCCAAATCCATTTTTCGGCGCATTTCGTCGTCGGCTGCCGCACGAGACAATCTGTCAACCATTTGTTTTATTAATGGGTCGGTTTCTTCTTCGGTAAAGTTTAAGTTGTGTTTATTCTCGGTTTTATATTCTTGACTAAACACTTTTAACACCTTCAAAAGCCTACTTTGTACTTTGCCTTTTAATAAAGGTATTTGAATGGTGTAAGATTCGTGGTTTAGCAACAGTAAAAAATCATCATCAGGCTTTTCGGGTAGTTCTTCGTTGGTATCGGCATTTTTGTAGGTATTTTCTACTTTTACTACGGGTACATTTGCTTTATTTAACAAAAACCCCAAAAAGTAGATGCTTACAATTTCTAAATGTTCTGTTTTTTCTTCACCAGCTACATATACAAGGTCTTCTTTTTGGTATTGTTCGCCTAAGTACCTTCGGAAACGGGCAATATTAGTGCCGCGTTTTGTTTTTTGGAGTTCTATCAGTACTTTTTTGTGCGTACCATTGGCTTGTTTGATAACGGCAACAAAATCGAGGCGCAGGACTGTTATAATTTGTGTACCTGCCATGGCAGTTGTGGTAGTTTCTTGGGGGCGTAGAGTCAACGATACAATGTCTGTTTTAAGTATCGTTGATAGCAATCCTTTTGCTATTTCGGTATCTTCCATCAAATACTTAAACACTACATCGTAAATGGGATTAGCTATTATCATAATTGGCGTTTTTGGGGTATACGGATTGGATTATAGTTTACACACTTTAATATTTACTATGGGCGTGTGCTTAAAGCCTTCAATTATCCCACAAAGATACACACTTTTTAGCACTTACCCAATTTTATTTTCTTAACAAAAGCAAAAATTTGGCTTTTTGTACGCTAAAATCCAAACCAAAAGCGTATTTTTACCCCCGATTTAACAAGCATTAACACCACCTCATAAGGATATTTGTTAAAAACTATTCACACGCCTATATACTAAAAAGCTAACAAAATGCAAAAAAACGAAAAAGAAACCTTAGAATACAACCGCAACGAAGATGCGATGAAACTCCTCATGTCGAGTTTAAATAGGCATTTGCATAAAATTTATCAAGGTGGAGGCACCAAAAATATTGCCAAACTACATGCTCAGGGCAAATTAACTGCCCGCGAACGCATAGATTTATTGTTGGATAAAGACTGCCAACGTTTTGAAATAGGCGAATTTGCAGGCTACGAAATGTACCAAGAGTATGGCGGATGCCCCTCGGGTGGTGTGGTGGTGGTGGTTGGATATGTTGCCAAGCGCATGTGCGTAGTGGTTGCCAACGATGCCACCGTAAAAGCAGGTGCTTGGTTTCCGATAACTGCCAAAAAAAATCTACGCGCACAAGATTTTGCCATCGAAAACCACCTACCTATTATTTATTTGGTAGATAGCGCAGGCGTGTTTTTACCTTTACAAGACGAAATCTTTCCTGACCGCGACGATTTTGGACGCATGTTTCGCAACAACTCGGTTATGTCGGCAATGGGCATACCACAAATTGCCGCTATCATGGGCAGTTGCGTAGCAGGTGGTGCATATCTCCCTATTTTGTCCGACGAGGTGCTGATTGTCGAAAAAACAGGCTCGGTTTTTTTAGCAGGACCCGCATTGGTGCAAGCTGCCATTGGCGAACAAGTAGACAGCGAAAGCCTTGGCGGAGCTACCATGCACTGCCAACTATCGGGCGTTACCGATTACCAAATGCCCGACGACCAAACTTGCATTGCTACTGTACGCACTTTAGTATCGCAATTGGGGCATAAACCCAAAGCAGGCTTCGACCGCATAGCACCACAAATGCCTGCCCTTGACCCCACCGAAATATATGGCATTTTTCCAGAAGCCGGTGCAAAACCCTACGACACCCTCGACATCATCAAACGATTAGTTGATAACTCGGAGCTTACGCAATACAAAGAAACTTACGGCAAATCTATCATCTGCGCATACGCCCGCATTGATGGTTGGGCAGTAGGCATTGTGGCAAACCAACGCAAAGTAACCAAAAATGCCAAAGGCGAAGTGCAATTTGGCGGCGTTATCTACTCCGACTCTGCCGACAAAGCCGCCCGCTTTATCATGAACTGCAACCAAAAACACATACCTTTAGTGTTTTTGCAAGATGTAACAGGCTTTATGGTAGGCAGCCGCTCAGAACAAGGCGGCATTATCAAAGACGGGGCGAAGATGGTTAATGCCATGTCTAACTCAATAGTGCCTAAATTTACTATTGTCATGGGTAATTCGTATGGGGCAGGCAACTATGCCATGTGTGGACGTGCCTACGACCCGCGCCTAATGATGGCTTGGCCTACGGCTAAAATTGCCGTTATGGGTGGCTCGCAGGCAGCAAAAACCTTGTTACAAATACAAATTGCCAGCAAAAAAGGTCGGGGCGAAGAGGTAACGCCACAACAAGAACAGGACATGTTTGAACACATCAAACAACGATACGATACCCAAACTACGCCTTATTACGCTGCTGCCCGTTTGTGGGTAGATGCTATCATTGACCCGCTCGATACCCGCAAAATTATATCCATGGGCATAGAAATGGCAAGCCATAAACCTATTACCACCGATTATAAAGTGGGCGTAATGCAAACCTAAATACCTATCGCACAGCAAAAAACGCTCTTAGCACACACAGCTAAGAGCGTTTTTTTGTTGCATGTAACATTCATCTGGCAAATTGTTTATGGCAAATCGCCCAATGCTCGTCCAGTGGGTAAGTTTTTATTTTTTTGGTAGATGATTTGAGCGGCAATACTCACGGCTATCTCTTGAGTTGTTTTGCTAAGTATGGGCAAACCTATGGGCATAAACACGTGTTTTAAATCGGCAGTGCTAATACCTTCACTGATAAGTTCGGCAATAAGGGTATTTATTTTGGCATCGCTGCCCATTAAGCCTATGTAATAATAGGGTTTATTGTACAGTTGTTTTAGCACTGTTTTGTCGGTTCGGTAGCCAAAGGTGGCAATTACCACATAATGCTTGGGGTTTGGGGGTATAAGTTGGGCTATTTGCTCGTAATCAACTAAGTGTTTTTGGTGAGCGAATGTGTTGCTTTGTAAGGTGTTTAGATTGGGGCGATTATCGTAAATATGAACATAAAACCCCAAAAAGTGCATTAACTGGCTAAGTGCCAAACCCACATGTCCGCCGCCAATAAGGTGTATAACTGGGCGTGTGTCTAAGGCTTCGGTGTATGTCCATTGTTGGTTATTATCTACAAATAAGCCTGTTTTTATGTTTGGGTTGTAGGATAAAAGCTGCAAACCCTGCATTGATATTGCTAAAATGGCTTGAGTGCCTTGTTGCAAGTGCTGTAACAAGGTGTCTATGGTAGCTGCATCGTTGTTGGTTAATGGCACAAAAGCAATGGTTTGGCTACCCGAACAAATCATACCCGACTGGTTTTGAGCATGTTGTTTGTCGTGGTATTGCTCTACTATACTTACTTGATTTGTTTTTTTAGCCAATAGCATCTTTGCTTTTTCTACCAACTTTTGCTCCATAATACCCCCACCAATAGTGCCATAAAAAGCACCATCGGCAGCAACAGCCATTTTAAAGCCCTGTCGCCCCGGCGAGCTACCATCGCTGTTAAGCACATACAATAGCATCACTGCCGCTGTAGTGTCGATTTTTTGTTGTACAAAAATCCAAAAGTCCATTAATTAGTTGTGCTTAGTTTTTAAACTGTTGCCTATTATGGGGTTATCATCGTATCAGCGATAGGTTGCCTTTAAAGGTTTTCTTTTCGCCATCTGTAAAAGTAATTTCGCCTTTGTACACATAAACGCCTATCTCTTGGGTTTGTCCTTTGTAGGCACCGTCCCATGTATCGGTTGGATTGTTACTTGTAAACACATTTTCACCCCAACGGTTGTATATGGCTATGTTATAGCTTGCAACATTATTGGCATAGATGCTAAAATAGTCGTTTATATTATCGTTGTTTGGCGAAAAAGCATTGGGTATCAACAACGGATTTGCTATTATTAACTTAGTTTGCACGCTTGTTGTGCCTATACAGCCATTGGCATCGGTAACCGTAAGGGTATAGGTGTTACTTTCGTTGATTTGTATGCTAGGTGTATTACTTCCGTTACTCCAAGCATAATAGGTATAATTGTCGCCCGAGGCAGTTAATGTGGTGGTGTTGCCTTCTTGTATGATTAGATTGCCTACAATAACAGGCGTTGGATTATTGACCGTTACCACATTGGCTGTTGTTGTTGCGGTACAGCCATTGGCATCGGTAACGGTAAGGCTGTATGTGCCATTACTTACTTCAATGCTGGCAGTTGTTTGGTTAGTAGACCATTGGTAATTAACAAAATCTGCGTTAGCAAATAAAGTAACCATTTCGTTTTCGCAGGCGATGCCATTGCCTACAACAATAGCTTGCGGTTGGCTTATGCTAACACTTGTTTGTGCAGTGGCGGTACATCCTGCAACGTTGGTAACTGTTACGGTATAGGTGGCTGCTTGATTGACAACAATGCTTTGATTAATACTACCATTTGACCACAAATAGGCATCAAAACTGTTTGCTTGCAAGGTAGTACTATCGTTTTGGCAGATGATAGTATTGCCTGTTAGTGCTACATTGGGCAATTGGTTTACTATAATGGCAACATCGCCAGTAGCTGTGCAGCCGCTATTTGGGTCGGTAACCGTTACAACATAAACGGTTGTTTGGTTGGGCGATGCAATGGGATTGATAACATTGGGGTTGCTTAAACCTGTTGTTGGCTGCCACTGTACATTGGTATTGGCGGCGGTAGTGGCATTTATAGGCACCGATTGATTGTTGCAAATAATTAAATTACTGGGCAACAATAAGGCTAAATCGGTGACCTCGATGGTAAAGCTGGCGGTGTCGGTACAGCCCGATGCCGATATGGCTACCAAACTATAAGTAGTAGTTTGTATAGGGGCAACGGTAGGTGTTAAACTATCGGGGTTGCTTAAGCCCGTTGTTGGTAACCACTCAAAATTAGTAGCATCTATCATCTGTCCTTGTAACGTAATAGTTTCGCCCAAGCAAATGTTTGCATTACTTGTAATAATGGCTTGTGGTTGGCTTATGCTAACGCTTGTTTGCGCGGTAGCGGTGCAGCCTGCCGCACTACTAACCGTTACGGTATAAGTGTTGGCTTGGTTGGTAGTAATGCTTTGGTTAGTGCTGCCGTTTGACCACAGATAAGTAGCAAACCCATTGGTTTGCAAGGTAGTGCTATCGCCTTGGCAGATAGTGGTGGCTCCGGTCAAAACAACTTGGGGCAGTTCGTTCACCAAAACAGTGACATCGGCAGTGGCTATGCAAGTGCTATTGGGGGTTGTAACCGTAACAACATAGGTAGTTGTTTGGCTGGGCGATGCAATGGGGTTAATAATGTTAGGGTTACTTAAACCTGTTGTTGGCAACCATTGTATGTTGGTATTGGGGTAAGTAGTGCCATCAATAGGCACTGATTGGTTGTTGCAAATACTCAAATCGTTGGGCAGCGATAAATCTAAATCATCTACCCAAATGGTAACAGTAGTGGTATCGCTACAGCCCGATGTTGCATTAAGTGCTATTAAATTATAGGTAGTAGTTTGTGTGGGTACAACGGTAGTAGTTAAGCTGTTGGGGTTGCTTAAACCTGTTGCGGGCAACCATTGAAAATTGGTGGCACCAAATAACTCACCTTGTAGCGTAACGCTTTCACCCAAGCAAATAGTATCGTTGCCCGATGTGGTAAGCACTTGAGCTTGCGCTAATACTACCGCACAATTGGCAACATTAAACTGAAAATCGCGCATTTTGGTGCTTAAAAAAACTCCATCGCGATACTCGCTTACACAAATACCTACCACATATTGCCCTATTTGCGTCGGGAAAGCGGTTAACTCGCCCGTAATGGGGTCAATGCTCATAGGTGGCGAACCGCCCAACTGATTGGTGGCGCTAAATGGGGCTAACCAATCAACGGTATTGTAATTAACAGGCGGGTCGGGTGTAGAGTTATTGGTAGAACCTCCATCAAAGGGTTCGCAGATGCTGTACACCAACGAGTCGCCGTCGACATCGGTAGCCGAATGGTCGAACACCAAAGGGCTATTTACACAAATAACAATGGGCGGATAATTGGTAAACACCGGGCTGCTATTGTTACATCCACCCGTAACAGGCGGTATATCTAATACATAGGTCGAGCCAGTGTCGCCTGGGTCGTTAATATTAACAATGGTGTTATTGCGGCAACAGCGTTGATATATCACCTGATACCCACCCGTTGAAGGGGGTAAATTGACAACTCTGGTATAGTAGCCTCGCTCGACACACACATCGGGGGCATCTTCGATACATAAACCATCGGTGACAATCGGAACATTGATAACCGTATTTAAATCAACCGAAGGCGACTGTATAACATTACCTGCGCTGTTGTAAATAAAAATTTCGGCAGGGTCATCTAAATCGGCACAAAAAAACAATTGCAGTCGCGATAGACATACAAATTAATGCGGTACGAGTTGCCACCTAAACATTCGTAACTCATCTCGCCGCCTACAAGATGAGCTGCTTTTAGCTGGATGTTGCAACAGCATAAACCAAATATTAGCGATAAAAAGTAAAGGTTTTTCATACTTGTCTTTTTTTAGGATTGATGATGTAAAAAGGAGTGTTTGTGCAAATAGACAGCGGTAAGTGTATGCATTTTGGCGTATTTTTAGCAGCTCCTTTGGGTTGATAAATTTGCAATAAAAATGGGTTATTTATCGCTTTGTGGCGGTAGTAACCCAATTGATAGTGCAAAGGTATGGAAAGTACGAAGGAGATAAAAATACAAAAAACAAGTTTTGTTAAGTAACAAATTTTGCTTTTGTGTTTAAAGTTTAAAGAAATTAATTGGGAATTTGCTGACTTATAGTATCTTACAAAATTAAAAAAAAAGATTTGTGTTACTCAAAAGCTTTTTTGATTTAAACAACTAATCACTAACTTTACGGTATGCAATAAATTGTGTGGGCAGAGCTGGGTATCGGCTAGGTAAATAAAAACTCTTTTTAATTCGTTTTAATCTGTGTGCTAAATAATGCCAAATAACATAGTGTATAACATCAGCAATCAATTAACCAACACTTCGTAGCTATATGGCGGTAGGGTAAGTGTAATGGTTTGTTTTTTGATTTTAGCTTTACCAAACTGTGCTTTTAGTTTTTTGATATTGGTGTATCGGGCGGGCAGTGTAAGGCTAATGCTTTTTGGTTTGTCGGATTTGTTGTACATCACCACTACTGTTTTGTCTAAGTAGTTGCGGGCATAGCAATACGTTTTATCATCTACCAGCAAAGGTACAAAATCGCCGTAGAGTAATGCCATGTTGTTGCGGCGCAGATGTGTTAGTTTTGACAGGTTTTGTTTTAGGGCTGTTTCTTCGGGTTTTAGGTTATCAAAGCGCATCATGCGGCGGTTGTCGGGGTCGTCGGCACCGGGTATGCCTATTTCATCGCCATAATAAATAACGGGCACGCCGGGTATGGTGGTAATAAAACAATGCAATAGGCTTAATTTTTTGTAGCCAATGAGGTTAGTAACTTCAATATTGCGTGTCCAGCCGGCAGCTTTGGGGTCTTCGTTAAATTTAAGGTCGCCACTTGCCAACGATATAAAACGTGCCATATCGTGGTTGCCTGTAATGTTGCCCATCAACGAGTGGCAGCCGTAGTAGTTGAAGGTTTCGGCTATCGAGTTATCGAGTTTGGTAAAAGGTTCGGCATCAATGGCAAACACCGAGCGGGCATCGAAATACAAATTAAAATCGAACTGTGCATCTAATTGCCCCGACCCCACATAACTACCAATTAACTCGCGACTGCCAAAGGTTTCGCCAATTTGATAAACGCTTTTGTTTTGCGGTATCATCACCTCTGTTTTTAGGCGTTTGGTAAGCATCTGCCAAAAAATATTGTGGATATGTTTTACGGCATCGTGCCTAAATCCGTCAAGGTCGTAGGTATTTAGCCAATAAAGGGTGGTATCTACCAGCATGTTTGATACCTGCGGTTGATTGTGGTCTATGGAGGGTAAAAAGGTATCGAACCATGTTGTTAGGCGTTCTTCGTCCCAAAGGCGTATATTTTTGCGCCCGTCGGGCAGCACCAATGGCGAAAACCAATCGGGGTGTTGTTTCCAAACCTCTGACTCTTCGTGTACGTGGTTCGACACAAAATCTAACAGCACATTCATGTTTTTGTGGTGTGCTTGTTGTACCAATTGTTTTAGTTCGGTATCGGTGCCAAAGCGGTGGTCTACTTTGGTTAGTTTTACGGGCCAGTAGCCATGATAACCCGAGTAGTAGCGTTTAGGTTCGGGGTACTCTTGGTAAGCGCCTTCGGGGTTTTGCACTAATGGCGATACCCACAAGGTATTAACACCTAAATTGTCGAAATAGTTGTCATCTATTTTTTGAGTAACGCCTGTCAAATCGCCGCCGTAGTAGTTGGCTTGTGGCAAAACGCGCGGGTCTTTTACCGTTTGGTTATTGTTTTTATTGCCATCAGCAAACCTGTCGACCATCATAAAGTACATAATTTGGGTATGATGATCTTGGCGGGTTAGTGTTTTGGGGTCGGTGATAGGCACGCCATACGCCAACGGAATGTACAGGTCGTTGCCCATACCCTCTTTGTTATAGGCATACACGCGCAACACCGACCGAGGGGTAGTAAAAGCCTCGTTAGGCAGTGTAAGGGTGGTGCTAATATCGCGCAGTTTGATGTTGCTGTTTGGTAAACTTTGGTTTTGCCAGAAGGCAATAAGGTGTTCAATGCCATTTTGCACTTCTATGTTAATGGTTTTGTTGCTGTTTAGTGGCGTTTTTAGGTAGATTTGGGGGAGCTTTTGCCGATTAGTGCCACCTACTTTTGCCAACGAGTTGTATCCGCCAATGTTGTTGTCCACCGAGTCGGTTTTTGCGGGGTCGAGCATCCATTTGCCATCTACCACCAATTGATACTGGTAATTGCCCGGCTCAAGGGGTATATCTATCTGCCAAACGCCGTTTTTTTGTGTTAGATTGGTATTTTTAGGGTTCCAATCGTTTATCTGTCCGGCTACTTGTACCGTATTATAGGTTTTACCTTTGGCATCGAAACTAAAGGTGTAGGGTATCTTCAACGATTTTTTTACCAAAATAGCGTACTCGTTTTTGGTTTTGGTGATGATGTGCAACACCGACAATAGTGGTAGCTTGTCGTATTTATCCTTAGCGCCCAAAACAACCTTAGTTTTGTCGGGCGATAGTTTTGTTTTTAGCAAATCGTTGGCTTTTACCAACACCACCGCTGTTGGGTCAATAAAATAATCGTCGAGCGATACCTCGGTAAGGGCATTGGGTTGTAATACAATAGGCGTAGCCAAACCTACTATTTCGGTAGTTTGGGCTTGTTTGTTTTGGGCAGATGCGGTATGCCACACTGTACAAAGGGCAACAATGATAAAAAGGTGCTTTTTCATGATTTAATTATGTTGTGCGTAAGGCAGTAGTAAAATATGTTTGAGGGGTAGCTACATGCCTTGCAAAAGTACAAAAAAGAATGTACATGTAGGTTATTTTGGGTGTTTTTTTTGACGCATTAGGTATTTATTCCCTTTGGGGCTATAGATGATGAAGTATAAAACGAACTGATAAACAACTGGAGGGGGATTTAGGGGAGGCTTATTTGGATTTAGGGGAGGCTTACTACCTTTCTAATACATAATACCTAACACAAGGCTCAACAAGTTTACCATTTACATCAAAATAACCATATCTGTGGTTCTTGATAACTTTAATCTGTTCTTGTACAGACGAACTACAATGACTTCTTTCAATAATAACATCATCATACTCAAAAGGCACTACTATTTTGTTATGTATATCAATTGCTCCATAATAACCGCCTAATTTAGCAGCCATTAAACCACTATTAGTAGCAATAAATACTTCATTATCATCTAGTTCAGTAAGTTGTACATTACCTAATTCTTCGTATACCAACGGAACAAGTACCTCGTTTTGCAAATTGATACAACCATACTTATTATTTTTAGACACAACTAACAAATCATTACCCGCATATTTCATACTCGAGTAAATAAATGGAACAGCAATCTCCAATAAGCTATCTATTACTCCAAAATAACCATTTTTACAGGCAATAAAACAATGTTTATTGCCTACTTGTACCAAATTGCTATAATCAATCATAGACTTAAGTACTTTATTGTTGTTATCAACCACACTTGCTCCAACAAGCTTATGTAAAACTAGGATACTATTAGCAGTTAGTCTAATTCGGGTATCTCCATATTCTGTTTCGCTATGTTCTTTGCCTGTTTTATCCATCCAACACTTAGAAGTATTTGACCATCCTCTAAATAAAGCTGCTTGTGTATCATAGTATAATTCACGATAGAGCGTCTTGCACACAACTTTGCCGTTTTTATCAACCAAACCTTTTAAACCTGCACTATCTACAATGGCTAAACCATCATTAAAACTACTTATGCGGGTATATTTTAACGGAGTAATTTCTTGCCCTTTTAGATTGAGTAAACCACATAATTTACCGTTTTGTGCTACTATAAAAGTAGTTTTTGCATCGCCATACCACTGCATAGCATCGTAGTTTTTGCTAAGAACAGTACCTTTTTTATCCTGCAAATTACAGTATTTTATACCCGTATCGGCATGTTTTTGCTCCACAATAAATACATTTTTAGGCAAATAACACAAAATAGTACTTAAATGCTCATTATTCTTATTTATGGCTAGCACTTTATTATCCTTAATAAGCATAATAGCCAAGTTATTTATTAACTTAGGAGCTAGTTTATAAACAGGAGCAAATATTTCTTTACCACTATTATTGCAGCAACCAAAATACTCGCCTTTTTTTACTACAATTAAATGTTTATACTGCCCATCGATAGGTTGGTAAATACTATCGTAAACATAAACCGGCATAGCATTAGTTATTGTAAAATTAACAAAACCCCATTTGCCATTTTTTTTAATCGCTACATAACTATCTGAATAAACATTTAAATAAACAGATAGCGTATCATACGTTCCAATGTCCAATTTTTCAAAATTTAAATTCCAAAAGCTGGCTTTACCCTCTTTCCAGAAAACATAACCTAACTTAGTTAATTCATACTTATCATAAATTACAGGTATTAGTACACGATTGTTAGTATCTACTACACCAAAATGTTTATCTTGTTCAACAACAAAATAAGCGTAGGTGTCGGTAGAATTAATATAAGGCCACTTATCAAGATTATGAACCATTTGATAACTAGTAGCTTCTACTCTTTGCCCAATTTTATGCAAAACCACTTTTTCTTTATGTACGTTTGTGCCTTTAAACCAACTAAATTGATTAAAACTCTCCAATTTACTATATATGGGGTCTATTATCCAATTTCCAGTAGTATCTATCATGCCATAAAAATCCTCAAATTTAACAATTGCCAAACCATATTCAAAAGGAGTTGTTTCGCTAAATAAAAAGTCAATAACCAAACGTCCTTTGCTATTCATATAGCCATATTTTAGCTCAACAGGATAATTATTTACTTTAATAGTGTCGCGTTTAGCAACAGATATTAAATCATCCGAAAATTGAAATTCATAAATACCATCCACACGGCCAAAAAGATTTAGTGGTTGACAAACTGTTTTAAAACGGCTACCATTACTACTAGGTTGGATATTGTCTATAACAATATCAAAAGCATCAGTAACTATTTGTTGACCAGTTGTGTCAATAAAAATAGTTTTACCGTTACCAGGCATTGCCAAAGCCACTCCTTTATCAAAATAAGTTACCCCCTTATAAATAATAGGCACTACAACTTTGCCGTTTAAATCAATTAAGCCAACTTTATTATTTTGTTGTACAGCAGCACGTCCATTATAAAAGTTCCAAACATGCTGATACTTAGCCTCAATAACTTCATCATCAAAACGATTAACAAAACCTACTTTACCATTTCGGACAGCAATAAACCTGTCTTGAATACCTAAATTTCTACTGTCTAACAATCTATGGAAACAATGGCTATATTTAGGTGCTAGATTAACCCAAACATTACTATTTGCAAACCGTACTCCCCAAGCATTAACCTCAACACTATCACTTTTAGCTGTTTTCCAAATATCGCTATACACAGCAGGCACAAGCTCATTCCCAACTGAGTCAATAAGCCCTTGTTTGCCATTTTTGCGTACCAATATAGCATTAATATGTTGGTTATTTAGTGGATTATAAACACTAGCTAAAGTACTAGCTACTACTTCCAACTGAAGGAATACATGAGTACGATTATCTAAAGCATAAGATTCAGGTATTAACCCATTAGCAACCAAAGCAATATTAGCACGTTCAAAACAATAAATAGAGTCGTAAACATAGTCTGTTTGCAAAATGCCTTGTGTGTTGCATAGTGCATATTTATTGTCTTTTTTAACAATAAACCTAATCCAATCAGATTTTTTGGGCAGATATTTAGGTTTTGGGGGCTGATTTAAAGGCCAGCCTCTAGCACTAATACGGGTTTCTTTTTTTGGAGTTTTATGATAGATAGGGCATAAATCCAAAGTATCGCCCTTAACACTAACTAATTTAAGTTTAGTGCTATCACCTTTATCCAAAAACATAAAAGGTTTGCGTTGTTCGGCAACATTAGCTTGCCCCAACACCCCAACACCAACTAACAACAAACAAAAAGCAAAAAAAAGTTTCATAGCGTTAAAATTTAGCCCCCCCTTGCCCCTCCAAAGGAGGGGGATTAGAGAGTGTGTGACAAAAGTCCCCTCCTTTGGAGGGGATTTAGGGGAGGCTTATTTGGATTTATGGGAGGCTTACTACCATCCCGATGCATAATACCTAACACAAGGCTCAACAAGTTTACCATTTACATCAAAATAACCATATCTGTAGCCCTTGACCACTTTAATCCGTTCTTGTACAGATGCACCCAAATAAATGCTTTCAATAGTAACCTTATCGTACTCAAAAGGCACTACTATTTTGTTATGTATATCAACTGCACCATAATAATTACCCAATTTAGCAGTCATTAGACAACTATTAACTGAAATAGCCGTATCATAACTGTTTTGATAAGGGCGTAGTATATTACCTAAGTCTTCGTATACTAGTGGAATAAGTACCTCGTTTTGCAGATTGATACAACCATACCTATTATTTTTAGACACAACTAACAAACCATTATCCACACTATTTATACTCGAGTAAACAAACGGAACAACAACCCCCAATAAGCTATCTATCACCCCAAAATAACCATTTTTAGAGGCAATAAAACAACGTTTAGAGAATATTTGTACAAAATGGCTATAATCAACCATAGACTTAAGTACTTTATTGTTGTTATTAACCACACTTATTCCAGCACCTTTATACCAAAGTAAGCTGCTATTAGCAGTTAATCTAATTCGGGTATCTCCATATTCTGTTTCACTATATTTTTTGCCTGTTTTATCTATCCAAAACCAGAATCATTCGTCACTGCCCTAAATAAACCTACTTCTGCATTATAGTATAATGTACGATGGCGCGGTTTGCACACAACTTTACCATTTTTATCAATCAAACCCTTTAAACCTGCACTATCTATAATAGCTAAACCAACATTAAAACTACCTATGTGGGTATACTTTAACGGCACAATTTCTTGCCCTTTTAGATTGAGCAAAGCACATAATTTACCACTTTGTGCCACCACAAAAGTAGTTTTTGCATCGCCACACCACTGCATAGCATCGTAGTTTTTGCTAAGAATAGTACCTTTTTTATCCTGCAAATTACAGTATTTTATACCCGTATCGGCATGTTTTTGTTCTATAATAAACACATTTTTAGGCAGATAACACAAAATTTTACTTAAACGCTCATTATTCTCGTCCATAGTTAGCACTTTATTACCTTCAATAAGCATGATTTTTTGTTCATTAGCCAATAATGGAGGCAATAGATACATAGGCGGTATTATTTCTTCGCCTTTCAAATAACAATAACCAAAACGATTATCCCTTTCTACTAAAACCATTCTTCCCATTTCTATCTTTTACTGGCAAGTATACACTATCATAAACCATATTAGGGATGCTTGTTGCCTCCCATACATTTATAAAGCCCCATTTGCCATTTTTTTTAACTGCCAAATAAGCATCTAAAGTGTTTTTTTTATGAACAAGCACCGTATCGTACTCACCGATAGGCAATTTTTCGCCTTTAAAATCCCAAAAACTAACAGTTTGTCCTTTCCACAAAGCACAAGTATTCACTAACACCTTACAATCATCATACAAAATAGTTACAATAACCCTATTTGCACTATCTACTATACCCCATAATTTATCTTTTTGAACAATGCTAATAGGCATTTTATTATTGACATTAGCACTAAACATTTTTTGAAAGTTAATGACTTTTTGATAATCAGTAGCAACTTACAGTATTACCAATATGACGCAAAAAAACCTTTTTATCATCTTTAGTTGTGGCATTAAACCAACCAAATTCTTTTCTTACTTCTATAAATTTGTATTCGGCAGGCAAAATCCAGTTTCCTGTAGTATCAATAATGCCATAAAAACCACCTATTTTAACAGTAGCTACTCCCTTATCAAAAGGAGATGCTTCATCGAAGATAAACGGAATAACCAAATGCCCTATGGTATCCATGTAACCATATTTTAGCCCAAAAGGATACAAAAATGATTGTGTAAGGTTATATTTGCCTACCGGAATTAGATGGTTAGAGTAATGAAATTCTTTGTAATAACAATCAGAATCGCATTCACTACAATACGAAACATTACCGTAAAAACAAAGACAATTATAGCAATTGTTCATTCTGTTTATAAATACATCAAAGCCATCTGTTGACATTTGTTTACCGCTTGTGTCGATAAAAAAGCCTTTGTTTTTATCATCAATTCCCAATGCTAAACCATTTTCAAACAAAGTTAAGGCTTTGTATGCAAAAGGTATTATCGTTTTTCCACTCAAATTAACCATACCCACCTGATTGTTTTTTTGAGCAATAAGAATATCTCCCTGTAATTTCCATATACGGTCGTATTTAGACCCAGCAATAAAATCACCAAACCTATTTATTACCCCTTGTCCGTTGCCTATAAACACAACTTGATTAGCTGCAAAAGAAAACTTGTTTTGTTTATTATACTGCTCGGTTAACTTAACCCAAACATTACTATTTGCAAACCGTACTCCCCAAGTATTAACCTCAACACTATCACTTTCAGCCGTTTTCCAAATATCGCTATACACAGCAGGCACAATCTCGTTCCCAACCGAGTCAATAAGTCCATATTTACCGTTTTTTTGTACCAACAAAGCATTACTAGTTTCTTTTTTGGTAGGATTATAAACTTTTATGCGCAAAGCTTCGCCATAATTCCACTTACCTAAATTATACTTTTGCATATTACCCACAAACGCACAATTTTTACAATCATTACCCAACAAAGCAACATAATACCCCCCAACAGTACCAATAGTATCGTACACATAATCGGTTTGCAATATGCCTTGCCAATTGCACATGCCATATTTACCTTGTTTTTTTACCAAAAACCTAAAATAATTGTCCATAAAGCTATGCGATTGCGAATCGGCAAGCACATTAAACGAATTAGCAAACCAACTATGTCCGCTACTGCTTAAATCTTGATAAAAACGACCATGGCACAAATCCAAAGTATCGCCCTTAACACTAACTAATTTAAGTTTAGTGCTATCACCTTTATCCAAAAACGTAAAAGGTTTGCGTTGTTCGGCAACATTAGCTTGCCCCAACACCCCAACACCAACCAACAACAAACAAAAAGCAAAAAAAAGTTTCATAGCGTTAAAATTTAGCCCTCCTTTGTTTGTTTAAAGAAGGGGGATTAAAAAGTGTGTGACAAAAGTCCCCTCCTTTGGAGGGGATTTAGGGGAGGTTTTCTTTACATTAACGCTGCAAAACTACATTTTATTATCCAATAACTAAAAAAAGCAAAAATCTTTATAAAAAATACTACCACTTTAAAAAATAAGCGTTAAATTTGCGGCAAATTTTAAAACAAAAAAAAATAAACCAACATGGCAAAAGTAAACGAAACTGGACACGCCATTAATGTGGCAAACCTCGAAAAATTAATTACCCTCTGTATCAGTTATGGTAGCAACTACAACCCATCGAGCAAGCAAATAACCATCGACAGCCTAAAAACATTACACCAAAGCACCAGCCAAGCTATGGATAATGTTATCCAAGCAAACACAGCTTTTAAGAATGTCACTAACAGTCGTATGGCTATCTTTGAACCCACCAAACCCCTTGCTACCCGCCTCATCAACAGCCTCGAAGCTACCGACGCAAGCAGCAAAACTATCGAAAATGCCAAAGCTATGAACAAAAAAATACAAGGCACTAAAACCGACAAGAAAAAAAACGATAACCCCACTCCCGAAGATGAAATCACCCCCGACGACAAAAGTATTTCTACATCGCAACAATCTTACGTTAGTATCCGTGAGCATTTCAAAAATCTAGTATCTATCCTAAAAAGCGAGCCATCGTACATGCCCAACGAAACAGAACTACAAACCACCACCTTAGATGCTTTAATAGATACTATGGGTAATGCCAATACCCAAAGCAACCAAACCTACACCGACCTAGGCAACAGCCGCATTGCCCGCAACGAGCTAATGTATGCCACTAAAACAGGCTTGTTCGATGTATCTAAAGAAGTAAAAAAGTACATCAAATCCGTATTCGGCGCCACTCACCCCCACACCAAACAAGCTAACAGCATTAAGTTTACTAACCAAACAAGAAAATAAACTAATTTTTTTTTAATTGCAAATAATGTAAACAACTATTGCTAAGTTATTCATTAGCAATAAAAAATAATAGTGCTGATTTATAGAACTAGCATCACAAAGTTTAGAACTAGCGTCACAAAGTTCAGAACTAGCGTCACAAAGTTCAGAACTAGCATCACAAAGTTCAGAACTAGCATCACAAAGTTTAGAACTAGCATCACAAAGTTCAGAACTAGCATAACAAAGTTCAGAACTAGCATCACAAAGTTCAGAACTAGCATCACAAAGTTTAGAACTAGCATCACAAAGTTTAGAACTAGCATCACAAAGTTCAGAACTAGCATCACAAAGTTTAGAACTAGCATCACAAAGTTCAGAACTAGCATCACAAAGTTTAGAACTAGCATCACAAAGTTTAGAACTAGCATCACAAAGTTCAGAACTAGCATCACAAAGTTCAGAACTAGCATCACAAAGTTTAGAACTAGCATCACAAAGTTTAGAACTAGTATCACAAAGTTTAGAACCAGTATCCCAAGTTTTGAAAAAGGGGCTAAGGGGATAAAAAAATTAGGTCTTTAATCCCCCTTGAAGGGCTAGGGGAAAGACATCACCCTCTTTAATCCCCCTTTTAGGGGCTAGGGGAAAAACACCACCAAAATCAACCAATCACCAATGAACAAACATTCCATTTTCTTCTTAGTACTTGGTTTCATAAGCCTATGTAGCATAGCTCAAACCAAAAACCCTCAAACGCACCTCACCAAACAAGCCACCGATGCCTTGCAAGGCAACATTCAGTTAGTAAACAATGGTGGCTCTATCCGCGAACAGCAATTAAGCTTTTACAAACAGTTGGGTATCGACACCGAAGCCCAAGCCGACAGCCTATATGCCATTACTCACCCCAATTCACACCAAAACCCCAACCTACAAAACCCCAATCGCCCCACCTGCAACCTAACCAAGCAAGTATACGGCTGGCATCCCTACTGGATAAGCACCACCGCTTACAACAACTACAACTATTTGCTCATCTCTACCCTTTGTTACTTCTCCTATGAACTAGTCCCAACAACAGGTTCATACAGTAGCATCCACTCTTGGAAAACCACCAACGCCATCAACCTAGCCAAAGCCGCTGGTAGCCGTGTCGATTTGTGTGTTACTAACTTTGGCTCCGCTAACAACACTACCTTTTTGGGCAATACCGCAGCATGGGCAACCTTCGTCGATTCTATCAAGGTGCTTTTAGATTATCGCCAAGCCAATGGCATAAACATCGACTTCGAAGGCATGGGCAGCAGCCACCGAACCAACTTCACCAACTTTATGCAGTATACCTGCAACCGCCTACACACCGAGCGACCCGGCACCACCGTATCTATTGCCCTATATTCCGTAGATTGGAGCAGCACTTTCGACATGGCAGCCCTAAACAATTACGTTGATGCCTTTATTTACATGGGCTACGACTATCATTATGGCGGAGGCAACCCAGGTCCCAATGCACCTTTGCATCATGGCAGCACTTGGGCATCATATCCATACAGCTACCACCGAACCACCAATTTTTACACCGCACAAGGCATTACTAAATCAAAACTATTAGCAGGCGTGCCCTACTACGGTCAAAATTGGCACTCATCAAGCGGCACACCCGGCGCAAGTCAAACAGCCGCAGGCTCGGCACAACTATACAACTACATAAAAACCAATTTAGTAGGCACATACACCAATATTTGGGACGAAAGCAGCTTTACCCCCTACTTTGCTTACCAAGTAAGCGGGGCATGGCGACAATGTTGGTGGGATAACGAACAAAGCCTAAGCGAAAAATACGACATGGTACGCGACAAAGGCTTAGGCGGCATAGGCATTTGGGCATTAGGCTACGACGACGGCTATACTCAACTCTGGGATTTAATTTACGATAAATTTACCGCCTGCGGAACCGCCACTTGCACCGACACCCACTACGACACAGGCGGCTCGTTGGGCAATTATCTTGCCAACGAAAACCACACCGCCACTTTTACTGCCCCCGACCCCACAAACCGCGTAATGATAACCTTTAATAGCTTCAACATCGAGGCTAATTACGACTACCTTTATGTATACGATGGTTCATCAACCTCATCGCCACTCCTTGCAACCCTAACCGGAACCACCATTCCCGCACCTATCACCTCAACAAGCAATACTATTACCATACGTTTCACCTCCGACGGGGCAACACAAGCCCCCGGCTACCAAATAACATGGGCTTGCGTGCCGCCCGCCTGCACCCCCTCCACAAAAGTTAATCCAATAAGCAGCTACAAAACCACTGGCTTTACCGCCACCTTTACCGACAGTCTTTGTTCTACCACCAACACCCGTTTTTACCAAGTACAAGACAACAACGGCACAACATGGCGCAGCAATGGCAATGCAGGCTTTTTGTCAGATGCTTTTGATGGCACCACACTTAGTCCCGACTGGATAACACCCACAGGCACATGGAGCAACAATACCAATGCGCTCTATCAAGCCGACGAAGCTACCTCTTCGGGCGATAACACCAACGCTTATGCTACATTAGCCCAAAACAATACCGCTACTTACCTCTACACATGGCGCGATAAAATAGGCGGAACCGGCACTAATCGCCGCGCAGGTATACATTTCTTCTGCGACGATGCTACCCAAACCAATCGTGGCAATTCGTACTTTGTATACTACCGTGCCGACAACGATAAAATGCAATTTTACAAAGTAACTGCCAATGTGTTTAGCATGGTTTTAGAAGTGCCCATTACCGTAGATACAGATACTTGGTACAACCACAAAATTAGCTACAACCCAAGCACAGGCATTGTAAATATTTACCGCAACAACACCTTTGTTGGCACTTGGACAGATACCGCACCCCTAACCGCAGGCAATAGTATATCGGCACGCAGCGGCAATTGTAAATATTGGGTAGATGATTTGCAAGTTTTTAAATCGCGCAGCACTACTGCTGCCATTAGTGTAGGTACTTTGCCCTCCGATATGGTACGTTATCAAAGCAACACTACAACTGCCAACGCAGGGCGTGTTATCTCAACGCTTATTAGCAATACCACATGGGTAAACCAAGATACCGCCTCGTTTAAAGTAGATTGGACAGCCCCCAACGCCACAACCGTCAACGATGGCACTAGCACCGATGTAGATATGACCACATCTACCAACACTTTATCTGCCAATTGGTCGGCATCGTCCGACACCCAATCGGGTATCGCCTCGTATAGCTACTCCATAGGCACAACAGCAGGCGCAACCAACCTATTAAACTGGACAAACAACGGCACTAACACCACTTTTACTCAAAGCGGTTTAGCACTTTCGTATGGGCAAACCTATTACATAAACATACGCACCACCAACGGAGCAGGTTTAACCACCATCAACACCTCCGACGGCATACAATTGCCCTGCAATATGCCTACCAACCTAACCGCCACGCCAAGCACCACAACAGCCACCCTTACATGGGCAGCCGTAAGCGGTGCAAGCACATACAGCATACGTTACCGCACAATAGGCAGCACCACCTGGACAAGCCTCGCCGCATCAATCAACAGTCTTGCCCTAAGTAGCTTAACTGCCACCACCCAATACGAGGCACAAGTGGCAACAACCTGCGCTGCCGGCACAAGTGCCTATACTGCCTCTACCAATTTTACCACCTTAACCCCCTGCAACACGCCCACGGGCATAACCATCAGCAGTATTACCACCAACGGTGCAACGGTTTCGTTTACCGCTGTTAGTGGTGCAACATCATACAGCATTCGCTACCGCATAGTAGGCACTACCACCTTTACAACCGCTACTATCACCACCACATCAAGCATTTTAGCCAACCTAACCGCTGCCAGCAACTACGAAATACAAGTGGCTACTGTTTGTGCCAATGGCAACAGTATTTATAGTGCATCTACCAACTTTACAACCTTAGCCAGTTGCGGCATACCAACAAATGTAGCCGTTAGTGGCATTACCACCACCGGAGCCACCATTACTTGGACAGCCGTAAGCCAAGCTACCTCCTATACAGTTAGGTATCGCATTGTGGGTGCTGCCAGTTGGTCGAGCACCACCGTAACTACCAACACCAAAGTATTTACCAGCATCACCAGTTCGGCAACCTACCAGGTGCAAGTGCGTAGCGTATGCGCCAGCGGCACAAGTGCCTATACTGCCTCTACCAATTTTACCACCTTAACCCCATGTGGCGTGCCAACAGGTTTATTTACTAACCAATTAACCACCACCGATGCCAAAGTAAACTGGACAGCCGTTAGCGGTGCCACAAGTTACACCATACAACGCCGAGCAGCAAGCAGTGCCACTTGGTTAAGCACCACCTCAACAGTTAATTACAAGTATCTTGGCGGATTTACAGCCTGCACCAACTACCAATGGCGCGTAAGAGCCACTTGTCCATCGGGCACAAGTGCTTACACTGCCATACAAACCTTTACTACAACAGGTTGTGCCATCAATGCCAACCTTGCCGATGCTACTTTGGGCAGCAATAAAAACAGCACCGATTTGCAAGCCAATACATTTATCATTCAGCCCAATCCAGCCCGCAACTATGCGCAGGTATTGTACAATGCCAACACAAGTGGTAACATAACCCTAACTATAACCGACCTAACAGGCAAAACGCTAAGCCAACAAACCACTACCACAACCGAAGGCGAAAATACTATTAGCTTAAACTTAAACAATTTGCAGGCAGGTTATTATTTGGTGATGATAAATAACCCTACTCAAATGCAAACACAATATACTAGATTAGTGATTATGCAATAAGTTTGCTTAGATACTGGTAGTTTAATCATAAAAGCTGACTAAAACAATTTTTGTTTTTAGGCAGCTTTTATTTTATTTGGTATTGATGTAAAGAGATGTAAAATAGAGGCAATTTTTTTTGTTTGTTTAAAAATAGAAATTTAATTTGATAATTTATTTAGCAGGTTTTAGCTAATGGTATTTCTTATTTTAAGAAACAAATACAAAAGAACAAAAAAATAGGGCATTATTGTGTTAGATATTACTAATACTTAACACTAATTGCTCATTATTGGGTATAATTTTATTCAAGAAAGGTATTTTTGTATGATTTTTTTGTTAAATATACTAGTGGCTAACAAAAGTAAACAAAAAATCGGATTCTTATCCAATAAAATAGTAACTTTGTGCCTTGTTTTGTGTTTACAATACAATAGCGTTTGGTAATGTTTGGTATGCCAAATGTGTAAGTGTGTCCTATCAAACTATCACATTCAAAAACATTTAGGTTATGGGATTGTTAATTATTGGCGTTATCTTATTAGTGGTGCTAAGTGCATTTAAAAGCGTACCTAATTTTCCGTTAAAATCAACTACGCCTATTCGTATAGTGGCTATTGGGTTGATAATAATAGGTTTGTTAAGCGCTACGATTGTGCAAATTGGGTCGGGCGAGGTAGGTGTGCCTGTGTTGTTTGGCAAGGTAAATGGGCAGATACTAAATAGCGGTTTAAACGTGGTTAATCCGTTATGTAAGGTAGAAATGTTTGATGTAAAAACGCAAAACTACACCATGTCGGCAGTACACGACGAGGGTGAAAGAGTTGGTGATGATGCGATACGTATTTTGTCATCAGACGGTTTGGAGGTGACGATGGATATTACGGTATTGTATCGTTTGTCGGCAGCCGAGGCTCCACGTATGTTGCGCGAAATTGGTGCCGATATGGTTTATAAAGATAAAGTTGTTAGACCAATTACGCGCACTAAAATACGCGATAATGCCGTTTACTATACTGCTATTGATTTGTATTCGGTAAAACGCGAAGAGTTTCAGAGTCGTATTTTTACGAGTATCGAGAAAGATTTTAAACAACGCGGCTTAATTTTAGAGCAATTGTTGGTGCGCAATATATCTTTGCCCGAGTCGGTAAAATTAACTATTGAGTCGAAGATAAACGCCGAACAAGAGTCGCAAAAAATGCAGTTTGTTTTGCAAAAAGAAAAACAGGAAGCCGAACGCAAACGCGTAGAAGCACAAGGTATTGCCGATTATCAGCGTATTATTAGCCTGCAACTAACCGACAAACAGTTGCAATACGAAATGATAAAAGCTTACCAAGAATTAGCGAAATCGGCAAATGCTAAAACCATTATTTTGGGCAATAGTAAGTCACCTGTTATTTTAGATGGAAAATAAAAAATCCCTCTGATTGAAAGTTTTGCTTGCAAAACTTTCAATCGTCTCCCTTTTGAAAAAAGGGAGAGGGTGCTTGGCGAAACATTCAATTGTTTTCTCTTTTTAAAAAAGAGAGAGGGTGCTTGGTGAAACATTCAATTGTTTTCTTTGGCTCTTTTACTTTTGTTGTGGAAACTGACAAATGATAGCTTTTTATACTCCTATTGAGCAAGCATGATGCAACGAAGGTAGCTGTTAATTGGCATGTTGTATTATTTTAATATTCACCACCCATTAAAAGTTTGTTACTTTTTTCTTGACAAAAAAAGTAACCAAAAAAGTCAAGGCTATATAGTATGGCTAAAATGGGCAACATTCCGCTAAAAGATATAAACTTGCACGCCAAACGGTTTGTTTGTCGGTTTTATTTCTTGGTTCGGTGTGGCGTGCTTCAAACAGTATATCTTTTTTAACGCTCCATTTATGCCCATTTCTTAACGCCAATTCCTATAATGCCGGACAAGAAGAAACCAAATACAACTAGGTGTGAAAATGCAAAATACCCAAATCACAACAAAAGTATAAGAGCCTTTTCTTTTTTGAAAAAAGGGAGAGGGTGCTTGAAAAATAGGTGTATTTTATACCAACTATAAAGTTTGTTGGTACTGCGCCTACAGTGCTATGGGGGTGCCACCAACTTGGCAAATTAGGGAGTGCTAAGCATCACCCCCAAAAAAGACATTTACCGCGTGAAGCGGGGCTGGTGCAGGCTTGAGATATAATTTATAACACATAATAAAATAAATAAACTTGTCGAAATTAAAAGACGTTGTGCCATACGCTGGTATGGAGATGAACAAAAAAGGGCAGGTTGCCTTGATGTTCGATAATATTGCCCAAAGTTACGACCGCCTTAATCAGGTGCTTTCGTTGGGTATTGACCGCTATTGGCGGTGGCGTGCTATTAGGTATCTGAAAGATGTACAGCCTCAGACTATTTTAGATGTGGCTACCGGTACGGCAGATTTAGCTATTGCGACTGCTAAACAACTACAGCCTACGCTAATTGTGGGGGTTGATATTTCGGAAAAGATGCTTGATTATGGACGAATAAAGGTAAAAAATGCCGCATTGGACAAAATAATCACCTTAAAAACAGGTGATGCTGAAAATTTATCGTTTTCAAGCAATACTTTTGATGCAATTACCGTTTCGTTTGGTGTGCGCAACTTTGAAAACCTAGAAAAAGGCATTGCCGAGTTGTACCGAGTTGTGCGCAGTGGCGGTCGTTTGGTGGTTTTAGAGTTTTCGAAACCCCAAACACCGGGTATTAAACAGTTGTATAACTTTTACTTCACACATGTTTTGCCCCGCATTGGGCGTTTGGTATCTAAAGATACAAGCGCCTATACATACCTACCTCAATCGGTACAGGCGTTTCCGCAAGGTGCAGAGTTTGTGCAAATTTTAACAAAAAACGGTTTTAAAACAGCAAAATGTATTCGACTAACCTTTGGCATCTGCTCTATTTACATTGCCGACAAATAGGCATTTCGATTGTTTTTTTGTGGGTATTTTTGCCTACATCGGCTTGGGCTCAAATGCATAATTTAGCCAAAAACGACAAAAAACAAATTCACTTTGGCATTGCTTTTGGCGTGCCTATCACGCGTTTTGACATTACGCATAGCGATAGTTTTTTGTATCACGATAGTATAAAAGTGGTACAATCGCCTAACAAACCGGGGTTTAAGGTGGGCATTATTTCGGATTTGCATTTGGGTGATAATGCCGACATGCGATTTATCCCGTCGTTGATGTTTGCCGAAAAAGACCTTATCTACACCGAAATTGCACCTGGTCCCGATGTGCAAATCAACAAAACGATTGAGTCTATTATCCTCAGTTTTCCGTTGTCGTTTAAGTACAAATCGGATAGGTTTTTTAACGAAAATTTTAGGTTTTATGCCGTTGGTGGGGTGCGCTTTGATTGGGATTTAGGCTCGAACTCGAAGGCACGTAAAGCGACCGATATTGTAAAAATTGCCCCATTTGACTTTTTAGCAGAGTATGGGGTAGGGACAGAGTTTTACTTTCCGCTGTTCATTCTATCGCCCGAAATACGGATAAGTAATGGCATTCCTAATTTGTTTGTACCTACCGAAAACCTTCGATACTCGGATGTATTACAACGCCTAAAATCGCGCTACATTACCTTTAGCATACAATTTGAAGGGTAAATTTGGAGGCGTTAGCTAAAAAATTACTATTATGAAACCACTTTTTTATAGCTTATTTTTTTTGTTTGTTGTGGTATTTAATGCTTGCACACACAAACCCAAAGGAGATGATTGCCAAACAAAACCGCAAACCGATTGTATTTGTACTCAAGATTATAACCCTGTGTGTGGTTGCGATGGCAAAACGTATAGTAATATTTGCGTGGCTACTTGTGCAGGTATCAAAAAATATACGATGGGCGAGTGTGGCAAACAATCGGGTAGTAGCAACCCTAAACCTGCACCAACCGTTGAGGCAGCAAATGGGGATAAAGCAAGCGCCAACAACGATTGTTTGACGAACCAAACGGCACCGTGTACTTGCACCAAAGAGTATAGACCTGTGTGCGGCTGCGATGGCAAAACGTATGGCAATGCGTGTATGGCGAAGTGCAAAGTGAAATCGTTTGTAGAGCGCCCATGCCCTAAAACAGAGAGTGGTTCAACGAACAATGCCCCAGCAACGGGTACAAATAACACCGATTGTGTAAAGAAACAACCCAAAGAGGACTGCGCTTGCGCCCGCAACTACGACCCCGTTTGTGGTTGCGACGGCAAAGATTATAGCAATCCTTGCTCGGCTTTGTGCAGGGTAAGTAGTTTTACCAAAGGTAAATGCAATAAGTAAAGTTTAGGGCATAACAAAAACCGCCAAATTTGCAAAAGGTGCAAATTTGGCGGGTTTTTTTGGGGGAGGATATCGATGAGGTGGAATTAGATAGATTAAGCCTTTTTTACTTTTACACCTTCTTTTCGGCGCCTGTGTACGCTCATCAAAAAGCCAGTTACGGCTACTAAACTACCTAACCAAACTAGGTTTATGTACGGAAAAACTTCGGCTTTTAGGATAATAAACTGGTCGACAACAGCCGTTTCTACGACCGACAATTTGATTTTACTTTTTTCGGGTATAATTTTGTCAAACTTAATTTTTAGTCCTAAGTCTTTTATTTCGGCATCTACGCGGTTTTCGGTGTTGTTACGTATGTAATAGACTGGTTCGGCATCGTAGTTTTTGCTCTCAATATTTACAATTTGTAGTTTTGCTCCGGCGGCAATATCGTCGGGCATAGGCACATAGCCACTAACAATGGGTGCAGGGTTAATGGCTTTTAGGATAATAAAGCTATTTTTTGTTACCAAAGTATCGCCAATTGCCAGTTCGCCTTCTTTTAGTTCTTCGCTTTTGCTGTTGCTTTGTGTGTTGTCGGGTGCCGATGTAACGTGTGTAAAAATGTCTTGGGTTAGATAATGGCGCGTTGCAGGGTTGGCTATCATGCCCATATTGGGGTTTATTTGCACGTGTGGGTACAACATAAACGTTTCGGAGGGGGTATCCTCGGCGTTTTTCTTTTTCTCGTACTGTACTTTGTAATAGGTGTTTATACCTACAATCGAGTCGCCTTTGTAGGTAGCAAAGTACTCGCCCATCTTCATGGGTTTATCTTTGTAGAGCAAAATATTTTCTTTTTTGTTTTTTTCGTCAAACTCTTTGCCATAGTCAATGCCTGTGGTGTTGAGCGAAATAATATCTTTTTTGGCAGATGAAATGAGTATGCCTACCAATAAAATACCAAAACCAATATGTGCCACCGATGCACCTGCCACCCTAATTTTGCCTTTAAGTACGGTTATTAGGTAGTTTAGGTTGGCAATTGTGCCAAAAACACCTGCAAATAATAGGGCAATTAATGCCGCCGAACCTATACTTAGTACATAAGCAATAATACCTGTAAGTGCTGCCGAAACGACTGTAGAAACGGCTAAACTGCGCAAAAATTTAACAATATCGCTGTCTTTATACCTAAAATATTGTATTGTGGCGCTTAGTAAACCCACCACTACAGCAAACCAAAGTGTGTAGCGGTTGTAGTGTGGTATGGGGTCGGTGATGGCTTTATTGGTACCAAATATTTTGTTGATAACGGGCCACGAGGTATCAATGGCTATTAAACCTGCTACCATAGTTAGCAACAAAGCACCAATAAACAGCCAAAACTCGCGCGAGTAGGCGCTTTCATCTTTTTCGGGCGAGGGCATTGATTTCCAGCGGGCAATGGTTAATAGGGTTGATGAGATGATAAAAAACAACATAAACGCTAATAACTGCCCCGACATACCCAAATCGGTGAAAGAATGGACAGATGTATCGCCCAAAACGCCGCTGCGGGTTAAAAATGTAGAGTATAAAATGAGCCACAACGTAAAGTTGAAAAACAAAGCTGTTGCTCGCAAGCCATAACCGCTGTGTTTGTATGCCAGTAGGGTATGTATGCCTGCCACTAGTGTAAGCCAAGGCACCAACGAGGCATTCTCTACGGGGTCCCAAGCCCAGAAGCCGCCAAAGCTAAGTGCTTCGTAAGCCCATGCGCCGCCCATTAAAATGCCACCGCCCAAAATGCCACCGCCCAACAAAGCCCACGATAGGGTAGGGCGAACCCAGTCGGTAAAATCGCGTTTCCAAAGGGCTGCCATCACATAGGCAAACGGGATAAGGGTAAGGGCAAAACCTAAAAATAAAGTTGGCGGATGTATCACCATCCAATAGTTTTGCAGTAGGGGGTTTAGTCCGCGCCCATCTTTCAAAAAAAGCTCTAAATAATTGGGGTTTTGGAAGATAGGTGCGGCACCCATATCCAAACGGGTGAGTATAAACGGGCTACTACCCAATTTATAACTGCCAATATATATGCCAATAAGCATAGTTGCCAAAAACACCTGCATAGCGCCCACAACGGTCATGGTGGTTGCCTCCCATTTTTTTGCTCGGCTTATTAGCACCAAGCCCAAAACAGCCGTCCAGAACTGCCATAGCAAAAAGCTACCTTCTTGCCCTTCCCAAAAGCACGAAATCATGTAGTAAACGGGCAAGGTGCGGGATGAGTGTTGCCAAACATATTTGTACTCAAAACGATGCTCAAAAATCAAGAAAAACAAAGTAGCAAAGATGCCCACAACTGCTAAAGCATTGGCGGCAAAACCCATTCGTCCCATTCGTTTCCACGATGCAGCAAGGGTATCGTTTGTGCCTTCCCACCACGATGCAAGGGCAAAGCAAATGGTGGCATACAATGCGCCTACCATGCTTAACAAAGTTAAAAAATGCCCAATTTTACCGGGCAAAAGCCACTCGCCAATATACTGAATATTATCCATTAAAAAAGGTTTGTTATAGTGTTAGGTGCGTATTGCATAGTAACAAAAAAACGCCCGCAAAGTTACGAACTTTTGGGGCGTTTTGCATAATTATTTGCAATTACCATTTGCAATTTATAATTTACCATTTAGTAATTGCCATTTAATGCCTATTTACGCACAAAATTAACAAACCACTCGGTATTTTCGCGTGGTTTTATAGAGTTATAGCAAGCCGCAAAGGTATGAAAATTAAAATAAGGGGCAAACAAAGTTTCATACTCGGCAGGTGTACCGCCAAAAGGTGGATGAGTGGTATGGTCAAATATTTTGTTGAACAACACCCCTACCAAACGCCCATTTGGGGCAAGCAATTGGTGCATTTTGCTAACATATTGGGGGCGCAAAGCAGGGTTTAAGGCACAAAAAAAAGTTTGTTCTACTATTAAATCGTAGCTACCTGAGTGTGCAAAAAAATCTTCGTTTAACACCTTTAACACATCTGTTTGTAAATAAGTAGCATAGTCGTGTTGTAGCTTTTGGCAGATGATGCTCGAAATATCCACAATAGTTACATTGGTGAAACCCAACGACAACAAATAAGCAGCCTCGTAGCTGTTGCCACCGCCGGGTATCAAAATGCGGCAGTTTTTATTGGGCAGTTGGTCGATATAGGTTTTTAGTGGCGTCGAGGCTTGCCCTATATCCCAAGCTGTTTCGTTGTTTGCATAACGTGTATCCCAGTATGCTTGGTCAAAATGTTCCATCTATTTTGTTTTTGTAAAGAATAACTAACTAACTCAGATTATGCACTACGCTATTTTAGCTTTATTTAGGACACAGATTTTACGGATTAGACACGGATAAAATGGATTTTTATTTAGTGATACAGGCAGATTTATGTTAGATTGATTGGGTTTTTAATAGCACTGCATGATTGTTATTGCCTGCAAAATAACTCTTTTATCACCCCAAAGCTCATTTATTGAACAATTTATTGCTCAACAAAAAATAAACCACCCTTGTTATCTTACATGACCATTATCCTAGACTTTTGTTTAGGGTTAGGTTTTATCAAGATTAAATCATTTTCTAAAATCTGTGTCAAATCCGTAAAATCAGTGTCCTCTTGTGCATAACATCAATAAAAACTCAAAATGCCCAACAAAGGTACAAACTTTTGGCTACATTGCACCAAACAAATAACCAATTGCCAAATTTTGCGTAACTTTGCCCCGTCTAAACAAAGTGATTAACGCTATTAATTACCCTAAAAATAAAACACGATGCTTGTAAATAACATTATTGATGCTGATACGCTTTTTATAGCGTATAAATCGTTGCCTATAAACGAACAAAAACAAGTACTCCAGCTTATCATGCAAAACGAAAATGCATGGCAACAAAAAAATCTTTTAATGCAACAAGCTGCAAATGATGCACTGTTTTTGAATGATTTGCATGAGGTAAACGAATGGTTTGAACCTGTAAATTTTGAAACGCTAAACAAAGAAAAAAAATGAACCAGTTACGTTGGACAATTTGGTGGGTAAATTTAGACCCTGTTATAGGCTCTGAACAAGGAAACTTGCGCCCTTTTTTATCTGAGTTCCCCATTTCAAATTGAGTTTTGCTTTTCCTTTTGTAGTGGTTCTTGCGGCTTGAATTGCTTAGATGGGCATGTGCGTTAAGAAAGTCTGTTTGAAGCACGCACACTACGACACTGTTTGGCCGTTTATCTTTCGTGGCCTCCACAGCCTGTTTTTGGTCTTTTTGTCGAAAAGTAACAAACTTTAATGGGTGGGTAAACAGTAAACGACAACAAGTAGCAAGCCCCATGCCACTAATTAGGTAACACCCCTGCGTAACATGAGTTAATAATTAGCAATGATATTGTCAATGACATTCTTCCTGTGATTAATGGAATTCCAATTACATCACGCAAGAACAACCGACAAATTTACCCTAATGAAACGCTAATACCCGCCAATCACTTTGGAGTAACAACAGATAGTATTGTGTTGGCTTACCAAATCAGAACTATTGACAAGCAAAGACTGATTAAACAAATAGGCACTATTACAGACGCTAAATATCAACAAAATATTATCGAGGCTTTATCTTTTCAATTAGCTATCTAAATCATCGAAACGCTCTCCCCAATTGTGTAATTATGAATCATAATCTTTTACAACCCCAAATCAACCCCCAAAACCAAAATGACCATTGCCGAACTACGCCAACAAAACTGCCTATTATTTGAGTGCATCAGCGGTAGCCGAGCTTATGGCTTAGACCTACCACACTCGGATACCGACATTAAAGGCGTGTTTGTGTTGCCCAAAAATATTTTTTACGGATTAGATTATATCGACCAAATAAACGACGATAACAACAATTGCATCTTTTACGAACTCCGCCGATTTGTTGAACTACTAAGCAAAAACAACCCCAACATGCTCGAAATGCTCAACATTCCGCCCAACTGCATCATCTACAAACACCCCCTTTTCGACCAATTTACACCCCAACTTTTTTTGAGCAAACTGTGTAAAGATACCTTTGCAGGCTATGCCGCATCGCAAATAAAAAAAGCAAAAGGCTTAAACAAAAAAATAAACAACCCCATGAGCCTCGAGCGTAAAAGCGTGCTAGAGTTTTGCTACGTACCCGAAAAACAAGGCTCAATGCCCATATTGCAATGGCTCGACCGACGCAAAATGAACCCAAACCGCTGCGGATTGGTCAATATACCCAATATGCGCGACATATACGGCTTGTATTACGATGCCCGAAACACCCTAAACTTTAAAGGATTAATAA
>JADKCK010000018.1 GCA_016718845.1 Sphingobacteriales bacterium
GATATTGCAATGGTTTTTGGCGATATCGTAATGGTTTTGGGTGATATCGTAATGGTTTTGGGTGATATTGCACTAAACAAAGCAAAAAGCATTTTAGATACTAGATTTGGATTTAAAAATACACAAACTTCAAAAAAAAAGAAAAAAAAGCGTTACAAGTTGTAACTTTATGGCGGGTTTGTTCGATTAACTATCAAACGCTACAAAACACACACACATGACACCAAAAGAGTACAACCATTGCGTAGAGCTATATGCCGATAGGGTGTATCGTTTTATGCTAAAAAATACCCGCGAAGCCGCCGAAGCCGAAGACATGGTACAAAATGCCTTTGAGGTGTTGTGGCGAAACCATGAAAAGGTAGAGGTAGATAAGGCTCGCTCGTACTTATTTTCGGTGTCGCATCATCAGATGATAGATAGCCTGCGGAAAAACAAACGCATGAGCTACACCGAAGAGTTTGCCGAAGGAGCCGCTGGTCCGGCTGCCGCTGCCAACTCGCCCGACTTATCACCAACACTTAACAACGCCCTTGAACAGCTAAGCGAAATTCAACGCTCGGTGGTATTGCTCCGCGATTACGAAGGCTACAGCTACGACGAAATTGCCCAAATTACCGAACTAACCGAAGCCCAAGTAAAAGTGTATATTTTTAGGGCAAGAAAAAAATTACAGCAAATATTGGTTAGTATAGACCGCATTGTTTAGTTGTAAATGTAAAATAAGATAACCCAATTAACCATATTCCAAACCCTTGTCAGTTATAGATTGACTAAATACCCAAACCAATTTTTATGAACATAACACGCAGCAATTACGAAGAATTTGTATTGGACTACCTCGAGGGTACGCTTTCGGAGGAGTTGCGGCTGGCTATGCAACAATTTTTGCAACAAAACGCTGACCTAAAGCAAGAACTAAGCGAATTTAGCGCCATTATCATAAACCCCGACGAAACGATACAGCTACCCAACAAAGCCAATTTGTTATGCGATTTGATAGCTTTGGACAACTACGAAGAGTATGCCATTGACTATATCGAGCAAACTTTACCGCCCGAAACACAGCTTGCCATGACTATGTTTTTGGACACCGAACCCTTGTTGAAAAACGAGTTAAATAACTTTACACTTGTTACAGCATCAGCCGACGAAAGTGTAATATACGAACACAAAGAACAACTAAAAAAACGAGCTGGCAAAACGGGTTTAGTCGTGTTGTTTTTTGCCAACCCTTTGTTGCGATATGCCGCCGCTGTAGCTGCATTGTTGCTATTGTGGCAGCCACTTAGTAATATGTTCAACAGCCACGAAATGACAACTGCCTTGCCTCATCTAAAAAACAACAGCATAGCCAGTAACAAAAGTGTGGCAGCAGCCTCGGTTATTGTACCAAATACGGCATCTACTAATAATAGAAACATGCACAATACCCCTACGGTGGACAAAGGTACGGATAAATTGCAAAATAACCAATTAACTAAACCAACAAAAATGGTAATTAATGCTAATTTGACTAGCAACGGGGCAAGATACAGTGCATCAAGTATGCCCAATGTAGTAGCCGAAAAACAACACATACCTGTTCAAAATACACTTGTTGCAGAACAAACAACAAAACACATACTTGTTCAAAATACGCTTGTTGCAGAACAAACAACTTTGCGTGCTGCAACACCTATACAGTTGGCAAGTTTAGACGCAAAAAATGTGCTAGATAATACGGTTATTAACTACATCATCACACCCAAAAGTATATCAAGTGACACTTATACCGATGCCAAACCTAATTTGCTTAAACGCCTTGGCAACCGTAGCAACAATGCCGAAACCATGTTTGCCCAAAATGTTTTATCGCGCTTGCCCAACAGTTTGTTGCCTCAAAATATAAGCGATGGATTGAGCAGTCGCCGTCGGTCGGTTTCTGTTGAAGTGCCTATACAACCCGAAACACATGAACGCCTGAAAAACTTTTTGGGAAACAAATAAATTACTAAATAATCATTAACTATTTATAAATTTTCAAAAAAAACGCCATGAAAAATCTATTTTTTTTACTAACTTGCTTATGCACACTTTCGGTGGTGGCACAAGTTACACCTCCACCACCACCGCCTGCTCCACCTGTAGCACCTACCGCACCCACACCGCCAATGCCGCCGCAAAAAACCATTATCATCGAAGAAAAAGTAACCAGAAAGATGCAAGATGGTAAGGTAATACAAGAAGACATTAGCCGCGAAATTAAAGGCGATACTACCCGCATAAAAATTGGGGGTGTAGAGATTATCATCAAAGACGAAAACGGAAAAAAGACCAAAAAGATTATCAAAGAAGATGGTAAAGAAATAGAAATTGAAGAAGAAATTGGAGGAGAAGATGGCGGTGTAGATATTGACATGGAAGACCGCAAAAAAGACGAGAAAAAAACGATAAAAAAACTATCAAACATAAAAACCCGCTGGGGTATGGTAGATTTGGGTGTAAATACACTTAATGCAAGAGGGTAGCCTTAATTTACAAGGCGATGCTAATGCACTTAGCCTTAACTACGGCAAATCGTTGGATTGGAACTTACATCTTTTTAAACAACGCATCAACCTGATAGACCACAAAATTAACTTTATCTATGGCATGTCGTTCGATTTTAATAACTACAACTTTAGCGAACCCATTACCCTACAACGCAACACATCGCCCTTGGCAATTACTTTTAACGACACCATCGAGTACAAAAAAAATAAACTATACACCTCGTTTTTAACTGTACCTATGATGCTTAATTTTGAGAGTAACCCGCGCAAATCGAGCCGCTCGTTTAGGGTTAGCGCAGGGGGCTATGCTGGGCTAATGCTGGCATCGCGTACCAAACAGTGCTACAAAGACGATGATGGCGACCTACAAACCCAAATATCGCGCGACGATTTTAACCTAAATAAGTTTAGATATGGCTTGGCAGGGCAAGTAGGTGTTGGACCTATTAACTTTTGGGCTAACTACTCGTTAGTACCTATGTTCGAAACAAACAAAGGACCATCGGGTGCCGATTTGTATCCGCTTAATATGGGTATCACACTCATTGGATTTTAGCCCAAAACAAAAGGTTCAAAGATGATATAAAGTCATAATAAAAAAAAGACTTATTGTTTGGTAAAGTTTTGTTAGGTAAAAAAACAGCGGGTGTTGCACAAGCAATGCTCGCTTTTTACTTAAGTACCTCAATGCATGGCTTATCTACAACAGACGGCAACAATTTTTTGTGCTAAAATGAGGCTTATTTATACTTTCTTACAAAAAATAGGCTTACTATTAGCCTAAATTTGGTAAAAAACAGTACCTTTGTAGCTATTTAACAAAATAAATAAAGCAAACCTTGAAAGCTATACCCGAATCGGAACTTATCCTTAACCCCGACGGTAGTGTTTATCACTTGCACTTGCGTCCGCAAGACATTGCCACCACCATTATTACCGTTGGCGACCCCGACCGCGTGTCGGCAGTATCGAAACATTTTGACCAGATTGAGTTTAAAACCCAAAAACGCGAATTTGTAACCCACACAGGCTACATAGGCAATAAGCGTCTAAGTGTTATATCAACAGGTATTGGCACCGACAACATAGATATTGTTTTTACGGAGCTTGATGCATTGGTAAATGTAGATTTGGAAACCCGCATACCCAAAGCCCAACATACTACCCTAAACCTTATCAGAGTGGGTACATCGGGTGGTTTACAAGCCAATGTGCCTTTAGATGGGCTTTTAGCCTCGTCGTTTGGTATGGGTTTCGACAATTTGTTGCAATACTATATGTATACACCTTCGGCAGCAGAAGCCGAGTTGTTGCCACATCTGCCCAAATTAAGTAATGGTGTGCAACCTTATTTGGCACAAGCCTCCGAAAAACTACTTCGGTTGGTGGGCAGCGACATGCACCAAGGTATAACAGCCACCTGCTCGGGTTTTTATGGACCCCAAGGGCGCGGTGTGCGCCTAAAAGCCGCCATGCCCAACTTTTTAGACATATTGCAGCAATGGCAATGTGGCAATCACCAAATCACTAATTTCGAAATGGAAACATCGGGCATTTATGGTATGGCTCGTTTGTTGGGTCACGAAGCCCTTTCTACCAATGCCATTGTAGCCCAACGATCATCGCAAAAATTTAGCACCAACCCCTACGCTGCTGTAGATAAACTAATAAAAACGGTCTTAGAACGCATTGTGTCGTTTGATATTTAATGATTAGTTTTGTTGTTTGTAAAAAAGCCATCAAAACTAGCGGTTATCAAAAAGATAGTTTTACCATAATATATAATCAGTATTTCATCTCATCTCTCATGCAAACAAATACGTTACAGCCAGCAACCGAAACAAGCACATTGGGTATCGAAAAACACCCCATACCCTTTAACAAACCCTATTTTATTGGCAACGAAATAGCCTACATACAAAAAGCGGTCGAAAGCGGTAAAATATCGGGTAATGGCATTTTTACGCAAATGTGCCATCAGTTTTTTGAACAACGCTATGGTTTTCGTAAAGCCTTGCTTACTTCGTCGTGTACCGATGCCCTTGAAATGGCTGCCATTTTAACCAATGTAGGCTTGGGCGATGAGGTAATAATGCCTTCGTACACCTTTGTATCAACATCAAATGCCTTTGTGTTGCGCGGTGCTAAAATTGTTTTTGCCGATAGTCAAGCCGATAATCCTAACATTGACGCCGCCCAAATAGAGGTACTCATTACGCCCAAAACGCGCGTTATTGTGGTGGTGCATTATGCAGGTGTTGCTTGCAATATGGACGCTATTATGGCATTAGCCAACAAATACCAATTATTGGTAGTCGAAGATGCGGCACAAGCCATCGACTCGTATTACCAAAACCGACCATTAGGCAGCATAGGTCATTTAGCCGCTTTTTCGTTTCACGAAACCAAAAATATTATCTCGGGCGAGGGCGGAATGTTAGCTATCAACGATGAACGTTTTGAAAAACGCGCCGAAATTATTTGGGAAAAAGGCACCAACCGCTCGGCTTTCTTTAGAGGCGAGGTAGATAAATATGGCTGGGTAGATGTAGGCTCGTCGTTTTTGCCCGCCGAAATTGTCGGCGCATTTTTGTATGCCCAACTCGAAAAACTGGATGTTATACAAACAAAACGCAAACAAATTTGGGATACCTACTACCGCGAGCTAACACCACTTGCACAAGCAGGGCACTTTCGGTTGCCTAACATACCCAATTATGCCAGCAACAATGCACACATGTTTTATTTGCTTTTCCCATCGCTCGATGCCCGAACAAACCTCATAAAACACCTGCGCCATGCCGACATTCACGCCGTTTTTCACTACCTATCGCTACACAAAAGCCCCTTTTACGAACAACAACACGATGGACGAACCTTGCCAATGTGCGACCTTTATGCCGATACATTACTGCGCCTACCCATGTACTACGAACTTAGCGAAAATGATTTAACCACTATTATCAACGAGATAAAAGCATTTTATAGCCCCAATGCAAATGCGTAAACACCAAAAATAACTTTTGCATTCATTCCTATACTCTCTTCATCCTTTCATTTTTTTTACTATAGGCATTTTATGTTTCAGAACCATAAAATTTGTGTTGTTATTCCGGCATTAAACGAAGAAGCAACCATAGGTCAAGTTATCGAAGCTATACCCACCTTTGTTGATCATGTAATTGTAATAAACGATGGCTCGACCGACCAAACAGAGGTAATTGCTTTATCGAAAGGAGCCTTAGTGGTGTCGCACAAAGGTAATAAAGGTTTAGGTACGGCTTTTAAATCGGGTATACAAAAAGTATTGGAATTACAAGGCGATGTAATGGTAAATATGGATGCAGATGGACAATTTAATCCGGCAGATATCCAAAAACTAATAGAGCCAATTGTTACGCAACAAGCCGATTTTGTAACCGCTTCGCGCTTTAAAAACCAAGAATACTGGCCCCAAATGTCCAAAACTAAGTTTTGGGGCAATCAGCGTATGTCCGAGCTAATTAGCAGCATTGTAGGGCAACGTTTCTACGATGTGTCGTGTGGTTTTCGTGCCTACTCGCGCGATACTTTGTTACGCCTAAATCTGTTTGGCAAATTTACCTACACCCAAGAAACCTTCCTCGACCTTGCCCATAAAGGGCTAACCATAGTAGAAGTACCCACAGTAGTACGTGGTACCCGCGAGTTTGGGCAATCGCGCATGGCATCTAATTTGTTTAATTATGCCTATCGCACTAGCAAAATTATTTTGCAAACCCTGCGCGATTACAACCCTTTTCGCCTATTTTGGCGCGTATCGGTTGTTATTGCCTTGATTGGCATTGGCTTGGGTATATTTTTATTAGCACATTATTTACAAACAGGCGAGTTTTCGCCACACAAATGGGCAGGTTTTGCTTCGGCTTTTTTTATTATTTTAGCTTTGTTTGTATTAAGTATGGGTTTTATTATGGATATGTTTACGCGTATGCGCCAAAACCAAGAAGAAATTTTGTATTACCTAAAAAAAGCCCAATATAGCTCAAAAAAAGACGAAGCATAAGTATCAAAATAACACTTAGTGTTACCTAATCATCGCTTTTTATCTATTGTTTAGCTATACAATGTGTTAATGAACCTTAAATATCGCTCTAATTAGCCCCCTTAACACAATAAAACTATCAAATCAAAGGTTTAATAACCCAATGGCAATAAAGAGAAATAGCCCTTTTTGCTAAATTTTAGACAAAACACATTGTGTCTAAAAAGAGCTTCTTTATTATTTTTATTTATTATTTACAATTCACCAAAACAGTATGTCGAAAATTAAAATCTTGTGGGCAGACGATGAAATAGATTCTCTAAAACCACAAATTATGTTTCTCGAAGCCAAAGGTTACCAAATAGTAGCCGTTACTAACGGATACGATGCCATCGAAGAATGTAAAGAACAACATTTTGATGTTGTTTTTTTAGACGAATCGATGCCCGGTATAACAGGCTTAGAAACCTTGTCGAGCATCAAAACCATTAACTCGGCAGTGCCCATTGTGATGATTACCAAAAACGAAGCCGAAAACATTATGGAAAGCGCCATAGGTGCCCAAATAACCGATTACCTAATCAAACCGGTTAATCCACACCAAATACTACTTACCCTAAAAAAAATCATCGACTCTCAACGATTAGTAAGTGCCGCTACTACATCGGCGTATCAACAAGAGTTTATGAAAATATTTAGTCAAATACAAGCCAGCTCCGATTACCACGACTGGGTTGAGTTGTACAAAAAACTGATTTTTTGGGAACTAGAACTCGAAAACAACCAAGCCGATGAAATGAAAGAAATATTGGCTAACCAAAAAGAAGAAGCAAACAACGAATTTTGTAAATTTATTGGCAAAAATTATATCGACTGGATACAAGGCAGAAAACAAGCCCCCACCATGTCGCATACACTTTTCAAAAACAAAATTTTCCCTAAACTACAAGAAGGCGTATCTAACTTTGTTATACTGATAGATAACTTACGCTTCGACCAATGGAAGGTTATACAACCTATCATCTCTGAATGTTTTAGGTTTATACAAGAAGAAACTTTTTTTAGCATCTTACCCTCTTCAACGCATTATAGCCGCAACGCCATATTTGCCGGTATGATGCCCTTGGACATAGAAAAGAATTTCCCTCAATTTTGGAAAAATGATGTGGACGAAGGCGGAAAAAACCTACACGAAGCCGATTTTTTAGAAGAACAGCTAAATCGTAACCACATCAACAAAAAACATAGGTACCTAAAAATAACCAACAACCACGATGGCAACGCCCTAGTAGATAACATACTAAACCTAACCAACAACGACCTAAACGTAATTGTGTATAACTTCGTTGATATGTTATCCCACGCCCGAACCGAAATGGAAGTACTAAAAGAACTAGCCAGCGACGAAGCCGCCTACCGCTCTATCACCCGCTCGTGGTTCATTCACTCCCCACTTTGGCAAGCCCTAAGACGATTAGAAGACCGACCCGTAAATATCATCATCACCACCGACCACGGAACAGTGCGCGTACAACGCGCCTCGAAAGTTATTGGCGACCGCGAAACAACCACTAACCTGCGGTACAAACATGGCAGAAACTTACAGTATAATGCCAAAGATGTACTCGAATTTCGACGCCCCGCCGATGCAAAACTACCCACACCCAACGTAAGTTCTACCTTTATTTTTGCCAAAGAAGATCTATTCTTTGCCTATCCAAACAACTATAACTACTACGTAAATTATTTCCGCAATACTTTCCAACATGGCGGTATATCCCTCGAAGAAATGATTATACCCATTGTGCAGTTTAGCAATAAATAAACTTGTCCACAAAAAAAGCGTAGCGTACCACAAAAATGGCACACTACGCTTTTTTATTGCTCCAAATAGCGCTATATTTGTGCCACAAAATACACCAATTTAACCAACAATCACCCAAAAATAACCGCCATGATAATAGCAAATCCCATCTACGATGTAGTATTTAAATACCTAATGGAAGATACAGAAATAGCCAAAGGCTTATTATCTACCATACTAAAAACCGATATCATAGAACTAAGCCTAAAACCGCAAGAAACCACCACCACTGCCTTCGCCGGAACCCAAATCGTAACCGTTTTGCGCCTCGACTTTGTTGCAGTTATTAAACAAGCCAATGGTACAAACAAAAAAGTGCTCATAGAACTACAAAAAACAAAACGAGGCACAAACATTGCCCGTTTCCGCAGATACTTAGGCGAACAATACCAAAAAGAAGACAGCGTATATGTAGCTGGCGAAGAAAAAACAGAACATCTAGAAATAGTAACTATCTACTTCTTAGGGTTTTTACTAAACAACACAAACGTACCAGTGGTAAAAGTAGAAAATAACTACATTGATGCCGACACCAACCAACAATTAGCCGAAAAACCCGACGACGATTTCTTATTGTTACTAAACCACGAATCATACACCATCCAAATTCCGCTACTAAAAGGCAAAGTACAAAGCAGACTTTTGAAGGTGTTAAAAGTGTTCAGCCAAGAGTATAAAACAGACAATAAACACAACTTAAATTTTACAGAAGAAGAAACCGACCCACTAATAAAACAAATGTTAGACCGATTGCGCCGCGCCGCAGCCGATGAAGAACTGCGCCGAAAAATGGACGTAGAAGACGAATACGAAGATACCTACAACAAAGAGTTTAAAGCATTAAACGACAAATACTTGCAAGAAAAACAACGTGCCGAAGAAGAAAAACAACGAGCCGAAGAGGAAAAACAACGTGCCGAACAAGCTACCCAACAAGCCGAAGAAGAAAAACAACGAGCCGAAGAAGAAAAACAACGAGCCGAACAAGCTACCCAACAAGCCGAAGAAGAAAAACAACGAGCCGAAGAAGAAAAACAACGAGCCGAACAACTATTACAAGAACTAAATGACCTAAAAAAACGCTTTAACCTTTAAGGCGTTAATACTTGGGTGCTACTTTTTTAACCCATTGCTTACAAACTAATTAACAACGATATAAACGCTATGCCAACCCCACTGCTACGTTTAATGAACAACTCAACCGACCCACTAATAAAACAAATGTTAGACCGATTGCGCCGCGCCGCAGCCGATGAAGAACTGCGCCGAAAAATGGACGTAGAAGACGAATACGAAGATACCTACAACAAAGAGTTTAAAGCTTTAAACGACAAATCAAAAACTTGCCAAGAAGAAAAACAACGAGCCGAAGAAGAAAAACAACGAGCTGAACAACTACCAAGAAGAAAACAACGACCAAAAAACGCTTTAACCTTTAAGGCGTTAATACTTGGGGGCTACTTTTTTAGCCTATTACTTACAAACTAATTAACGACAATATAAACCCAATGGCAACTCTACTGCTAAATTTAATGAACAACTCAACCGACTCGAAAATGGACGTAGAAAACAAATACTCACAAGCCACCCAACAAACCCAAAAAGAAAAACAACCAGTTAACTACTGCTCAACAAAAGCAACCGCACACTTATCGCCCATAAAATTATAAACCGTGACTATCAACATACCCAACCTACAAGCATTACCCAGCACCGCACAAACAATCATCAACCAATTAGGGGATAAACGCGTAATAACCCTAAGCGGAAACCTAGGAGCAGGAAAAACAACCCTCGTAAAAGCCCTCGCACAACACTTAGGCACCACCGAAACCGTTAGTAGCCCAACCTACTCCCTCGTCAACGAATACCATTATGGCAACAACATCATCTATCACCTCGACCTTTATCGCCTCGAAACCTTAGACGAAGCATTAGCCATAGGCATCGAAGATTACCTTTACTCGGGCAATTATTGCTTCGTCGAATGGGCAAACATTATTGCACCCCTACTGCCCAACAATGCCGCACACATAACCATAACCGCCAACCCCAACCAAACACGCACCTTAACCCTCGACAATTAACCATGCCGCTAAATAAATTTAGCCACAATAACTACCAAATACCTAAATAAAATGGAACCTAAAATCGCCTATACAGGGTACACCCCCATAACACAAGAAAAAGTAATGGAATTACCCACACAATCTAAAAAATTATTTATCGGCATACCCAAAGAAACCTCCTTCCAAGAAAACCGCGTAGCACTAACCCCCGAATCTGTTGCCGTATTGGTTAATAATGGGCATAAAGTAGTGATAGAAACAAAAGCAGGCGAAAATTCTAGCTTTACCGACCGCGACTACTCGGAGGCAGGAGCCCAAATCCTGTACGATATTGCCGAGGTATACCAAGCCGACATCATCATAAAAGTAGCTCCGTTAAGCCTCGAAGAAGTGAAAATGACCAAATACAACCAAACTGTTTTCTCGGCTTTGCACTTACCCACCCTAGAAACCGAATACCTAAACCACCTAATAGAAAAAAAAGTAACCGCCATTGCCTACGAATACATCAAAGACGAGTACGGGCGTTTCCCAATTGTGCGTGCCATTAGCGAAATTGCAGGTAGCGCCGCCATATTAATAGGAGCCGAATACCTAAGCAATACCAACAACGGACAAGGAATACTGCTCGGCGGCATTGCAGGCGTACCCCCTGCACGAGTTGTAATACTCGGCGGTGGAGCCGTAGGCGAGTATGCTACTCGTACTGCTTTGGGTTTGGGTGCCGAAGTAAGGGTTTTTGATAACAGCATCTACAAACTTATGCGATTACAAAACAACGTAAATGCGCGCGTCTACACCTCTATCATAAACCCCGCCTTGTTAAGCTCCGAACTGTCAAAAGCCGATTTAGTAGTCGGAGCCATACACTCCGAATTAGGGCGAACGCCCATCATCGTCACCGAAGAAATGGTCTCGCACATGAAACCCGGCTCTGTAATAGTAGATGTAAGTATAGACCAAGGCGGATGCTTTGAAACGTCTAAAATAACTAACCACAAAAACCCCACCTTCCGAATGTTTGATGTGATACATTATTGCGTACCAAACATAGCATCAAGGGTGTCTAAAACCGCATCATCGGCACTTAGCCACGTACTAATACCCATTTTGCACCGCGCCCAAAAACATGCCAACTTCGACCAGTTTATGCTCAATAACATAGGCATGAGAAACGGCATTTACTTGTACAAAGGGCACGTAACTAACTTATACCTAAGCCAACGTTTCGACCTTAAATACACCAACCTCGAATTGCTCATCACATCGGCTATGTAAGGCTTTTAACAATACATAACTGCCTACTTGTTCTTGTTATAACGATACACCAATATTGGCTGTAAGCTATTAGTACCAATACTTGTATTGGTATTCTTGTTTGATAGCAGTACAGCTACCATTAATGCTTACAAAAATACTATCTTTGTCGTCAAACGTTTTATTTTTATTGCCCAATCTATTAACTAAAAGATAATAAAACCAATGCCTGCCAATAATAAAATTATTATTGGCAGGCATTGATGTTACAATGCCTGCTAAAAATAAAGCAAAGTGTCGATTTATTGTAAAAAATCAAAAAATTTAATGCTTTTGTAGATAAATAATTTGTTAGAAAGATTTTAATTAGTATCTTTGCGCATCAATATCAGCAAATAAATAAACGCAAGTTTAAACAAAAACGGTTTAATTAATAATTACTTGTTAAACAAGTACTAATAAGTAACTGTAATTACTAAAAAAAACAGTAAAAATATTTTTGCTTGATGATTTGCTAAATTTTTGTTATTAGTTTAGATAGATAAAGCACTTTTTTTAGTAAAAAGTAGCAAAAACTATTTGTCCGATGGCAAAAACTATTTGTCCGATGGCAAAAACTATTTGTCCGATGGCAAAAACTATTTGTCCGATGGCAAAAACTATTTGTCCGATGGCAAAAACTATTGTCCGCTCGGCCCGCCTTCGGCCGGCCGCATGGCACCTTGTCCGATGGCAAAACTATTTGTCCGATGGCAAAACTATTTGTCTGATGGCAAAAACTATTTGTCCGATGGCAAAAACTATTTGTCCGATGGCAAAAACTATTTGTCCGATGGCAAAAACTATTTGTCCGATGGCAAAATTCATTTGTCCGATGGCAAAAACTATTTGTCCGATGGCAAAAACTATTTGTCCGATGGCAAAATTCATTTGTCCGATGGCAAAATTCATTTGTCCGATGGCAAAAACTATTTGTCCGATGGCAAAATTCAAAATAACACAATCATTGTTTAATATTTTTTTACCAGTAAAAATAACAAAGGAGAAATTATGTCTGAAAGAACTAGGGGTAGAGTAAAAGTGCCTAAAAATCCAGGCGATTTATTAGACTTGGCTAAGGCAGTAGGAGATAAACACCAAAAAGAAGGTACTTCATCGCCATTAAAATTATCGGTAGATTATAACTGGGACGAGTTAGTTGCCGAAATTGATAAGTGTAAAGAATTGCACACTGCCGCAGAAGATTTTAAACGCAAGATGGAAGAAACTTATCGTGAGCGCGATATATCGCTTCCTAACATAGAAAGTGCTGTGCGTGCAGCAAGTGCTTTGTTAAAAGGCGTTTATGCTAAAAATCCTAAACGCTTAGGCGATTGGGGTTTTAATGTAGATGATACCAAACAAAAAGGAAAAGAAGAGGATAAATAAACTCAATAATTTTCTGGCTTTTGTTAGATAAATTTAGGCAAAAAATAAATGGTTTGTTGCTAATTTTATGCAACAAACCATTTTATTTTATTGGTATAGACAATAAATTTTTTAAATTTAACAACAAACTAAATGGATTAGTGAAAATAACTAAATAACTATGCCTAATTTTAATAATGTTAAGGCAAAATAATGGTATGTCAGTCGCGCAAACAATGCTAAGGGGGTGCCACCAACTTGGCAAATTAGGGAGTGCCAATCATCACCCCCTAAAAAAACCTTTTCCGCGTCAAGCGGTACTTGTACAGCTTATTGTGTTGGATAACTTATGGATTATAGGCAATAAAAAAGTAGCTACTATTTTAGATAGTAGCTACTTTTTTTTAGGAGTATGCCAAATAATTATGGCGTTGTTTGCTCAATGCTTACTGTGCCGGCTGTGCCTGTTGTAAATTGTACGGTTATTTGGTTGGTGCCTTGCCCTGCGGTAATGTTGCCGCCGGTTACTGTCCAGTTGTAGGTGCTACCTGCCACTGCGGCTACACTATAGGTATAGCTATTGTTGTTGCAGGGGTTGTTTGTGCCTGCCATAGCAGGGGTAAAGGTGCAGGTACTGGTGTTACCAACACGTAAGCCATTGCCAAAGTTAGTTATCCAAATTTCGGAGGGATTGTAGGGATTGTAGAATACGCGCTCGGGTTGCCTGAATGGATACGAGCTAACTAAAGTAAAAGTGGGTGATGTGTTGTTTAGGTTGTCGGTATGCCATAAGCCGTCGGTTTCGGTGGTTATGTAGGCTTGGTTTGGGTTGCTTGGGTTAATGGTGCAAGAGGTAACACGGTCGATATTGTTGATGCGCACCCACGATGTGCCGCGGTTGGTGGTGCGATATAAGCCTCCTAAGCCGTTTGCAGCACCGCCCCAACCGCTAAATACACCTGCATACCAAGTGTTTTGGGTGGCATCGTTAGGGTCTATGATTACATCTTTTGTCCAATAGTACATGCCTGCTGCGCTGCGGTCTGCCCAGGTGTTGGTGGCGGGGTCGTATAAAAATACGCCCGAGCTTGCTGTAAAACCAGGGTCGCGATGCCCCGAATAAGAGGCTACTACTTTGCCATCGGTTAGTACCACTATGTTAAAGGGGTGTCCTTCGGTGCGAGGAGGGTTGGGTAATTTTGTCCAGGTAGATGCAGCGCCTAAGTTTGTGTTGTTTGATACCCATACGCCGCCGTTTCCGTTAGCACTATTTACTACGCTAGCATATAGTTGGTTGGCGTTGTTGGGGTTGGTGGCTACCCATGCTACAATGTCGCTAAAATCGTGCAATACTTGCCAGCTTGCGCCGTTATTAGTGCTGTATTTTACCGAGCCTGTATTGCCTGCGGCATCTAGTTGGGCATCGGCAAGGCGGGTGCTTTGGTACAAATCGTGGACAGATGCTGTGGCTATATAAAGGGTGTTGTTGGCAATATTTTTTGCGATGCGATACATGGAGTTTTCGTTGTGCCCTGTGTAATTAAACGACCAAGTGTTGCCTGCATCGGTGCTTCTGATGCCTTTAATGTCCGAGAAACCAGCGTAGATGTTTTGCTCATCTATCCAAAATGTTTGCCAACAGGTAGTGTTTTCTAAACCAATACCTGCATAACTTTGGTATAATGGGGTGTTGCTGCCTGCGGGGTTTTCGTCGGTGGGGTTAATATATGCTTGGTGCCAAGTAGCACCACCGTCGGCGGTTTTGTGTACAAAGCCAAAGTCGGTGATAATTACTTTGTTGGCATTTTGCGGGGCAACGGCAATGCCAAACACCGATTCGGCGTAACTCCAACCTCGGTCGCCGCCTGTGCCACACCAGCCAGTGTAAAGGTTTTGGTTAGATGCGGTAGTAAATACATGTGTCCAGCCTGCGCCGCCATTGGTGGTTTTAACTACATTTAGTTCGCTGCTGGTGTTGCTTCCGCCAATGTAACAGGTGTTAATGTCGTTTTGGGGCATGGCTACATACATCAAAAAGTCGGTTGCGGGGTTTATGCCGGTCATTCGGGGTGTCCAGGTGGTGCTTAGGTTGTAGTCAATGCTATACACATTTTTCATAAATCCCCAATAATCCCAAGGCATTAACCCTACATAAAGGTCGCCAACATCGGCGGTTAAGGCAAAAAACCGAATAGTACTGCCTTGTTTGGCTGCTGCAAACGAAAATATGCGCTCGTTGGTGGGCAAACCTGTTAGTGGGGCGGTGGTAAAATTGGTTCCGCCGTTGGTAGATACTAGTACGCCGTCGTTGGTTCCTATGTAAATGTTGTTGCCGTCAAAAAATACGCCACCAACCAAACATCCCGAGCCATTACTAATGGCATTGTGTATGTTATTAAAGGTGTTTCCGCCATCGTTGGATAAATAAAGGGCGCCATAATAGGCAATTATTACGCGGTTTGGGTTGTTGTAATCAGCCCAAATGCCGTAGGTTTCTTCGGTGGCATCGGGGTTGCCTGTTAGGGCTGTCCAGGTGTTGCCGCCGTCGGTGCTTTTGGCAGGTCGGGGTGTTTGTATGCTTAGGGTGGTTATGTAATCTACGGTATACAAAATATTTGGGTTAGATGTAAAGCGTACCGTTGAGTTATGCCCTCCTTGTGTTTGGTTAAACGGTTTAATGTCGTAGGAGTTGCCAAAGTTGGAGGTATGAAACAATTGGCTCATGTCGCAGCCGACATAAAATTCGTTGTCGTTGTTGGGGTTAAAGCTGGGTGCAAACAAAGCTCCGCCGCCGCCAATACCGCGCGATTGCCATTGTGTAGGTACTTGTGCATTACTTAGTTGCGAGGAGGCAAACAACATAGCTATAACAGTAAGTTGTAAATGGTAAATGGTAAATGTTAAGTTGTGCATTGTTTGTAAATTGTAAGTGGTAAATTGTAAAAATGTGCAGTAAATATTAGTTGTTGGGTATCAAACAAACCTAGATAAAAGGTTAATAGCGTAAATAAAATAGCCAGCAGTTAAAAGCCATCAGCTAAAATCCAGCAGCCAAAAGCCAGCAGCCAAAATCTAAACAAGTGTCCAACCAAAGGTATCTATTAGGTGTTGCATGTGTGGGGGCATAGGTGCGGTAATGTTGATGGCTTGTTGGGTATAAGGATGTACAAATTGCAGTTGTTGTGCGGCAAGCATCAGTTTGTTTTGGGTAGGATAATGGGCAGCGATAAGGCTGTTTTGTTTAAGGTCGCCATAAGTGGTATCGCCGATGATGGGGTGGAAGATGTGTTTAAAGTGTCGGCGTATTTGGTGCATACGTCCGTTAATAGGTTTGGCAGCTACCAAAGAGTAGCGGGCAGTGGGGTAGCGGTTGGTGGCAAAGGGCAGTTCTATGGTGGCTAATTGGGTGTAATGGGTTACGGCATCTTGCCAAACATTGGTGTCTTCTTTTTTTAGGGCGTAATCTATTGTTCCTTCGGTATCGGTATAGCCGCGTACTATGGCTATATACCTTTTTTGCACCAAATTGTTACTAAATTGTTCGGTTATTTTGGCGGCAGCCTCGGGCGATAGAGCAAAGAGTAGCACGCCTGCGGTTGGTCGGTCGAGGCGATGTACGGTATAAACGTGCTGTTTGAGTTGGTTGCGCAGCAGTTGCATGGCAAAGTTGGCATTTACATCGGCAGCAATTTGACTGCGGTGAACTAACATGCCCTCGGGCTTGTTAATGGCAACATAATGTTGGTCGGCGAAAAGAATATCTAAATGCAAAATGGTAAATTGTAAATGATAAATGCTAAAATACAAACGGCGTAAAATAGAGTAATGTTAAAATAAATTTGTTTACGTATAAAGATAATAAGGTAGGCGGTTATAGCTTTATCTGCAAAAAAAAAATGTTGCTACAATGTAAACTAATGCTACCTTTTTGCGTCTAAACGATGTGGGGGTTCTCACAAGATTAATCAGTAAAAAAAACCTTTCGTAAAAGATGAAAAAAATAGTTCTTAGCTTTTTAGCTGTAGGCAGCATTTTGGCTGCTGGTTGCGGTTCGATGAGCAGCACCCAAGTAATAAACGCCGCAAACGAGATATTAAACTCGGCAAATGGTGGCAATGTAAGTAACACCGAGATTATCTCGGGCTTAAAAGAGGCTTTAACCGTAGGTATTGGCAATGGTGCAAATACCGTATCGGCTTTAGACGGCTACTGGAAAAACCCTCAAATAAAAATTCCGTTACCCACCGAAGCACAAAAGGTAGAAAACACTTTACGCCAAATTGGTTTGGGCAGCGAGGTAGATAAAGCCTTATTAGCCATTAACCGCGGTGCCGAAGATGCGGCTAAAAGTGCGAAACCTATCTTTGTAAATGCCATCAAACAGATGACTATCCAAGATGCAGTATCTATTTTGAAAAACGATAACAAACAAGCTGCTACCGATTTTTTGAAAAAAGTAACTACCGCACAATTAACAACAGCTTTTAGACCCGTATTGGCTAAATCGTTGGAAAAAACACTGGCTACCAAATATTATGGCGATATTGTAAAAGAGTACAATAAAGTGCCTTTGGTGCAAAACAAACTTAACCCCGACCTAACCGACTTTGTTACCGAAAAAGCCCTTGATGGTTTGTTTTTTATGGTTGCCAAAGAAGAAGAAAAGATACGCAAAGACCCCATGGCACGCGTAAGTGCATTACTCAAAAAAGTATTTGCGTTGCAAGACCCCGGTGCTAAAAATAACACGACCAAACCTACAGGCGGCACCAAACCTGCTGCACAACCATCAAAACCACCTGTTAAAACACGCAACTAAACAGGCGTAAAGGTAAAACAAAATCCCCACAACTTAGCTGTTGTGGGGATTTTTTGGCTTCGGGATTTGATAATTGCGTATTACTAGTGTGCAATAACAATTTTGTGGGCAATGCTGCCTTTGCTGTTACTTATTTGCACTAGGTACTGTCCGTTTGCTAAGGTTTGGGTATCGAGATAGGCAATGGTGCTGCCTTGATATAGGGTGGTTTGGGCAATAAGTTTGCCGTTTAGGTCGTAAAGCATCACGGCAAAGTTTTCTTGATTAAGACTATTGAGCTGTACGGCTATAAAATTACTTGCCGGATTAGGAAAAACAGCCACCTTCAATTGCTCAAGCTGATTTTGTGTTAGCCCAACAGCAGGTGCAGTGTATGTGCTTACGGTTTCGGTTACAGCAGTTACTTTTGCGGCGGTTCGGTTGCCATAAAAAGTAGGTCCTACCACGTATGGGTAAGCCGAGTTCCATTGTTCGTCGACGGTGGTAAAGTAGCAGTAAATGCCATTGGGGTACTCGGGTGTAACACAAAAACGCCCGTTATGTTCGTCTAAATAATCGGGTTGGGTGTGGGCTACAAACTCGTAATCTTCGCGAAAATAACCTAAGGGGTAAGTAACGGTTACGGGTGGTCCGTCGGTAACATCGTTTCCGTTGGCGTATTGGGTGCGTACTACTATGTTGCGTGCTTGGTAACTTGTTTTCATGCGCACTATGCCGCCTGTGCCGTCGGGGTTGCGGTAGGCGTAGGCTCCGTAAATAGGGAAACCATCGTAGGCAAAGCCAAGTAAGGGCGAGTGTTGGGTGCTGTCTATTACGTATAAACCATCGGCGGGATATAGGTCGCAAACGTTAGAAATTACGTTTAGGTCGAGGTTAAAGGCACTTGGGTTTTGGTGATGATGATAGTTGCCCATGGCAGGGTGTGCCTTGGCACAGTCAAAGCCGTGCCGCTCGGCAACTACGGCATCGCGGTTCCAAACGCCGTCGCCCATGCCCATTAGCGGACCACCTGCTAAGGCGTTGGTGCTGTTTTTCCAGGATACGCCATCGCGGTAATCAAACAAGGCTACCCCATTTATAAACAAACCAATGTTGCCGCCCGTAGTGTTGGTGGGTGTGCCTGTGTTTTGGGTAGGATTGAGGGCATTTTGAAAATGGCATTTTGATTGCTTGCCAACGACGGATTACCATCTAAAAACGGACCCGTAATGTAAGCAGGTATGCCTTTGGTGCTTATATACGCCCAGTTGCTGCTGTATTGTACAGTTTGTACGTTAGCCAATACGGCATCTTGGATAGGAGTGGAGTTGCCCGCTACATAGTGCTGCCCCGTAATGGTGTTGTTTTGCAGCCATGTTGTAATGGCAGGGTTTGTTTGGGCAAATAGGGATAGACTGCTTAACAAAAAACTGGATAGAAAAAAGATGTTTTTCATGTTGATGATGTTTGTGTGTAGTTTAGACGACAATAGGACTGTAATCCTTCGGTTGGTAGGGTAAAATTTTTGTAGATAGGGATGTTTAGATGTGGGGATGTAGCGATGTTGCGATATGGTGATATTGCACCACAGCAAAAAACGGTCAAACCACCAAAGTTTGACCGTTTTTTTGTATCTTTGCGTACCCAACCAACATTGCCGTCGCCAGCGGTTTTATATTTTACAACCACGACCACCTCGGCAACACCCGCCTAACATACAGCACCACCTGCAACGGCACGCTACAAACCCAAACCGCCCTTGATTACTACCCCTACGGCAAAGAGTTACGGGCATATAATAGTGCTGCCGAGAAGTACAAAAGCACGTATAATGAGCGGGATTTGGAGACGGGGTATGATTTTAGGAATGCACGGAGTAGTAGCTCTGATGCGGTGCGGTTCAATACTATTGACCCGATGCTGGAAGAATCGCCTTCAACATCTGCTTATACTTATGTAAGTGGTAACCCTGTACGTTTAATTGATCCCAATGGAGCATACAGTATTTATGTAGATGGTATGAAAGTGGGAAATAGCGCAGAAGCTAATTATTGGGAGGAGCAAACTGAGTTATACGAAGCTGATGGTGGCGGTGATGGTCCTGAAAAAACATTTGGAGAAAAGGTAGACATGACTAATGCACCTGGTAATAACAAAAATGCAGCAGGTGTTCCACGTAACAACCGTTGGTTTTTTAATCAGTTGCTTAAAGAACATCCTGAGATGTTTAGTCCTGAAAACATTCAGAGAATTAAAGATGGACTGGCTCCACTAATTGATGAAGCCGAAGCAGTTCATAGAAAATTTTATTTCGAGTTACATTCTAATACTGGTAGTGCAAAGCCACCACTCCAAAATGGTTTTAAAGTATCATTAAGGACGGCTATATAGGAGCAGAAATGGGAGCTATTATGGGTGCCCCATTAGGTCCGGCTGGTGCATTTGTTGGAGGAATTATTGGAGGCGGATTAGGGTACTATTATGGCTCTAATGCAGGGAAACAATTGTACGATAGTGCAACAGGACAGTAAAATAATTTTACAACTATCTTGAGCACTAATTTTAGTGTTCAAGATAGTTCATTTTTAAATTAAAAAACAATTAACATTATGCTTTTACAAGAATTTGTAGTTAAAATGAACAACATACATCTAAGCGTTTCTGATGAAAGCGCAGCAAATTTAGATGCTCAATGGTTAACTAACTACTTGTTACGTTTAAAACTTTTTCCTAAAACAAGTACAATAGTGCGGTACAATAATCCTTTGTTAGAGTTGGCTCACAACTACAATGTGTCGAAATTTGAATTACCCAGTATTTGCTTTAGTAGTCTGGTAGAGGAAGATGATAGGTATATATATTGGGGAAGGTGTGATGGAGATGATTTAGTGATAGAAAAGGCAACAGATAAAATTGTTTGCAAAGAATTTTGTGCGGATTATATTATTTGGGAATGTGCGGATAATGCATTTAAATTTCTTGATGCCATGTATAAAATGGCGCAATACGTAGAGTCTTGCGGCGGTGATGATATCTCCGAAAACCAGATAAAGGTTTGCCAAATTGCCCTAGAGTGTGCATTATTGGCTGGTAGTGAAGCATATTTGGCGTTTTATGCTACCGCATTAGGTTGTGAAAAGTAAATAAAACCTTTGGTATTATTACTATCATCTACCGCAACACCCGCCTAACTTACAGCAACACCTGCAACGGCACGCTACAAACCCAAACCGCCCTAAACTAAACCCCTACGGCAAAGAGTTACGGGCATATAATAGCATCGCCGAGAAGTACAAAAGCACCCACAACGAGCGGGATTTGGAGACGGGGTACGATTTTAGGAATGCACGGAGTAGTAGCTCTGATGCGGTGCGGTTTAATACCTTGGATCCGTTGGCAGCGCAATTTCCGAGTTGGTCACCGTATAATTATGTTATGAGTAACCCTTTACGTATGATTGATCCTAACGGTATGCGTACTTATTTTGTAGACCAAGATGGAAACCACATTTATACTTCTAACGATAAAGAAGAGGATGCTATTACTATTGTAAATGATCCTTTTTTCTGTGATTATTTAAAATGGATTTGGGATGGCGAAAATGTCAATGATTCTAAGAAGTTTTGGCATAAGTTACCTACTTGACGAGATACAAAATTTTGATAACTTATCTAACCCTACAGCAACAGACGAAGAAGGATCAAGAAATCAAAGGTATGGGTTAACAGATAAATCATTATCAAATCCATTAGGTACTGCATTTGCAGAGTTAGGTGCGAATTTGTATGTATTACCTGGGCAGCAAAATGTGGTGCACATTGGTAAAGCATTTAGTGATGGTGACTATAAGCAAGTTTGGGATAGAGACCCATCTGACCCAACGGCAGCTATTCCACTTAATGCGATTAAGGTCGGTAGAATACACGATCATCCAAATTGGAAGTTTCGGTTAGCAATGGGAGGTGTAGAGCCTTCAAATGATTACCTTAATGACGCAGGACCGTCAGGTAATAGTGCTTTTGACGCAGACAGAGCACATAGCAGAACTGCTCCTTATTACAATATTGTACTTGATAAAGGGAGTATTTACTTTTATGGAAGAACTGGTGGATATTCTTCTGGTGTACCTATTTCCGAGTCAAAAATAGTGGTTCCTCTTAAACCTTTTAACCGATAAACACTATGCAACAGTTAATTATTAAAACAGGTACTTTTATCTGCATTATGGGTATCATGCATTCCGTACAATAAAAATAGCTCTAATGATTCGCTAAAGTACAATGTTTACAAAAACGAAACATTTTTTATGGGGAAAACACAAATTACTTCTGTTTTTAATTTAATAGACTGTGAAAAACTAACTAATCATTAATGCTGCGGATGTGGAAAAGGTGCTTCTTCCTAATTATTTATCGCTTGATTTACAGCCACGCCAATTCACAAATGATACTGCTAAAAATTCTTTTGTCGGAGATGAGACATACTTACCAAATCGATGTAATATTTAAGTTCAAATGTTGTAGAGTATTTGGGAGATAGTGTTATTGCTTTTAAAGTTCTCGATATACTTGGTCTATATTTGGAGGTAAAAATAATTCAGATGCTGTAAAACTAATCGGTTTTTATGATAAAGCATTTGCTGACACTACGCAAATACAAATCGGTGTTAAACCGCGGCTTTTGAAGAAGCCAAACGGCGGGGTGTTTTTGATAGTAAGTACAACAATAAAACGGTCAAACCTGAAAGTTTGGTGACCGTTTTATTATCTTTGCGTACCGACCAACATTATGTTGCCAGCGGTTTGCATTTTACAACCACGACCACTCGGCAACTACCACCTAACATACAGCACCACCTGCAACGGCACGCTACAAACCCAAACCGCCCTAGATTACTACCCCTACGGCAAAGAGTTACGGGCATATAATAGTGCGGCAGAGAAGTACAAAAGCACCACCAATTTAATGAGCATCAAGCAATTTATGTAAAAAATAATAGGATAACTACAAACGGCAATGTACTGACTTTAAATTTTTGTTAAACAAAATATCATGATAAATAAAATCCTTGCCTTATTTACCTTGCTGTTATTATTTATGCAGCATATAATGCACAACAAGCTTAGTGTTATTTGTTCTTCGTTGGACGATATATTACAACTTAGTGATTCGCAAATAACTTGTCATTGAGTTTACTGTGGTGAAAAACGAAAATATTCATCCCGGTATTATTCTTTACAGAAAACTATCAGGCGAGTGATAGATACTTTGTACGTGGCTTATTCACGATAAAGGTTTTTAAAAAATATGTTTTAGATTGCTTTGTTTTTCGAGATATTGTTAGTATCTTTGTGGGTATAAAAGAGGTTACGAACACAAAATATATCACCGATGTTTCGCAAAAACGAAAAACACCGACAAGTTGGACTATTTGGCTACGACTATCTACTAGGAACAAGCTATTCGGCGTTTAAAAACACCCCTGGCTACCATTTTCACCACATCATATTTAGGCAGTTGAACGAGGCAATCTTCGCTCCACTATATAGCAACAAAAAAAGTGCCCCCAACTCGCCCATCAACAGCATGGTGAGTGCCTTGTTGTGGCAACAACTACATAATTGGACGTTTGAAGAACTAGAACGGCACCTACAATTTGATGTAGAGACACGTATGGCCATCGGAGCTAGTGCCACCTTCGGCGATGTTCCATTTTCGATACGCACCCTTCATTTGTTCAAAAACCGCTTAGTTGAGTACGAAATAGCCGATAAAACAAACTTGATAGCCAAGTTATTTGACCAGATGACGACCGAGCAAATCAAATCGCTAAACCTAAAAACGAACATACAACGCGGTGATAGCGTACAACTACAAAGCAATATCCGCAAATACACCCGCTTAGAGTTATTGGTAGAAGTGCTCAAACGCTTACATAAATCCTCATCCGACCCGGAACGTCAATTGCACGAAGCCCTATTTGCACCCTATATAAAGGAAGTTCGGATGGATTTGTGTACAGTTTTCGGGGCAAGGAACTAGACGAACCGCTACAAGCCATTGCCAAAGTCTACACACATTTGTACCTTGATTTGCAAAATACGCAAAACAACACCCCCACGTTTAAGGTGTTTGAACGAGTATACAAAGAACATTTTTGACACAAAAAGAACGAAACAGCGAAACAGGCAAAGAAACGATAACGACCAACTTAATAGATGCCATAGAATTAGGGTCTGGGATATTGCAATCGCCCGATGATTTAGAAGCCACGTATCGCCAAAAAAAGGGAGAGAAATTTCAAGGTTTGGTGCTATTTGCCAACGAAACCTGCCACCCCGACAACACAACACAGCTCATCACGGCTATTGTGGTGTCGCCCAATAATGTAGACGATAGTGTTATTTATCGTGAGCAATTAGACGACCTCCATGCCCGCACTCCCGACTTATCGGAGCAACATTTTGACGGCGGCTTTGGTAGCGAAGAAAACGACCTACGGATGAAAGAGTTAGGTATTGTGCCTATTCAAACGGCTATACGGGGCGTAAAAGCAGCATCGCCAATGGTCATAACCATTAAACCAAGCACCGAAACAAACAGCAACACCGAAACAAACAGCAACACCGAAACAAACAGCAACACCACAGCCGTTACTTATCAGGTACAATGTGCCAATCCAGAACAGTTGATGGTGTTAGCTATATTGATAAAAAGTAATTTTAAGGCTGTTTTTGATTTAGATAAATGCAAGAATTGTCCTTTTGTTGATACATGCCCAACAAAGGCACACCGCAACGAGAAGAACAATACAGCTACATTTAGATTTTCTACTAATGATGTATTACGACAAGAGCGGCATAAAAACATACAAAATATACCCATTGAGCGGCGAAAGCTCAGGGCAGGTGTGGAACCTTTAATGGGTTTATTTCATGCCGGCGAAAAACATACGGGTAAGTTACGAGTAAGGGGGCAATTCAGCATTGCCTTCTATGGCTTTGCTATGGCATTAGCTATCAACTTTAAGCGCATCTACGCTTTTTGTTTTGCGCAAATGCTTAAAAATACGCTTTTTGTCGCCAATATAGGCTCGTTTAAACGTATTTTTAACGTATTTTGTAAAAAATGTAATTTTAATGCATCTATAAACCTAATTTACCTAAAAACCGCTTGATTTTTGTGCCCTTTTTTCAGCAGCCTCAGTAATACTACCCGTAAATCTTTTTATACCATAAACTATCTTAATTATGCGAATTAACACCATAAAAACATATCGAGTTCTTTGCTCCAAAAATCTCAAACGATTGAAAATTGCTTTCTCCAAAGATATTACACCTTTGCAATGTGGATAATCCTTATTTGAGTTTATGTTGTTTAATGTAGCCTTATATTCACAAGCCTGCCCTGCTGTTTGTGATATATGGCAATCTGAAAAAGTAATAGATTCTTTTGATGTACCTACCTATATATCGGCTAATATTGGCTATAATTGGAACGCACCAACAGCAGTAGTCTTATCTACTGATTATATTACACAATATGAAGGCAATGTGCAAAATTACCTATACTATGCAGGGACAAGCCTCGCCAAGTGGTTTCCTGCTATAACAAGAAACACATAGCTATGGGTAATGCTACAATAGTTAATCACTATTTACAGGACTTGTCCCATAGTTTGAGTGTATCAACATGGGTTAAGGCACAACAAGGGCAATCCTGATGCTTTGCGCATAATTTTATTGGAGGACGAAGATGTAGATGGAGCTGTGAGGACGACGAAGCTACCTATCAGTATGTGAACGACACAATATTAAGCCATGACACATGGGTTAGGTTGAATATTCCTTTTTGTTCATTTACACCATATATCAACCCTTCTAATACAGCAGATACCCTAAATTTAAATAGAGTGCGTGCTTATAGAATAGACATAGTTAATCGGACAGAACTGTTTAGTAGTGTTGTGTGGGTAGATGACCTTCGGCAATTAAGCTGTGGTGAGACAATTGCTTGTGGACAAGCCAAATTGAAAGGAGTGTTTGAAGAAATGACTAATGTGGCATGGGCACCTGTAGTACAACGCTCGGTGGCAGAATGGGAGGCAGAAATAGAAATATTGCAACAAAGTTGTATTGAATATATGATATTAACGTCAGCACAAGATGGCAATATTTCTTACTATACGCCCACCAATATATTGGGGGTATCCAGTAGTTATAACACTTTTAACAACCCATTTATTGCTGCCAAAAATAAAAATTTCCAAATTGTATAGGGCTTTATAGCCTCCGCTTTGGGTTCTATTGCAATAACTTTCCATGCCAGGGCGGAGCCATGAGGTTTATGATGCTGTTTGCCAGAGACCAATTAATAGTTGATGAACCTTTGCATTATTCGGCGATAGCCCTTTAAAGGCTGGTATATAACTCGTGAATTAGCAGATGCAATGGGTTATCCAAACAATTTGCAAGTATGCTTACAACACAAGGAAGCAACTCAACGGTTCAATTTTGGCCAAATATTTGCTAGCCATGCTAAAAAGTAAAGAGCCGAGAAAACAAGTATCATTTGCCCCTGCTTTTTGGGAGTATCTGCCAGCAGATAAATATGGCAAATGGATAAGCGATTTTCTATCTATTGCTACCGATATAGACGTACTATACCTTCAAGATATGGTAGGGCGAGATATGCCCTACAACGCATCAAATATAAATATAGATTTACCGCTTTATTATAACGCCACTAAACAGGCATGTATTCAGAATGAAGTGATATTTGGGGTGGATATAGAAACTTTTTGTTCAGAAAGTAATACAAATGAAGCAAATTTTAATAGAATAAGAAAACAATTAGATGTTGCAGGGGTATATACCGATGAAATTGTCGCTTTTAGTTGGAGATGTATGCGTTATGGCTGTTTCCTACCAGACTATATTACTTTTGACGATAATAGAACATACGCTAACCTGATGGGGTGCAATGGCTATGATATAATACATTACGATACTGGAAATGTGTGTATGGGGGATATTGCAACCTACTCGGCAAGCACTATTGATGGGGCAAATATCAATGGACGGTTATGGGTGGCACTATATTAAGTGGGCAAGGTACGCCCAATATCCAAATTCACTGGCTTGATGCCATAAGCGGAAACCTATCTGTCGAAATAACTTTTTAATACACAGACAAAAAATTATATAATTATGCGCATCACCACCCTCGAACATTACGAAATACGCCACAAAAAGCATCGAACAACCCGACGAATTTTGGGCGATATTGCCGAACAATTTACTTGGTACAAAAATGGGATAAAGTACTTAGAATGAAACTTTACCGAACAACGAAAATGGTTTATCGGAGGCAAAACAAATATCACCCAAAACTGCCTCGATAGACACCTACCTACACGCGGCAACAAAATTGCTATCATCTGGGAGCCAAACGACCCCAAGAACGACAACTGCGCCTTACCACCGCACAGGCTGCACGCCCGCGTGTGTCAAATGGCCAATGTGCTAAAAAACAACGGCATTGGCAAGGCGACCGCGTTTGCCTAGACATCGCAAATGCCGAACTAGCCATTAGCGTATTAGCCTGCTTGACTGGGAGCCATACACTCGTCATCTTTTGGAAGCTGGCAATCGCTTGCCGACCGCACCAACGATGCCCAAGCACGAATGGTTATCACCTCCGACCGGCATCAATCGCGAGCTAAACAAATACCCCGCCAAACGCGTGGACGACAAGCACTCGAAAGTTGCACATCGGTACAAACCGTGTTAGTAGCCAACTGCTGCGGCTGGGAGCCAAACATGCAGCAAGGGCGATAAATGGCTGAACGACGAATTAAAAAACGTATCAAGCACCTGCCCACAACCAATGGACGAAGATATGTTGTTTATCCTCTGCCAACATCCAGCTCAACGGGCAAACCAAAGGCGTTGTGCATACTTGTGGCGGATATATGGAATATACCGCCTACTCGTTCAAATGTTTTCAATACAACGAAAGCGACATTTTAATTTGCACCGCCGACATGGCTGGATTACCGGACACAGCTATATCATCTATGGTCCGCTTTTGTCGGGTGCAACAACCCACTTATGTTCGAGGGCATACCCTACCTACCGACCCTGCGCTTTTGGGCAGTTATCGACCATAATGGCGTTAACCAGTTTTACACCGCCCAACCGCTATCCGCTCTCGCTACTAATGGCAGAAGGGATTGACCCAGGTATTGTCGTACTCCTTAGACTCGCTCCAAGGTGTTGGGGTCTGTTGGCGAGCCTATCAACGAAGAGGCTTGGCATTGATACCATACACACATAGGCAAACAAAATGCCCCTTAGTAGATACTTGGTATGGAAACCGGCTCGAAACAGGCGGCATCTTAATTTCGGGCTTGGCAGGTATTAGTCCACTTAAACCTGCACATGCAGGCAACCGCTGCCAGGGCATTCAGCCGTTTTACACCCCGACGGACAAGTGAAGAAATTGGCGCAATGTAGAGGGCTTATTGTGCGTAAAATTCCGTAGCCTCGATGCTGCGCACTACGGCTGACCACGAGCGTTGCCGCCAAACTTATTCTCGGCATTTAAAAATTACTACTTTACAGGCGATGGGGCAAACGCAACGCCGACGGTTTGTGCACCGCATTATTGGGCGTGTTTGATGTAATGAACATATCGGACACCGCGATTAGCACCGCCAAGTAAACGCCATTAACCACAACCTCAAAGTAGTCAGATCGGCAGTTGTGAATACCCGCACCACAAAGAGGGCAAGGTATTTAGGTACACGTTATCTGTCCTTACATTTACCAGACGAAAACGAAGATGTGGTACGCGACCAAATAATAGAAACGGTGGTTCATTTAATTGGCAAATTGCGACCCGATAAAATACAGTTTGTACGGGCTTACCTAAAACCCGCTCGGGTAAAATTATGCGCCGCATATTGCGAAAATTGCCGAAGACGACACCGCTAACCTCGGCTTGACCTACCCTCTCTCGACCCAACAGTAGTAGAAGACATTATAAATGGTAAATTGTAAGTTGTAAATGCCAAAATTAGTGGTATCAAAAACACCACTGTACCTTTGTTATGAAACAGTGCGTGTTTTGTGCTATTTTGGGTAGATGAAGAATAGGTGGTTTTATACTTTTCAGGTAGTAGCGAAGTACTTATGTCGCTATCAAACAAACTTCATACCAGCCAGCTCTTGCCACCTACTCAACCTCTTCTATCAAAACTCCTCCTAATTTTTATTACCATGCTTTCCATCCGCCCCTAAAATCACGGCTTTCGATACGCTGATAAACGCCTGCATACGGTCCGAAGTTAAGTTGTGTTAGTAGCCTGTCCTCGTCGCCCTCGTATTTTAGGCAATAGCCCGAGAGTAAAAAGTACAGTCTTCGTTTCGTACAGTACAAACTTGGGGTATTTGTTCCATCGCTTGAAAACAAAGTTTTTACCAAACTGGTATCTAACCCTTGGCGACCAAAGGCATACCACGCCACTAAGTTTGGTTTGCCGTTGTCACATATCCAACTTAACTCTTTTACCGATTTGTAGATAGCGTAAGCCTTCGCAAAATGGGTTTGTAGCCTTGTTTCGTCAATAATTCGGTGCTTCTCTCCTACCCTTTCGTACGAAACAAAAATATGTTGCGTAATTACATCGTCTTCTTTTTAATACCGATGCTTTGATGATGGGTTTTAAAATACCCTTTTCTTTGCCACCTTATTGCCCAAGTTATTTTGAGCCAATACATCATCACATGGAATTTTCTCTCTACCTCAAACAAAATGGCTTTGTCACTTTGCCGAGGTGATTATACCACCTACGTCAATGACTACGGGCAATATCCCTTGAGCATTAACCCTTTTGGGTGTTTGAACTGAATGTGTTTGCTTTTGTGTCTAACTGCCAAACCTTGTTTTTAGGTGGTGGGCAAGAGTGGTTGTGTTTCTTCAAACACATCAAGATTTATGGCTTTTGGTACGTAAAATGGGCATGTTTGTTGGGTATCAAAAACAGTGATGGCACTATGGTGGTGGCATTTAATCAAACACCTGAATATCGGCATAATTGGTTACATTAATTAAGTTGCAAATATTAGACAAATCTGCCTTAATGCCTTGCCTGTTTGGGTATAAAACCACGTATTGGGCGTAATAAATCCCACCACACCATTTGGTGACAATAGCTGTTAGCTTAACTCAAAAAAGCTATATAGATGTCTGTCAGGCCGCTTTTGCAAAAATGGTAGTGTGTTTGGATATAGGTTCGTTGTTCTTTTTCGAGGTGTTGTATGCGTATATACGGCGGATTACCCACCACAAAAATCAAATTTCAGGGTATTTGGGGCATCATCCGGGCAGCCTCTCGGGCAGAGTTACACACCTTTGCCCGCCAATTTGCAGTGTCTGAAATTTTGGATTAATTGGTTTAGGTTGCCAATACATTGCTCAATTGCCGCTCTTCATCTACATCAGCCATGTATTTTTCGAGGTTTTGTGCCAAAGGTTTCTGTTGGCGAATGTTACCAAAATGCGCTTGGCTATCTGCAAAACGACCATCTCCGCAAACGGGGTCTAAAATGGTTTTACCCAATAGCTGCTCGCCAAGATAGCCTACTTGGTCTAATATTTTTACAGACAATAAAGTCGGGGTATAAATCTGCCTAATAATTGCTTCTCCGGACGAGTAAGTTTTTACTAAACTTGCCATTCAATTATTGATTGTTGATTATTTACGTTATAAATGCGCTATCTATAAGCTCATCATTTTCACACCTTCTAACTGTTTAATGTATGGCGTGATGATGGGCGGCAATGAGTCTTTAAAGTCTATTTCATGCAGGTATCCTCGTTAAAGGTAAATATGGTATTATTGGCTCAGGTGCGGACGGTTTTCCTTTGGCATAAAAATACCTACTTTATTAGCTAAAATATCCGATTTAGCAACATAACCCACAACCGATGCTGCCAAATTTGGTTTTGCTGATGAGAAACTAAGGCAATAATAACAGTCGGTAAGCGAGTTGGGTTGTGCAACTGCGACGCAGGATATTAAGCACATAGTTGCCAACAATACACCATTATTACGCTGCATGGCTTTGGTATCAATATTTTAGGGTTTGTTGATTGATGTGTAATGAAAATCTTTACCTAAATCTTGCCCATCAATGGCGCCATAAGCACGTGTTTGCAGGGTAGTTGGTAGGTATCTGACAGCACCTCCCTTGGCGAACCGGTGCCATGTCCCCTCGCGGGTTTTAGGCGTTTTCTTCGTTTTTGTCCCAAATGGCCGTATTTGGTGGTGTTTGTGAGTAATCAACCAGTTCGTTGGCATAATTAACTTGCTCGGCAGTTACAGGTACTTGGAAATACACACATTAAAAAGTGAGGGAGTGAAGGGTGAGGGGTGAAGGGAGTGAAGGAGTGAAGGGTGAAGAGAATGAAGGGAGTGAAGGGAGTGAAGGAGTGAAGGGAGTGAAGGGAGTGAAAGAGTGAA
>JADKCK010000019.1 GCA_016718845.1 Sphingobacteriales bacterium
TTATAATATTCTTCCAAGTTGTCAAAATCACCGCCTGGTAATATTCAACAACATATTTCTGTAACGCATTTTGGCATTCTCAGAAGTTTGTTTTAGGGTATTCAAGAAGCCTCTTTAACACCTGAAATGGCACTAATTGAACATCAATATAACAGTATGTGCTGCAAAATCAATTCTGTTTGGTATCCCATACTCTAATACAATCTTCTACCGGTTTAAAGCCTCTTCAAGTATGTGTCATAAGCATTAAACTATCTCCTAAACTCCAACATTCTCGTCTCTCGTAATTCTGTTAGTATTCTTAAAAAATCAAAGTGCAAATTTTATTTTGTTGTTTGTCAAAATATTTAAATCATTTCAAGTCTTAAATTTCTGTTTTCTTCAATTCCTTCAATTGAATAACTTAAGTTTACGTTTTGTTGAATTCTCATTTATAATATTTTCTATGTTCATCTTTAAATTGTTTACTCTGTCCTGGCAGAATAGCCGCTAACTCGTTGTTACATGCACCTTTCGCTTTTTCGCGAGGTATCGTTAAATATATAATTAATTATCTTGTTGCATAAGTTACTGATAATCAATATTTTGTAAAAATAATTTTTTATGGTCAAACAGCTGTGCAAAAATACGCACCTTTTATTCGGTTTTTTTGTCCAATAAAATGACTTCATCACCCACAATTTCGGGCATCTAATCACTTGTTGCTTGCCTTGTTATTGTAGTTGCGGATTCTGTTTTTTTGCTTGTTTGTATTATCTCCAAACGGCGTTTAAGGCACTGCCGATAGTTACATGATTAGCTGCCATCATTTAGCGTTGCAAAGATAAATAAACAAATGGAAATAGGAAATGATTTAAAAAAAGAAAAAATAATTTTGGAGTTTTCTAATGGTACTTTGGTCAACACCATGTTTGTAATTGCTATTCGCCGTTGCATACCTATTTGTAATACATTGCAACTTGTTTTGAAATCAATTGTTTCGCCAAATTGAAATTAGGCTAAAAAAAACGCCCTACCATAATTGGCAGGGCGTTTTTTTTGTTGGATATTAGAATGGGGGATGTGTTTTGGGGGTGGCGAAGGTGGGGGAAAGTTCAAATTTAGTACAAAAGCCCAAATTACGCACATCTGCCCCTTTTTCATAAATACAATGTTGTGGGTTTGTGCTTATTCTTGTGGCTGATGATTTTCCCAATATTCCTTTGGTGTTACGATTTGGTTTGTTTGTAAGTTGCAAAAGCAAAATCTGTTGTGTTGCCAGTAATAACAAAGTCCGCCAAGCAAACATCTGCAAGTTCTAAAATCATATTATCGTCTTTATCTGAAATTAAGTCAAGTTGTAATGGTGGGTTTGTATTTTTTGAGCTTTTCTCTCAATGTCTGCCAACAAACTTTCTGCTCTGTGAAAAAAGTCTTGAAATTTGTAAATTTTAGGCGTGATAAAACTTCGTAATATTCAGCCAAAAGTTGTTCAGAAATACAGCATTCAAATTTGTCTACTACAAACAATTCGTAAATAATGCGATAAGGATAACTTCGTTGTATAATGGAAGATACCAATACATTTGTATCAATAACTATTTTTTGCATTTTTGCGTACTGCTTTTACTTCGTTAGTGATTTCGTCCATTGTCATTTTAGAAAGTCCGTGTTTCTCTGCGAGTTCTATGCACTTATCTATATTTTGACGCATCAATTCTCTACTAACAAGTTCTATAAACTCTGTAAAGTTTAATTTTTCGGTTTTAATCCCAAATTTATTATATTCTATGTCTGATATGACAATATTTAGTGTCCTCATCGTTTAGCTATTTTAGTACAAATAAATAACGTAATTTTTAGTCAAATGTTTTGTTTAACGTTTTTTTAGCATAACCTACAATGGTTTGCGGCTTACCGAAGGTGGCGGGCTTTTCAGCACAAATGTTTATTCGGATTACCAAACTTTCGGCTACCACAAAACTGTCTGCGGAGCACGAAACTGCCGCTTCTCAGCCTTGCAAAGATACAATAAAAAAATGGAAACTAGGAAATAATTTTAAAAAAAAAGAAAAAAATAATTTCGGGCTTTTTTTCTATCGGTACTTTGGTCAACACCTCTTTGTAATTGCTATTCGCCGTTGCATACCTATTTGTTGAACATTGCAACTTGTTTGAAATCAATTTGTTTCGCCAAGCTGCGAGTTACTAAAAAAACGCCTACCATGATTGGTAGGGCGTTTTTTTGTTGTTCGATACTTAAAATGGAGAGGGAATAGGTTTGGGGGTGGTGAAGGTGGGTACTATATGGACTGAAACGGGTTTGCTTTATATGGTGTGGAATGCTAAAAGATGGGCATAAAATTATAGCCCCATGTGCAGGGTTAAACTTAGTGCAAAACCTTTAATAGTTGCACTTAAACCATATCAAAAATAGGTTTATCAAAAGCCATAAATTATTCTTTCAGCACAGCCTTTGCAAAACGCATTGACGGCACTGATTTAATGATTTTTTAAATCTTCGGTGAGTGAAGATTCCTCATCTAAAATTTAAAAATAGTTTGAATTTTAGTTTTTTAAATAAACTTGAAAACAAATTGGGACCTTCTTCATTATGCGCCAGCACGTCTAAAAAAAACAAATCGTAAAACCAAAATTTAGATGGTTTGGTAAACTTGCTCAAGTTTTGTTCTTTTTTTAAAAATGTTAGCAGTTGCTTTGTTTTTTTGGTGGTATTTCTAAAAGTGTAACCCGTGCTGGCTTTTGTCCAACCTCCGGCTGTTCCAATGTTTATCACGTTTTTGGTGTTATACTCCTGAAACTTATAAGAAGTCATCGGTATAGTGCCACGCTCTGTTTCTTCTATCGTATAATTTTCCAATGCCCTTATCTTTTAAATAGGCAAGTATGGCTTTTCGTAAGCATCTTTTGTAAGTAATTTTTCAGAAAATAATGTGTACTCAATCAAGGCTTCAGTTTTTGAACTTGGCAACACGTACATAAATGCCGTAGTTCCGTTTTGCGGAATTTCAAAATCCATAAAAGTTGCTACCTCATCATCAAATTCGTTTTTTTGAGTTTTAATAAACCAACCTATAAAATGTTGTTGCAGCACCGGATATTTTTCCTGCGTTAAGTAGTGCTTATTAAACTCAATACTATTAATGACCTTTGCGCCCTTAAAACTACCTTCATCTGTAATTACCTCAACATCGTTGTCGTGCTCCAAAATAGATTTAACTATTGAGTTTATAAATTTAATATTCGGTTTTTTATCTATAACATCCCAAAGTCCTTTATAAAACTTTGCACTCCTTATCATTTTATAGTGATAAGGAGTTGCATCTGTAACCTTTGAATAATCATTGCTTCCAAAATATATTTTTGGCCATGTTTTATGCAAAAGTTCGTCCCATTCACCTTCGCCATTTTCCCAAAAACACCAGGTGCGGTTGTTGGTTAGGTTTTATTTTTATCAATAATAATAATAGATTTATTGTCAAAATAAGCATCACAAGCCATTCTCATAGGCTAAAATTAATCCAGCAGCACCTACTCCGGTAATGATATAATCTGTCTTTGTCATTTATGTAAAAAGAAATACGGTGAAAAACACAACAATTGAAATAAATACATGCCATGAAATTATTTTATCAGACAACACATTCAGTCTTTGGTACCCTAAATGTGATAAAAACGCAATTATAAGCCAAGCTATGTAATTTTGAACAGGCACAACTTTGCCTTCAAATTCCCAAAAATCAAATCGCGGAGCCGATACTTCAATAATCAGGTCTAGAGTATGGTCTTAAGCCGCCCAATTAAAGCCGAAAACCAACTATTTTTTGTAAAATGTTTAGCTACATCTGCGGTAATAAATGTGAGGATTGCCCAGTTCGTACAAATCAAAAGTGGTGCACCAAAAACTTTATATCCTAGTTATGGCCATAGGTATAGCTTCCAAAAATAAGTCCGTAATTAACCCCTAAAGCTTCTGAAACAAAACCTAAAGTGAATGGTATAAAAAATGCCAGCAACGTTTTAAACCCCAAATTTTAATATTACATAATACTATAAGTGCAGTTAATAATAAATTGAGTGGCGTTAGTGATAAGAACCAATTTTGATGTTGCGATAAAATGCCAAGAATACCCGAGATAGTAAAAAAGCCATAAAAGACCAATACTAATAGCAATTTTATGTTTTGAAACTACTATCATTTTAAAACCGATTTTGAAATTAATTCAGAAACAATTTTACCAGATAACAAGCAAAGTGGAATGCCTCCACAAGGATGCACACTTCCGCCGCAGAAATATAGGTTGTCTATACTTCTTTTAAAATTTGGATGCCTTAAAAATGCAGCAAATTTGTTGTTAGATGAGGCACCATAAAGCGCTCCTTGGTAGCTTTGTGTTTTAGACTCTATCGTTCTTGGGTCTAAAATAGACTCATACACTATAAGTGGTTCGATATCTTTATTCAACAGTTTACTGATTTTAGCAATAACATTGGTTCTGGTTCTTGCGATTATTTTGTCCCAATCCTGGCCTGTATTACAAGGAACATTCACCATATGGATCCAGTTTTCGCAACCTTGTGGAGCATCGGTTGGTTCATCTTTGGAAGTGATGTTAATGTAAACCGTGGGGTCGTTATGCACATCTTTTTTATTGAAAATATAATCGAACTCTGCACTATAATCTTCTGAAAAAAAAGATATTATGTAAATCTAATTGCGGAAAGGTATGTTCCTATTCCCCAATAAAAATTAAGGCTGAACTACTGCGCGGTTGCGATAGCATTTTTTCGGGTGCCTTTTGCTTTGGCAATAATGTTCTGTATGTTGGAACTACATCGGCATTAGATACCACGATATTGAACTGTTTTATTTCGTTATTTAATCGAATGCCGGTGGCTTTATTATTTTCGACAATAATTTCTTGTACCTTTTATTAAACTGAAATTCGACACCAATATCTTTTGCCAATTCGAATAAACTCATCGTTATTTGATGCATTTCCTTTGGAAAATAGGTCCCATAATATTGCTCTAAATGCGGTATCATAGACATTATTCCAGGTGTTTGATAAGGATTAGAACCATTGTAAGTAGCAAATCTGTTAAAAACTGAACTAATTTTTCGTTGTTGAATGAATTAGCATTGTAATCGGCAAGCGTTGTATTAATATCTAACTCGCAATATTAAAAACGGCTTTAATCACATCTTTACTAAAATAGGTAGCTAATTTATGAAGTGATTTTCTAAAAACAAACTCGCTGTGAGATTGTACTTCTTTTTACTTCTTTCAAAATAATTAATGAGTGATTGCTCTTCAACTCCGAATACTTTTGCAGCGGATTTCGCAAAATCGCTTGGATTTGCCAATGCGGAAAAGTAGTACCGTCTTCAAAAAGTAATTACAAATGATGCTTTTTCTTTTATAGCTAAAGTATTTTCCATTGGCTGTTTGGCAACACCGAATAACTCTTCAACGTATTGAGGCATTGTAAATAAAAGAGGACCCATATCGAAGCGATAACCTTTTTTCGCTAAATGCGGTAAAGTCTTACCACCGGGATAATCATTTGCTTCAAAACAACAACGTGATTGCCCATAGCTTGCAAACGAATTGCACGCAGCCAAACCTGCAATACCTGCACCAACGAGGTCGCAATATTCTGAGCAGATGGTTTCACAAATTTAAATTAAATTTTAACGTTCACTCCGTTCCAAATTCCTTCAAATTTGCAGGGAACAAACGGCAAACATTTCTTCTTTGTACCAATTTAGTTTTCTTGTTAGTAAAACTACCTCGTGGTGTTTAGGATTTTTATAGGCATAATCAAGCATTTCGGCTTGCGTTTTCCATATACTTATTGTTGCCTGCTGAATTAAAAGGCCACTCGCCAACACCAATAGATAAAACAAGACCATCGTAACCCTCTAAACTTTGACTTACCGCACCTACCTTACTCCAAAAGAAAATAATTTATTTAACCGAATACTTGCCCTTGTTAAGACTATTACTGGTTTATCAGATGCTAATTTTACATTTTCTCAAACGGCTGAACGCCATCCCACAGTCCATGAACTTCGGCTGTATTGAGGTAGGCAGTAAATAGTTCGCTGCTGCGTTTTCGATAGGCGTTAAAAAAGAATTTTCTTTAAAAAACGCTTGAGCATTTGCTTCGGATTGCCAAACACAAAAAGAACATACGTTCCAAAATTGGGTATGGAACTAAATCCATTTTTAGCACCTGAACCCAACAACTTATAAAAAGTTAAACCTTCGATGTTTTTTAACGAGCTGTGTCCAAATTGCATTTGTGTAAATGCCCACCATTTATTTGAAAAACTTTCGACCTTAAAAAAGGTAGTTGTAATTATCTGACTCATTAAACAAGAAAAGTTTTATAGCTGCTATTATTTAAAACCATATCATTATTTTTTTTCAATTACGACTAGTTGTATTCCCATTGGAAAAAATTTTCAAAAAGAAAAAATGGAAAGCTTACTGTTTTTAAAATGCCAAAGGCCAAAATTTACTTTCCATACTATCAGACCAGTTTATTTGTTGCTGTTCCATTTTACCTAACCACCACAAAGTAAAGGCGTCTAAGGTACCGTACTTATGATGATCAATTATTTTCCATTTATCGCTATTGAATAGCACCTGAAAACCTTTTTCAGAAAAAAGTGTCATGTGCCTCGGACTGTGCCACCCTTGCCAATATTGTTTTTGTTTTCTGGCGCTTATACTGTTGTAATCGGGCACTTCAATAATTAATTTACCACCGGTGTTTAAACAATCGTAAAGTTTATTCACCGTTTCTTGTAGATTATAATCATGTTCAAGATAATGCCAAAGGGTTATTACATCAAACGTACAAGAGGGCTTAAAGTTCGCAATTGATGTTTTAATAAGTTGTCATTTGTCAAACTTGGTGTTTTTCCAGCCATTATCAGAAAAATCTATGCCTGTACCTTTAGCATTTAATTTTTGCAGTGCTAAATTTAAAAAGCTTGGGTTTCCACAACCTACATCGAGGATAGTAAATGCTTTTTTAGATTTTAAATATCGAGCAACTAATTGCACCCTCTTACAATCAAGTGTTTGCTGGCTTCTTGCAACAAACGAACTGTATTTGCCCCATGCGGCAGCTCCTTTGTATGGTAAATAATTATCAGTATAGTAAGTGTCTAATACTTCTTCTTTTACAGGATTAGTTAAAAAAACGGTATGGCATGAGGAGCATTTGTTGAAAATATAGCGCTCTTGATTAGCCTTATGCATCAGCGCCTTGGTAGCAATGTAATAGCTGCCATTATCACTGCTGCAAACAGGCAATTGACTGTTATCATTTTATTATTTATGCATTTAATATTACTAGATAAAATCCGATGCTGCGGCAAGCGGTTTTTACCTTATTTATAGGGAAAATTTTTTATTAACTTACTGCTGTTACGCACGGGTGTTACCTAATAAAACCTTGTTATTGAAATAGGGTAAAAACGTCAGTAAATAAATGTAATTTTTAGTCAAATGTTTTGTTTAACGTTTTTTTTTAGGATAACGAACAGGGCTTTGCGGTGGGCGGGCTTTTCAGCACAAATATTGATGCGGAGCACTGAACTTTGTGTAACCACAAAACTGTCTGCGGAGCACAAAACCCCGCCTATTGCAAATGTGCTATTAGCGGTTCTTTGTTTTATTTTCTGTTTTTTAAAAAGTCGAAAACTGCTCCGATAACAACACCAATAGCTAATCCCAATGCTGCACCTGTGGCAATGTTTCCAGAAAAAATTCCATAGGCTGCTCCAAATACTACTCCAAAACCAGATCCGAGAGCAATACCGTTTCCAGAATTTTTATTTTTATTTTCTGTCATAGTTAATTTTTATATTTATTCATTTTGAAATTAGATGACTTTTTGCGAAACTACAATGACCGATAACGTTTTTGGGGTTAGCGAAGGTGGAGTTTAGAAAGTGATAATGTTCAAATTTAGTACAAAAGCTAATAGAAAGTACAAATGTTCAGCCTAGTACAAATGCCACACTGACGCAAAATCCGTGTTATCGGTTGCTAAATTGTTATTTTGATTTCTTTTCTTCTTGTCTATAAGTAAAAATTAATTCTTTGCATAAGTCAATTATTGCTTTCTTTCCTTTGTCTGTAAACCCTGTAATTGCATATTCTTCTTTTTGTTCCTGCATTTACTTTTTATGAGTTTCTGCTGGTATTAGGATGTCAGAGATTAAGTAGTTGCAGTCAAGACAAACATTGATTTGATTAATTATTTTATTGTCTTTGTAAAACACTAATGCGAAGTGTGGTTGAAAACAAGCTGCTGTCGCTTCTCCATATGTTGATTTGCTTGTCAAAGTAGAAAGTATTTTGTCGGCTTGTTCTTGTGATAAGTATTGTTGACCTAAAACAACAGGAACAAACTTTCCTTGTCTGTCAATTACAGCAGGGTAAGGTTCTTCACTACCTGCAAGTCATATGCAATTACTTTGTCATAGTCAAGTTTGTCAAAAGGTTGACCATTTTTCAAGTTTGGCTTAACTGTCTTTGCCAAAATGATATAGTCAATTAGCGTTTTTTCTTTAAGTGTCTTGCTTGTGTCAACCCATTCTGGTGGAGGAGGAGTTTTGGGAATTGTGTCACTTTTTTCTTCTGTATCATTTTGTTTATTCGTTGTCTGACAAGATGTAAAAATTGTCAAACATAATAGTATACAAAGTGTCGGTAAAAATATATTGCCAAATCGTTTCATATCAATTTACGTAATGTCTGTATGGGGTTACCAAGCTAACTCATAAAGAGGATTGTTGTAGTACTTTTTGTATTGTTTTGCGAAAATTGTTAGAACAATGCAAAAACTACTACAAGTTCCAATTATTCCAAATGGCGTCTACGGCACAGCCGACAGTCAGTTACAATAGTAACTGCCTTTTAGCCTTGCAAAGGTAGAATAAAGAAATGGAAATAGAAAATGATTTTCAAAAAAAAGAACAAATAATTTCGGGGCTTTCCTATCTGTACTTTGGTTAGCAATGAGTAAAAATAAGTTGACCAAATAGAGCGGTAGTTTGCTTTTGCTTTGTGTTTGCATTGTCTCGTTCTTTATTATTCGTTGTGCCTATTTTATTGCATAAAAAAACACACCTTGCTTATTTGCAAGGTGTGTTTTTTTTATCTGGCTAGATGATGTGGTTCATTATTTGCAAAGTTAATTATTTTACAAATACAAATAATAATAGGTATTAGTAGCCAAAAATCTCATCTAGTGTTACCTCTTTAAAGTCGCCCAACGATTTTAGGTATTCCATGTCTAGTTTATCGCGATTACCCATTACCATAATAATAAAGTTTTTACCGCTAATATTTTGTTGGTAAAAGTTGGCTAAATCATCAAAGGTCATGGTTTGCACTTTGGCGTAGGTATCTTTGCGGGTGTCGTAGTTAATGCCCAGGTCTTTGGCGGCAAGGTAGCTAAAAAACTTGCGAGCTTTGGTAATTCGTTCGCTTTCGAGTTGTTTTAGCAACGACAAGCGCGAGCCTTCGAATTGTTTGTCGGCACGCGGCATTGTTACTAACAATTGGCGCATGGCAGTAGTGGCATCTTTCATTTTGTCGGCTTGTGTGCCAACAAAAGCACCGGTGTAGTTCGAGCGGTCTAGTTTGTCGGGGGTATCGTAGTAGGCAAAGGCACTGTATGCCAAGGCGCGCGATTCGCGTATTTCTTGAAACACAATAGAGCTTAATCCGCCACCAAAATACTCGCCAAACATAGCGGCATAAGGCAACAAATTGGTGTTGTAGGCTCCGCCTTGATAGCATATATATTTGCGATTGCACCATGTCGTAGTTAGCAAACAATACGCGTGGTTTGTCGGTAGGTTGCTCGGTGTAGATGGTGGTAGCGGGGTAGTTTTGGAGGTTTTTGGGTGGTTTGTGGTATTTTTTGATGATTTTTGCCGCTACTTTTGCATCTTTGTTGCCATAATAAAAAATGCTGTGTTTGTAGCCATTCAGCGATTTAATCAAATCTACCAACTCTTGGGCGGTAATGGTTTTTAGTTCTGTTTCGGATAAGATATTGGTAACGGGCGATTTGCTGCCGTATTGCCCATAGTTATACAAGGCAGAGAAGATGCGGTTTTTGTCTTTTTTAGCATCGGCGCGCGATTTAAGCACATCGTCAATAACCGCTTGAAGGGCTTCTTCGTTGGGTTGGGCATTGGCAAGCAAATGTTCAAATAGTTTTACGCCTTCGTCCAACGATTCTTCTAATCCGCGAAGTACTACATACATGCGGTCGCCTTGTGTAGATACATCAAAACTTAAACCCAATTTGTAAAACTCTTGTTGTAGTTGTTCGGCGGTGTATTTGTTGGTGCCCAAATATTGCAAATAATTGGTTGCCAAGCCCAATTTACGGTTGTTGTTGGTGCCCATATCTAGCACATAATACAAGGCAAAGGTAGGATTAAGCTCGTTTTTGATGTAAAAATAGGGTATTTTGCCAATTTGAGTGATGGATATCTTTCTCAAATCCAAAACTCGGGTTTTAGGTCATTTCGGACATTTGGTCAAACTGTTTGGCAAAGTCCGATTGTGCTTCGCGATTTAGTGCTACGGGTGTAATTTGTGGTTTAGGTATTTTGGCAGCAGCGGCATCTTCGCCCTGTTTTTTGTATACTACTACGTAGTTGTTTTTAAATCGGCGATTTACAAAATCTACCACATCGGCTTTGGTAATTTTGTCGAGTTCGTCTAGTTCGCGTGTTTTTTGTCCCAGGTGTTTGGGTAATAAAGGCATCAACCATAGCAGCGGCGCGTCCGCCATTGGTTTCGTTGCTTTTTAGTTGTTTAAGTTTAAAATCTTTGATAACGGCTTTTATCAACCAATCGTCGAATTGTCCTTTTTTAACAAATCTATTTGTTCAAGCAACAAAGCCTGTACTTCTTCGAGCGATTGCCTAAGCGGTTGCCATAGAGGTTAAACATCGAATAGTCGTTCATGGTAGCCAAATAGGTGTAGCCGTCTAATATTTTTTGTTTTTGTAGCAAGTTCAAATCCATGATACCTGCTTGTCCGTTTTGGAGTAAGCCGTCCATGAGTGGTAAAAATTTGCTATCCTCCCGAGTTAGCCCCCATCAAACCTAAAAGCGATGTTTAAAAATTCGGCATCTTTACCTATCACAGTAGTGTTAATAGGTTGGGTGATATCGGCTTCGCGTTTGTAGTTGGGGGTAGCAAGGGGTTTGGTTTGCCATTTACCAAAATATTTGTCAATCAATTGTATGGTTTGCGAGGGGTCAATATCGCCCGACATACAAATGCCACATTGTTTGGTATATAATATTACTAAAATAGTTGTTTATAGCCACCATCGAAGGGGTTTTTTGAGGTGTTCGCCCAAGCCAATGGTGCTAATGCCGTAGGGGTGTTGCGGAAACAAGGCGCTTAGGGTTGCTTCGTATACTTTGCTACGGTCGCGGTCTTTGCCCATGTTGTATTCTTCGTAAACGGCTTCAAGTTCGGTGTGGAAAAGGCGCAGCACCAATTGGTTAAATCGCTCCGATTCGACGAACAACCATTTTTCTATTTCGGTGGCGGGATATGTCGATGCTATACTGGTTTCGTCGGTTGATGTGTAGGCGTTTGTACTCTTGTTTGCAAAGAGGTAATCATTTTGTCGTATTCGTTGGGTATGGCATATTTTGCTGCCAACGACGATACTGAGTCGATTTGGGCATACAAGCGTGTTTTTTTTGCGGAGTCGGTTTCGCGTTTGTGTGTTTCGTACAGGTCGGATATTTGTTGTAATAGTTTTTTCTCTTCGTCCCAGTTCGACGAGGCAATTTTGCTGGTGCCCTTAAACACCATGTGTTCGAGGTAGTGAGCCAAGCCGGTGTTTTTCGCGGGTCGTTTTTCGAGCCTGTACGCACGGCAATGTTGGTTTGTACACGTGGTTCGTCTTTGTTTACCGATAGGTAAATTTTTAAACCATTGTTTAGTGTGTAGATACGTGTTTGTGTGGGGTCGTTTTTGGCATACTCGTATTGATATTTGCCATCGGTGGCGCTTATCATTTGTGCTTGTATAGTATACGGTATACAGCTAACAAACAAAAGTAATAGTTTAGAAAATAATTTCATTTTTGTAAAAGTAATTTTATCGTTGTGTTAATTAGGCACAAAGATAGCTAATTTATTAACCGAAATGGTTTTGTTAATGCTTTTTAACAAAAAAGTGTGCGAGATGTGGCGAAATGGTGAAGGAGTGAGTGAAGGAGTGAAAGGGTGAAGTGGCGAAATGGCGAAGGAGTGAAAAGAGTGAAATGGCGAAGGAGTGAAAAGAGTGAAATGGCGAAGGAGAGAAAAGAGTGAAATGACTTTAAATAGTACGCAGATTATTTATGATGATTATAATGAGGGTAGATGATTTTTTCAAAAAAGTAGTTGGCGCAAAATTTGAAAATAAAGACATTAAAAACGTGTAAAACGTAAATGGTTTGTTTTGTTATAAAACGCAGATACAACGCAAAACGCAAACTAACGTCCATTTGTCCAACATATTTTTACTCATTGCTAACAAAGTACGGATAGGAAAACCCTGAAATTATTTTTTTCTTTTTTTGAAAATCATTTCTTATTTCCATTTCTTTATTTTACCTTTGCAGGGTTAAAAGCGAACTAATGTAACTGACCATCGGCTGTGCCGTAGACGCCATTTGGAATAATGGGAACAGATATACGCATTATTTAGGTGCTTTGGGGACATACGAGTTCCAAAACGACTGAACGTTATACGCATCTGAGTAACCGCACCATTCAGCGAGTTAAAAGTTTGTTGGATAATCTTTAAACAACACAAAATTTATAATTTAACTAAAAATGGGGCTTTGGTTTGTGTAAATAGTAGTTAGGCGATAACCCACAATTCAAAACAAACAGAAAAATAATTACTAACTTTGTTGACAAAATTTCATCTTAAATGAAAGATATATTATTATTAACAGATAAAGTGAGAAACACTCTAATCCTTGGTGAAAGCCATTTTAGAGAGTTTAAGTCCGCTTGGGAAGGGAGACCAGACAATAAAAAGCCACGAACAACTAAATCAATTTGTGCAGATATTGGAGAAGCATTAGTGTCATTTGCAAATGCCGATGGTGGAGCAATACTAATTGGTGTTGAAGATGATGGAACTATCACAGAGTATTCCACATTCAGATGAAGATATACAAACTATGCTTAATTCTATTCATACACATATTTATCATAACCAACAAATTCCTTTAAATAATGCAAAACAAACTTGTTTTAGACAACAAGACAATTTTGTATTTTTCTGTTAATAAAGGAACTACAATGATTTATCAACTTCCAGACGGAAGATGTAAGACGAAAAGATAAATCAACAATGCCTGCTTATGTTGACCAAATCCAATTTGAAAGACAAGAAATAAAATCAAGGGAGTACGACAGTCAATTTGTTGATGGAGCAATGGTAACAGACTTAGATGTTAAACTACTTCAAGGTATTGCAGACCAGTATATTAAAGGTTTGAGTATTGAGAGATACTTACAACAAATTGGACTTGCGGAGTATGCCCAAAATGGACTTAGACTAAAACGAGCAACCTTGCTACTTTTGCGGTGGACATAAATAGGTGGCATCCAAGGTGCCAAGTGCGATTCTTAAAGTGAATGGCAACACGCTCGATGCTGCTTCAAACTACAATGTAATTACTGACGACTTAGTTACTGGTAATATTTTGAACTAGTTATTAAATCGTGGAACACCTGCGTTCGTATTTAGCATATAAACTGAATTTAGTGGAATGCACAGTTTGAACAAAAGTACATTTATCCAGAAGATGCTGTCCGTGAAACAATACTTAATGCAATTGCAGATAGGGATTATAGTATTGCTAATGCAATTGAAATATATATATTTAACGACAGGATGGAAATAAAAAGTCCAGGTGCTTTAATTTCAACGCTGACCATCAAAAATTTGTATGAATTAGAAGGCTCACACGAATCAAGAAATTCACTCATTGCGAGAGTATTGAGAGAAAACAAATTGATGCGAGAACTTGGAGAAGGAATGAAAAGAATTTTAGTTTAATGCAAGAACAAGAACTTCAAAAGCCTGAACTGTATTCCAATGGACTTTGGTTCCGAGTTACTTTATCCAATAAAACAATTTTCAACACTAAACAAGTAGAATGGTTGCAACAATTTGATAAATACAATTTAACAAAAAATCAAAAGCAAATTATCTTATTAGGGCTTGGAGATAAAGAGTTAACGCCAAACGATATATTCAAAGCAATGAATATAAGTAACACTGAAACAGAAAAATTCACGCAAGAAGTTACTGTTTTGCGAAATTATGGAATCCTTATCGAACTGAGGACTTCACAACAAGCCTATAAGCTTGCAAAGAAATCAAATAAAAGTAAAAAAGACATCCAAAGATATAAAGTAAAAACACCATAAAACCATCGCCTAACATACAATATGCGATAATTGCGGGCTTTTGCGCTAGGTTGAAACATTGTGCAAGAAAGAAACATTTGTGCAAATTTTAAATGATAGTGCCTTGAAATCCCGCAATATACGCATATTATTTTTCGTTATATATTAATGCGCAACAAAATTCTTAAATTACATACTTATAACCGTTTTTGTAACACTTGTAATTCGATTACAACAAATAAGCAAATTTGAGTAAATTTGTAAAGCGACATCTAGTAGATATTCAGCTTAATAGTGTCGGGTAAAAAGTGGTATTTTAAGCTCCGTTAGGGGCGTAATATGGGTAGCGGTAATGTTGGAAAATCGTATTTTCAGCCCCGTTAGGGGTGTAATATGGTTATTTATCAATGAAAAAGCAAAACCAACCCCCAAATGTATACCCGACAGTATTAATTTGAATGACTACTAGTTATAAATTCTACAATAACTATCAAAAATTTATGGTATGGCAGAAAGAGGGATAAAATACGGAAATGATTTTTTCCGAGAAATAAAAAGCAATGATTCGAAAGTAAATTACAATGCTTATTATTGGGATTTATGGATAGCACTAATTCTTACTAATAAATTTGATAATAACTGGGATGCTTTGATTAGTGCTATTAAATCAAATAAATCTTATCCTACGATAAATATATGGCAATTTCAAATCATATAAAAAATTTGAATAAGGAGTTGACTAATTTAGGATTTGATGCAAGCGATATTTTAGCTGATGTAGATGCTGATTTCTTGAAAAAACAAAATCTCAAAGCAAAGAAAAAAGTTTTGGATTTAGATTTTCAAAACAGCAGAAAAACCGAATGGATGATTAATACACCAAAAAAACTATTGTATGAAAAAGCTCTAAATGGTAATTGGTATAATTTTTCTGTAAATCCTACACAATTTGCAACAGAACTTGAAACAAAATTTAAAAAAACAGATTATTATCGCAAAGGTGAGACACATAAACTTGAAGATAAATTACAAGCCTTTTAAATAAAAATACTAAAACAGCAAATAATGCTAAATTAATTGCTGTTTATAGGGCTTTTCTGTCGGTAGTTATTACAAAAATGGACATGATAGACGATTCTTATGGTGTTATAGGAAGCATGTATCAAGAAGTGTTTGAGTTATACCTAAATATTGACAGACAGGAACTTAATATGCCACCTGACGTATTCTTGTTAGATATATTAGAATTGATTATTTGAAGATTATGGAGGAATTGATGTTTATGAAACAATTTTTCGAAAAATTATCACCAAATGAAGTAATAATTGTAGAATCTATTTTGAGAGATGAAATAGAGATGCTTTGGAGCTTGGAATTGGAATATCAGGCAGAAAACGCTTTAACGGCTCTTTCAATCTTGTATGCCAAACAAAAGATGTTCGATAAATTTGTTCCACTCGCCAAGGAGATGGAAACCCGCCATTGGCACCGAATTACAATTTTAGCAGAAACAGCAATAGATAACGGTAGACGTGATTTAGCGTTACAGGTGTTTGAGGCATGTTTAGTTGCTGGTAACCACTACAACTTTCTGAAAGAAAAGTATGAAAAACTAAAAAACCAGATCTAAAATAAAATTAAAACATGTAAAAACTCACGTTCTATGATACGCAAACTAAGCTCCATTTGTCCAAATATTTTTTACTCATTGCTAACCAAAATACCGATAGGAAAACCCCGAAATTATTTTTTTTCTTTTTTTTTGAAAATCATTTCTTATTTCCATTTCTTTATTTTACCTTTGCAGTTCTAAACATTAGCAACTAATGTAACTGACCGTCGGCTGTGCCGTAGACCATTTGGAATAATTGGAACGAATATACGCATTATTTAGGTGCTTTGGGGACATACGAGTTCCAAAACGACTGAACGTTATACGCATCTGAGTAACCGCACAATTCAGCCGATTAAAAAGTTCGTTGGATAATCTTTAAACAACACAAAATTTCTAATTTAATCAAAAAGTGCGGGCTTTGGTTTTTGTAAATGGTAGTTCTGCGAAATCAACAATATCAAACAGGTTTAATGTATTATAGCTAAAAGAACTTTAAAATGGAAAAACTTAGAGGAAATTATAAAAAAGTATTAGAAGAAAAGGGATATTATAATCTTTTTCAGCTTATGAAGATACGTATAGAGAAAATAGTGAAAAGCTACATGATATTATAAGAAAAGTAAACAATAAGCTGATTGTATTCTATAATACTTACTTATTAATAAGGTTACCTTCTGATAGGTTTTCTCAAAATGAAGATAAAATTTTTTCTCAATTAGCCATTATATCTAATCTTTGGTTTATTTATGAGCTTATTTATTCTTATTTGGGGGAGTTTATTCCAGCAAAAGGTTTTACTAAAACTGTAAAACTCATCTAGCAGAAACAAAGGAGATATCATAAATGGCTACGATAAAAAAGCCGCATTGAATAAAGCTATTTTTAAAAATAGTTTAGAAAATTTTTCTGAACGTTTGTCACATTTAATTTCATATAAAAGCGAAAAACAAAAATACACAATAGACGCTCAAAAAAACAGAGTAGGCGTTTTTATTTCGTATATCGAATTTTGGTACAACAAAATATTGATGTGGCTTGCACTCAACAAAACCAACATTTAGAAAAAAAAATAATCAAACTTAGAAAAATCCAAAAGAATATTGTACCTAAAAATAAAAAAAAATGTGATGTTACAGATGTACAGGATGAAAGTATTGAAGATTTTTCCATTGAAACATTTTTAAGTTTTTTTTATGTTATTAGAAATCATTATGTACATAATGGTCAGACGGCGACAGGCGAAATTACGAATAAAGAAAATTTGAAACATAAGTTAGATTTTTTAATATTTCTAAATAATGAGTTAGAAAACTTTGTCTTAAACTTACATTTTACTTTAATCACAAAACAATTTAACTTGAAAGAAAGCTAAATTCGCAGAACAAAAATATGAGCGACAATAGCCGTTTTTCAAACCAGCCGCACATAAGGAGTTTTGGATTTGCCAACGCACAAAAACGGCTACTTGCACTCATATAAGTCGTTAGCAGCAATTAACGGATTCAGGGACGGAATTATAACGTCTTAAAATATAAAATACATTGATTTTTAATTGTATTTTTAGGCGTTAGCCAAAATAATTAAACCTAACACAACAAATATGTAATTTAATCACAAAATTTATTCAAAATGGAATCAACTCAAAAGTACGAATTGTGTAGAGAAAATTTTAAAAATTTAATCGCTTGGTATGCACTCCACAAAACCAATCGAAATGAGGCAACTACTAGACTACACTTAATTGACGATATCATTTATAACTGTTTAGGCTGGGAAAAAGAAGCTGTTACAGCCGAAAATGCTTACGAAAATGAATATACTGATTATATGTTTAAATCTTTGACTAACAGACATATTGCCATTCTTGAAGCAAAAAAAGAGAATATTTATTTCGAGCTATCCTTGGGGACAGAAAACCTTATATACTCGTTGAGAACTCTTTGTAAAGACAACCCTAGTTTTAAAAATGCCATTTCACAGGTCGCTAAATATTGCCAAACAAGAGGAATACAAATTGGAATTGTGAGTAATGGGTGGCAATTTGTCGGTTTTATCGCAAATAGAGGAGATGGAATTGCTCCATTAGAAGGGAAAGCTTATGTTTTTACTTCGTTAGAAAATGCACTTGATAACTATAAAGATTTCTGGAACGCCTTTTCTTCGTCAGGAATTAATAATTACCACCTATTAAAGGTACTTATGGGCGATTCTATTCTAAAATACCATCAAAGCTATCTTCTTCTACTAGTAAAATATCCTGGAATACAGGAAAGAAACCTATTTCAAATAGATTTGCAAATAATAAGTGAGCTAGTTTTAGAAGATATTATACGCGACGAAGATGTGGAAAAAGAATTTTTGGAAGAATGTTACTGCCAGAGTGGAACATTGTCTCAATATTCATTATTGAGCAAGGAAATTTTAAGCACCAGATATAAATTTATGTTTGAGGAAGGTGATAAAAAGGTGCTTTTAGAGGATTCTATGCTCAATAGAAAAGGGATGTCCCAAGAATTAAGAGATATTTTTTCTAATAGCCTGAGCCGCCGCCCTATATTATTAGTAGGTGATGTTGGTGCTGGAAAATCAAGTTTTATTAGGAATTTAATTAAAGTGGATGCCGAGAGTGTTATTAAAAAGCAATATGCTTGCTCATTAATTTGGGGTCAGAACTTGTTATTCCAAACATTAAAGAATCCATTATTGGTCAAATATCTGAGAAGCTAGAAAAAGAGCACAACTTAGATATAGAAGAGGATTCATTTGTAAGGGGAACATACCACTTTAACCTTGAGAAGCTAAGAACAAAATCCATTCACAAAAGTTACTTTGATAACAAACACCCCAAAGCATTGGAATTGGAAATTGCTTTATTGGAGGAAAAAATAAATAACAAGGCAGAGCATTTAAAGGAAGCTTTGAATCATTTAAGCAAAGGCAGAAAACAGCAAATTATCATCTTTATTGACAACTGTGACCAAAGAGGATACGAAGACCAGCAAGCTGCATTTTTGGCATCACAAGAAATGGCAGAGCATTGGAATGTTACTGTTTTCGTAACTTTACGTCCAGAAACATTTCATAAATCTCTAAAAAGCGGTGCACTTAGCGGATACCACCCAAAAGCTTTTACTATTTCTCCGCCAAGAATTGATGATGTCTTAATAAAAAGGCTAAATTTCGCAAAAAAAATTACTTCTGGGGAACACCAATTAAACTCTATAAAGATTTCTACAACATTTACTAATCTTGAAAATTTAATAGATATTTTTTGAAGTCAATTGACATTAACAAAGAACTTTTAAAATTTTGGATAATATTTCTATGGGAAATACCAGAACTGCTATAGATTTAGTAAAGAGTTTTTTTGGGAGCGGGCATGTTGATACAAAAAAAATACTAGACATTTATGCATCAAGCGGCAAATATTATATTGCTATGCATGAATTTTTTAGAGCTGTATTTTTTGGAGACAATGTTTATTTTGCTTAAAATCATCTCCAATTCCGAATGTTTTTGATGTTTATTACGCAACAGAAAATGAACATTTTTTACTCCCCATATTCCTTTCTGTTTTATTGCACAACAGCTCAAAAAGCCAGCATTCAGGGTACGTTAAAATTGAAGAGTTAATTACCCATTTGCAGTCGATTGGTTATACAATTCCTCAAATAAATAAGGTTATTTTAATCGCCTATGAAAAAAAATTGGTTGAAACTTCAGAAAGAGGAGCCGAACTCAAAGCAGACATAATACCAAATATGCTTAGAATTACTTCTTTGGGTGCTTATATCTCTCAAAATGCAATAGAATATTTTGCATATATCGATGCAATCGTTGTTGATACTCCTATTTTGACGAAAGCATCCGAAAAAAAATACAAAATGTTTCAAAATTGAAGACAGAATAAAGCCAGATGGAGCATTTTTGCGATTATCTTTTATCTGTGTGGAATAAGATAAAAGATAAAGAAAAGTTTTCAACTGGAAAAACATTTGGAAAACATAAGACTAAACATCGAAAAATAAGAACAAAAATAAACTAACTGTGTGTAACATAGCTAAATGGCAATGCTGCCGCCAATAGTTTTTTTAGAGGAGCGGCGGCACTGCGTTAGCGGAACGTTACCAGCCATTTTAGTATCCAACACCAAAAAACGCCTTACCAAATTGGTAGGGCGTTTTTCTTAGCCTAATTCGCGGCTTCAGGGAAAACAAGATTGATTTCAAACGACAGTCGCCATAAAGTAGACGTGTAAAACGCAACTTGGTCTATAGATAAAATTAAAAATCCGTGAAAATCCGCGTTCTATGATACGCAAACTAACGTCCATTTGTTCCAACTTATTTTTACTCATTGCTAACCAAAATACCGATAGGAAAACCCCGAAATTATTTTTTTTTTTTTTTTTTGAAAATCATTTCTTATTTCCATTTCTTTATTCTACCTTTGCAGGGTTAAACATTAGCAACTAATGTAACTGACCATCGGCTGTGCCAGACGATATTTGGAATAATTGGATAGGGTAGCTATCTCAACATTACGATACTAACTCGGCACACATTGCGACAAAGTAGGTATTTTTATTTGCTTCGAGTACAATGCCTTGTAGTAGTTTTTGTATTGTTCTAAAACTTTTCGCAAAACAATACAAAAAGTACGACAAATCTTTCGTCTATTAGCAAGTTAGGCGATATGCTATGATCGATGCACCGACAAACAACCGAACAAAAATGAATGAACTAAAAATACACTTTGAAAACTGTTACGGAATTAAAAAACTGCAACATACTTTCAACTTTACTAAATCAAAAGTGCAAATTATTTACGCACCAAATGGAGCAATGAAATCTTCCTTTGCCAAGACACTTGAAGACATTTCGCTTGACAAATATCAAAGATAGAATTTTAGTGAAAGAGTTAATCATAGATCGGCTCTTGTTGACAATAGAGATATTTTAAAAGAAGAAGTTTTTTGTAATTAACAGAATGCAAGACGCTGATTTTAAAGAAGCATCAACTATTTTGGCTAATGAAACACTTAAAAACTGAATATGACACAATAAACATAAAACTGAATGATACAAAAAGGAGTTTGTAAAAACTCTTCAACCTCATTTTAGTTTGAAAGTAAATGTAATTGAACAAACAATTTCGGATACTTTCATGACAGATATTTATAGTTTTATTGAAAGCCGAACAGCGGAAATTAACGCCATTGAAACACCAATTTTAACAAACATCGTTTTCAACGAAATTTTCAATGATAAAGTCTCGAAATTTTTAAAAGAAAAATCTTTCAATACGAAAATCAAGAATATATTACCGTACGACAAGTTAGTGAATGAAAATACTACATTTTAAGAAAGGAGAATTTAATCATAATAATGCAGACAATGTTACGAAGTCATTGAAAGACAATGGTTTTTCAAAGCCGAACATAAAGTCAAAATTAAAGATGTTGAAATTGGGAATATTGACGAATTAGGAAAATGTTATAAAGAAGAAAAAAAAGTTTTGAACGACCCAGAGTTGACTTTAAAATTCAACGAAATTGACAAAGCTTTAAACGCAAACAATGAGCCTTCGCAATTTCAGAAGTTACATTGAAAACAATCAAGAAATAATCAAGGAATTTATTGATTTAGAAAATTTCAAAAAGAAACTAATTATTAACTACATAGCAAATCACAAAAGTGAATTCGATGTTTTTGCAAAGCGTTATGCTGATACAAAAACAAGACGAAATGAAATTACTATTGAAGCAAAAAAGAACAAGCTGAATGGCTAAAAAAGTTCTTGACATTTTCAAGAACAGATTTACCGTTCCATTTAAAATTAAAATAAAAAACCAAGAAGATGTTATTCTAAAAAACGAGCCAGCTTCTTTGATTTTCACATATGAAGATGGTGCATCAACAAAAGATTTGGGCGGTGCAGAAATAAATGAAAGTTTAAGTACAGGAGAACAAAGAGTTTTTTATCTTCTGAACATTATCTTCCAAATTGAGACAAGGAAAAAAATAGGAATGACCAATTGTTTATAATCGATGACAATGCCGACTCATTCGACTATAAAAACAAGTACGCAATTATTGAGTATTTAAAAGACAATGCGGATGACCCAAAATTCAAAATGATTATTCTTACACATAATTTTGATTTCTATAAAACAATCAAAAAAGATTAGAAAGTGTAAATAATTGGGAAGGCAATTTAAAATCCGTAAAATCAGCAAGCGAAGTAAATTTAGTTCCAGGGGAAAAGCAAGATGTATTTCCTCTTTTGAGAAAAACTTTCCGACTTGCGAAAAGTCTTTTATTTCGTGCATTCATTTGTCAGGAATCAATTGAATATACGATAGGAACAAAAAATACAAACTATCTTACTTTAACTTCCTTGTTGCATATTAAACCAACAAATCCAGCCGAAAACATAAAGGAAACCAAGGAACACACAACGGGGGAAATTTTGGCAATTTTCAATAATGTTTTTGGAACTACTGCGACTTTGCTAGACACAACAAAAAAAGTTTATGATTTGGTTATTTCAATTGCAGAAGAAATTGAAGCGAACAAAGCAATTGAACCAGTATTGGACTTAAAATCAAAGCTTTGCTTATCAATTGCCATAAGATTTAAAGCAGAAGAATATATTATCAATAAAGTTACCGATGCAAATTTCCATACTAACATTTGGAGCAAAGAAACAGGAAAAATTATCGGACAATATAAAACGGAGTTTCCCAATGACAAAAAAAGATTGAAATTTTCGATAGAAAACCTGATGACGGCTGAAAACTTACACTTGAACTCATTTATGTATGAACCATTGATGGATTTATCGGAAGACCATTTATTGACATTATATAAAGACATAAAGAGCTAGAAAGCACAATCGCCTAACAACAGTTTGGTAAAATGGTGGGTTCAGTGTTTTGTATGGCAGTTTTTTTAATATATAAATTTCAATGCTTCGTATGGAATTTTGTGCTGAAAATTGCTACCTTCTCCACCCCCAAACCATTCCCCCCTACTAAGTACCCCAAAAAAACGCCCTACCAATCATGATAGGGCGTTTTTTACCTAATTCGCGGCTTCGAGGAAACAAGATTGATTTTAAACAACAGTTGCAACTAAAACAGCCGTGTAGCATTGCTACACGGCTGTTTGTATTAGTTTATCGGTAAGGGCAATTATTATCTTCTTAGTTCAATAAAGCCTGTTTTTCATTTCTTCGCCTTTTTCGGTGTAGGTGAGGATGTAGAAATAAGTTCCGTCGGGGTTTCGTTGCCCGAGTTTTGCCATCTGCCGTTCCAAGCTCTGCCATTATCGTATTCGGTGTTGTTGTACACGGCATCGCCCCAACGGTTAAAAATGTTTAGTTGTTGGTTGGTGCGGCATGTCTCGTTAATATTTTGTATCAAATAACTATCGTTAATGCCATCGCCATTGGGTGTAAACGTATTGCCTAGGGCTAGCGGTTCGCAATCTTCGGTGTTGGCGGGTAGCACGGTAATGCTTACTAAAGCCGTATCGCACAAAACAATATCGTTGGCATAAGTCGCGCAAATTTGATACGAGAAGGTGTCAATACCCACAAAATCGAGGTTTGGAATGTAGGTAATACTGTTTAGGTTTAGCACCACCGAGCCATTAGCGGGGTTGCTAAGGTTAATAATAGCCACATTGGTTTGCCCTGTGGGGATAAAATCGTTGCCCGAAACAGGTATTTCTATGGCGGTGGCTTGGTTAGTCGAGGCTTGGTCATCAACGGCTACTACCAACGAGTCGTGGTGGTGGTGGTGTCAATTGGTTCGGCTTCTATGGTGATGTATACCCAAGCGGTGTCGCTCATCAAGCCTGTTGCATCGGTAATTTCGTACGAGAACGAGTCGGTGCCTGCAAAACCTGATGCAGGTGTGTAGGTAAATTGTTGGGTGGCTACATCATAACTAATATTAGCCCCTACTACCGACACATTGTCTAACAAAATAACAGCGGTAATTTGGTCGCCATCGGGGTCGGTATCGTTATTAAGCACCTCAATGTTAAGGGCTGTTTCAAACGGTGTCGAAACGGTGTCGTTTTGTGCAATCGGTGCTTCTAATATAGGTATTACACCAATGTTAATAATTACTGGGATACAGTTTCCGTTGTTGTCGCAAATTTGTAGGGCTACATCGTCGGTACCATTAAAGTTTTCGTTGGGCAGATACTGTATGCAAGTGGTATCTACTATCAAGCCAGCATTGGCGGGTAAGCCAATAACTACAATGGTATCTATCACAAATCCCGAAGGTAGATAGTTGGCAAAACACACATCTAAGGGGGTATCTTCGGGGGTATCTACGTTTACATATACGGTATCGGGAGCCAAACCTTGCACTAATATAGTTACATAAGCGGTATCGCAAAGAGCGGGTGTGCCGTTGTCGCAAATAATATAGGTTAGATAATCGGTGCCGCTAAAATCGGTATTCGGGATATAGGTAATCGTTGAATCTGCCAAACTTACCGTTCCGTATGTTGGTTGGTTTAACCAAACAATGCTTATTGTGTTGTTTTGGGCATCGGTGTCGTTTTCTAAAATGTTGATACTGATAGGTGCATTTACGGGTGCTATGCCATAATCGTCGTTGGCAATGGGTGCGGTGTTGCTGGGGTCAATGCTGCCTACATTTACTACTACGGTTGCGGTATCGCACAAAACAGGGCTTGCATTATCGCACACAATATACGTAAATTGGTCTAAACCTATATAGCCGTTATTGGGTGTATAGGTGATAGTGCCGTTGGCGTTGGCTACAGCCGTACCATGTTGTGGGGCGGTTTCTACGCCGCTAACAATTAGTTGGTCGCCTGCAAACGAGTCGAAATCGTTTTGGGTAACGGCAATCACAACGGGCGTGTTGGCAGGTGTGTTAGCCACATCGTTAACGGCTGTTGGTGCAATGTTGGTTGAGTCTTGTGCTATGATATAGACGGTTACCAAAGTCACATCGCACGAGCCATTGGGGTCGCAGATTTGGTATTCGAATACATCAAAGGTATCGGTTACGCCCAAATTGGGGGTATAGATGATAATGTTGCTGCCAAAGTTGACCAATATTGTGCCTAACATAGGCTCTGTAACAATATCGGTTATGTTTATGGCAGTGCCTAAATCGTTGGCAATAATGGCTATACCTACGGCAGTGTTGGCATTGGTATATACAATATCGGGTTGTGCATCAACACTTTGTGGCAATACATTGATGGTAACATAGGCGGTATCGCACAAAGTTGGGTTGTTGTTGTTGCAGACGATGTAGGTAAAAAAGTCGGTTCCTGTATAATCTTCTTCGGGTAGGTAGGTAAAAATATCCTCGAATTGTGTTAGTGTGCCGTGCATAGGTGGCGTGGCAATGGTAACCGAGCCTAAGTTGTTAAGGTCAATTAGGTCGTTATCTAGCACATAAATATCTATGTTCAAATCTTCTTCGGTGGTTACTTCATCATCAATAGCAATAGGCATTTGGTTTTGGCAGTTGGCATCGCCTATGCTAATTTGCACATAAGCGGTGTCGCACAAAGCGGGGGTAGCATCATCGCACACTATATAAGCAAACACATCGCAATAAGGGGTGTTGCCTTGTGGGGCGTAGGTGATAGTGCCATTGGCATTGATACTAACTGTGCCGTTGGTGGGTTGTTCAACAATTTGTGTAATGGTTAATGGGTTGTTGTTGGGGTCGGTGTCGTTGGTTAAAACCGCAATAACAAGCGTCGAGTCGATGTTGGTAGTGGCAATGTCGTTGCTGGCGTTGGGTGGTAGGTTGGGTGTATTGGCATCTAACACCACAATACTTACTATGGTGGTATCGCAAGCTCCGTAGGCATCGCAAATAACATACTCAAAATAATCGTTGCCTACAAAGGCGCCTGTTGGCAAGTAAGTAAAGCTACCTGCTGCACCATTGGCGGCGGTAATGGCTCCGTGTTGTGGCAATGTTACTACATTGGTTACGGTAATGCCTTCACCTTGGTCGTTGTTCATTACGGTAAAGGTAATGGCGGTGGCTTCGTTGGTGTATACAATATCGGGTTGGGCGTTGATGTTGGGCAATACGTTTATGGTAATAAAAGCCGTATCGCATTTGTTGCCAGTATCACAAATTACATAGCTAAAGGTGTCGGTGCCAATAAAACCCGGGTTGGGTGTGTAGGTAAAACCGTTGTTGTTATTGGCGATGGTTCCGTTGCTAGGGGTGCTTAGTGCGGTGGTGTTTAGTTGTGTAATGGCATTATCGGGGTCGGTATCGTTTAGGGTAACTTCTATAAAAATGGGTTGATTAACCCAAGTTGTTGCCGTATCGTTTTGGGCGATGGGTGGCAAGTTGGTGTCGCCAACAAACACCGACACATAAGCCGTATCGCACAATTGTGGCAAGCCATTATCGCACACCACATACACAAAATAATCCATGCCATTGTAGTTGTTATCGGGTGTATAGGTTAGCGTGCCGTTGTTTTCTTGCAAATCGCCATGTAGAGGGTTGGTAAATAACTCAATGCTTAACACATCGTTGGGGTTGGCATCGGTATCGTTATCTAACACCAAAATAGTTATAGGTTCGTTGATGGGCGTAACGGCATCGTCGTTTTGGGCAATGGGTGCTTCGTTTTCCGAAACTTCGCCTACAAACACCGTAACTGTTGCCTCGTCGCATAGTTGTGTATCGTTATTGCAAATGGTATAGGTAAAGGTTTCAACGCCCTGGAAATTGGTGTTGGGGTCGTAGTAAATAGAGCCGTTTGGCTGCACAACGGCAATACCATTTTGTGGAGCTACCGATATTGTTACCACATTATTAGAGCCAATGTTGCTGTCGTTATTTTTTACGTTTATAGATATGGGTATGTTAAGGGCAGTTGATGTTTGGTCATCAACGGCTACAATGGGGTTGGTGGCAGATAAAACGGTGATGCTAACCAGTGTTTGTTGGCAGTTGCCGGTGTTATCGCAAACGGTATAAAAGAAATAATCTTCGCCGGTATAACCTGTGGTTGGCGTATAAGTTGGCGTGTTGCCTACTAAGGTTACGGTACCATGTTGGGCTTGTGTGGTGGCAGTAACGCCAAGTCCGTTGCCAGTATCGTTGCTCAATACATTTATGGCAATGGGTGTGTTGAAAGATGTTTGTACTACATCGGGTTGCGAGTTAAGGGCTTGGGGTGGCGGTGCTTGTACGTTAATAACCAAAGTAGCAGGTTCGCAGATGGGACCACTTGCGCACACAATACACGCCTGATAGGTGACAATATCGGTACCAACATAGCCATTATTGGCGGTGTAAGTAAGGGTTCCGTTGCTATTTAGGGTTAGCAAACCATGTTGTGCGGTTTGCAATATCGAGGGCGACAAGGGGTTGCCACCGCAAGTGTCGTAGTCGTTGGCAATAATATCAATGTTGATTGGGGTACCAGACAGGGCATTGGCTTGGTCGTCGAGGGCTACGGGGCTGCCACAACCTACATGCACGGCTACGGCAATGGTATCGCAAATAGGACCTGCTCCATCGTTATTACAGCCATACACAAATACGCTGTCGGTGCCTACAAAACCTGGCAGTGGGGTGTAGCGTATACAGCTATCGTTTAGTAGGTTGATACTGCAATGAAAAGTAGTGCCCGCATCAACAATAGCTACATCATCAAATCCAACCAAATTACAAAAATTTACGCAAATGGTAACGGGTGTAAAAATGGGTGTGCAGTATTCGTTTTGGTTATCGCACTCAACAATAGGTGCATTTACCTGAATAGTTACATTGGCGGTGTCGCAAAGGTTGGTGGCATCGCACACAACATACGACAAGGTTTGCGTGCCTGCACAAGCCGCAGTTGGGGTATACACAATTTGATTGCTTACCACCGATGCCGTACCACAAGCAGGTTGGTCTAAGATTTGTGTAACAGATAGGGTTTGCCCGTCGGGTTCAACATCGTTGTTTAACACACTTATAACGGCTGTTTGGTTGATAAGGGTATTGGCGTTGTCGTTGGTGGCTTGGGGTGCGTTGGTTCCGCAGTTGGGGTCTATGGTAACAACAGCTAAGGCGGTATCGCATACGCCGCCATTGCCACAAGCAATAAAGGTGATATTGGCGGTGGTATTAAAAACGGCTGGTGGCACAAAGTTAAAGCAGCCATTGTTGGTTTGGCTGATGGTGCCTGTGCTGCTAGTGGCAGTTATGGTATTGATGCCACCTGTTGCAAATTTGCAAAAAGTGGGGCAGATTTGGGTGCTGGTAAAGGTGGTTTGCAGATAGAGATGATGGCGTTATCGCAAGATACGGGTGGTTCTTCGCCGCCACCGCCAATTTCGGGCATAATTTGTATGTTTACGGTGGCTGTATCGCACAAACCGCAACTGTTACAAACGGCATAGCTTAACACATCGGTACCTACATAGCCGCTTGCTGCGTTGTATACCAATTTGCCGTTATCTACATACACCGAGCCATGTGCGGGTTGTTGTACCACATAATCGGCATGGGCTTCGGCGGTGCAAAATTCGTTGTCGTTGATGCCTACCGGAAAACAAGCTACATTAAAGGCATCGGGAGTGGCTACGCCTGTTCCGTTGAAGGTAACAGAGTTATCATCTATAATTACGTTGTCGTTGTTGGCAATAGGTGTTGGGCAAGCGCCTACATTTACTAAAGCAATGCTAGTAGAACAAGCAGTTGGTATGTTATCATCGCAAACAACAATACTTACCGTATCTACACCTATAAAACCGGGTAGGGTGTATAGCGCAAACACGAGTCGTTTAGAAGGGTTAAACTACAATGAAAAGTAGTACCCGATCGTCAATGTCTATGGCTGTGGGGTCGTTATTAGGGTCGCTCCACGAGTCGCAGATGGTAACAGGTGTAAAAGCAGGTACAAAAAACGGAGGGTATCGTTGGGTGTTGGTGGTAGGTTACTGGTTAGGTAGATGTTTACGGTTGCCACATCGGTAGAGCCTGTGGCATTGGTTACTTGATAAGTAAACGAGTCGGTGCCTTCGAAACCGCCAAAGGGTACGTAGGTAATGGTAGTACCACCGTTGCTAATGGTAGCGGTGCCTTGTGTAGGCAATGTTGGCAAAGCAGTAATGGTGATGCCGCTGCCTGTATCGTTGGTTAAAACGGGTATGGTGGCTGTTTGGTTTGGCTGAATGGTTAGTTCGTCGTTGTTGGCATTGGTGCTTAAAGCGGGGTTGTTGGCAACCGATATAACTACTGTGGCTACGTCAAACAAGCCGTCGGTTACATCGGTGATGCGATAACGGAGGGTATCGGTGCCTACAAAAATAGCCGAGGGCGTATACTTAATAGACGAGTTTGCCACTACCGAAGCCGTACCGTGTGCGGGTGCTTGCTCGATGCTAAGCGATAGGTTGTTGCCAATATCGTTGTTAAGTACCAATAAGGTAGTTTGCACACCCGAAAGCGTAAAACCATTGTCGTTGTTGGCATTGGGTTGTGTGTTGGGGGCAAACCACGATGCAAAATTGCTGGCTTGACTAAGGTTATAACAAATGCCACTTACTGCCAACAATAGCGTAAAGGCAAGGATAAGCACGTTTTTCATAAGGGGGATATTTTCTGTAATGTTGGTTTTTTGCTACTTGCTTATTTGGTTTAGGGCTAAGCAGTTTTTATTTCAGACCATAAAGTTCAAAAATCTTGCCAAATATGATGCTAAAAAGAGCAAGCTGGCATAAGTGGATATATTGGGTGTATAATGGCTTTTAAGGTAAATAGTTTTACTTTTTGGTGACAATTTAGAGGTATTTTTGACAATATTGTTATACAGCCGCTTGTACGGCTTGACTATTTTGCTGGACGGGTGTTGTGGGCAATATGCTATAGTTTGTAGTGTGTATCACGTAACAAAGCCCCCATAAGCACAATGGCTTATGGGGGCTTTGTTAGGTATAGGTAATGTTTATGCAATATAAACTATGGTTCTTTTACTTTTGTTGTGGAAACTGACAAATGATAGCTTTTTATACTCCTATTGAGCAAGCATGATACAAGCTGTTAAGTGGCATGTTGTATTATTTTAGTATTCACCACCCATTAAAAGTTTGTTACTTTTTTTCTTGACAAAAAAAGTAACCAAAAAAGTCAAGGCTGTATAGGAATTGGCTAAAATGGGCAACATTCCGCTAAAAGATATAAACTTGCACGCCAAACGGTTTGTTTGTCGGTTTTATTTCTCGGTTTGGTGTGGCGTGCTTCAAACAGTATATCTTTCTTAACGCTACATTTATGCCCCAATAAATTTCTTAACGCCAATTCCTATAATGCCGGTCCCGAAGAAACCAAATACAACTAGGTGTGAAAATGCAAAATACCCAAATCACAACAAAAGTATAAGAGCCATAACTATTGTCAATAAAAGCAAAATATCCGCCTATTTACAACAGTTGTTTTATTTACAACAAAAATAGGGAGTACACATAGGTTTTTATGGCGTAAATGTTACCGATACATTGCCAACCAAGTCGTTGCTCCATTGTACTTGTATGTTGGCAGTGCCTTGTCCGTTAACGATGGTGCCACCTGTAACTGTCCATGTGTATGCCGAGGCTCCTGCGGGTGCTGTGTAAGTTTGGGTTTGTCCGGTGCAAACTTCTGCATTGCCTGTAATGGTAGGTGCTACTACAAGGTTGCAATTATCAAGGCTAATGTTTTGGTGGATAAATAAATATTGACTTAATGATGATGCAAGCGAATCGGCAAATATTTTACGATTTAAATAACTGCTCCTTACTGTTGAATCGCATTCTATTTGCAAACCATTTACAGTATTACCTGGTAATATACAGGTATGATTAACTGTGTTGTATCCACCAGAGAAATAGGCAGTACCCCCGGGGCCTGGTGTTTGCTGGCTTGGAACAGCAGGAAAACCCGCACTAGCCAGCAATGTGCCCAATGCATTAACGCCTCTTAATAGTTGGGCATGAGTACTGCCACTAACATTTGTGGTAACTAAATTTTGAATAGAGCTGCTAGAAATGTATGTAGATGTATTTAATGCACTGTCTGTATTATCAAGCATTGTTCCAGACAAACCATAGCCTAACTCTAATCGTTGAATAGGTTTGCCGTGCCCGTGCAAATCAATATAAAATGCTTTACCCAAAAACTGACTTTTAGCCAGACACTGGGCTGTATCAATAAAATTTTGAAATTCAGTCCAGGCAATTTCTGCGTCACTATTACCACAGGCACCATCAGCTATATTGCGATTGCAATCTACTTTTGTACGCCGCAAATTGCAAATTATTAAATGAGGGTGACAACCAGTAAGGTTAAAAAGTGAAGTATCTATTTGCCTTGCAAGTTCAATGGTTTTACTGTCTGTAACAGTGGTTGGGTTGTTGCAGGTTCGGTTAGGAATGGTTGCAGGGGCAACAAGCCCTCCGTGAGGAACCGAAATAATAATAGGTAAGGTACCAGGATGGTATTGTGTATAATTGTTAACACCGTAAATTACTTGTGCATATCCTTGAAAATAAATGAGGACTAAACCCAACAGAAAGTATAATTTTTTCATCTACTTTAATTTAATTCTTGTCGTGAGGGTATGCTCAATGCACATTCAGCGATGTTTAGCCAAGAAACATGTTTAGTAGGATAAACAAATGCTATTTATCTAAAATAGCGCGAGCACGAGTATGTTCAAATTTATTGGCTTAGTAACCCGTTTGAATAAGGTTAATACTTCCGGCTAAACCATTATTCCATTGAATTTCCACTTGAGGAGTTCCTTGCCCCGAAATAATGGTTCCGCCTATTACAGACCAATTATAGGTACTGCATGGTGTGGGTGTGGCGGCGCTGTAAAGGTAGGTACCATTGGCACAAGCAAGCACATTGCCGCTTATTTGAGGCTGCCAAGTATTGCAACTGATGCAACTTGGTTTAAATAATGGCAATATTTGAACATTAGGATGAAGAACGTTACCAACGTCACTATCATTCAATCCAAGCCAATTTTTAAGAATAGTTGCATATATGTCTCTAAAATCATACTGCATCGCTACTCCTTCTTCTGTCCCAACTTGTGGGTCTATTTCGGGATGGTCGCCTAACACTTGATTAGCTATACAAGAACCAAATAGAAACAGCGGCGCTGCTGTGCCGTGGTCGGTGCCCAATGCTGCATTAGAACGAATCCTCCTGCCAAATTCGGAATAGGTCATACCTATCACTCTATCATTAACATTCAATAAATTAAGGTCGTCTTGAAATGCACATATAGCATCCGAAAGTTCGCGAAGTAGCTCCCCATGTATGCCGGTAGTTGTTGCTCCATCAACAACTTGGTTGTCGTGGGTGTCAAATCCGCCTAGTTGAACTACATAAATCTTGGTTTTTAAACCTCCGGAAATTAGTCGGGCAACATTTTTCAATTTTTCGGCAAGCTCAGTTTGTAGGCTATTCCACTTTGTGGACAAATTATTTCCGGCATTTGCCGCATTGCTTATAACCGACGCAAAAGCATTAGTCTGAGATACGGTATTGTTTATAAATGATAAGGCATCGCCAAAACAATTTGCCGGAATATTCCCCTCGGCACTAACTAATGCTGTTCCGGGGTTGAACGGGTCTAGCAATGATAAACTGTAATTGGCATTGACTCCTTGACATGTTTCGGAAACTATTTTCCCCATTGTTAAGGCAAACGGATGAGGGTTATCCGTATTTGGATAACCATTGGGATAAGCAGCATGATTAAGGTCATAGAATCGTCCAATCCAGCCCGTACTAACAAAATCTTCGGTGCTTGATGCCGAATTCCAAATGTCCATTGACCTAAAATGAGAACGGTTTTGATTAGGATAGCCAACATTTTGAATAATGCCCAAACAGTCAATGTCCCACACATCTTTCATCCCCTGCATAGCCGAGTGAAAACCGTATTCATTGTGAAAATTAATAATAGAAGTCTCTGGTAGAATAATATTACTTCTAACAGCCTGTAAATTAGTGTATTGATTGGCATCATAAATTGTCGCCAAGCCATCATTGCCCCCTTGTAATTGCACCAACACCAATATCTTATCGTTGTCGTTACAAGAAAACTGAGCAGTAGATTTTTTTGTGGCAAAAAGTGGAAACCCGCTCAACATAAGCGGTATAGATGCCAATGCTGAGGATTTAATAAAGTCTCTGCGGCTTATTGTTGATTTCATCATGATTACATAATTTGAAATTCTGACATTCGTACCATGACAGAAAAGAGATTTCTTAATTTATTTTCGACCGATTGAGCCAGCGCCTCATTATCGGGGTCTGCGAGGTAATCCGAGTATTCAACCGACCATTCAAAATCGGGCAATCCGGGTATCAGAATATCCTTTAAACTAGTTAATTGATTGGCAGCTATTGGATAGTTGAACATAATTTCTGCCAATGAACTGATGAGCACATCGGGGTTATAGGCATTGGTAATATTATTGACGATATCCAACACCGGAATAAGTGCAGTGATGTTATAGTTTTCGTCGTTATAGCTAAAATTTCCTCCTTCTACCATCAGCCTGCAATACTCATGACGTTTGGGAAGTAACAAGTTGTTAATCCATAATTTGTGGAATTGAGGCTCTTGATAATAAGCTGCCCAACCTGCCACATTAGGTGATAATAGAGCGATTGTTCCAAGTCAGAGGACATAATATAGAAATGATAGGCATGGTCGTACTCATCTGCTATATTTCCTTGTGGCGGATTGATGTCTAAACCTCTTGTGGCAGACATAATCAAATCGATGGGGCTTTTTATCATGCAAGCCGTTGAGCCATAAAAATGCTCCGATTTTAAAAGCACTTGCAGCGCAGGAGCAATTTCGTAATTGTTGTTTCTTAAAATTAAAGCCAAAGGCTCAATGATATTTGTTTCAATATCATCGGTGATGTCGTAGCTAACAAACCAGCGATATAATTTTCTCATGATAAAACGAGCGCATTCGTCTTGTTGAAAAATTACATCAATCAGATTTATATACTCTTGTTCGCCATTTTCTGAAATTACCGCATTATTGAATCGAACAGACAATTGTTTGTCACCTTGGGTATGCTTGTTGGCAGAAAACTGTGCAGTCAAGGTATTTGGATTAGAAATTGGAGACACTTGCCACCCGGTAAGCACTTTTGCCATTTCTACCACATCTGTTTCTGTATAATTTGTATAATCTCCTGGGGCCGCTAATGCACCTTTTCCGACGGTAAATAACTCCAATAGTTCTCTGGAATAATTCTCATTTGGCGCAACATTGGTGTTTTCTGCTCCGCTTAGATATAACAACATGTTTGTATCTATTGTTATTTCTTTGGTCAATTCTCTAAAATTGCCCAAAGCAAAACTTCGCAACAGCGTATAATACAAATACTCTCTATGTGCAATAGTGCCATCAGCAACAACAAAATGGTTATGCCAGAACAAAGCTAATTTCTCTCTGATAGAGATTTCGGTGTAGTGCATTTGTAATATTGTCCAAGAATAAAGCGACTTGCTTCTTGAACGAAGAATCCGATTGCGGTACATTGGTGGATTGACATTCGGAAAAGGGGCGGCATTTACCCAAGTCGCTCCATAGACTGCACCTGGATCATTGAGTTGGTTGTTTCCGGTACCGTCGGGAATGGATTTTAAAGGAGGGGCGGGCATGGGTAGTTGAGCAAATAGTTCATCAATCGCACCATTTATTCCCAAATTGGTGACCGTATTTACCATTTGGATGGAAGGTCCAAATGTGGTTCGCCTTAGTAAATGTCTGGCTTGTGTTGAAGTCCAGCTTCCAGAATATTCGTCTAAGTATGGCATAGATTTATTTTTTATTCTTTTTGATTAACCCATAACGGTTCACACAGATTGCGTCTATCTGGGTCTGTCCCCAAAAGCGATACAAAGCGTAGCTAAAAACACCAAATGTCTAATTATGAAAATGGGCTGAGTAACATGAATGCTTTAGTGACAAATTGTGTGAGTAGCCATTGCTTGTATCATACAAACAACGCAAAGCACCATGTAGCTAATCTGTTTTATTTAGGTTTAGCTACATTTGGCTTATCGGTGTGTTTGGGTGCTTCTTTTTTCTTTTGGTCGGCTATCTCTACGCGCAAACCTGCCGAAATAACATCGGGTAGTGGGTTTAGGCGCATGTCTTGTACCAGTTCAAATTTATATTTGCCTAGCATCGGGAAAATGGCATTGGGTTGTATAAGTACCTGTTGGGTGATAATATCGCCCATACCCGAGCCATACCATTTGCCTTGTTTGTCGGCAAGTGGTAAATCTACGCGTTTGTCAAGTGTTTGCCCGTCGGGGAAGGTGGTGCGCATCATCAGCCACAAATTACTATATTGGTAATCGTTGGTGTGCCGCAGATTAATATATAGGTTGTATTGTTGTGTGGTATCGGTAATGCTTACCTCAAAAGGTAGTATTTGGTCGTAGCTCCATTGTTTGCCTTTTATGTCGGTGTTTTGGTCAAATACCCCCGACGAGTTACAGGCTGTAAATATAGAAAATAATAAAACAAGCAAAAGAAATTGCTGACGCATTTATTGTAATTTATAGTATGTGGTTAATAATATGCAACAAACCAATAATGGCACTACGACAAATATTGTGGGTAATTAAAGCTGTTTTATCCACAAAAAATGTCGCAGTACCTTATATAGCTAATATCTTAGCACTTAAGTGCGTTAGAAAAATATTTTTTTTATTTGTTATTTATTCGACGGGGGTATCTGCATTACCTTTGTTGTTATTTAATTTAACTACTGGCTTTGCTTTTCGTTCTTTGGGTTCGCCATCTTTGGGTGTGTTGTTGTTTGCTCGGGCTTCGTTGGGTTCGCGTTTGGTATCGGGTTTCTTTTTTTTCTTTTTCTTTTTCTTGCCAATGTTCGGGTCAAGTTCTTCGAGTTTTATTTCGCCTACGCCGCTATGAAAAGCAACGGGCACGTTGGCAGCTATTTTGCTTAGTGTGGCATTTTCGCTCACTAAGTTTTCGGGTTTTTGTCCGCGTCGGTTCATTGCCAATAGTTGTTTTACCCTATCAACGGTAATAGGCACGGGCGGCGATTTGGGCAATACATACCACATTAGGCGTTTAAAAATATCGGTTTTTATAAGCCTTGCCATGCCCAATTGTGTGTCTATGTTGTCGGCATGATTTGGAAAATCGCTGATGGCATCGAGGTACGAGTCTAGTTCGTAGTTAAGGCAACATTTTAGTCTACCGCATTGCCCCGACAATTTGGCTTGGTTGATAGCCAATTGTTGGTAACGGGCAGCAATGGTTGATACCGATTTAAAATCGGTTAGCCACGACGAGCAGCACAATTCGCGTCCGCAGGTGCCAATACCGCCAATGCGTCGGGCTTCTTGTCGGGCGCCAATTTGGCGCATTTCTATACGCACTTTAAATTCGCGGGCCAAACAGTCTAATCACTCTCTAAAATCTACGCGGGTCGGCGGTATAATAAAAGGTAGCTTTGCGTGCATCGCCCTGATACTCTACATCGCCAATTTTCATGTTTAGTTTTAGGTCGTTTACAATAACACGAGCTGTTACCATAGTGCTTTGTTCGTGTTGTCTAAAGTTTTCCCACGTTGCCATATCGCGCTCGGTGGCTATGCGCAAAATGCGGGGTGTTTCTTCGCTTTCGCGGTGTCGGCGTTTTTTCATTTGCAAGCGCACTAGTTCGCCGCTTAGACTAATTCGTCCAATATCAAAGCCACCTGTAGTTACTTCTACCACTACCCAATCGCCGGTATTACAATCTATGTTATTGCTATTTTGGTAAAATCCTTTTCGGCTACCGTTTTTAAAACTTACCTCCACGGTTTTAAAGTTTTCGTTTTGTGCCGAGAAGGGCAAGTCCGACAACCAATCATATGCATTCATTTTGTTACAACCACCCGTGCTGCAACCACCATTGCTACGGCAACCGCCTGTTTTGCCGCTGGTGCTACAGCCACCACCTGTTGAACAACTACTACAAGACATATATTTTGAGATTAAAAATTAAAGATGCACTGCTGACTAATCCTTTAAGGTATAAAACAAACATGTTGTATGTTTTTGGGTCAGATGCCGTAAAGTACCTTTGCTTTGATAGCCGCAGTTTTTTGTACGAAAATAATTAGTGTAAATTCATCTTTATTTTTAAAAATAAATTTTGTTATTTGGCACTTTTCGATGTGCAAAGATACAGTAATTTGTTGTAAAAAAGCAATAAGGTTGCCATACTTTATAGATATTGTGTTAGATTTGAGTTAATTTATGCAAAAAACAGTAATTGCTTGGCAACAAACCTAAGTTATAGCTAGGTGTATAGTTGTTGTTTGTTTAAAATCGTGGGCAGTTAATGCTGCTTTTGTTTAATTTATTAAAGCTACCTACATGCACCAGCGATAACTCTAAACCGCCTCGTCCTTGTGTGGCAGTGCGTAGGGTAGATATGTTTATGTCGTAGGACAGCAAAATGCGGTAATCGTTTACCTCAACGCCCACCAAAGGTGTTAGGGCATCGCGGTAGCGGTACCACAAACCCGCGTAAGCTTTCATGGGTTTAGGTTTGTAGGCACTGCCACTGTTGGCAAGGGTATAGGCAATATTGCTACCTATAACTAGCTCGGCGGCGCGTTTTTGGGTAGTAAAATAGGCGGCAGGTTCTATGTTTAGGCGGCTATTGGCTGTAATAGTGCTGCTTATTTGGGCTATGTATCGCACGCCCATTCGATTATCGCCACCATTTAAAAACGATACTTTGGGCTGATTGACGTGCAAAACCGACATGCCTATGTTTGCACTCCACTTATTAGCTTGTGCATAACTTACCAACCCACCAGCTTGCAAATCGAGGTAGTTAAGGCGGTTGCCAATTAGGTTTTCTTGATTGTTGGCATCGGGGTCAAAGTCTATTTCGTTCCATTGATTATTGAAATACAATTGCCCAAAATCTATTTGTTTTTGCACCCACGTAAATCCACCGCCCACCGATGCGTATAAGTTAGGTGTTAGGGCTTTGTGTCCGCCAATTAGGGTTTGTATTTCGTAGGTAGATAGTTTGCCATCGCCTGCTTGGTCGGCAAGTAGGCGCAAACCTGCGCCCAGCCAAGCGGGTGTGTTGCTGCGTTGATTAACAAAAAAGCCCAATCGGTATAACCCGACAAGGTGTTGTAAGGCACCGGAACGGCTTGCCATTGGTTGCGAAGTAGCACCAAATCTATAATCGCCGTTAAAATTACCCGTATTGGCAGGGGTTAAGCAAGGGGTCGGCATAAAACTGCGAGTAATGTATATCTTGAGCCAATAAACTGTTAGCAACAAGGCATAATGCCACTATTAATAATGGTTTAAAGTGGTGGTTTTTCATGATTGGTGTTTTTATAAAAAATAAATAAAATGGCTATTAATTGAGTGTCTATACCAAATCTACAAACGAAAAAAAAGTTAGTTTGGTGTGGGAAATGGTTAAAAATAAATTATCAATTTTGAAAACAGTAGTTAGTGATTTTTTATCCGATGTAGTGTTTGGTAATTTTATTTCAATGCTTTAAAATTTTACTTTGCCATTGTATTTCTTTGGTTTGTAGTGTTATTATATACACACCTGCTGGTGCATTGTCCAAATGTATAGGTATTTGGTTGTAGCCGTTTTGTGCTGCATAATGTTGCTGCCATAGCGTTTGCCCCATTAGATTACTAACGGTAATAAAGCTATTTTGTGCTTGTTTGGCGTTAAACAATAAAGTAGTGCTTTGTTGCGTAACAACTGGCATAAAGATATACTCTGCTATTATCCCTTACGCTTATTCCTACGGCAGGTGGTAACGGAATAGTGATGGTTTTACAAGTTTTGTCGCGGCTGATTACCTAATGCCGTTAAACAAACTTCGTGGGTTCCGTTGGTATAGAGGTGGTTTAGTGTTTGCGGTACGGTATAGGTTTTCGGTGTTATCGCCAAACCTGTAGCCCCAAACTACTTGCTCTATCGATTGATTATTAAAAATTACATTTTGGGTATCTTGTTCCACTAGGGCTTCGACGCTAAAATCGGCATTGCACAAAGTTGGGTCGGGTTCAGTTGGGTTAATGGTTTGGCAGATAAATCGGTAAGCCCCCAAAAGAACTTATGATGTAATAACAAACTTCGTGTTCGCCCAAATTGGCGAAATAATAGCTTGTGTTGGGATGGTTTGGTTATTACTTCGTCGTGGTACCATACATATTGTAAAAGGGCAAATGGTGTGGCAATAGGTATAACGTCTGCCTCAAATATAAACCGTTGGTGTTTAATAGTTGCAACGGAGTTACACGATAAATCGGGATAGGTAATTGCTCCCTGAAACATATCAAAACAACCCGACGTATTTTGAATTATTAGCCTAAAAAGGGGTATCATTGTTGGGTGGATCGCATTTGCACAGCCAAATACTATCGGTACCTTCGGTTACATAATTGGGTGCATTGTACTCAACTGCCCAATCATAGCTTAGGTTTTCGCCTGTGGCGTAACTAATACCACTAACCAAGCGGTATCGGGTTGCATGATGCCAGGTTCGTTTATGGTACAATGATAATCGTTTTCGAACAAACGTAGTGTTTTGCAGTTTGTAGCCTCGCAACCATCGTTTGATGTGGTACTTAAACACTTGGTGGTTGCCCGTATTGAACTGGTAAGTTGGGCTTTGTTCGTAAGGGTATCTGTGGTATCTATTATCCACTGCCATTGGTTAATACCGATGTACTATACGAGTAATCGTTGAAACAACCGATTAGGTTGCCATATTGTGTCATAAAATTAAAATTAGCATTGCAATGGGGTTCGGCACTTAACTCGATATCAAGGTGTCGCGCCCCAGTTGAGTGGCATAATATAGATACATCTAACATACCCCGAAGTACAATGTGGTAATTGCTCTGCTTGTGCATATTGATGGTGGTATCCGTTTAAATTGCCTATGTCTATAAATCCTTTTTAGACTTTAGACACAAAGGGACAATCCGCACTATGCAGACATGATTAAAATTGGTGATATGTAGTGAGAAATCTAGCAATTAAGCTGTTTTTTTTGTTCAATGGGGTCTTTTTTACCTTTTTTGCTAGGACTATAGGTCGGTCTTTTTTCGAATTGTCTTCCTTTGGGTGCACCTTTGATTTTTTCGCACTTTTGCACTTCTCGTCTGGGTATTCCTAAAGTGGCAAAAAGTGTTTTCATACCTCTTTTAGTTTGTGCAGGTGTCAACACACGGTCTTGTTTGTTTAGCTTGTTTTTGTAATTGGGCAGATATTGCTCCCACGGATTAACGACCAAGGCTGCTTCTTTACGTGCTACGAACAACAACCAAAAGGCTAACTGCCACACTAATAGCCAATTGTCCAAATGTGCCTCATCGGGTGTTTGAAACTTGTCGAGTAATAAATGTTGTTTGCTAAACCGATAAGTAGGCTCTACATCGTATCGTTCTCTATATTCGGGAGCAATAATGTCCAAGGGTATTTGCGTTTTCTGCTGCCCTGTAACAAATAAAAAAGTAGGACGATTGTAAATCGTTTTTTTGCTTTGGGCATCAATAACACTTATGCGGACAACATCGAGGGGCTTATCTTTCATCGAAAATCCGTGCTTTGTGCGGATCTTGCAATTATTCCAACGCTTCACAAGGCAAATAACTTGCCTTCCATTGCCCAGCGTCAGGTGTTGTTCTGTTTGCTCATCGGCGGGTGTATCTACAATACTTTCTTGATACTTGGTGTAGCTCTCTGTCCGACCGGCTATTGTTTTTTTAAAAACTTTATTCTCCGACACATCTTTTAAAAAAACCTCCTTGCCATACACCACTTTTGCACCTTGGGGTTTAGGGGCTGATGTGCCGGGTGTTTGTTCTACTGTCGGAAAATACACTTTCTGTCCATGTCTAGCCCGAATTATATTCACCAAACCCACTAATTCGTACAACGGGGCAATGCAAAAGGCATTACAGTACTGATTATCCATCTTCAAAACAGATAATGCCGCATGAAATGGTAGTGTTTTATCCAACAATAAATCTTTAATTTGTGTTACTCCAACAGCCGTAGTAGAGTTATCTAAATCTACACAACGTACATCTAGTGGTGGTGCCCAACGTACGCCTTGTTCTACTACATTAAGATGAAGTACCGACAAGGTGTTGCCTACCTTTACGGGTTTGTTGCCAGGTACTTGATTATTAGGGCTATATACAAAGCCTCTGTTTTTCCTACATTTGGCGTGTTCGCCACCGCCACTTGTGGCATCTAGCGACAAGCCATAGTACGAAATGCCCCCTGCCGTCCGAATAGAGGGCAGCCAAGGCGAAATGAAATGTTGCACTTTTTTCCGAACATTGGCGTAATGTTTAGCATCGTCTTCGGCTACTCCTCTAACAGATAATGATTTGACTACTTTATTAATCATCGTGTAGTGACGACCAAATTCTTCGCTAAGGCTTAACGATACTACACTGCCACAGTAGTGCGACGATAGTGACTTTACCAAGGTACATAACGCCTTCGAATTAGCAACCTTTAATAAATCAAGAAATTCGCAGAACAGTTCTGTTTGTGTTTTTATCTTCATACCTCAAAAGTACGCAGACTGTTCTGTTTTTACACACAAATCCTCAAATTTGTCTAAAGTCTAAATAACGTTCAACCTATCCAAAAAGTACTTAGTGAGTACCCCGATATAACTATTTTTTTTACCAGTAAATTTGTTGAAAAAGAATTTCGTAAATGTTTTCCAAATACAACATACACCGAGTGCCTACCCTCACCCTCGCCACGATACGCCACTATGAGTTTAACCGATAAAATAAATCACTACAAAGTAAAATTACCGAAACTAGAACCTGTTTTGTGAAAACTTATACACAAATAAAAAAAAACACTTGCCCAAATATAGGCAAGTGTTTTTTTTGTGCAGATGAAAAAGAGTGCTTATTTAGCAGCCTTCAAATCTTTGTATTTTTCTATGGATGCTTTTATTTTTTCGATACGGTTTTCGGGGCTTGGGTGGGTGCTGCTAAACTCCGATGGGCGGTTGCCACCCGATGCAGCTTCTAAAATCTCCATCACCCCCATTAAAGCCTCTGGGTTGTAACCCGATTGTATCATGTATTTAACACCCAATTCGTCCGATTCTAGCTCATCTTCGCGGCTATATTTCATCAACACCAAATTGCTAATCATAGCAGCCAATTGTTGGCTACCAACGCTACTTGGGTTAGATGGGTCGTAGGTTGCCATAATGGTAGCCCCTTTTAAACCTTCGGCAAGCTCTTGTTGTGCCATGTGTTCTGCCGAGTGGCGAGCAATTACGTGCCCAATTTCGTGACCCAACACGCCTGCTAATTGGTCTTCGTTTTGCAATTTTGCTAATAAGGCATAGGTAATAAACACCTGCCCACCGGGTAGGGCAAAGGCGTTAATAGTATTTGGGTCGGCAAGTAAATGAAAATCAAATTTATAAGGACTGCGAGCAGCATCGCTGCTTTGGTACACTTTTTGCCCTACGCGTTTTACAATGCCACTTAGCTCGGGGTCTTGTATTTCGCCGCCGTGTTGTGCAGCCATTTGTGGTGCCGACTGTAATCCCAACGAAATTTCTTGCTCGGTAGACATCGAAACGTGTTGATTTTCGCCTGTTAGCTCGTTGTATTGGTTTTTAGAGCAATAACCAATAAAGGCAATAAGCGCCATTACTACGCCAATTAATAAACGAGAACGATTGTTGCATAGTTACTAATAGTTGATAATGATAAAATGGAGCGTTGAATTAAATAATTGTTTATTGCTTTGGTAGATAAAAAAAGGAAACCTCATTTTATTTAAACACAAAGATAAGCAGTTGATGATTTATTTGCATCTTTTCGACAAAAAAAGAACAAAAAAGTCACTTGCTTTGACAAATAATGGGCAGCGAATTGGGCTTAAAATAAACGATTAATGGTTTGTTGGGGGCTAAATAATCACCAATTTTCAAATTGGGACTTAAAAGTGGTTTTGCGATTGGGGCGCTTACCGTGCTTTTGGGGTGCCACCAACTAGTCGAGTTAGGGAGTGCTAATCATCACCCCAAAAAGCATTTTCTGTATTTTGCGTTTTAGCTGAGCTCAACATGACCGGAGCTACACTTAATTACTTAAACTATATAAAACTTGCCCTTAAAATTTCAAAAACCTACGTGCTACAAATTGTCCTATATCTATACGGCACCATTTTCCATCTTCCGAAACGCCTTTTACCGATACCACAGCACCGTTTTTAAGCGTTTTTACCAATGGAGCCGATGAGTCGGGGCGGGCGCGAACATTTAACAAACCATCGGGCGAGTTGACAATGGCGCGTTGGTCGCTATTAGGTGGTGGTTGTGGTGGGTTAACAACGGGTATAGGTTTGGGTGGTGTAACAGGTGGGTTAGGCGAGGAGGTATCAACAGTGCCTGCACCAACTGTAGCTTTTGCCAATTTTACTGCCCTAAGTGCATTAACGCGCCCATAGCCGTATCGCACCGAATGACCACTAGTGTACTCGCTTGGGTAGCCCACTTTATCGGCTGATTTTTGTAGAATTTCTTTTACTTGTGCGGCTGTTAAATTAGGATTGGCAGACAGTATTAGTGCGCACACACCTGCTGCAATGGGGGTAGCCGCCGATGTGCCTTCGAAATAGGTGTATTGTGCAAAGCCAGCATCGTGCAAAATATAGTTGTCGTAGCGTTGGTCGCCCCACGATGCGTTAGCGGCAATAATGGGTTGGGGTCCGCCGGGTGCAACTACCGATAAATGGGTGCCGATATTAGAGTAAGATGCTTGCATATCGCGGCTTGTTGATGCACCTACACAAATTAAATTGGGATGTGTGCCTAAAAAATTAACCCGGTCGTAACCCTCGTTGCCGGCTGCCACCAATACCACACAACCTTTGCCGCCCCTGCCTAATGTGGTGATGCGGGTTAGTTCGCGGGCTATATTTTCGTTTATTGGATAGTAATTATCGTCGAGGGTTACGCCCCAACTTAGGCTTAACACATCAACTTTGTTATTAATGCAATAATCTGCCATCGAGCGGAAAAAATCCCAGCTTAGGTAGTTGTGTTCTAAAACGGCTAATTTGCAAGTAGGTGCTACCCCTACTACGCCATTACCTTTTATAGTGCCGCCCGCCAAGCCTGCACACGATGTGCCGTGTGCCGTGTCGCGGTCGGGGTTTGTTAAGGGGGCTTTGGTAAAAAAATCGTAGGTAATAAGGTTACGACCTGCAAAATCGGGGTGCGATATGTCGGTACCGCGGTCGTTTACGGCTAATATTATATTGGGGCTACCCGTATTGCCTAATTCGTTCCAAGCATCCCAAATCTTCGAGTCTCTGCCCGGGCGCAAAGTTTGGAAATATTGGGCTGCTTTAAATTCGCCATCGCCCGGAAAATCTTCTAAACTAGCTCCGGTATTTTTAATATGCCATTGTCTATGAAACAAAGCACTTGGCGGTGTAGGTATGGCGTATAGTTCGGGCTGCGAGTCTAAATCTGGTTCGGCGGTATCTACCAAACTTTCGTTGTTGAGCAACAATGCCGTTTTTATAGGATTGGGTGATAAAGCAGTGGTTTTAGCAATTACACTATCTTCATCAATTTGTTGCACAAGTTTTAGCGAGTATTGGTCAAGTACTTTTTTTTGTTCGCTTAGTTCGGTACATTCAATAAAATTTATTTGTATTTCGCCTGTTGGTACAAATAATTTTTGGTTGCTTGTTTGTTTGTAGATGTGTGTACCTACTAAGTTGGTGGTACTACGCACGGCATCTAAGCTGCGCTCCGTCGATTTACCTTTTTCTATCTTGTAAATCTCAAAGCCACCTAAACGGGTATATACTTTGCGTTGATTAGCAAATGCGGGTGTTAAACCTCGGTCGGTGGTTTTGGGTGGTTTTACGCCCATAAACTCATCGCTTTTTTCTAAAACAATGATACGACCATTAAACGGAACATTTATTTTTTCTGCCATAATTTGGGGGTTATTTTTGGTTGAGGAGATTAAAAGCTTGTTTGAGCTTAAGAACGTGCAAAGTAAAGAAAAAAAAATGACAATGGGTGTTTGACGGGCGAAATTTTATAAATTCTCTAAGAAAAATGCAAAAAAATGTTTTAATTAGGTATACTTTGGTTGAAAAGATTTATCTTTGCAACTCGAGAAGGAGTATTTACGTAAAGAATTATTTTATATATGAAATATTTTTCCTGTATTTTTTTTATAGGGATATTATTGCTTTTCGCTTCTTGTGAGGAAAAAGTGGTAGAAATCGTTTCTGTAATAGAAACCCAAGATATATCAATTGCTGACACAAACGAAGTTCATTGTTTTTCGTTCCCTAGCTTACAAACAGGTTATGCAGGTTTAGGAAATACATTGTATAAAACAACAGATGCTGGCAAAACATGGGATAGTTTATCGGTAGGAGCAGGCATTTGTTACGAAGTTGCTTTTTTTAACGAACAAATTGGGCTTTGCTCAAAAGGCTCTAAACTATACAAAACAACTGATGGAGGGAATACTTGGGTAGAAAAATCTGCTCCTGGAGGTTTCGCAGGCATTAATAATGGGAGCGCTCTTTTTTGGACACTATCAGATTATATCGGCACGAACGTAAATCTTATTGTATATAAAAGTGCCGATTATGGAGAGACTTTTGTGCTTTTTTCTAATTATAGTATTGAAAGTGAACCTTTTAACTATGCTAAATTAAGTAACAATAAACTGTGTTTTATGTTTAATACAGCTAATGATGCAGAAAAATATGTGGCATATGTTGATTTGATTACTGGGACAACTGCTGCTTGGAATGTAGAAACTTTGGGACATCAATTAAAAGACTATTCTTTTACAGAAAATATGGTTTGGTATGTTGGTACTAATGGTTTATTGTCTAATTACAGTGGTGCATATGAAATGTACAAATATAAATATACTTTTTATTCTGTTGAGTGGAGCTCTGGTAAAGTAGTGGCTGTGGGAGATAACAGCGTTTGGGTAAATCGTATTTTAGATAGCGAATATCTTAGGTGGTATCAAACGTATGATGCTAATGGTAAAGACCTTAATAAGCCAATGGAATGGTTCGGTTTTACGATGATAATACCTTCTTTATTGCTGGAAAAAATGGATTATTAATAAGAGCTAATTTCTAAAAAATATACATAAAATGAAACGTATATTACTTTTTATTGTACTGTTAATGCCTTTTGTATGTGGATATTCACAAGATACAACTAAAACAATTCCCTTTCAAAAAGAAACAATTATCACTTTTTCCGATGCAGAAACTCCCAATTTTGAAATACATCCAACATATCCATATTTAAAAGATAAATTCCGTTGGGGGTATTTTAATAATTTAACTATATTGCCGATGACAGCATCAGGCTATGTAGATGTTGCATCTAATGAATATAACCCTATATATAAATGGAGCGATACGCTAGTTCTTGTGATGCATTATACACTAGGAGCTAGTATTTTTGTGCCAATTATAAAAAAAGGTAGGCATAGCCTTGGCATTAACTTAAATGCTGGACTGGGTTATCAAATAGGTATCCAGCACGCAAAAGGGTGGAGAGGCTTGAGTTTCGATTTCCCTCAATACTTGTATTATCGCAATTCTACCCAAAAAACAGATTATTCAGTATTGCTAGGTTACAAGTATACTATTGCTCCATTAAACTACAAAATGCCAATGATAGCTTTTCAAATTAGTAAAAATAAAAGCAATATTTGGAGTTTTTATGCAAGTATACTTGGAGATAAATATTACTATTACCTAAGCAATAATACTTATAAGCCTGCTTTGGTTATACGAGAGTTTGGTATAAGTATTGTATTGGTAAGCAGTCTTGATTAAATAACATGCTTATTTGAGGGGTAAAATACCCTATGAGGCTATTGTAAAAAGATAAAAAGGGTATTGATTGATATTTTTTTTACTTTTGCAAGATGCTGAAAAGCAATAAGTTATGTATTGATATTTTAATTTATACACACACTTAAATAATCTTTTTTCATCGGGGCATCTTATAAAACAGGAAAGTTATTCTATTAAAGGTTATTCTATTATGAGTCCTAATGTAATTTTTGCACTTCAGGTACATGCGTTGTATATTGTAGTTTAATAAAAAAGTTTTCAAAATAATTATTTTCTTATGAAAAAATATTTCACAATCATTTTATTCATAGCTATCCTTTGTGGATGGTCTATTTGTTCAAGCGCGCAAACTGCCGAAAAATCAAGTGTTGAATGGGGAGATGTTGTTCATTTAGGAAAGGGTACTGTAGTAACAAAAATAAAAGGAATTAAAAATGGGAAACTATATTTATCTAACACTGATGCACATATGCTCACGAATGGTGATTTCTTTAGCGTAGTAGATATAAAAAACATGAAAAATATTTATGAAAAAAAAATGGATTTTCCTATCGATCGAAAATCTAATATGGAAATATTTACTGTGCAACAAAAAATATGGCTTAAGGTTTCTTGTAAAGAAAAAAAGAAACAATTGATTAAATTGTATGAGATTGATGCATTAGGTGACCTTACCGGTAAAGAAGTTACCTTAGCTGAGGTTGATGAGAGTAATGCTGTACCTTTTGATAGTAGTATTATTGTATCTGAGGATACCACAAAAATAGCTTTAATAATCAATTTGAATGGCTACTATGAAGATGAAAATTTTATTGTTAAAGTTTTTGATATTGATATGAAGTTACTTTGGGAGCAAACTGTCAAATCTCCTTATATATGGTCAAATGAAATAACAATGAAGTTAACTAACTCAGGAGAATTAAAAGTTATTAGTAAAAGATATTATGAAAAATATGATAGAACAAAAGCCGCTCTTTCAAAATATTACACCCCCAAAATAGAAGAAATAAAAAAAGGAAAGATGACATATAATTTCTTTTATAACACATATAGTGATGGGCATATTGAAGAATTTGTAATTGATTTGGGAGATAAGTTTGCAGCGTCTTTACATGAAGATATCCATCCAGATAATGGTAATATTATCTTGACAGGACTTTATGGGCTTGATAATTCGATGACTGTAAATGGATTTTACTTTATAGAAATGGAAAAAGGAAGCAATAAGATTATTAATAAATTTATGAATATTATAAATACATCTGAGATTAAGAATATATCAAAAGAACTGGTAGAGAAAAAGGGTATAAAAGAGATACTAAATATAAAGAAAGTTTTCTTTAAAAAAGACGGTACAATGCTATTTTTGACAGAATATGCTACTTCACTAACTAAACGAAGTTCTTATAACTCTCATCAATTTGGTTATGGATGTGTGTTGTTTAATGTTACTACTACCGGAAAAATTAATTGGTCAGCAAGCATACCACTGTATCAACTAAGCATTATTCCTCTTGCAGGGTCAATTGCTCGTTTTAAAAATGATAATGTATATCTAATTTACAATGACAATAGAGAAAATTTAGATAAACCAATAGCATCTAATCCTAAGAAGTTGGGAAACTACGGGACAATGGTAGAGGCTAAAATAGATGGAAACGGCGGAATTACTCGTAAAATTATTAACAAAGAGCAACCAGATGGCACTACTTCATCACCTATGCTAAATATACCCTTGTCAGAAGATGAAATTATTATTTTAGGCTCGACCTATAAACGCGGCAACACCTCCGACGTAAAAATTGGTCGTATAAAATTAGTGGATTGGTAAACAACCAATCACCCTAAAAAAAGCGCTTTAACAATGTTTTTTACTTTGTTAAAGCGCTTTTTGCGTTTCTTAAATAACCCAAATCCCCCAAAAACACCTCCCAGTATTCAATCCAAACTATATTTTCAGAATTTTCAAAAAAAAGTGAAAATAAATTTGGAACTTTCCACCAAAATGCTGTAACTTTGTACTTGCAAATTAAGCCCCCCAAAAAGGCTTGCAAAACTTATTAATTACCACCTAAAAATTTTCAATAAAATGGCAGACATTGCTGAAAAAACACGCATCATGAAAGGAGGCGAATTTTTAATTAGCGACAGCGCCGACAAAGGCGTTTTTATTCCCGAAGAACTAACCGACGAGCAACGCGCCATGGGCGATATGGCTCGCGAGTTTTTAGTGCAACACATCTGGCCCAATATTCAACGCATAGACAAACAAGAAGCGGGCTTAAGCGTTCAGTTGCTTGATAAAGCAGGCGAATTAGGTTTGCTTTGCGCGGCTATCCCCGAAGAATACGGCGGTTTAGGCATCGACATCATCACCGAATCGGTGTTGAGCGAAATGTTGGTGCTAGCCACTCGTTTGGCGTATCCTTGGCTGCACACACCGGTATTGGCACCTTGCCCGTATTGTACTTTGGTACCGAAGCCCAACGCCAAAAATACTTACCCAAATTAGGAACCGGCGAAATTAAAGCCGCCTATTGCCTCACCGAACCGGGTTCTGGCTCCGACTCACTATCGGCACGCACCAAAGCAACCCTGTCCGAAGATGGAACCTACTACCTACTCGAAGGTCAAAAAATGTGGATTACCAACGCTGGTTTTGCCGACCTATTTACCGTTTTTGCACAAGTAGATGGCAACAAATTTACTGCATTTTTGGTTGATGCCACCCTCGACAATATCCGTTTGGGCAACGAAGAAGACAAAATGGGCATCAAAGGCTCCTCAACACGCCAAGTATTTTTCGAGGGCGTAAAAGTACCCGTCGAAAATTTATTGGGCGAAATTGGCAAAGGACACAAAATTGCTTTTAACGTATTAAATATTGGTCGCTATAAATTAGGTTTGATGGTATGCGGCGGTGCTAAACGTGCCTGCGAAATGACCGTTAAATATGCCAACGAGCGCATACAATTTAAATTGCCAATCTCTAAGTTTGGAGCCATTAAATATAAACTTGCCGAACAAGCCACCCGTATTTGGGTACTTGAGTCGATGAATTACCGCATTGCAGGTTTGTTGAACGACAAAATTGAACAATGCAAAGCAGACGGCAAAAACGACATACAAGCTAAATTAATTGCTGCCGAAGAATATGCCATCGAATGCTCTATCTCAAAAGTGTTTGGCTCGGAAGTATTAGATTATGTAGTTGACGAGTGCGTACAAGTGCATGGCGGAAACGGTTTCTCGGAAGAGTACAACGCCGCCCGCGCTTACCGCGATGCCCGTATCAACCGTATATTTGAAGGTACAAACGAAATCAATCGCTTGCTAACTTTTGATATGTTGATGCGTAGAGCCATGAGCGGACAAATAGATATTATGACACCTGCTATGGCAGTGCAAAAAGACCTCATGTCTATCCCCGATTTTGGTGGCGACGACGACGACGACATTTTGGCAGCCGACAAAAAAGCTATCCGCGAAGCCAAAAAAGCTATTTTAATGGTAGCAGGTGCAGCCGTGCAAAAATACATGCAAAAAATAGAAAAAGAGCAAGAAATTATCATGAACCTTGCCGATATGTTGATTGATGTATTTACTGCCGAATCGGCTATTTTGCGCACCGACAAACTAATTGCTTTGCGTGGTGTAGAGGCTTGCTCGGACTATATAGACATGACCAAAATCTACACATCAGAGGCTATGGAACGCATACAACTAAGCGGCAAACACGCCGTTTGTGCCTTTACCGAAGAAGGCGACGAACAACGCATGATGTTGATGGGCATACGCCGTTATACCAAATACCCAGCATACAATGCTGTAGCTGCACGCCGCCGCATTGCTCAACGCTTGATAGATGCTAACGATTATGCGTTTTAGATAAATATGCTATAAGGAGTGAGATTATTATAAAATTTGTATTTTTTATTTATTCAATATTATAATTTCCAACACTATTTTATCAAAAACTCCCCACAAAGCCCTAAAAACTTTGTGGGGAGTTTTTTGTTCTTTAAGGTAACAAACAACTACATCGCAAATTGTAAGTACGTTAATTAGCTAACAAAAACCTAAAAATGAACACCTTTTCACTATTTATAAGCCAATTACAAACCCGCCTTAGCCAAGATTTACCTGCCCAAGCGGCGCACAAACGCATGGCATCGTCGTTGCGTAACCTAAACAATTTTGCGTTTAAACACACACAAGCGCCCCGACAATCGGGGGTTTTGGCAATGCTATACCCAAAAATGGCGAAATGTACACTGCCCTAATGAAACGCACAGAAGATGGCTATGTACACAGTGGGCAAATAAGTTTTCCGGGCGGACGTATGGAACCAACCGACCCCAGTTTGCAACACGCTGCCCTGCGCGAAACCGAAGAGGAATTTGGCATAGACAGAAATTTGATAAGCATTGTCGGTAGCCTCAGCGAGTTGTACATACCTGCCAGCAATAGCCTAGTTTTGCCTACGGTTGGCAGCCTACACACACCGCCAACTTTTATGCCAAATGCTGCCGAGGTTGCCCAAATTATAGAGGTTCCTATTAACTATTTGTTAGATAAAACAATTGTGAAACAAACCATAATTACCCTACAAAATGGTTTACAAATAGAGGCTCCTTATTTTGATGTGTTTGGACATATAGTGTGGGGTGCTACCGCCATGATGTTGAGCGAACTGTTGCAAATTGTAGAAGAAACGTCTTTAATTGTAAATTATAAATGACAAATTATTTATCTGTGGTATTTATTTGCAGTTTTTGTTTCATAATATAAAGTATTGGCTTTTTAATTATTTTGCTTTCTATCCAGCTCATTACATCAATAAAATTACTTAGCTGCCGAGCTTCACCTGTTTGGATAAGTGTGTTTATTTCGATTTTAAATTGTTCGAACAAAACTGTTTGTTCTTTGCTATTTACGCATTTAATAACTTTGGTAAAAAAGCGGATAAAGGCAACGCTTGTTTCGTTTAAATTGTTGCTATTGCTTAACAGCCGTTTTATAGCTCGGATGCGCGATTCGAGGTATTGATGATTGCCGTTTTCAAAGTTCAATATCATTTCTTTAATATAAACAACAGTATACATATCATCGCGAAGGCTGGCATTACCCATATTTAAAATAAGGTTAAGCCAATCTTGTGCATCATCTATTTGGTCCATAATAAATTTTAAATGGGCAGCTTGCAAAAACAAAATTGCTTGTTGAACACTGCTTAATCGAATATCATCTGATTTAAGGCTTTTTTGCATCATCGCAATATACTTTGGTGTTTCGTTAAGCGACAGATAAACCAAATCGCGCTGCATAGCCAAATTGTAGCGGCTAAAAAATAAGTTGGCTTCTTCGTGTTTGTTTTGCACTTCTATACCTATCATCTCATTAAAATATTGCTCAAATTCGTTGATAGAGCCAGCGTATAAACACATAGTACAATGACTATATAAACGACTTATATATTGTAAGTTAGATGGAATTAAAATTTTAGGATGCTCCATCATTAATTTTAGCTGTTTCCCCGAATATTCTAAACCTTTTTCGCTGTCTTGTATCATATTGTAATAGCGCAACTTTATTGCCTGCAAATAATTTAAAGCAGTTGCCGATTTACAATTGTCCTCGTTTTCAATTTCTTCTTTATTTAATATTTCTTTGATAGCATCTAATTCGTCTGCTTTATTAGTCAATCCAAATTTTAAAGCATTATAGGTTATTTGGTAATAATAGTGTTTATAATTATTTACCTGCAGTAATTTGTCCCAAGCTATCAAATTTTCTTCTTTTAGGGCGTAAATTGTTTTCAGTTGCTCGGCAAGTGGCTCGGGCGACAAATGCACCATTCTCAATTCTAACTCAATAACCTTAACCAGCACAAAAAATTGTTCTAGCTCTATGGCACGCTTTTTTATGCGGTCGGCTATTTTTTGTGCCTGCACAATTAAGTGTTTATCAAACAAAATCTCTACCCTATGCAATTGTTTGTCTAATTCGTGGTTTACGTTTTTATTGGCATAATACGATTCTAGCGAGTCTAGAATAACATTATACAAATAATTTTTTGTAACGGCAAACTGGTTTCTATCTAATTGTAATGCGTTTTGCAAAACACTTTCGTTATATTCATCTTGGTCGTTTAGTAAATCAAATAGTTTTATGTAATTATTTTCATCGCCTCGTACATGCAACGATGCCATGCGTTTAATGTAGCGTTTTTCGGTTTTAGATAAGGTGTGAATGAGTTGATGTAATTGATCCATGATGTAAAAAGCGTAAATTTTTTTGGGGAAGGATTTTTTTTGAACTAAAAAACAAAACTAAGATTGGCTGTTTCTTAATAATATTTACGGTGTAAAGAAAGCACATTTTAGTTACAATACCAAATTTTTTTTTTATGGATTGATACAAAGCTACTTATAGAGTTTATTTTTAGTAAATTATTTCATTTTACCTTTCATAATGCACAAAAACGCCAATTTTATTGTTTTTTGATACCTAATTTTTGCTTTTTTTTTGTTTGCACAAGGCGGTAACTGTATCTATCTTTGCATCAACAAAAACAAAGATTCTGTTAAAAAATGAAGGAAGAGTTAGTGTAGTGTATTAAATAAATAGAGAGGTAACACTCTGGTCGAAGTGAGTTTGTTGCTTGTTTGCCGTACAGCTTTTATAGTTGATTAGGGGTAATAAGCTATCGAAAGTGGTAAAAGAGTACCTACTTACAACAACCTAATCCGCAAACCTACGGGCTTGCGGATTTCTATTTTTGGGTATTTTTAAAGAAAAAAAGCAAGTCTAAAAACATTTTAACCTAATAATTTGCAAAACAAAAGAAAAAATAATTAAATGTAGTTGATTTTTTTGTTTTATGTATTTAGCTGGTAATGAATGCTATACAAGTGTTTGTTTTTCTTAATTCCAATCTTGTTTTTGGGTTATCCACCAAAAACAAGCTATTAGGCATCATTGATACCTAATTTTTAATTTTTTTTTGTTTGCACACACTACTAAACTTGCCTATCTTTGCATCAGCAACAACAAAAAATACTTGAACAAAAGTTAATGTTGCTCAAAGATTTAAGGAAGAGTTAGTGTAGTGTATTAATAAATAGAGAGACCATTTAGACCAAAACAGTAGTATCGGTTTTTTACCATATAGCTTTTTATAGTTGATTAGGGGTAATAGACTATCTAAAGTGGTAAAAAAACAGTATTTTTGTTAGGGTCTAATCCGCAAACTTAATCAGTTTGCGGATTTTTTTTTGCCGTTTTGTCAAATTTTTGTCGTACCTTTGTATCCCTTTTAAGACTAAAACAATGCAAAATAATAAACAAACCCCTATCTTGGACAATTTACAAATTGCAGACGGCAATAATTTGCCTGTTATGGAGCATTTTTATACACTACAGGGCGAGGGGTATCATCAGGGCAAGGCTGCTTATTTTATTAGGTTAGGCGGTTGTACGGTAGGTTGCCATTGGTGCGATGTAAAAGAATCGTGGGACGCACAAGCGCACCCGCTTATGTCGGTTGCCGAAATAGCCACCGCTGCCAATCAATATGCTGGGCGCATTGCCGTAGTAACAGGCGGCGAACCACTCATTTACCCCCTCGATAAGCTATGCCACGCCCTGCATCAAGCAGGCATGCACACCCACATCGAAACATCGGGCAGTTACCCTTTGTCGGGCAATTGGGATTGGATTTGCTTATCGCCCAAAAAATTTAAAGCCCCACTGCCCGATGTAATTGCTGCTGCTAACGAACTAAAAGTGGTAATTTTTCACCCCTCCGACTTTGCGTGGGCAGAGCAATACGCCGCACTTGTTTCGCCTAACTGCAAACTATATTTGCAACCCGAATGGAGCCGAGCCGAACAAAATACACCACTTATTATAGAGTATGTAAAAAAATACCCTAAATGGTGTATCTCGCTACAAGTTCATAAATATATGAATATACCCTAAAAAATTATTTAGTACTTGGTGCCGATGCCGCTGGAATTAAACTTTTTAGGCTTTCGTACAATTTGGCTGCGGGGGTGCCAAAATCAATGGTATCGTTTTGTACCACTACTTTACCATTTGTTACCTGCGACATGTCTATCTTGTCGGCAGCTTGTTGAGCAACTTGTACCGCCTTGCCCACCTGACGATATAAGGTATCTAAACCCGCTTGAGCTTGCTTGCCAAAATCGCGCGAAATATCGTCGTAGTTGCGCTTAGGTTGTGTAGGGGCTGTTTGGGCAGATGCCGCATAGCCCATCATCATCAATAACGAAAAAACAGCCAGCCGAATGTGGAAACGTAGGTTCATTTTTGTTAGAACTTTTTTTGTATAAAAAGATATTTTTTTAGATTGTGTGATTTATAAGCAACAATTTATAACCGATAAAAATGATAGTTCTTCCGACCTCGAAACTGCCTAATGTAGGCACTACCATATTTACCGTTATGTCGCAATTGGCGCGGCAGCATAATGCCATTAATTTGTCGCAGGGTTTCCCCGATTTTGAAGGCTCGACAGAGTTGATGGATTTGGTAAGCCAATATATGAAGCAAGGGTTTAATCAATATGCACCCATGGCAGGTGTGCCAGCACTAACCGAAGCCATTGCACACAAAGCCCATACTTTATATGGTATATCCTTAGACGCAGCAAAGCATATAACCGTCACAGCGGGCGGCACACAAGCCTTGTATACTGCCATTGCCGCCTTTGTGCGCCCCAACGACGAAGTAATAGTTTTTGAACCCTGCTACGATAGCTACATACCCGCCATAGAAGCAAACGGTGGCATAGCCGTACCTATTGCTTTGCATCACCCCAACTACCACATACCTTGGGCAGCCGTAGCCAATGCCATTACACCCCGTACTAGGTTTATTATTTTTAACACGCCACACAACCCAAGCGGAACAGTTTGGCAACCCACCGATTTAGAGGAACTCTATAAGCTTGTCAAAGATACCAACATTTTGTTATTGAGTGATGAAGTGTACGAGCATATTATTTTTGATGATAATAAACATCAGAGTATTTTACGCCACCCATTGCTTTTTGAGCGCAGTTTGGTTGTGTTTTCGTTTGGTAAAACTTTTCATTTCACAGGCTGGAAAATAGGCTATTGCATTGCCCCCGAAAACCTAATGATAGAGTTTAGAAAACTGCATCAGTTTGTGGTTTTTTCGGTCAATACGCCCATGCAATATGCCCTTGCCGATTTTTTGCAAAACGAACACAATTATTTAGGCTTATCGGCGTTTTATCAACAAAAGCGCGACTATTTTTTGCAACTACTGCAAGGTAGCCGTTTTACTTGGACACCCGCACAAGGTTCGTATTTTCAACTACTTGATTATAGCCAAATTACCAACCAAACCGATACCGACTTTGCTGTGCAGCTAACCCGCGAAAAAGGCGTAGCATCTATCCCTATTTCGGTGTTTTATACTAACGCACCAAACCAAAAAGTATTGCGCTTTTGTTTTGCAAAACAAACCGAAACCCTCGAAAAAGCCGCCGAAATACTCCAAAAACTTTGATTGATTGATTGATGTAAGCAGGCTAACTACATCAACCCCAAAGCATCAACTGTTAAATAAACTTTAAATTTGCCTAATTGATAGTTGGCACTCAATTATTTCTTACCTTTGTCCCCCAAAATAAAGTAATTGCGTAATGAAAAATTTTTTACTTTTCTTCTCTCTTTTGTGCGCCGTAAGTTCGGCATCTGCCCAAACTATAAGCATCGCACAAGCCCGTTTGCAAGCCGAAGCCTCGACCGTAACGGTAAAAGGCATTGTTACTAATGGCTCTGAGTTTGGTAACTCTATTCGTTATATACAAGACGAAACAGCAGGTATTGCCGTTTTTAACCCTGCCGTAGGTGCAGCCACACAAGCCGGCGATAGCCTATTGGTTACAGGGCAGTTGGCTTACTACAACAACCTAATCGAGATAACAGGTGGCACATTTACCGTTATCAACACCGGTAACCCCTTGCCTAGCCCTGCGGTATTAACACCTTCGGTAGGCTTCGCCGATATGTACGAAGGTCAATTGGTATCGTTCGATAATGTTTCGTTTTCGAGTACAGGCAATTTTGGTACATCAAGCGCCAACTACAACCTAACCGATGGCACCAACACCTACCAAGTGCGCATAAACGGAGCATCAAATATTGCCGGAACACCCATTCCAAGTGGCATTATCAACATTACAGGCATCATGTCGCAATTTAGCGCCAACGACCCCGCCACAGGTTTCCAACTATTGCCGCGCAGCCTTGCCGATTTCGATTTTTTAGGCAATCCGCCCGTTTTTACCACCACTTTGCAAGCCTCTAATCTAACCACCAATAGCCTAACCGTTGGCTTCGAAACCCAAAACCCAGGCACTACCGTATTGGTATGGGGCACAAGCCCAACCGACCTAACACTAGGTAGCATAAACGATGCAAGCTTTACTACCTCGCATAGCGCCAACCTAACAGGCTTACAAGCAGGTACTATTTACTACATACAAGCCACTACCGTTAGCGCCACAGGCGATGTATCGGTGTCGGCAGTACAACCCGTAGCTACTGTTTCGTTATCGTCAGGAGCCATTAAAGTTTATTTCAACAGACAGGTAGATAATACCGTATCGTCGGGTACAAATGCCATCTACGTAAACCAACAATTACCCGATACCTTAGTAGCATACCTTAACCGAGCCGAAGAAAGTATTGATATTTGTTTTTACTCGTATGATAACGACAACCAATTTACCGAAGCACTACAAGCAGCCGTAGCACGTGGCGTAACAGTGCGTATAGCTGGCGATGATGGTATAGATGCGGCATTATGGGCAAGCCTACCCGGTACAAAAACCAAACGCCCCGGTGCATTAAACGGTATTATGCACAATAAATTTTTGGTGATAGATGCCAACTCTACCAACCCTAACAAACCTATCGTTTGGACAGGCTCGACCAACTTTACCGACAACCAAATGACCGTTGATGCCAACAACGTCATCATCTTCCAAGACCAAAGCCTTGCCCGAGCCTACACCATAGAATTTGAAGAAATGGTATTGGGTAACAAATTTGGACCACAAAAAACCGACAATACCCCCAAAGAATTTTTAATTGGTGGCAAACGCGTAGAATTGTATTTTAGCCCAACCGATTTGGTTAACCCTGCCATACAACGCGTAGCTCGCTCGGCACAAAACGATTTATATTTTGCGATACTAGCCTTTACCCGCACCGACATTGCTTATGCCTTCAAAGATGCCTCGGAAGGTGGAGCTTTGTTGTCGGGGATTATGGACGCAGACAGCGACCCTAATACCGCAGCCGTATTAGATATTTTACAACCTGTAATGGGCAACAACCTTAAAATAGATAACAACGGCTATATAATGCACCACAAATATATTATTGCCGACCCTACACTGCCAACATCAGACCCTACCGTACTGACAGGCTCGCACAACTGGAGCAATGCCGCACAGTTTAACAACGACGAAAATACCGTTGTTGTACACGATGCCACCATTGCCAATATATACTACCAAGAATGGATGCGCCGTTATACCGACAATGGCGGTGTATACGTGCCACAAACACCTAACCTAAGCACCAACTTGCAATTGTATCCTAACCCTGCAAGCAGCGTACTAAATATTGTGTGGCGAAGCAACAGCACCGTTAACTATAGTGTAAGCAATATTATGGGGCAGATGATGCAAAGCGGTACAATTAATGCCAACCAAACACAACAAATAGACACTAACACCTTGCCAAAAGGTATGTATATAGTGCAAATTGGCACCGAAGCAATGCGTTTTGTAGTACAATAAATAGGTATCGTAATAAATAACTCATATTACGCAGTCCATTTCAACAATTAGCTGCTTTGCATTTTTGCATACAGTTTTGTATTTGATTTCCTTGGGACTGGCATTATAGGAATTGGCGTTAAGAAATGGGCATAAATGGAGCGTTAAGAAAGATATACTGTTTGAAGCACGCCACACCGAGCCGAGAAATAAAACCGACAAACAAATCGTTTGGCGTGCAAGTTTATATCTTTTAGCGGAATGTTGCCCATTTTAGCCAATTACTATACAGCCTTGACTTTTTTGTTACTTTTTTTGTCAAGAAAAAAAGTAAAAGAACATTATTTGGTGGAAAGTAGTAGCAATACAATAACAAATTATATCCGAAGCCCCAAGCCGCTTAATATCCACCTTGTTCGCGTTACCCCCTGCGTAACGTAAGTTAATGGGTTAAAAGGAACGTACTTTTAGCTACATTCTGACATAATAATATTTTTAACTTTCAATATCTAAACAAATGAAACGTACATTACTTACTATCGTTCTTGCCTTAATGGGCATTAGCCAATTACACGCACAAGATTGTGCCAACTTGTTTTTCTCGGAGTATGTAGAGGGTAGCAACAACAACAAAGCGCTTGCCATTTACAACCCAACAAATCAGGCTATTGATTTGTCAACGTACAAAATCATTCGTTGGTCGAATGGCAACGCCACCTACGACCCCGCCTACTCGGTAACCCTTAGCGGCACTATTGCCCCCAAAGACGAATTTGTGGTGGTATTAGACAAACAAGACTGCTCGCTTACAGGGCAGGACACTTGCGTTTTTCAAGCTTTAAGAGACAAAGCCGATGCGTTTGTTAGCCCCAACTACACCACCAACCCTTGTTTATACCACAACGGCGACGATGCACTATCACTTAATCGCACCGATGCAGCTAATGGCGGAGCAGGTACTTTTGTAGACATCTTTGGCTTTATTGGCGAAGACCCAGGCACGTCTTGGACAGATGTTTTCCCTTACACCACCTCGGCTGGCGGCGCTTATTGGACAATAGACCAAACTTGTATTCGCAAACCTAGCATTAAACAAGGCAGAACAGCTCAAACAGGCTCACCCCTAACAGGCGCTTGGAACCCAACTGCCGAGTGGGACACACTACCCCGCAACACCTTCGACCACTTAGGCTACCACGTTTGCGATTGTGGCTCAACAGGTATCAACCAAGCAAGCGTAAAACAACAATCGGTTAGCGTTTTCCCTAATCCAGCAGCAGCAAACGGCAAAACTTTTGTTTTTGCTTCTTCAACTATCCAAACCGTAGAAATTTACAGCATAAGCGGTCAGTTGGTGCAAACTATTGCAGGCGATGGCTATACCCAAATAACCATCGACCTAAACAATATTCCACGAGGTACTTATATGGTGCAAACCAACCTAAGCAATGGCGAGGCAACTTTACCTAATAAACTAGTTATAAAATAATTATTGATTAGTGAATTGTGAATAAAGTTAAATTTACAAACCTCTTTCATAATTCATAATTTATAATTAATAATTAAAAAAACACCAACTTAACCATTTTCGGCGATTAAAATATTGCTGTTTGCGGTTAGTTTGGTGTTTTTTTTACAAAAACTGTATTTAAAACATTATCTTTATGCAAAAAAATATTCTACTCTATTTCTTTTTCTTTTTAGCAACAACAACCCTTGCCTTTGCCCAAAAAGCCACCGTTGAGGGCAATGTAACCGATGCACTAACAGGCGAACCTTTAATTGGAGCCATTGTTAAAGCAGGCTCCGCAGGCGAACAAGTTGACATCGATGGGCATTACGTATTGACCTTAGATGCAGGCACTTACGAGCTAAACGTTACTTATTTGGGTTACAAAGAGCAAAAACTGCCCGTAACCGTACAAGCAGGGCAACGAATGAGCTTAGATATAAAACTGGAAAACGACAACAAAGTAATGCGCGAAGTAGAAGTTGTTGCCGATGTTGCCCGCTCGCGGGTAACACCTGTGGCATTTAGCACTATTCAGGCAACAACTATTAAAGAAGAATTAGGCAACCAAGATTTACCCATGGTGCTTAACTCAACACCGGGCGTATATGCCACACAATCGGGCGGCGGCGATGGCGATGCACGTATCACTATTCGCGGGTTTAATCAACGCAATGTGGCTATTATGATAGACGGTATACCTGTGAACGATATGGAAAACGGACAGGTATATTGGTCAAACTGGTCGGGTTTGCAAAATGTGTTGCGCTCTATGCAAGTGCAGCGCGGTTTGGGGGCATCGAAATTGGCTTTACCTCGGTGGGCGGAACCATTAACGTATTAACACGCGGTTTAGAGGCAAAACGCGGTTTTTCGGTGCAACAAAACTACAGTTCGGGTAATGTGTCGCAAACAACCTTGTCGGGTACAACAGGGCGCATGAAAGGCGATTGGGGTATTACTTTTACAGGCTCGTATAAAGTAGGCGATGGTTTAGTAGACGAAACATGGACAAAAGCATGGTTTTATTTTGCCAAAATAGAAAAACAATGGGGTAAACACATCATCGGTTTATCGGCAGTAGGCGCACCACAAGAACACGGACAACGCAGCTTTAAACAACCTATTGCCCGATACGATAAACAATATGCCGCAGATTTGGGCGTAGATACCGCCTCTATTGCATCGGGCACTAACCAAACAGGTTTGGTAAACACACAAGCATGGGATTTGGGTATTTACTACAACTCGCATTGGGGATACCTAAACCGTTGGACACTTTCGGAAACAGGCGATACGCTTTTTCAAGGTCGCGAAAAAGTTACTTCGGCAATTAATTATTACCACAAACCACAATTTACCCTTAAAGATTATTGGGAAATAAACAAAAAATTTAGCTTATCAAATATACTTTATATGTCGTTGGGTAATGGTGGTGGTGTTGGTAGCACAGGAGCAACTTTGCAAAACGATGCCGAAACAGGCGAAGCAGCTTTTCAAAAAGCATACGACTCAAATTCAAGTCCATTTTTCTGGGACGGTACCGACCCACGAAAATCAAGCACTATTTTGCGTAGTTCGGTCAATAGTCACCGTTGGTATGGCTTGTTATCTACCTTCGAGTACAATCCATCGCAAGTAATTAGTGTTTCGGGTGGTTTAGATGCTCGTTATTATAAAGGTATTCACTACCGATATATTTACGATTTATTAGGTGGCGATTATTTTGTTGCTCCACTTGCCGAACAAAATCTTAACGAAGCGCCCAATACACCAAAAGGTGAGGGCGATAAAGTTTCGCGCGATTATGTGGGTTTGGTAACTTGGGGTGGAGCTTTTGGACAAGTAGAATACAAAAAAGATAAAATTAGCGCCTTCATAAACCTAACAGGTGCCATGACGGGCTATCAGCGCATAGATTACCTAAAAGCCAAAGATTTGGTGTTAAGCGATACTACTTTGGTGCAAGCGCTAAGTTTCTCGAATGATACCATTGTATACAACGGTCAAACGTATACTGCCAACTCGTCCGAGGCACGAACAGCCACCACCGAACAAAAATGGATACCCGGCTATACCGTTAAAGGTGGTTTAAACTACAACATAGACCGCCACCATAATGTGTTTTTTAATGCTGGTTATTTAGAAAAAGCCCCGCCTTTTGATAATGTGTTTAGCGCACAAAACAAGGCTTATCCCAACACAGTTAATGAAAAAATAACAGCTGGTGAAATTGGCTATGGAGCGAAATACAAAAATTTTGCAGCTAATCTAAATGCTTATTATACCGTTTGGTTAAACAAACCTCAAACTGCTTCGGTGCTTGATAATGACACAGGTGAATCAATAGTATACAACATTAAAGGTTTAAGAGCTTGGCACCGCGGTGTAGAATTGGATTTTGCTTATGAGGTATTACCTAATAAGCTAAAATTTGAAGGTTTGGTATCTATGGGAGATTGGATTTGGAAAACAGATAGCACTGCTAATTTCGTTAGTGAAACTGAAGCTATTCCTGAATCTGAACGATTTAGCGCCAATGGTGTGCATGTTGGAGATGCTGCCCAAATTCAATATGGAGCTTCGGTGCGTTACGAACCTATCAAAAAATTATTTTTTATGGTACGCGGCACTTACTTTGGTAAAAACTACTCCGACTTTACTCCCGAAGTACTTACCGGAGCAAACAAAGACCGCGAAATGTGGAAAATGCCTAACTATACCCTATTTGATTTAAACATGGGGTATCGGTTTCAATTTAGCAAAGCTAATTTCCGTTTGGGTGTAAATATCCAAAACATCTTAGATACTAAATACATATCAGATGCCAGCACACGCGCAGGCTTTGCCACCATTGATGAACAAGGCAACGAACACCCCGACAAAATAGAAGTGTTCTTTGGTCAAGGCAGACGATTTAGTACCTCGTTGGAGATAAGTTTTTAACCGCAATTTATTGCTAATCACACAAACAAATTAGGCTTTAAAGCCAAAACGCAGTCAAGGTGTTAAAACCCTGACTGCGTTTGTATTTTTTATAAGTAGCAAGCTGCATCAAAGCCAAAAGCCAGCAGCGGACAGCCAAGTAAGCTTGAAGCCAAATTAGTTTCCGCCTAAATTATAGGTAAAATCAATCATAAAACCACCTGTGGCGTTCTGCGACGAGGCTCTATCATCGTCCCAAAAAATAGTATCTTTGTCTTCTATATCTCCTAACGAATAATCGAACCTAAACGAGGTGCCTAACTGTAAGTTGTCGGTTAATCTAAAACGAGCACCCAAACCCAATACAGCGCCTAAATCCATGCTTTTATAAGCATCTTTAAATTCAAAACCGCTGCCTGTTACTTCTTCATCATCAACATAAGCTCTTACTTTGTTCAATAAACCAAACTGTGGTCCAACAGTGGCAACAAATTGGGCGCTGGCTTCGGGATTGCTGTTAAATTTAAGCAATATCGGAATTTTTAGGTAGTTCATTCGCACTTCCGAAGTGTAGGTGTCGGGTGTAGGCTCATCGCTTACATATTTTTGCCCTTGTGTAGAAAACAGCAAACCTGTTTGTACGCCCAAATGGTCGCTAAAATTGTAGGCAGCATGTATGCCGTAGGCAAGGTGTGCGGTTGTTCTGAAATTTAGCTCATCGCCAGCGGCAAAGTCGTCGTCGTTTACAATAAGCGTTAGTTGCGGCATTACTTGGGCTCCAAACTCAAACCCTTTTTGGGCAAACACCGACGAGGAAGTAGCCATTAATAGGCAGAAAAATAGTAATGTTTTGTTTTGCATGATGCAAGTTTTATGTTAAATAAAAAGATGATTTGTTTGAGGTGATGATTTTACCTCATCTGCCCACCAAAGACGCAAATTAGTGTGTGGTGGTTGCATGTATCACCTAATAACCATCACTTTTTGTTGCCACCAAATGTTTTGCCCTTGTATTTGCAGCAAGTATACCCCTGCTGGTAGCAAAGATACGTTAATTTGGCTGTTGGCTTGGTTGGGCAGCAAAGTTTGTTGTGCTATTGCTTGCGGGGGGGGCGGGCGGGGCGCCGCGCCCGGCAGGGGTGCGCGGGGGGCACCCCGGGCCGTGAGTATTAACATTACTTCCATATGCTTTATGATTGTAATTAATATGTATTTATGCAAAAGCGTAGCAATGGCACAAGCCATTACTACGCTTTTTTTATTTCACCACAATAGTTTGCGTATAAGTAAATTCGAGGATACCTTCTTTGCCCAATTCGCGTCCGTAGCCCGAGTGTTTGGTACCACCAAAGGGCAGTTGTGGGTCGGATACCACCATCGAGTTGATAAAAGTAGTGCCTACGCGCAGGCGTTTGGCAATTTCGAGGGCGCGTTCGGTGTCGTTTGTCCATATACTGGCAGCTAAACCATAGGGGGTATCGTTGGCAATGCGCACGGCATCGTCAATGCTTCGGGCGGTGCATATAGGCATCACGGGACCAAAAATTTCTTCTTGCATCACGGGCATATCTCTATCAACATGCAGCATTACGGTGGGCGGAAAAAACAAATCATTGGCATCTTTTTCGGTTTGATTGGGTCCGCCAAAGATAATTCGGGCGCCCATTTTAACCGATAGGTTTACTTGTTCTTCCAATCGGGCTATCAAATCGTGGCGGGCAATAGGTCCAACGTCGGTTGTTTCGAGCATAGGGTTGCCTGTGTGCAGCAGTTTCATGTTTCGGAGTATCTCGCCGATAAATTCGTGTGCAACGGTATCTAGCACAATAAAACGTTTGGCGGCAATGCAGCTTTGTCCGTTGTTAACCATGCGTGCGTGTATGGCGGCGCGAGCGGTTTCGCGTATGTTGGCATCGTCAAGCACAATAAAAGCATCGCTACCACCTAGTTCCATCACCATTTTTTTACCACATCGTCCTGCAATTTCGCCTATTTTGGCAGCGGTGGCGTTGCTACCCGTAAAGCTAAGCGCGTCAATTTGTGGTGCTTCTATCAGCCACCTCGATTTTGGGTCGGATACAAATACCACCTGAAACGTTTCTGCCGGAAAGCCTGCTTCGTGTATCAAATCTTGGATAGCCATAGCACATTGTGGTACATTGGGCGCGTGTTTTAGCACAATGCCATTGCCTGCCATTAGTGCGGCAGCGCCAAACCTAAACACCTGCCAAAACGGAAAATTCCAAGGCATAATGGCTAATATCACGCCTACGGGCAGATGCCTAACAACACTGCTGGTATAAGTTGTTTCGATGTAATCATCTTGCAAAAAATCGGCGGCGTGTTTGGCGTAGTATTGGCACACAAGGGCGCATTTTTCTATCTCGGCAACCGATTGCCTGATGGGTTTGCCCATTTCGGAGGTAATCAATTCGGCTAAATTCTTTTTGCGACTGATTAGCAAGTCGGCAAGTCGGTTCATCCACTCCGACCGAACATTAATAGGTGTGGCTGCGTTCATTTCGGTGCCACGTCTTACTTTATATAAAATTTGTTGTACTTCTTTCCACCTATGTTCGGCATATTTTTTCATAAATTGCCCTGTAAAAGGGTCTATGCTGGTAAAAGCGCTGTGTCGGTTTCGTATTTTCATGTAGGTAGTTTTTGTTTTGTAGTATAATTTGAGACACGGATTGGAATGAGTTTTTAAGGATTTTAAATTGAAGTAGTTAAAATCCTTAAAGTGTATTTTTGTTTGGTATGAGACGACTATGGTGTGTTTTTATTGTTAGGTAATAATTTGCATTTGTTTAATTCATCTGCGGGTTTTCGGGGCAGTTAGCCAATATACGGTACTCGCCGCCCATGTCGGATAGCACATCGCGCCACAGTTGTTTGCCTTTGCCGCTAAACACATACGAGCTATTGCTAGGCAATATAATCCACGAACTACTTGCTGTTTCTTCTATCAATTGGTCTTCGTCCCAGCCCGAGTAACCAATATAAAAGCGTATGTTGTCGGTTGATATTTCGCGGCTATGAATTAGGTCTTTAACTACCTCAAAATCGCCACCGCAATAAATGCCCGGGCTTATTTCTACGCTATCGGGTATTAATTTGCCATATTTGTGCAAAAACAGTAGGCGGTCTTGCCCAACCGGACCACCATAATATAGAGGTACTTCTACAAACCAATTGTCTACCACATCTGCCATTTCTAGGGCTAAGGGGCGGTTAAGTATCAAACCAAAGGCTCCTTCTTCGTTGCACTCGCACAATAACAGCACCGAGCGTCTAAAATTAGGGTCCCACATAAAAGGTTCGGAGAGCAATAAATTGCCACGTTGAGGTGTCGGAGGGGTTTCGTTGTTTAACATAATAAATTGGATTTAGTTAGTAATGGCTGTTGCACACCATAAAGTTACTAATTTTTTTCCAAAACGCAAATTTTGTGCAAAAAATTTTGCGATTTAGGGTATTTTACAGAAATAAACAATGAATTAGTTATGTTACGCACAAGAGGACACGGATTTTACGGATTGGACACGGGTTTTAAAAGTTATTTAATTTTAATTTAAAGCCCAAATTTAACCAAACAGTCTAAGATAAAGGTTGTTTAAGACAACAGCAGTGGTTTATTTGTTTGTTGAGCAATAGATTGTTCAATAAATGGGCTATTTTATAACTATGAGAAAAATTTATTAGCATTTAAAATTAAATAAAAAAGAAATATACTCGCCTGTATCGCTAAATAAAAATCCATCTTATCCGTGTTTAATCAGTAAAATCTGTGTCCTAGAAATGTAGTGCGTAACATAAGTGAATTAATTCAATGTATTTTGCTACCTCATTAGTGTGACATTGCCATGGTACATTTTTTCGCGTCCGTTATCTAATTTTACCCAAACGGTATAGGCATATACACCCATTTCGCGCTCAATGCCATTGGTGGTTCCGTCCCAGCCTTGTTTGGTGTCGGTGCTGTTGTATACTTCTCGTCCCCATCGGTCGCTTATTAGTATTTTGGTATTTTGTATGTGCAATCCCACTATTCTAAAAACATCGTTAACGCCGTCGTTATTGGGCGAAAAAGCATTGGGTATCAGTATATCAAAAATAGCTTGTTCGTTAACAATTGCTGCCGCCGAACCTGTACAGCCGTTGGCATCGCTAACAGCTACTATATAAATGCCACCATTGTTTACCTCAATACTTGCCTCTGTACTTCCACTCGACCATGCATAACTATTGTAATTGCCTCCAACAGCACTTAATACGGTACTACTTGTTTCTGCAAAGCTTAAATTGCCGCTGATGCTTGGGTCTGGATTTGGGTGCATTACCACATTGGTAGTGCCTATACCTGTACAGCCATTTGCATCGCTTACGGTTACACTATATATCCCACCTTCATCTATAATTACTTGATTGTTTGTGTTGCCTGTTGTCCAGATATAGCTTGTATAACCTGTTTCGGCGGCTATGCTCGCGGTGTTGCCCTCGCAAAAATCGGTATTGCCTGTAATAGTTGGTGTTAGGTAGGCTTGCTCTGTTACGGTAGTTTGTTGGCTACCTACACAACCATTGGCATCGGTTACGGTAAGGCTTACGGTGCCGGGTGTGGTAATAGTGGCAGATTCAGTGATTTCGCCCGTCGACCACAAATAGTTATTGTACCCTGTAGATGATAAAGTGGTAAAACCATCTGTACAAAAACTTAATGCCCCGCTAATGTTGGGCGTTGGGTTTAGGTGTTGCGTAACGGCGGTGGTAGCTGTTCCGCTGCAACCTGTGGCATCGGTAACGGTTAGTATAATATTTGGGTTAGATGCGTTTAGGGTTACACTTGTTCCTGTTCCGCCTGTCGACCAGTTGTAGTTGGTATAGCCACTGTCGGCGGTTAGGGTGGTGGTGCTGCCTTCGCAAAAATCGGTATTGCCTGTAATGGTGGGCGATAAACTGGTGTTTTCGGACACGCTTGTATTGGCAGTACCTATACAACCAAAGTTGTCGGTCACGCTTAGTTGTAGGTTAGCTATTGGTTCATCAACCAAAATAGTTTGCGTGGCATCGCCCGTTGACCAGGTGTATTGTGCGTAACCTGCCCCTGCGTCTAAGGTGGTGCTAAAACCTTCGCAAAAACTGATGCTGCCTGTAATGTTGGGCGTTGGGTTTAGGTGTTGCGTAACGGAAGTTGCGGCGGTGCCTATGCAACCAAAACTATCTGTTACTGTAACCACTACGTTAGGGTCAGATGTATTAAAACTTGCCGTTTGCGTAACATCGCCCGTTGACCATAAATAGGTGATATAACCTGCACCTGCATCTAAGGTGGTGGTGTTGCCTTCGCAAAAATCTATGTTTCCGCTAATGTTGGGCGTTGGGTTTAGGTGTTGTGTAACGGCGGTGGTAGCTGTTCCGCTGCAACCTGTGGCATCGGTAACGGTTAGTATAATATTTGGGTCAGATGCGTTTAGGGTTACACTTGTTCCTGTTCCGCCTGTCGACCAGTTGTAGTTGGTATAGCCACTGTCGGCGGTTAGGGTGGTGCTAGTACCTTGGCAAAAATCGGTGTTGCCTGTAATGGTGGGCGATAAACTGGTGTTTTCGGACACACTTGTATTGGCAGTACCTATACAACCAAAGTTGTCGGTTACGCTTAGTTGTAGGTTAGCTATTGGTTCATCAACCAAAATAGTTTGTGTGGCATCGCCCGTCGACCAGGTGTATTGTGCGTAGCCGGTACCTGCGTCTAAGGTGGTACTAAAACCTTCGCAAAAACTGGTGCTGCCGCTAATGTTGGGCGTTGGGTTTAGGTGTTGCGTAACGGAAGTGTTGTCGTGCCTATGCAACCAAAGCTATCTGTTACTGTAACCATTACGTTAGGGTCAGATGTATTAAAACTTGCCGTTTGTGTGGCATCGCCCGTCGACCATATATATTGTGCATAAGTTGCACCTGCGTCTAAGGTGGTGGTGTTGCCTTCGCAAAAATCTATGTTTCCGCTAATGTTGGGCGTTGGGTTGGGGTGCTGCGTAACGGCGGTGGTAGCTGTTCCGCTGCAACCTGTGGCATCGGTAACAGTTAGCGTAATATTTGGGTCAGATGCGTTTAGTGTTACACTTGTTCCTGTTCCGCCTGTCGACCAATTGTAGTTGGTATAGCCACTGTCGGCGGTTAGGGTGGTGGTGCTGCCTTCGCAAAAATTGGTGTTACCTGTAATGGTGGGCGATAAACTGGTGTTTTCGGACACACTTGTATTGGCAGTACCTATACAGCCAAAGTTGTCGGTTACGCTTAGTTGTAGGTTAGCTATTGGTTCATCAACCAAAATAGTTTGCGTGGCATCGCCCGTTGACCAGGTATATTGTGCGTAGCCTGCACCTGCGTCTAAGGTGGTACTAAAACCTTCGCAAAAACTGGTGCTGCCGCTAATGTTGGGCGTTGGGTTTAGGTGTTGCGTAACGGAAGTGTTGTCGGTGCCTATACAACCAAAGCTATCTGTTACTGTAACCGTTACGTTAGGGTCAGATGTATTAAAACTTGCCGTTTGCGTATCATCGCCCGTCGACCATATATATTGTGCATAAGTTGCACCTGCGTCTAAGGTGGTGGTGTTGCCTTCGCAAAAATCTATGTTTCCGCTAATGTTGGGCGTTGGGTTGGGGTGCTGCGTAACGGCGGTGGTAGCTGTTCCGCTGCAACCTGTGGCATCGGTAACGGTTAGTATAATATTTGGGTCAGATGCGTTTAGTGTTACACTTGTTCCTGTTCCGCCCGTCGACCAGTTGTAGGTGGTATAGCCGCTGTCGGCGGTTAGGGTGGTGCTAGTACCTTGGCAAAAATCGGTATTGCCTGTAATGGTGGGTGATAGTCCTGTACTTTCCGAAACACTTGTATTGGCAGTGCCTATACAGCCAAAGTTGTCGGTTACAGTAACTACTACATTGGGGTCAGATGTGTTAAAGGTTGCAGTTTGTGTGGCATCGCCCGTCGACCAGGTGTATTGTGCGTAGCCGGTACCTGCGTCTAAGGTGGTACTAAAACCTTGGCAAAAACTGGTGCTGCCGCTAATGTTGGGCGTTGGGTTTAGGCGTTGCGTAACAGAAGTGGCGGCGGTGCCTATGCAACCAAAGCTATCTGTTACGGTAACCGTTACGTTAGGGTCAGATGCGTTAAAGGTTGCCGTTTGTGTGGCATCGCCCGTTGACCATATATATTGTGCATAAGTTGCACCTGCGTCTAAGGTGGTGGTGTTGCCTTCGCAAAAACTCAAGTTGCCATTTATTTGCACATCAACAGGTGCATAGCCAATGTTTATTTGCCCCGTACCTGTGCAACCGCTGCTGTTAGTAACGGTAACGGTGTAGGTATTGGGCGATGATACAGTAATGTTGGCAGTTGTTTGGATATTTGACCAACTATATTGTGCAAAAGTTTCGGAGGTGTTAAGGGTTATAGACGAGCCTGGGCAAAGCGAACCAGAGGGTATAATGATAGGCGTTAATCCGCCAACTTGGGTAACGGTAAGGGCATCTGTGCCTGTGCAACCATTTAAATCGGTAACAGTAACGGCATAGTTGTTGGCGGTATTGGCATTTATGCTGGCTGTTGTTTGGGTATTAGACCACAGATAGCTGCTAAAAGGAGCCGATAAGCTAAGATTAGTAGAGCCGCCTGCACAAAATTGGCTGTTGCCCACAATATTGGGTTGAGGTGGTGCGTTTACGGTTACTTCGTAGGCGTAGGTAGAGGTAGCACCGCAAATTTGAGTAACAGTAACGGTGTATATGGTAGAAACATTGGGTGTGGCAGTAGTTATTTTAGACGAAGCACTGCTTAAGCCCGTTGTAGGCGACCAAGCATAAGATGCCCCCGAAGGAGCAGTAAGTTGCGAGCTTTCGCCTTGGCATAGGTTGGTGTCGGGATTAGGGTCAAAAAAGGTGGCATCAATCATACAAACCTGATGAACACTACCAAAGCCACCGGTGCCTGATGTAAAGCCCCAATAAACCATTGGGTTGCCACCAAAAACGGTGTTTTTAATGTTGCCAGTATAGGTAAGTCGCAGTTCGCAATCGAAATACACCGATAGGGTAGTAGAGGCGGCATCCCAAATTACTTTTACTATGTGTTGATTACAATCTTCTATATTGGGGTTGTTGGCATTGGCCTGCACCGGACCGGCAAGGTTATTACCCGACCAGTGTGCTAAGTTGCCATTTTTTATGATAGCAATATGGTCGTAATCGGGGTCGCCTTTGTTGCTGTTGGTATAGGTGTCGAACTCAATACCAACTGATGGGGCGATAAATCCAAAACCAATATCTTCGCCTACGGTGCCCAAACTTACATCAACTGGCTGAAAGCCAAAGACAATACCATCGGCACCTGCCGAATCTAAACAACCAAACGACAGCATAAACTCGACCTGAAAAGATTGGTTGAGGGATATTTGGTTGTAGCACCAAATAGAGCCTGTTTGCCACTGCGAGGCTTCGGTTAGTTGATAGCACAAATTGTCTAATTGTGTGGCATCGCCATTAAGCTGAAAATTGGGTACATCGCCCTGTGCATATAGCTTGGGTAATACAGTATTCCAAAACAACAGAAGAAGTAATGAATAGAGTAAATAATGATTTTTCATAAGGGGGGATTTTCAAGACAAATGAATATAAAGAGCAAAGCAGGTACTTGCCTACATTAGTGTGCAAACATCGTTCCTAAATTTTTGAAACATTGCTTGGTTCTAAAATATGGAGCTATTTAAAATAGTAAGCACGTTACCTAACGTAGTTCTTTTTTAGGCAGGGGATTATTAGGAAAAAACTTTTTTACGGGTTTGTTTTAAAAAAACGTTTTAGATAAGCGTGCGATAAGCAAAATAGTATGTACCTTTGCGCTGCGAAGAAATAACTTTTTAACGTTTTAAAATAGTTTTAGTTTTATGAAATTACAAAAGACAGGGGTTTTTAAATTTGAGTTGCTATGTGTCGACTCAAATCAAAGAGCATCTATTACAACCGAACGGGGTTTGAAATACAACCTTATGTCGAACGAAAAAATCTGGAAAGATGCGGTTTATGATGACCGCTACTTGGAAGACCGTAAATTAGGCATTAAATTATATGCCGAAGCTATTAATCAGGCAGATAACGGTAAAAATGGGTTTGCTAGAACCGCATTCAAAATAACAATGGTAGGAGTGTTTGACGTGATAGAGTCGTTGCGTTATGAGATTGTACAACACATAAAAAGCATGAACTTTGATAAGGTGTTTGTGTTAACAGATGAAATATCGGAGAATATTGCCCAAAATATTTATCCGCAAATTAACAAGGTAGAAAATGCTTTGCGAAAATACCTAATTATGTGGCTTGAAGAGCAAGGACAACAAAGCCTAAGCGATGCGTTTATGGTTTGGAAAAGCGATAACCGAAATGTTGGTTTTGATACAACAGGTAACAATTTTATTGCTTTAACAGATAACCGCGTTTACCAAATAAATTTCCATGATTTGGGCGAAATGGCAGATAGTACTAATGAAACGACTGCCGATTACGACCAAATTATTAACCTAATTGAAGAAGCAGAAGAGATAGGCGATTTACAAAAAATTAAAGATTACATTCGAGCTAATTCGAGTGCAGGAAACGATATTTTGCAACGAGGCTATTTTAAACAAAAATGGCAAGCATTAAGCCGTATCCGCCAAAAAACAGTAGATAACCATTTGCTGGTGCTGCAAGATTATGTAGAAGCCGAAAAGTTAATTGACGAATTACTGATTACGCTTGACGATGCTACCAATCAGATTTTTGAGCCAGTAAAACCCAAAATAACCATAGAAAGACCCGTTTCAAAGCCAGTCTATCAGTCGCCATCGCCATCGTTTAACCCAATGATGTATATACTTACCGAAGAAGAACTACTTAAGGCATTTGACGAAACACAACATTGGGCAAGTAGAACAGCAGATGGCTTTGTAGGCTTAAAACACTTTTTAGTAAATGTATTGGGTAACAAACGAGGTTTTGCTTATGCCCCAAGTGCCGCAATGGTTAATGCTTTGGTAGATAGGGGGGTATTTGAAATTTTTGATGTGCCATCGAATAGCGGTGGTGCATATAACGTAAAAGCTATTCGCCGAAAATCAGTTATGCCTATTTAGTATATTTAAATCAATGTTTGTTTTTTTACAGTAAATTACACTGCTTATAGCTTTGAGTTGATAACTCCTTGATGCCCAAGCTATAAGCTATCAGCCTCCTTAGCTCAGTTGGTAGAGCGGCGCATTCGTAATGCGTAGGTCGTGGGTTCAAGTCCCGTGGGAGGCTCTCCTCAAAGCCCAAGAAATAGGTATAAAAAAGGCAGTTTAATGCTTAACACAAATACAAGTTCGACTATAGAATAATTTCTATCGTCGAACTTTTTTGTGTGTAAATGCTTTATGTATTTAACATAACAACTGCCATCCATTTATTTTTCGAGCCTTTCTCCGACGGAATAAGCGTTATCTCGGTATCTACCAAACCACCACTTTTTTTAGAAAACTGCCAAAACAAGCAAATTGGCTTTGTTTTAAGTGTAAGTTCTTCGAAAATTTTATGGAATGTGTTTTTCGAAAGGACACCATTGGGCTGAATATTAGGGCTAAATGTAAATATCGATTTTGAGGCAATATCTTCTTTTGAGTTAAACCCTAGTAACTCTACCATATTGCTGTTACAATCTAAAATAATATTTTTGTTAGAGTCGAAAAAGAATATACTGTTGGTAGTTGAGTCTAATAAGTTATTAGAAAGTTGATTGCTGTTACGATTTTTTTGATTGCTCCTTTTTGTTTGGGTAACATCTTGCATTGCTACTTGTACTACTAATTCGTAGTTATAAGTAATAACAGAGCCATTTGCTTCTACATCAATATGTTTACCATCGGTAGTAACCATTTTAAATATATTAGAGCGCTCAAAGTAGTCGCCACGCATAATTTGAGACACCGCAGTTTTAACCGTTAGCAATTGCCCTTTTTGCACAAAATCGAGTACTGTTTTGTCTGTAAGGTCGGCATTTTCTGATATATGGAGCATTTTTCGTGCCGATTTGTTAATAAATATAATTTCGCCTTTGCTTTTGAGCAAAGCCAATGGTGCAGGGTTTAGCTCAATTAGTTTACGATAATTTTCGTTTGTTTTTTTTACGGTATGCTCCGATTCTATTTGGTCGGTTACATCGCGCACAATGCCCATTACTTCGTTTTGGTCGATGGGTGCAATACGGGCTTCGTAATGGTTAATTTTTTCTTCGTAGGTATGTTCAAACGTAAATGTTTGAGGTGCGCCTGTATCTAAGGCTTGTTCAATATAATGGAGTATTTCGTCGGCAATGTCGCTAGGCAATACATCTATAATGTTATTGCTAACAAAGGCAGAGCTGGGTATCTTGGCATCTTTTGCGGGTATATAATCTAGGTAAACACCTTCGCGATTAACCCTAAATAAAATATCGGGGATAGCGTATAATAAGGCGCGTTTGGTAAGTTCGCTGTTTAGCAGTTCTATTTCCGATTGTTTGCGGCTTGTAATATCGTACATCACAATAATACTTCCGTTGTTGAACAAATTTGCTTTTAAATTTTGTACGCTAATGTTTAAGTAAATACCCCCATTTTGATTGCCTTTTTTTACCATATATAGCTCCCAGTTTTTCCCTTCTTTGCCTTGCAAAGCCTTAAAAAATGGGTTTTGTTCTTTCGGAATATCAATGCGGTCGCTAAAAGGTACATGGAAATTATATTCTTCTATCCATTCGGCTAAGGGCAAACCTGCTTTTATCAATGGGCTAATTTGCTCGGCTGCTTGATTGTGCATCTCAATACAGCCATGGTCGTTAATAACTACTATGGCTTCGGTCATGTTAGCCAATATAGACTCGAACATGTCTTTTTGTTGGGCTAAATCCGAAACTGTTTGGTTTTCTTTAATAATCGTTTTTAAAAACTTTACACCTTGGTCTTGTAGTGCTTGTGCCATTAAACCCAAACGGTAATTAAGGTTATCGTTATTAGTTGATTTGCTAAAGGTAAGCATAATACCACTTTGAGTATCTTTTTGATTGCCAATGTGGTGTATTTCTACAAAGTATTCGCCTATTTGTGTGTCCGAAATGGTGTATTTGACAGGGCTAAGTGTTTGTCCTGCATTTTGTACAAGTTCTATAATTAGAGGGTCTATACCTTTAATTTCGCTGATATTTAAACCAATGCAATTATCGGGTAGCGACAAATAATGCTGTACAAGTGGGGTAGTGCGATGGATATTTAACTTAGATGTTAAAAAAATAACACCTAAATTATGTGTTTCGGTAAAAGTGATGAGGTCGTCACTGAATTTTTTTATGTTTTTATTCATAAAGTATTATTGGGGCATTGCTTTATAACAATGTTGTTTGGGTTTTGTTTGATTGATGATGTTGTGTACTTAAGATGCTAAACAATGCTAAAAGTCACGAATTTTTGAATTATGAGCTAATGTATCAAAAAAGTTGATGTTGTTCATCGCTCCATATTTTTCGGGGGTTGTATCGTTTGCCAAAAGTAAGTTGCCAATAAGCCGACAATAACCTAGCTTGTTTTGATGGTTTTGGGGTGATATTGGCGATAAGTGTTTGTAGGTATCTAACAAACTGAAAGTTTTTTTGAGGGGCTATTTGTTGTTCGTGTAGTTGCCACTTAAGTTGTTTTAGGTGTTGTGTGTGTGGGTCTTCGGGGGGTAGCTTTGTTACCTCGGAGGCTGGTTTTGCCAATTGGTGCCGGATAATATTGGCAGTTGTTGCATATAAGTGGCTTAATAGTTGTCGTCTTTCTTTGGGGTTTATGATACCTAATAGTCGCAACAGTTCGGTATCGTAGCTTAGGCGTTTGGGGTTAATGTTTGCTAAGTCAATAGGGGTATCGTTGTTTAGGTTTATTTTGCCTGTTTGCCAATCTTCTTCATCGCCAAAAGGCAATAAAAAATTAGGTGTGTTGGGTAATTGTTGTGGTATTTGATAATTGCCCAACAAGGGGGCGTTTAGCTGTGCCAATTTGTTATTGCTATTGTTGTTTGTGTTACACATTAACAGGGCATATTGCATTAATATACCTATGGTAGATTGCCCATATTGGGCTATTTTGGCAGCTTGCTCGGCATTTTGCAAGCTAATTGCCACATAATTATTATCAACAAAGTAATTTGTTTGATAGATATTGGCATAAGTAAGCACCTGTTTAGGCGTATATAAATTAGGTGTTGGGGGCATTACTATGCTATACCAAGGGTTTCGTTTTTTTACGATTGGTCGAGTGGCAATGTTTCTTTTTTCGCCCCATACTACATATTGTGCGGTGTGTGGATAGCGCTTTTGGGTGTTAGTTAAGGTGTGGGTATTGATGGTAAGTAACAAAAACTTAGTATGTGCTATGCTTACTAATGTTTGCAAGCAAGCAGTTTCTATCAACCATTTTTCGTTCCAGCCGTTTTGCACTACGCGCAAGTTTTTTGCTACTAATGCTTTGATAGTTTGAGCATCGGTAGGCACATTTTTTATGCTTGCCAACAAACTGCCCGATAAAAGTAAACCTTGTTCTTCGAGCAGCATTTTTTCGGTTATATCGTGCAGCACAAAAAAACGATTACAGCCCGTTGTAATGCCTTCGTGTATTTGGGCAATTTGTTCGAGTGGCTTAAATTTGTTACGTCCTCGTTTCAATAAATCCCAATAAATATTGGGGGCAGTAAGGTATTGTATCCACCGATACGGATTTACGCGCAGCATAAACTGCGATACACACGTAATTTTGTAGTTATTGTTTTGTGTGCTTTGTTTACAGCCAACAATTTGTTGTACCCAATGTGCCATATCAATACCGTTTACGATACTACTTAGTGCTTGGTTACAATATACAAACTTGCTCAAATGCTGATTGCGCAATACCTCGTTTGTTTGTTCGCGAAGTACTAAAACATGAACACCTTGTTGTGTGCTGTGCCAATGCTCGGCGGTGCTACTTATTAGGGCTATTATTTCAAATCTATCTAACAATAATTGCTGAACTTGCTGCCCAACTGCCGAGTTTAACCAAGTGTTTGGCAACAGTGCCGCAAGGTATGCATTGGGCGATAATAGCAAGATATTATAAAGAAAATAGATAAGGTAGGGTGGAAGTGTATTGACAAATTGAATGCCAAAAAAATGTTCAAGGTTATTTTGCCACTTAGCACTAATACTAGCCCCACTATAATCGGCGATAATGCTCGTAAAATGCTGTTTTTGCACACTTAAATCGGCTAATAAAGCAAACGACGGGCAGTTAAATAGCGTTATTTCGGTTGTTTGGGTAGCTATTAATTGTTCAAAAAAAAACTGTATCTGGGCGGCTAAATTTTGGTTGTTGGGCGATACACATAACAAACGCCCATCTGATACTCGACAAAAAGCTAAATGCCACATCAACTCTGCAACTAATTGCCGAGTATCTGCCGATTGATGAACAATTGTTGAGCTATTTGGAGAAGACATGTATGTGTATAGAACTAAATGATTATAATGTCGCACAAAGTTAAGCATTTTGTATCGAATTAAGTGTTTTTGTCATCAAAAAGTGAAAAAAATAGTTATTAACTACTTATTAAACAAGCTTTGACAATTAATTAGCCCATAAAAACTTGATTGTTTTAAAGTCCCAAAAAAAGCACATTGTTAGTCATGAATGAAACTTTTTTGAAACCAAAAGTTGGCGCTCTGTATTATAAACACTAATTTTATGACCGAATTGTGACAATTAGCCCTTTCAACCTTTTAATTTCTTCTAAAAATTTTCTGACCACAACATGATTACTACTAATTTTGTTAACCGCTGTATACGTTATAGCCTGCTATTTTGTTTAGGTTTAAATTTTGTTGCCGTGGCTCAAACCACTACAAAAACGCAAAAACCTGCGGTTGTTGTTAAAAAAACAACGCCAACTTCGTCAAAAGCAACTGCTACTGCTCCTAAAAAAGCTACAGTTGCTACACCTAAAAAAACAACGGTGGTAGCACCTAAAAAAACAACCCCTGTTGCCACCAAACCAACAGCAGCTAAACCCGTAACCCCTACCAACAAATCAGCGCCTATATATAAAGGCGCACCCAAGCCAGCCGCTGCTTTTAAAACTGCCGCCCCCGAACCCGATAACACCCCCTTACCAACCGACTATGACGCAAAGGTAACTAAGGCACCAACAACAAAGCCTACCCCAGCTAAACCAAGCACTACACCTACCAAACCAAGTACAGCAAAAACGGCAAGTACTACTAGCAAACCAACCAAAGCCACTATCAACGATGAAGAGATTACCTACCCCACATTACCGGGCGACGTAAAAGTAATTTCCAAATCGCCAACAGGTGTTATGGTTACAAATGCCGATTTGCCCACCTTAACTAATTACGAACGCGACCGACTAATCAAAATCCAGCGTTTAATTCGTACTTCATCTTACCTCGACCAATTCTCGGGCGTAGTAATTGTTGCCAAAGATTATGTACCTATTTATAAACATGCTGGCGGATATGCTAACCTAGATTATAACGTATACAACGCCCTCGAAGGCAAATTTAATACCTGCCGCATTACCGAAGCCTTTACTGCCGTAGCTATTATGCAACTGGCAGAAAAAGGAAAAATTGATTTGCAAACACCTGTTAAAAATTATTTACCCAATATATCCACCGATATAGGCAATTTAACTATTCATCAGCTACTAACCCACACAACAGGCTTGCCCAGCTATTATACCAATTTGGAGTATGTTAATAACTTTTTTGACATCAAAGATATTAACGAAATGTTAGAACTAATCATTAAGCAAACAAAAAAAACAAATGCAACTACCCACTCCAATACGCCCTCCGATTATGTAGTACTAGCTGCCGTAATAGAAAAAATTGCCCAAAAAGATTACCGCGATTATATAACCGACAATATCCTAAAACCATCGCAAATGAACTTCTCCGACTTATACTCGTGGAACGAAGTAATAGAAAGCAATGCCGTAGGATATAGCTTTACCGCCAACGACTCGCTTAGCCCAAAACGAAGAGTAGTAAAAAGAAAAAGAACCGTAGATAACAACCAACAAGCTTTTCAAACCGCCGAATACTGGGGAGCTTACCCCTTTGGCGCCGACGGCGTTTATACAACCGCCGAAGACCTACTTAAGTTTATGAAAAACTTGCTCGACAACAAACTGCTGTCAAAAAAATACACCGACACCTTGTTTAATAACTACAGCATCGAAAACATAAACGCACAAAACACCCTAAGCCAATACGGATACGGATTTTTAACCAAAACCGTAAAAGGACAAAAAGTAGTAACACAAGGCGGCAACCTCGATGCACTTAGCGTACAAATGCGCCACTATGCCAACGATAACTATACCGTTATTGTTTTCTCGAACTATTACGCCAACCGAGCCGAAGATATTGCCGATAAAATCGAACGCTCTATCTACGACAACGAATACATCGTACCCACCGACCCCATTGGCTTTGTCCTCAATCAATACATCGAACAAGAAGGCCTCGTTTATGTATCCAACAACTTCGACCAAATACTACTGCGAAATAACATTAAACTAGATAAATACTACCCACTTAACAAACTAAGCGAAAGCTATATGCAAGTAGGCGAAACACTAACCGCTCTTGAATTGCTAAAACTTAACCTACGCCGTTTTCCCAACGAGCCAATGGTGTTTGATGCTATTGGCGAGTGCTACCTACAAATGAAACAATACGACCAAGCCATTGATTGGTTCCGAAAAAAACTAACCTTATTGCCCACCGACAAACGAGCAAAAAGCATGATAGAATACATCAACAAACTAAAATCGTAAAATAATGGGCATTACCAAACATAGGTAATGCCCATTATTTTTTACCAAAACAAAACAACAACTTGCCAAAAAATACTACCTTTGCACCCAAATATAGCACCACCTAAAAAAAATCATCGCTCAATACAAAAGCCACCACAGCCCCGCTTGACGCGGAAAATGTCTTTTTTGGGGGTGATGATTGGCTTACCCTAATGGCACAGCCTATGGCACCCCCATAAAAAAAGCAAGTGCCTACCACATCACCCATTCACCACATCACTCTTTCACCACACACCATAAAGACGTAGCAGTGCTACGTCTCTACATTTCCAACATCACCACGTTTCGACTACGCTCAACGACCGTCACCACTTCACTCCTTCACCACTTCACTCATTCACCACCTCACTCATTCACCACTTCACTCATTCCACTTCACTCTTTCACCACTTCACTCTTTCACCACTTCACTCTTTCACCACTTCACTCTTTTCACTCTTTCACCAAATCACTCTTTCACCAAATCACTCTTTCACCAAATCACTCTTTCACCAAATCACTCTTTCACCAAATCACTCTTTCACTCTTTTCACTCTGTTTCGGCTACGCTCAACATGACGTTCACTCTTTCACCACTTCACTCTTTCACCACATCACTCTTTCACCACATCACCACATCGCAATTTCACCACATCGCAATTTCACCACATCGCAATTTCACCACATCGCAATTTCACCACTTCACTCATTCACCACATCACTCACCACATCGCAATTTCACCACATCACAATTTCACCATTTCACATCAATTAATAAACATGCAAGCCTATCTCTCCCAAAACCAAAACCGTTTTCTCGACGAACTACTCGAGCTTTTGCGCATACCCTCGGTAAGTGCCGACAGCCAATATAGCAACGACGTACACAAAACCGCCCAATTTGTAGCCGAAAAACTACAACTTGCCGGCGCCGATAACGTAGAAATATGCCCCACCGATGGCTATCCCATCATCTACGGCGACAAAATAATATCGCCCAACTTACCTACCATATTGGTGTACGGACACTACGACGTACAACCCGCCGACCCCATCGAACTATGGGACTCGCCACCCTTTGAACCCATCATCAAAGACCAAAAAATTTACGCCCGAGGTGCCTGCGACGACAAAGGACAAATGTATATGCACATAAAAGCCTTCGAAACCATGATGCAGACAACAGGCGTACCCTGCAACGTTAAATTTATGATAGAAGGCGAAGAAGAAGTAGGCTCGCCCAACCTAAAAACCTTTGTGCTAAACAACAAAAAACGCCTAAGCGCCGATGTAGTATTGGTATCCGACACCTCGATGATTGCCAACGATGTACCCTCTATTACCATAGGCTTGCGCGGGCTAAGCTACTTGGAGGTAGAAGTAACGGGTCCTAACCGCGACCTACACTCAGGTACTTATGGCGGCGCCGTAGCCAACCCCATCAACATCTTATGCCAAATGATAGCATCGTTGCACGACGAAAACAACCACATTACCATACCTGGTTTTTACAACGATGTAGAACAACTGTCTGCCACCGACCGACAAGCCCTTAACAACCGACCCTTTGACCTTGACGAATACCAAAAACACCTCGACATAAACGCTGTTTGGGGCGAAGAAGGCTACACCACCGTCGAGCGCGTATCTATCCGACCAACACTTGATGTAAATGGTATTTGGGGCGGATACACCAAAGAAGGAGCTAAAACTGTGTTGCCCTCAAAAGCCTACGCAAAAATATCGATGCGATTAGTACCCAACCAACAATCCGACAAAATAACTGAACTTTTTACCAAACACTTCCAACAAATTGCTCCTCCATCGGTAAAAATAAAAGTAACACCACACCACGGCGGCGAAGCAGCCATAACACCCACCAACAGCATTGCCTACCAAGCTGCCGTTAATGCCATGACCACTACCTTTGGCAAAGCACCCATACCCACCCGCGAAGGTGGTAGCATACCCATCGTTGCCCTATTCGAAGAAGCCCTAAATGTTAAAACTATACTCATGGGCTTTGGCTTAGACAGCGATGCCATACACTCGCCAAACGAACATTATGGCTTGTTTAACTACTTTAAAGGCATAGAAACAATACCCCATTTTTACCACGAGTTTACCAAATTAAGCCAATAACAGTATATGTTAGCTATTGGCTACAAGCACCGCCATTTGCAAGTTTTGTGGGCAATAATTGTTGTTTATGAAGCACAAACAATGGTATAGTACACAAAAAAAACCTTGCTCTGTGTTGCAGAGCAAGGTTTTTTGCATAATTTATTCTCTTTTGGTTGATAGATGATGAGGTACAAAACGAGACGATAAGTAAAAATTTATGGTAATTATTGCTATATTTAGACAAGCAAACTAATTTGCCGATACAAGTATTGGTGCTACCTATAAAGCCAATAACACCAAGCTATCTCCCCTTTTTAAGCCCCAATACGCCCAGCAAGCCGCGTGTAACTTCGCGCATAAGCGTATTACCTAATTGGCGTGCCATTGGGTTTTTGGTGATGGTGCTCATCCAACTTGGCTCTTCTTTTTCTTTGGTTTTAGGTTTTTCTTTGGTTTCTTCGGTTTGTAGTGTTTGTTCGGCGGTTTGTTGTTGTATTTTTTGGGTAAGCATTTCAAAAGCGCTTTCGCGGTCTATTACTTCGTTGTATTTGCGCACCAATCGCGATTGGTCTAAAAGGTCGGTTATTTCTTCGGGGGTTAAAATACCCATGCGCGATTTAGGCGGACAAAGCATGGTTTGTGCCAAAGGTGTTGGGTTGCCTTTTTCGCTCAAAACAGTAATTAGTGCCTCGCCAATACCTAATTCGGTTAATAGGGTTTCGGTATCGTAAAAAGCTGTTTCGGGGTAGTTTTGGGCGGTTAGTTTTATGTCTTTGCGGTCTTTGGCGGTAAAGGCGCGTAAGGCGTGTTGTACTTTCATACCCAATTGTCCTAAAATGGCATCGGGTACGTCGGTGGGTGTTTGGGTACAAAAAAAGATACCTACCCCTTTCGAGCGGATAAGTTTAATAATGGTTTCTATTTGGTTGAGCAATGCCTTTGATGCCTCGTTAAAAATAAGGTGTGCCTCGTCGATAAATATCACCAATTTGGGTCGTTCGGCATCGCCTACTTCGGGAAGGTAGCGTAAATTTCGGCAAGCAACGACAACATAAAGGTAGCAAACAACTTAGGGCGGTCTTGCAAATCAATTAGGCGCATAATATGTACCATACCTTGTTGTGTGGTGGGGTCGGTGGCAAGCAGGTCGCGCACATCAAACGAGCGTTCGCCAAAAAACAACTCGGCACCTTGTTGTTCTGGCTCAATAATTTTGCGCAAAATGGTACTGGTTGTTGCCGATGATACTTGCCATATTGTTGTTCAATTTCTGTGGCTCCTTCGTTGGTCATCCACTGCAATACTTTTTTAAAATCTTTCAGGTCAAGTAGTGGTAAGCCATTATCGTCGCAATATTTAAACAACATAGCTACTACGCCCTGTTGGGTATCGTTTAGTTCTAAGATTTTAGAAAGCAAAATGGGCCCAAACTCGGTGACGGTGGCACGCAAACGAGCGCCTTTTTCGTTGGATATAGTTAGCAGCTCAACCGGATACGACTCGGATACAAAGTTGATGCCCATGCGTTGGCATCGCTCGTCGAGTTTAGGGTTGTGGTCGCCGCATTGTGCCAAGCCGCTAAGGTCGCCTTTTATGTCCATGAGCAATACGGGTATGCCTTGTCCGACAAACTTCGGTGATGTGTTGCAATGTTTTGGTTTTCCGGTACCTGTTGCACCTGCAATTAAACCATGCCTATTAAGGGTACGCAAAGGCAAGCGTATATCTGCCGATGTAAAAACCTCGTGGTTAAGCATTGCCTTGCCCAATAATAAATAGTCGCCTTTGGTAGCGTAACCTTGCTGAATGGTATCTAAAAAGTTTTGTTGATTGCTCATAAAATTATGTGAAGATTTGGAGATGTGGGGATGTTGTGATGTGGTGAAGTGGCGATGCGGTGATGTGGCGAATACCTGTAGTTTGCAGCTTGCAGCGGACAGCCTGTAGCCTGCAGCGGACAGCTTGCAGCTCCAAAAATCACTGTTGATAGAGGAAAAAAGCGTCGTCGATGTGGTGAATATGGGTTTGTTGCGGGGTGATGGTAATGGCTACCACATCAAACCGCACGGGGGCATCGTTTAGCCCATTTTCGTCTAAATATAAAGCGGCGGCTTTGGCAATAAGTTTTTGTTTAGCTTTGGTAACAAAGGTTTCAGGGTAATAAAGTAGTTGGTTTGACGTTTTACCTCCACAAAAACAATAGTATCGCGGTTGGGCATTTTTACAATTAAATCCAGCTCGTACTGTTTAAAGCCAGTTAGTTTCTAATACTTCAAAGCCTTTTGTTTTTAGGTATTCGGCGGCTAATTGTTCGCCTGTTTTGCCTAGTTCGTTGTGTTCTGCCATGGTGTATGGTTTGTTTTTTAGTAATGAAGACAGGTTACATCTGTTTGTTTTTTTAGTACAAATACCGAAACTAACCATTGTAAAATCATTGCGCAAATCAGTTTGGTAATCAAGGTAAGACCAGCACAAGCAGTTTAAAAAAGCCCTATTGTCTTTTTTTCGTGCAAATATAGCAACAATCGAACAATTTTGCCTAATTTTGCCGCTTTATTTATAGCCAATAACATGAAAAAACGAATTGCGTTATTTATTTCGGGCAGGGGCAGCAATATGGAGGCTATTTTAAAGGCTTGCCGCACAGGTATTTTGCAAGATATTGCCGAACCTGTGTTGGTTTTTTCGAACCGAGCCGATGCTAAAGGCTTGGCAGTAGCACAAGCCATGGGCGTAGAAACACAAGTTATTGAATCGAAAGGACTAAAACGCCCAGCGTTTGACGCAAAAGTACTCGATTTGTTACAAACTTATCAACCCAATTTTATTGTTTTGGCAGGTTATATGCGCATTCTGTCGCCTTTGTTGGTGCAGGCATATCCGCAACGCATCATCAACATACACCCCGCCGACACTACACAACACCAAGGGCTACATGGCTACGAATGGGCTTTTGATAACAAATTAGCTAGCACCAAAATAACCGTTCATTATGTTGATGAAGGATTGGATACGGGCAATATCATCGCCCAAAAAACCGTAGACCTAAGCGGCACTAACACCCTCGAAGAGGTAGAACAACGCGGACTAACAGCCGAACACGAATTTTATAGCTCGGTTTTAAAAACTATTTTGGAAGCCTAAAACCAACAAAATAGCGTTTTTATCGCACTTGCACTTTTTGAGCCTCCGACCGCGACACCCGTCGCATGACGCGACAAATCTTCAAAAAGCCTCAAAAAGCACCCTAAAAACCATCATCTACCCTAAATTAAACCATAAAACACCATCGAAACCTTAATCATCGACCAAAATACTTCGAAAGCCGAGCGGTACGAGCAGTTGCTGCCGCAAATACAATCGGTGATTGCCCTTGAGACCGATTTGATAGCCAATCTTGCCAATATAACCGCCATGTTGCAACAGGCATTTGGCTTTTTTTGGGTAGGCTTTTATCGAACTGTCAACCAAAACGAATTGGTTTTGGGACCTTTTCAGGGTACCTTGGCTTGCACGCGCATTGCTTTTGGCAAGGGTGTATGTGGCGGCTGCACAGCAACAAAAAACCATTATTGTGCCTGATGTCGATTTATTTGAAGGACATATAGCCTAGGTAGTTTGTCGCGCTCCGAAATTGTTGTACCTTTGCTGCACCAAGGCAAAACTGTTTTGGTGCTGGATATAGATAGCACCGAACTAAACACTTTTGACACCACCGACCGACACTATTTAGAACAAATTGTTGGGCTGATAAAATTGTAAACATGCTCAAAAAAATAACTATCCAAAACTATAAATCCGTCCAAAACCTAAACATAGAATTGGGGCGCTTTAATGTTTTTATTGGCGAGAATGGTTGCGGCAAAAGCAACATTTTAGAAGCAATAGCCATAGGCAGTGCCGCCCTCGAAAACAAATTAGACAACGAGTTTTAGTAGCACGCGGCATACGTAGTACCGAACCCGATATGATGGTATCGCGATTTGATAAGGCTAATTTGGAGAAAAATATTTTGGTTGATTTTGAAGATGACAGAGATAAAAGATTGTCTTTAAAGTTAAACCACTATGAACAGGATAATTGGAAAGTACTATCCTACATAGATGACGAAGGAGAAAGGGCAACAGAAAGAATCAATTCAGCTTACAGTACTTTCTCAATAGGTTCAGATTCCCCTACTTTAAATCAATTCATAAATCACAACAATATCACTCCGTTTCTTATCTACGCCCCCGAAAATTATTTTTTGCGCCGCTTTGAGCAAGAAGGGCAGATAAGACCATTGGGCATTAGGGGTGAAGGTTTGTTTAAACATTTGGTAGATTTGTTTAGAACACAACCCAACGTGCTACACGAAATAAAAACAAACCTGAAACTCATTGATTGGTTCGATGATTTTGAGATTCCGCAGGATTTGTTTTTTGGCGAAAAACGCATCAATATCCGCGACCGCTTTTTGCCCAACGATTTAGCCTATTTTGACCAACGCAGTGCCAACGAAGGTTTTTTGTACCTGCTGTTTTATTTTACGCTGTTCATCAGCCCCAAAACACCTCGCTTTTTTGCCATCGACAACATCGACAATGCCCTAAACCCTAAACTCTGCGCCAAACTAATTAGCACCTTAACCAACTTAGCCGCTGTACACCAAAAACAAGTTATTTTAACCACCCACAACCCAGCTGTTTTAGATGGTTTAGATTTGACCGACAAAAACGCCGTTTTAGATGGCTTAGATTTAACCAACGACAATCAGCGCTTATTTGTTGTGTACCGAAATGCCGACGGACACACCACCACAAAACGGGTTATGCCACCCAAAAGCATCGAAGGTGTAACTCCAGTTCGTTTGTCGGAAGCATTTATTAGGGGCTATCTTGGCGGATTACCAAAAAACTTTTAACATGATGTTTCAAGATAAATACACCTCCAAAAATCCAAGTTTCGACATCTTTATTACTCAACTTGTTCAAAAAACCACCTCACCCAAATCTTTCTAAAAAAACAAAAAACTAATACTCACATAAACGGACAGCCGAAAGCCTGTAGCTGTTCTAACAAAAACACAAAAATGAACAAAATAGTAGCAAACGCCGACGAAGCCATCCGCGACATACAAAGCGGAGCAACCATTATGCTTGGCGGTTTTGGCTTGTGTGGCATCCCCGAAAACTGCATTGCAGCCCTTGTACGCAAAGGCATCAACAACCTAACCTGCATATCGAACAATGCAGGTGTTGATAATTTTGGTTTGGGATTTTTACTACACACGCGTCAAATAAAAAAAATGATTTCGTCGTATGTGGGCGAAAACGCCGAATTTGAACGCCAAGTATTAGCCGGCGAACTTGAAATTGACCTTGTACCACAAGGCACCCTTGCCGAGCGTATTAGGGCAGGCGGTGCAGGCATACCCGCCTTTTTTACCGCCACAGGCTACGGCACCGAAATAGCCGAAGGTAAAGAAATACGCAACTTTGACGGGCGTATGTACCTAATGGAACGCGGACTAACCGCCGACTTTGCTATTGTTAAAGCCTGGAAAGGCGATGCCATGGGCAACCTCATCTACCGACATGCCGCCCGTAACTTTAACCCCATGATGGCAACCGCTGGCAAAATTACCATTGCCGAAGTAGAAGAAATTGTACCCGTTGGCACCCTCGACCCCGACCGAATAGACACGCCAGGTATTTATGTGCAACGCATTTTTGAGGGTATCAACTACGAAAAACGCATCGAACAACGAACAACACGTAAAGCCTAACCGATGCATTTATCGCCTACATCATTCATTATCAATAATTAACAACGTGGATTGGTTCGCCGATTGGTTTAACTCGCCTTATTATCACCTGCTGTATCGGCACCGAAACGATACCGAAGCACAATTATTTATCGACAATTTATTGGCTGTCTTAAAGCCCTTGCCACATACCCATGTTTTAGACTTGGCTTGCGGCAAGGGCAGACATGCCCGATATATGGCACAAAAAATGGATTGGGACGTAACAGGTGTCGACCTATCGCCCGAGTCTATTGCTTTTGCACAACAATGGGCATACGGCAATTTGCATTTTGCGGTGCATGATATGCGCCAAGTGTTTAAAGCCAACGCCTTCGATTATGTGTTTAACTTTTTTACCAGCTTTGGCTATTTTGATAACAATGCCGAAAACCACCAAACAATAGCCGCCATACATGCCTCGCTGAAACCAAACGGCTATTTGGTCATCGATTTTTTTAACGCCCACAAAGTAATTAACAACTTAGTACCCGCCGAACAACAAATAATAGAGGGCGTACAGTTTGATATTACACGCGAAATGATAGGACAACACATTGTAAAAACAATTAGGGTTACAGACACCGCTAAACAATTTAAACAAACATTTACCGAACGCGTGCAAGCCATTACCCTCGAAGATTTTACCGATTATCTGACCCAAAATGGCTTTGCCATATACCAAGTGTGGGGCAACTACGCCCTGCGACCGTTTAACTTAACCACATCGGATAGGCTTATTTTTGGTAGCTCAGTCAATTATTGATTATTGATTATTAATTATGTAGAGCAACTTGTGGCTACTCAATCTAATATTGTTGATGGAGATAAACGAATTTTAGGTTTCCATGGGAGTGTGATATGATCATTTTTCCATAAAAAATGGACAAGGGCATTTGCTATCAATTAAGCCAAACTCAAAAATTTTTACTCGACGGTATTGAGTTGAATTATCATCAAATTAATCTAAATTTTACAAATTTCATCTTTACTATTAACCCAATATTAAGCTATGGAAAAAGAAAATGCTGTAATCGACGGTAGTTTTTCATTGGCAATACGTATTGTTAATTTATACAAATACCTTACTGTCGACAAAAAAGAATTTGTACTTAGCAAACAACTTCTTCGGTCAGGAACTTCGGTCGGGGCAAACATACGCGAAGCACAGCACGCACAAACAACCGCCGATTTTTTACACAAATTAAGTATTGCACAAAAAGAGTGCGAAGAAACCAAGTATTGGTTAGAGCTATTAAACGCTACCGATTATTTATCTACTTCACAACTCGTGTTACAAAAATTATTCAAAATATGAACAATCCGCATACAAAAGTAATAAATAGCCATACAAACCAATTGCTATCACCACTAAACAAAACAGAATAAATAGTAAATAACCTCACGCTATTTGTCTTTCACCCCTTACAATTTGCATCTTGCCATTTGCTGTGATGTGCAACGGATAACAACATTTAGTGGCTTTGTTAAGACGTAAAACAGTTTTAGGACAGGTAAATCTAAACATTTACTCCTTACAATTTACCATAAAATCTTTTAACGGCATTATATTACAAATATACCATTTTATTCACTTGTTCAATTGTCCAACTATTTAGGAACATGCTAAAAATAATTCATAATCAATAATTAATAATAAATAATTGAACTACGACTATCAACTCTTCTATCTGCTCAATCATCAGTTAACCAATCCGTTTTTCGATTGGCTGATGCCTTTGGCTCGCAACCAATACTTTTGGTCGCCCTTGTATTTATTTGTACTGGTTTATTTGTTTATCAATTACCCACGCCGCACCGCTTGGATAGTGCTGATAGGTGCGCTTATTACCTTTGCCCTTAGCGACCAACTATCGGCAAGTGTTATAAAACCCTTAGTAGGTAGGTTGCGCCCCTGCCGCGACCCGCAAATTATGGCAGTAGTAAACTCATTAGTACCTTGTGGGTCGGGTAAAAGTTTTGTCTCCTCTCATGCAGCCAATCATTTTGCTATAGCTACTTACTTCTCGTTGTTGGTATCTAACAACCGTTTTACTTTTTTTGCTATGCTTTGGGCAATGTTAGTGGGCTACGGACAAATTTATGTAGGTTTGCATTTTCCTGCCGATGTTTTAGGCGGCGCTTTACTTGGCATACTAGTTGCTTTAGTTACTGTAACCTTTACACAACGCTATTTAGCCCTGCCTACAGCTACTTTTAATCCCCCTACATAATATCCATTAACTGTTTACAACCAAACATGAACAAAGACCAGCGCCTACGACTACATGTTGCCAGCTTAATTGTAGAACACAATGGCGAAATATTGATGCTCAAGAAAAAAGAAAATCGCGGCGGCGAGTATGGTTTGGTTGGCGGACGTATAGAAGCCAACGAATCGGCTATGCAAGCGTTAATACGCGAAAGCCTCGAAGAGGCAGGCATTATACTTCAACCGCAAAATTTGCAATTAGCATTGGTTATTCATCGGCAACGCCTCGATTATACAACGGTTCATTTCTTTTTTAAAGCCACCGAATGGGAAGGGCAAATAGAAAACAAAGAACCCCACAAATGCGAACACCTAAAATGGGTGGATATTACAAAACTACCCGACAATACAGCATCGGTCATAAAAACAGGTGTTAAAGCCTATCTAAAAGGAAAAACCTACGACGAAATGGGCTTTAGACGAAATAACCCCAATAAAGCCGATAAACTAAAACGCTTTAAACCCCACGATACCAACCATTAAAAAACACTGCCCAACAATACATTTGCTGCGGCAGTGTTTTTTGTTGCCTTTTTCAAACAATTATGGCGATGAATTGTTACAATTGCAAAAAAAACGCTACATTTGTACGCCTCTACAACAAACAATAGTACATGCCTGCAAAACGACAGTTAGTACCCACCAATTTTTGTAGTAACACCAAAAACAATTTACAATTTACACCTTTACAATTTACCCTTTACAATTTAATTTACCCTTTACAATTTGCTTACCATGAAGAAACCATTTATCTACACCTTTTTTCTTTGGGCAATGCTACACCATGTAACAACTGTTGCCCAAGTTATTGTCACCACACCTGCTTTTCCAACCGACAACGAACCCCTTACCATTACCTTTGATGCCACACAGGGCAGCGGTGGCTTGGCAAGCTACACCGGCGATGTGTATGCACACACAGGTGTTATTACCAACCTAAGCAGCAGCAACAGCGATTGGAAATACGTAAAAACTAACTGGGGACAAAATACCGCCGAAACCAAACTAACTTCATTAGGTAACCATTTGTATAGCCTACAAATTAACCCCTCTGTACGCCAATACTACAACGTACCTGCATCAGAAACCATCTTAAAAATGGCGTTTGTGTTTCGCAGCGCCACACAAGTAGCGGGGCAATGGCTCGAGGGTAAAACCGATGCTGGCGGCGACATTTTTGCCAATATTTACGAAGCAAGCATCAATGTGCAAATCTTTACACCCGATATTAACCCCTATATCGTACAACAAGACGAGCAATTTAACTTCTCGGCTGGCTCGTCTTATGCCGATTCTATGTTCCTGTACCTCAACAATACCTTAATTACATCAACCAATCAAGCCACCATTAACCAAAATATTACCGCCACCAACTCGGGCGTTAACTGGCTAAAAGTTGCCGCAAAAAATGCCACTAGCATCGTCTACGACTCAACTTACTTTTTTGTGCGCCCGCCCGTTGTAACGGCATCACTGCCCGCAGGTATCAAAAATGGGGCTAATTATGTAAACGATAATACCGTTGTATTAGCACTATATGCCCCATTTAAAGAATATGCCTTTGTTATTGGCGATATGAACGACTGGCAAGTATCCGAAAGTGCCTATATGAACCGCACCCCCGACGGTAATTGGTATTGGATACAGATAGACAACGTAATACCTCAACAAGAGTATGCCTACCAATATTTTGTTGATGGTACCTTGCGCATCGCCGACCCATATACCCAAAAGGTACTCGACCCTTGGAACGACCAATATATAACCCCTGCCACTTATCCCAACTTAAAACCTTATCCAACAGGACAAACAACAGGTATTGTATCGGTGTTTCAAACAGCCGAAACCCCTTATCAGTGGCAAAACACTAGCTTTGTACCACCCAGTAAAACCGACTTAGTTGTCTACGAACTGCTTGTGCGCGATTTTACAACCCAACATAGCTACCAAGCCATAATAGATACCCTACAATACCTAAAAACATTGGGCATAAACGCCATAGAACTAATGCCCGTTACCGAATTTGAAGGCAACCAAAGTTGGGGCTACAACATGTCGTTTATGTTTGCGGGCGATAAATACTATGGCACTAAAAACGACCTTAAAGAACTAATAGACGAAGCTCATGGCATGGGTATTGCCGTTATTTTTGATATTGTGCTTAACCACCAATTTGGACAAAGCCCCCTAGCACAACTGTGGTGGAACGGAACTCAACCCGCTGCCAATAGCCCTTATTTTAATCCCGTAGCTAAACACGATTTTAATGTGGGCTACGACATGAACCACGAAAGTATAGCCACCCAACAATTTTTTACCGACATAACCCGCTTTTGGATAGAAGAATACCACGCCGACGGCTACCGATTTGACCTATCAAAGGGTTTTACACAGATAAACACCCTAGGCAATACCAATTTGTGGGGTCAATACGACCAATCGCGTATCAATATCTGGAAAAGATACGCCGACTCGATATGGCTTACTAAACCCGATGCTTACCTTATCTTAGAGCATTTAGCCGACAACAGCGAAGAAAAAATACTGGCAAACTACGGCTTGATGCTTTGGGGAAACATGAACTATAATTACGCCCAAAACGCTATGGCATACAGCGACCAATCGGATATAAGCTGGGCATCGTACAAAACCCGATTGTGGAACGACCCACATTTGGTGTCTTATATGGAAAGCCACGACGAAGAACGCATGGCATACCGATGCCTACAGTATGGCAACCAAAATGTGGCAACGGGCTACAACATCAAAAACCTATCAACTGCCTTGCAACGCATCGAGCTTGCCGCAGCTTTCTACTTTACCATTCCGGGTCCTAAAATGATTTGGCAGTTTGGCGAGTTAGGTTACGATTATAGCATTGACTACAACGGCAGAACAGGCAATAAACCAGTACGATGGGACTATTACTACAATGCCAACCGCAAAAGATTGTACGACGTGTTTGCCGCTTTAATTAAAATAAAAACCGAACAAACAACCTTCGAAACCACCGACTTTTCTTTGTCTGTATCGGGTTTGCAAAAACGCATTACCCTAAATAACCCCAGCATGAACCTTGCTGCTATTGGCAACTTTGCCGTTACGTCGTCGAGTATTAGCGCTAATTTTCAACATACAGGCACTTGGTACAACTACTTTACAGGCGATGCTGTTGAAATAAACAACCAATTTGCCCTGCTACCTTTGCAAGCTGGCGAGTACAAAATTTTTACCGACCAACCCCTAAGCATACCCGATGTATCAACAGGCATGACCCAAATAGACCCGCAAAATACCACTAACGGCATCTGGACGGTTGCCTACCCAAACCCCTCTGATACAGGTTTTACCATAGAAATTGAAGTAACAGAGCCTATTGCCGATGTGCAACTGCAAATAACTAACCTAATGGGGCAACACATAGCCACCCTATACCAAGGCAAACTAACAAATGGTGGCTATGCCCTAACATGGGACGCCACCACCGACAAAGGAGCCGTCTTGCCACAAGGTACTTACCTATACAAACTGCAAATTGGCAATAAATTGGTTGCTAAAAAATTGATGATTAACTAAATAACTTATGCTATACATAAGAGGACACAGATTTTATGGATTTGACACGGATTTTATGAATTATCTAGTAGATATCTATTAAAAACCAAATCAATCTAAAATTAACCTCCCTATCACCATAAGGCGGATAAAAAATCCATCTTAATCCGTGTGTAATCTGTTTTATCTGTGTCCTGAATAAACACCCTCTCTAACGAGGCTAAAAATATCGCTTTTGCTTAACGAGTGATAAACGCAAATTTGCATTTATTGCAACAAAACGAGCCATAAAAACAGTACAAAATGCTGTTCTTATGGCTCGTTTTTTTTTGTTCCATTCCCTGCTCCATAGGTGCATAATATCGGTAGATAATATGGGTAGGCGTGATATGGGTAGCCCCGTTAGGGGCGTGATATCGGTAGATGCTCCGTAGGTGCATAATATGGGTAGCCCCGTTAGGGGTGTGATATCGGTAGGCGTGATATCGGCAATGATTTTTTTGTGGCATCAAACACATCATTCATCGTTTCCTAAAACAGCTTTTCGCAATTTGGGGTCTATGGCAAAGCCTAGGCGGTCGGCAATTAGCAAATCGGCACGGGCGGCGGGTAGGTTTTGGGTGGTATAATATAGCCATGCCCGCAACTGATACGCCTCGGCATAGTAGGGATTAAAGGCAATGGTACGGTCGAGGTAGTTTTTGGCATTGCCTAAGTTGTTTAGCTGTGCTTGGGCTTTGGCACTCATCAACCAAATATTATCTACAAATGGCGGATGCATAGCAAGTGCCGCTTGGTAATCGGCAATGGCTAAGTTGGGCTGATTGAGTTGTAGGTAAATGCTGCCTCGGTTGTATAGGGCTTTGCATAAATAAGGATTGAGTTGCAGGGCGTGGTTAAAATCTGCCAATGCACCTTGATTATCTTGCAATAAATGGCGGATAGCGGCTCGGTTGCCATAATCTTGGGCATCGTGGATAGGTACGCGCAAAGCTTGCTGTATAAGGGTTTGCGCTTGCTCGGTTTTTTGTTGGGCTAACAATACGTTGTACAACGAGATATAAGCCAGCAAATTGCTAGAATCTAAATCAATAGCTTTTTGCAAACTTGTTTCGGCAGTTTGCGGTTGCCCTATGCGGTTATGTGCATCGCCCCAATTCTGCCACATCTGCGAGTCGGTGGGGTTATGGGCAAGGGCATCGGCAAAAACCGAAACACCATTGTGCCAAACCGAGCATCTTTGCCAAGTCAAAACGCCCATCAATAGGGCATATCCACCCATTAAGCCCAACATTAACTTTTTGTAGGGGCTATTGTAGCATTTATCTGCCACATAACCCAACACCCAAGCGTAGCCCAACAAGGGTATATAGTTATAGCGGTCGGGCATTATGTTGTCGGCTACGGGTATAAGGCGCAACATCAAAGCCACATTTAGCCCATAAAACAAAGCCCCAAACACCAACCATCTATATCGCCTAAACACATACACCATAGCCGCCGCCGCCACAACAGGCAGCAAGTATGCCCACAAATAAGCAGGCATAGGCGTACCTAATGGGTAAGGGTACGAGTAATGCACGCTTAAACCCAAGGGCAATAGCAGTTTTTGCCAATAATGGCTTAACACATAACAGGCATGTAGTAATGGCTCGTAAAAAGTTAGCGGTTTGGTGTCTAAAAAGTAACCTGTGTAACGTTGCGCCAACAAATTGAGGTAGCCAAAAAAGGCAGCTAACGCAAAAAAAGGTATCTTTTGGGTTAACAACTTGGGGCTGTACCATGCCTTGTTCATCCACCAATCTATCAACACCACCGTTAATGCCAACGATACCGCTTGCCCTTTTGACAACAACGACAACAAAAACAAACCCAATGCCACCGCATAGTTTACCCAGTTTTGGGTACGGTTAAACTGCACATATTGTATTGCCGATGCCAAAAAAAAGAAAGCGTAAAGCATGTCTTTACGCTCGGTAATACGCGCCACCGACTCGACGTGCAACGTATGCAGCCCAAAAACCATTGCCGCCACCAATGCCACTATATTAAGCCCCAACTTGTTTGTTGTTTGGGGCAATTGTGTGTTATTGGTAGCGGCTAATTTTTGCACCAACACAAACACCAAAACGGTATTGAGCAGATGCAGCAATAAATTAGTAGCCTGATACGCCATTGCATTAACACCAGCCATTTTATAACTTAATGCCAACGACAAAAGCGTTAAAGGGTGATAATGCCCATCGAAGAAGGATAAAAATTGGTACTTAACGTTTATCCACGACCAATTTTGAATTAACGGATTGTACAACACATAGTTGTCGTCGCTGTAATACGTAAATTGGTTTTGCAGCATAGGCAAATATGCCAAGGCTGTTATTATAATAATGCCGCTAAGTGCTATGTAGTTTTTGTTGATAGCCATAATTGTATTAAAGAGTAAAAAGTGCTACTACAACAATTTGTGTACGTATGATGATATTAGCTGCTGTTTATACATTTAACCAAACCCCAATAAGGTTTATATCAACAGCAAAAAAACGTTGTTTGGGTATTGCAAACAACACTATATTGTGCCAAACCCTACCTTACGGATTTAAGCAACAATGTATCTCTTTTTTAACACCTTATTGACGTATTTTGTTGTGTAAGGGTTGCTTTTGTGGATAAAAAGTGTGTTTTTGTGTTTTAGTAACGCAATAAAAATGAAGTGAAAATTTGCCTCTTGGCATTTTAAGATTAGAACGAAAATTATTTTCGGCACTTGCACAAACAGCCACAAAAATTGTGTCATGCCTACTTTTTGTTCAAAAAAAAGACGGTTATTTAACCCAAATAGCTCTGTATAGATTGCTATTTATTTAATCGTGATTACGTAGATACACACAAAAAAAACCTTGCTCCACAACATGGAGCAAGGTTTTTTGTGCTATTTGCTAAGGGTTAAGCAATACAAGTGTTGCTACTACCCGTATGGCTGGCAGCAGATAAGCTGTTAACCAACAAACTAATCTTTCACCCATTTTTGCATGGTATCTACCCCATTTACGCTAACACGCAAAAAGTAGATACCCGCACTTAGGTTGCCAACCGCTAAGGTATAGCTGTTGTTGCCATTTGGTGTTTGTGTTTCCGACAAAACTGTTCTGCCAACCACATCTATTACTGTAAATGCAATAGGAGTTTGAGCATCGGTATTGCTGATGTTTATGTGTAGCACATCGGTGGCAGGCACAGGCGATACATTAACGGTTGTTGTTTGGCTATTGCGGTTTAGCACAATGCTGTTCGATTTTTCGGCGATGCCGCTCAAATCAACCCAACGCAAACGGTAGTAGATAATGCCTATTGGGGCAGATTTATCCACAAAACTATAGTCGGTGGCTATGCTGCTGTTGGTTACTTTGCTGTTTATTTTGCCCACTACTTTATAAGTAGGGTTGGCAGGCGTAGAGCGTTCTAGCTCAAAATATTGGTTATTGGTTTCGGTGGCGGTTGTCCAGTTTAGCTCGTTGCCGATGCTTAAAACTTTACCCGTAAAGCTCAATAACTCAATAGGTGTTTTGATACACAACGGAAAACTGTTCGATACAGCTCCGTTACAACCCAAATCGTCGGTGGCAGTAAAAGAGTAAATGTTGGGTGTTTGGTCGGTGGTGTAGATAATAGTAACGCTTTGTCCATACAAAAGTGTTTCGTTGGCATCGCCGGTAATTTGGTAGCTACTTGTTCCGTCGTATTGTGGCAAACCACCTTCGGGGAAAGCCGTAACGGTGTAATTGCCCGTCGATTCCCAGTCGCAAAACTCGTTTACGGTAAAGGTAATGGGGGCTAAAAATACTACAGGTGTACCTACATTTACACGTGTGCAGGGGTCGTTGAGGATAGGGAAGCCATTACTATCGGGGTAGCCCACCACTGCCGATATGTAGTAGGTGGTGTAGTATTGGGCGCTACTAAGGTCGGCAAAAGCAAAAGTGCCGCTTTGGTTGGTGGCTAAAATGTTGCCAGGGGTTGCCGTTGCCGATGTATGTAGGGCGTATCCCAAAACCATGTCGAGGTCTAAAATTTCGCCTGTTGTTTGGGCAGATACTGTGCCGTTGTCGCAAACCGTTTGTTGGTTGGTGGGCATAATGCCTGCATCGGGGTTACAAGGCGGTGGTTGTACCAGCAAACTAGCATCGCAGCCGTTGTTGCTGCCTACGGCTGTTACCAAATAGTTGCTGCTACCATCGTTTAGTTGGGTTAAGGTAATAGGTTGGTTATTGTTGGCAGTGCCTACAAAATCGCCGCCTAATGTATAGCTATCATCGCTGCCGTTTACCACCACCGAAAACGTAAAGTTACCCGAGCCATCTTGCAAATAAGTAGGCTCATCAACAAGGGTAATGGTTGGTAAGGCATAAACATTTACACCACCTTCGGCTACCGATATGCAATTGGGTATACCATTATCTATAGTATAGCTAAACTCGTAGTTGCCTGCGGCTAAACCTGCGGGATTAAACAAACCTGTTGGACTTACATTGGTGCCCGACCAAACCCCACCACTTGGCGAAGCCGATAACTGCAAAGCACTACCACCTTGGCAAACACCTGCTGGGGCAATGTTAATTTGTTGCACTGCACCAACGGTAATGATTTTGGTTAGTGTGTCGGAGCCGTTACAGGTGCCGGGTTTTATCGAGATAAGGCTTACCTCGTAAGTGCCCGCAGCGGTATAGGTATGCGAGGGGTTTTCGAGGGTGGTGGTAGGGGTATCATCGCCAAAATCCCAGATGTAGCTGTCGGCATTTACGCTAAAATTGGTAAAATCAATGTTGTAAGGTGCGCAACCCGGTTGTGGTTGTACAAAATCGGCTACGGTGGGGGCGGTCTGAAAATCAAATTTTATAGCCCCTAAATTACAGTTGTTTGAGTTGTTAGTGTTTGACCAAGCGCCGGGTGTTGTCGGAAACAAATCGCTGCCGCCACAACCAGCACATACTGCCTGATAAATGCGTCCTTCTTTGTCGAAACGGCTGGTGCCGCCATCTACGTGTTCGCCGGTGCCACCGGGCGAGCCAAAGAAAGTGGCATAGTGTAAGGAGGTAGCATCGGGTTCGAGTACAAGGAAATAAAAGTCGCTGCCATCGGTGGTGGTTTGGAATGCACCCGGCGATGTTGGCAAGCCTGTTGTAGTTGAGCCTGGTGCCGAGCCATTTACGTTGCCTCCCCAGCCCGATAAAAATATCTTGTTGCATCTATCCACCAAAAAAGCAGAAGGCGAAAGATTAGGAAAACCATTGCCATTGCCAATAACCGTTGAGAAAACGGTGTTGCTAAGGCTGCTGTTTAGTTTGTGTATAAAGTTGCCGCTATTGGCATTGTTATACACCGATGCTGGAAATATAGGGTAAGTACCACCTGTTGTTTGTCCGCTTACATACACATCTCCGTCGGCATCAAGGTCTATAAAAAATGCTTGGTCATAGTTGTTGGTGCCTAAATACGAGCAGGCTACCAACTCCGAGGCATCGGGGCTGATGCGGGCTACCCAACCGTCGGTAATACCGCCATTGTAGTTGGGGTTTAGGGTGCCTGTTGTGGTCGGAAAATCGGAGCTTGAAGTGCCACCGCAGGCGTATAAATAGCCATCGGCACCAATTTTTACCGAGTAAGCTGCATCGTCTTCGTTACCGCCAAGGTAGGTTCCCCAAATAATTTCGTCGAGGTTAGGGGTTAGTTTGCACAAAACGCCATCTTGCCCATTTACCCAAAACGATTGAAATGTACCATCTGTTGTCGGGAAATCGGGCGATTGAGTGGTGGATACGATGTAGATGTTACCAAATTGGTCTATTTGTACTTCGCCGCGTCCGTCGTCGGCATAATTGTATTTTAAACCAGGTGCGCTGTTAAGTCCATCGTTGGCAATGCCCCCTAAGTAGGTAGAGGCTAACAAATCGGTTCCGTCGGCATTAAACTTGGTAACAATAATGTCGGTTCCGGGTCCAAATATTACATTGTCGACCGTTATAGGGTCGCCACCATTAAAGCTATCATCTAAGGCACCAGCTGTCATCGGGAAATCGTTAGAGGCACTCACTCCTAACACAATTAAGTTGCCATTGGCATCAACAATTAAACTTTCGGGTATTTCGTTGGCGCTGCCGCCCAAATAAGTTGAGTAGATAAGGGTGCTACCATCGGGGCTAAATTTGCTAATGCTAATATCCGAGGGGGCATAACCGCCTTCTTCGCCGCCGCCAAAGTTAAGCTGAAAAGCGCCAACTGTTGTGGGGTATCCAGCTCCTGTAAACACCTCGCCGCCTGCATATAAATGTCCTTCGGCATCGTAGGTGGCAGTAAAGCCCCAGTTGTCGGTGGTTGAGCCTGTATAGTAGCAAACACAATTTCGGGGTCTATGATTAGGGGTTGGGTGTGGTCGTAGGCTTCGGTGGTTTCAAAACCTACTGTTGTACCGTTTAGCACAAATCGGCAACCAATTTCTATCATTTGCCCGTCAATATATTGGTAGGCGAAGGGTCGTGCATCAATCATGGTATTAACCGATGTGGCTACGTACAGTTTTTCATCTTGTACATACACATTATCGGCGCCCTCGTATTGCATTTTAATGTCGTTAACATTGGCGTTGGGTGCTACGGTAAAGTCGTATTTCATGGCACCACCATCGCCGTATAAGCGCATATCAATGCCATTAAATAGGTTGGTGTAGTTGGTTTCGTTAAAGATACCTACATGGCTTGCCCATTTTGTGGGGTCGTTGCCCAAGTAGTAGTTGTTGTAGCGTTCAACTTGGCAGGTAGCCACAGGTTGAGCATCGGGGTTGGCTCCTACAAAATTAACCCTAAAAGCATGGTAGTGCATCACCATGTTGGTTAAGGTTAATTGCTGATGATGTGCCTCGTGAATGGTGTTCATGTCGTCGGGGCTACTTAATAGGTAGGTTAAGCGGTTTGGCTCAAGGTATAGGCGTGCCGAGTTAAGCTCTACCTGATAGTTGATGTTCGATTGCCATTGTCCGTTGTTTTCAACAAACGACAAATAGCTTGGCGGGGTATCGCCACAAGCTGCGGCTGACAACGAGCAGCTAATGGCTGCACAAAAGCTCAAAAAAAGTAAGGTAATGTGTCGGGGCATTTTGTTTTTTATTTAAAATGATGAATTGAATGGTGATGTTTAGATATGGTGATGTTTAGATGTGGTGATGTTTAGATGTGGTGATGTAGGGTATTGGTTATCTGCGACATTTAA
>JADKCK010000020.1 GCA_016718845.1 Sphingobacteriales bacterium
TAACATTGCCCTACACAATGTACCCGCCCATAAAATTAGCCACATAGGGTTTAGTTTAGGCATCGACTCGTTGGCAAACACAGCAGGTGCCTTAGAAGGCGACCTTGACCCCAGCAAAGGTATGTATTGGGCATGGCAAAGTGGCTACATCAACCTAAAAATAGAAGGCATTAGCCCAAGTTGTAACACCCGCAAACATGCCTTTGAGTTTCATATCGGTGGATTTTTGCCGCCCAACAACGCCCTGCGAACCACCAAACTTAAAGTAAAAAAACAACACCCAAACACACTATCCATAAACATGGACTTGGCTCGCTTTTTTAACACCATTGACCTGCACACCTTTAATAGCATTATGATACCAGGCAAAGATGCCATGCAAACTGCCGACAAAGCTATAAAAATATTTTTGGCAAGATGAAATTAAACCGCTTATATCTGGTTGCAGGTTTATTGCTAGTAATAATAGCAACAGGGGCATTTACGCCCTACGCTCCTACCCCACTGCAATTTGTTGTACCTAAAGGCTGGGAACAACCCTCGTACAATTTCGCCCAAAACCCAATCACCGAAGAAGGTTTTAGATTGGGCAGAAAATTGTTTTTCGACCCGGGCTTGTCAAAAGATAGTACCATATCGTGCGTAAGTTGCCACCTGCAATTTTCGGCATTTACCCACGTCGATCACTCCCTAAGCCACGGCATTAATGGCTTAAAAGGCACGCGCAACTCCTCAACGTTGTTTAATTTGGCATGGAATACCTCGTTTATGTGGGACGGAGGCGTAAATAACCTCGAGGTGCAACCCCTCAACCCCATCACTAATCCTGTTGAAATGGATAACACCTTAGATAAGGTGGTACAACATGTGCAAAAAGTGCCTTATTATCGCCAACAATTTGCCAAAACATTTGGCGATACCACCATTACCGGACAAAGGGTGTTAAAAGCATTGGCACAGTTTACGGTTATGTTGCAATCCTACAACTCAAAGTACGACAAATACATACGCAACGAAGAAGGTGCAAACGACATGAACATAAACGAACTAAAAGGGTTGCAATTGTTTAGGCTAAACTGTGCATCGTGCCACCCCGAACCGCTATTTACCAACAACCAAATCCTAAACAACGGCTTGCCCCTCGACCCCGAACTAAACGACCACGGAAAGATGAAAATAACTCAAGACTCGACCGACGACCGCAAATTTAAAGTACCTTCGTTGCGCAACGTCGAGGTATCGGCTCCTTATATGCACGATGGTAGGTTTAGAAAATTAGAACAAGTAATAGAACACTACACCGTAGGCATACAACATAGTGCTACCTTGGCTCCACAACTGCAAACACCACCCGTTTTTACCGACGAAGAAAAGAAAAACCTAGTGCTGTTTCTAAAAACCCTCACCGACAAAGCGTTTCTGTACGACCTAAAATACCGCAACTATGTTAATGAGTGAAGTGGGGATATTGTGATGTGGAGATGTGGGGATGTGGAGATGTGGGGATATTGTGATGTGGGGATATTGTGATGTGGGGATATTGTGATGTGGGGATGTGGGGATGTGGGGATGTGGAGATGTGGGGATGTGGAGATGTGGGGATGTGGAGATGTGGGATGTGTGGGATGTGGGGATGAGATGTGGGGGTGGAGTGAATATTGTGATGGATGTCTCGAAAAAAACCTTTTAGTGTGTTCTATGTATCTATGTAAATCTATGTATCTATGTGTCGAAAAAAAAGTTTAGGTCTATGTAATCTATGTCAATCTATGCATCTATGTGTCAAAAAATAGTTTAGTGTATATCTATGTCAATCTATGAATCTATGTGTCGAAAAATAGTTTAGTGTATATCTATGTCAATCTATGAATCTATGTGTCGAAAAATAGTTTAGTGTATATCTATGTCAATCTATGAATCTATGTGTCAAAAAATAGTTTAGTGTATATCTATGTAATCTATGTCAATCTATGAATCTATGTGTCGAAAAATAGTTTAGTGTAGGTCTATGTAATCTATGTCAATCTATGCATCTATGTGTCAAAAAATAGTTTAGTGTATATCTATGTCAATCTATGAATCTATGTGTCAAAAAATAGTTTAGTGTAGGTTCTATGTACCTATGTCAATCTATGCATCTATGTGTCAAAAAATAGTTTAGTGTAGGTCTATATCTATGTCAATCTATGCATCTATGTGTCGAAAAATCAGCGTTCTATTTTGCGATGCTGTGTCTAGTTCTATTTTACCATTTACAATTAAAGAATCTATGTTGAAAAAATTTACCTTTTTAGCTGCTTTACTGATAAGCAGTTTAACCTTTGGTCAAGGTTCCACGGTAACATCGTGGGTTATTAACACCACCGGAGCAACCGGATACAACAATATTCCGTCGAATGTGCAAGGTGTAAAATACACCAGCACAGATGTGTATGTGAGTGCTAGTTGCATACCGGGCTACGACATTGGTCCTTGGGCGGGCAACCCCAATACACCTGTCAATCAAAACTTTGTGTTTAAGATAACCCGCAATCCTACCCAAAATACAGGCACGGCAACCACAGTAGGTTTAGGCAGCGTTGGTGTTTGGTCGAATGGGGTGGTGATGTTTAATGCCAAAGATGGCATGAGCTACAACAATGCAGGCGTATGGAACCGCAATGCCTATTACTGGGAAGGTGCCAGTTTTGATGATTGTTTAGGACACCCTGCACCAAACGGAGCGTATCACCACCATGTAAACCCTAAATGTTTGTACGATGATACCAACAGTAGCGTACATTCGCCAGTTATTGGCTATGCTTTTGATGGTTTTCCGGTATATGGCGCTTACGCCTATACCAACACCAATGGCACGGGGGCAATCAAACGCATGACAAGTAGCTATGTAGTAACTACAGCCACCACCCGTACCAATGGACCCGCGGTTAGTGCCACTTACCCTGCGGGTTGTTTTATCGAAGACTACATTTATACGGCTGGTGCCGGCGATTTAGATGCCCGCAATGGTCGTTATTGTATTACCCCCGAGTATCCAAATGGCATTTACGCCTATTTTGTAACTATTGATGCCAATTTAAATCCAGTGTATCCGTTTATATTAGGTAGCACCTACTACGGCACGGTGCAAGCGGGCAACACAGGTCCTAATGGCGGACATAATACCATACCTGCTAATGCCGTTACCTATACGCCAAGCAGCGGCACACCCTTAATCTCATCTGCCACAAGCACCAATGTATCGTGCTTTGGCAGCACAAACGGTACTATTACGCTTGCGGTAAGTGGTGGTACAGCACCCTATACCTACCTTTGGACAGGTGGTGTTACTACCCAAAACCGTACAGGTTTGGCAGCAGGTACTTACTCAGCCACCGTTACCGATGCAACAGCACAAACCGCTGTTGTAAGTGCAACTATTACACAACCAATTGCTTTAGCCGCAAGTGCCACATCTACCAATGCAGCTTGTAGCAATACAGGTAGTATCACGCTTGCCGTAACGGGTGGCACAAGTCCATACAGTTACAATTGGGGTGGTGGCATTACTACCCAAAATCGTACAGGTTTGGCAGCAGGCACATACACCGTAACCATCACCGATGCCAATGCGTGTAGCACTACCCTTAGCCGAGCTATCACTCAAAGCACATCAACCTTAGCAGCAAGTATTGGCAGTATTGTAAATACCACTTGCACAAGCAGCACAGGCTCTATGACAGCAAGTGCATCGGGTGGCACAGCACCTTATACCTACTTGTGGAACAGCGGGACAAGCACTGCTAGCCGTACAGGTTTAGCAGCAGGTACTTATACCGTAACCATCACCGATGCAGCAGCTTGTACTAAATCGGCAACAGCAATCATTAGCAGCCAAGCACCTGCCACCCCTACAGGCTTAACAACCACCAACATAACCACAACAAGTGCCAAATTTAATTGGACAGCCGTTAGCGGAGCAGCCAACTACACCGTACAAGCACGTAAAGTAGGCATGGCTACTTTGGTAACTATTGGTCCAATAACCAATAACTACAAAACCGTAAACTCGCAAATTGCCGCTTGCAAAACCTACGAGTGGAAAGTTTTAGCTAGTTGCTCAACAGGTGCATCAAGTGCTTATTCATCGCCCATTAGTTTTAGTACACCTTGTGCCAACAAAACCGATGTATTGAACAACGAACCAACCACCTCGTTTGTGTTGTTGCCTAATCCTGCAAACAGCGTAGTTACCTTAAACTACAACAGCCAAACTGCAAACAGCATAAACATTAATGTGTTTGATGTTACGGGTAAAATGGTACATCAGCAAAGCAACAGCATTGACCAAGGTGATAACAGCATTGACCTAAGCATCAATCAACTACCCGAAGGTTATTATGTGGTACAACTAACAGATGGAGCGATCCAAATACGCGAAAAATTGTTAATTGCCCGATAATAAAGTAGCAAATGCGTGATGTAGCTGTTACCTACGCACCAGTGCAATAATGCCGAAACAGCATAATGGCATAGTTATTAGCTTAAAAATAGGGGGTACTACAACAAATTTGTTGTAGTACCCCCTAAAAGCATAGCAAAAGACAGGCACAAAATATTGTTTTGGAGTAAGGCACACTTGGTGTTATTTTGTTACCTCAAACATTAAAAAGTGATGCCCGTACTTACCACAAAGCGGCGATAAATGCTGTTTCGGTTGTGTGTGTTACCCGACCAAGTTTCGTTGTAGCTATCTTTTATTTGTTGAAACTTATAGCCCACATCAAAAACCCAAGCTATATTGCCCAAATGTGCTTTTATACCTGTGCCAACCATTGCCATTGTGCCGCCCTTAAACTTATAATCGCTCATACCCCATTGTTGACTGCTAAGGCTGCCAGCGGCATAACCAACATTGGCATAATAGATAGGCGTAACTTTAGCGGTAGGCAACACATCGCCACGTACATCTACAAAAATGGGGTAGGTTCGGTATTCCGGATACCAATCTAAGCCAACACCCAAGCCAACAGCCAAACGGGGGCTAAATTGGTATCCGTTGATAGTCCGGAGGGTAGCATTTAGGGGGTCTTGTTGCCACTCTATGTCGGTTTTACCCAATGCAATACCTACTTGTGTGGCGTTATAATAACCCGATTGTTTAATAGACACATCGCGCCGTTTAGTAGGTGCTGCTTCTTGCTCGATACGGTCAATTTCGGTAGCATCAAAAGTGTAGGTATTATTGGCATCGCTTTTAATAATTAGCTTTTGATTAGGGATATACTCTAAAATGGTGCCACGTATGATGCCGCCATTTTTTAGGTAAACCACTTCTTGTTTGTTGGTTTGTGCCTGTAAATGAATAGTGGCAACAAACAAAAAAAAGTAAAGAATTAAGTTTTTCATGCTTAGTTTAATTGTTGAATGGCTGTTAATATTTTGGTTTTGAAGGATAATATGTCCGAACTTTGGTCGGTGGTATTGTCGGTGTCTATGGCATATTTGTGGGTGGTTAGCACATTGCCTCCTAATGCTGCTTGTATTATAGTTACCTCAACATAAATACCTCCTTGGTCGTGGCAGTCGGGGCAGCCATAAGTTTTGTCGGGGGTAGTAGTTAGTTCGGTGGGTATTTCGGTTAGCAGGTGTTTTACTTGTACAAATTTATCGTTGCTTAAATCAACGCCTGCAAAAACATAGTTTATGGGGATAAACGTATTGATGAGTGTATCTTGTTGCACTTTTGCGCTATCTAGGGCAAATATAGTAACACAATTGGTTAAACACTCGCCAAAATAAGTGCCAAAAACTAAGCGTTGTACAGTTGTGTTGGTGGTGGTTTCTTCTTTTTTGCAAGATGCAATGCTAAGTAAGAGCATTAAAGCCAATGAAATTTGCTTGATAATCATGTTTTGAAGGTTAAAATTAAGAACGAAAAGCATTAATTGCCCTTATTTGGCAGAAGTAATACGGTTAATAACGGATTGAGGAGATGAAAGGTTGCTTTTTGGCTAAAAAATGCTATTTTTTTCAAAAAAAGCACCTGTAATGTTTGTTTTGGGGTGTGACCACTTTTTACAATACCGTCTATACCATAACAATTGGGTTTTGTTTTTTTGATTGGTTATAAAGTGTTGGGCTTTGGCATTTTTTTATGCCGAAGCCCACTCTTTTTTTGTTTAGGTTTTAGGCAAAAAATATCGCCACAAAAGTATTAGTGCTTTTGTGGCGATGCGTTTTTTGGAGTTTTAAGTTAGCATTAAATTTTTATATCTTCGCTATTATGGTCGTAAAATTGGTAGTCGGTTAGGTTTACGGTGTTATCGGGTATAATGGTAATCCATTTTTTGTATTGCCAAAACCATTTCCATTGTTTTGATATGATACCTCGTTTTAAGTAGGCATCAACAAACGGATGCACTATTAATTTAAGTTGTCGGTTATCTAGTTCGTTAAGTAGGTAGCTAAGGTTGCTTTCTATTTCTTCGACTAGTAGCATGGTTGATTTTACTTTGCCCGAGCCTTTGCATACAGGGCATACTTCCGACACATCAATTTCTACTAATTGCCGCGAGCGTTCGCGGGTAATTTGCATAACGTTGAACTTGTTGAGTGGCAAAACGGTGTGTCGGGCGCGGTCAATTTCCATGGCTTCTTCCATTCGGCGGTTAAGCATTCGCTTGTTCGATGGGTCTTTCATGTCAATAAAATCAACCGCAATTATACCTCCAATATCGCGCAGGCGCAGTTGTCGGGCAATTTCGTTTGTTGCCTCTAAGTTTATGGTTATTGCATGGGTATCTAGTCCGCCGCTTGTAACGCTCATTTTGTGTCCGCTATTTACGTCAATAACGGTCATGGCTTCGGTATGTTCTATTACTAAATGTGCACCACTTGGTAGGTTAACGGTTTTACCAAACGATGATTTTATTTGTTTAGTAACTTTGTATTGGTCAAAGATAGGGGTATTGTTGTTATGTAGGCTAACAATTTTTTCTTTATCGGGGGCAATTTCTTTTACATAAGATTTTATTTGTGCAAATAAATCCTTATCATTGACTATAATTTTGTTAAACGATTCGTTGAGTAAATCGCGCAGCAAGCTCGATGTTTTATTTACTTCGCTCATTACCTTTAAAGGTATGTTAGCGTTTTTGAGCTGATTGCTTAGTTGTGTCCAACGGTCTAGTTGTTGTTTAATATCTTCGTGTAGTTCTTCTACTTTTTTACCTTCGGCGGCGGTACGCACAATAACACTAAAGTTGGCGGGTTTAATGCTTTCGATAATTTTTTGAAGGCGTTTTCGTTCTGCTTCTTGGGTTATTTTTTTTGAAACAGCCACTACATTACTAAACGGCGATAGTACAATAAAACGACCTGCTAATGTAATATCCGATGTTAGGCGGGGTCCTTTTGAGCCTATCGGTTCTTTGTTTATTTGCACCAATAAGGTGTCGCGTTTTGTTAATACGTCGGTTATTTTACCTGTTTTAACAATATCGGATTCTAGAGTAAAATTACTAACATTAACATTTCCGTTTTTATTAGCGATACTTGCTGCAACATAATTTTTAAGTGTTTGCAGTTGAGGACCTAAGTCGGTATAGTGCAAAAATGCGTCTTTATCATGTCCAATTTCAAAAAAAGCAGCATTCATGTTTAGTGCGGTTCGTTTTACACGAGCCACAAATATATCGCCCACCTGAAAAGGTGTGTCGTCGGTTTCGTGATGTAGTTCAACCAAGGCTGAATCTTCGAGCAAAGCAATTTCTACGCCCCCATTGGTAGCGTTTATAATTATATCCCTATTCAATGGTTATTTTATTTTTTTTGAAGGGTAAATACAATACAACTCCGTACCGCCTATTGGGGCAGTAAGTTGATAATTGGGGGGCAAGAATTGGACGATGGGAATTGTTGGAGAAGTATTACCGTCTGGTTTTAGTATTTTGTTTATACTAAGCTATAGCAGTTGCTACGGGTGGTAAGCAATAAACAATACCAGATTAAGTAATAGTTGATGAGTATATAGCTACAAAAGGGTGTGGCAAGATTTTTTTGTGCTAAACTCGGATACACAAAAAGCTAATTTTTTAATATTTGGGCAAATTAATTAAAAAAGGCTGTTTATTTTTGTGTAATGATGTAATGATTTGACAAGTTAGTTATTTGTATAACTTGCCAAATCGTTTACATCAAATAATGAAAGTGTTATAAAACAGCCAAAGAGAATTTAGGTTAAACAATAAGGGATTGCCTTATATAGGGCAAAAAATTGTTGTCTCTTTGAACGCTGCAAAATAAATTGATTAGAGAAAATGCTGTTTATGCTACAAAAGTTGATTAACTTTACACAAACAACTATTGTTGGTTATTACAAAGGTAACAACCAACAATACAACTATCATTTAGTAAAATAAATAAAGTATTACGCAGTGCGCTACTTAGTGTTTATTTTTTCTTTTTGTGACGGTTTTTTCTCAAACGTTTTTTACGTTTGTGCGTAGCTATTTTATGTCTTTTGCGTTTTTTTCCACAAGGCATACGGCTATTAATTTTAAAATGATTACAAATTGTTGATAATATCGTCTATTTCGCGTGCAAAGGTAGTGCTTTTTGTTAAACTTTTACACTTTTTTAGTGTTTTAATTGCATTATCTTTGTCACCTTTTTTTGCGTAAGCCTCTCCAAGGTAGTAATAAGCGTCAATATTGCTAGGATCTAGCTGTATGACGTACTGCAATCGGGGTATAGCTTTGTCTAATTGGTTAGAAACGACTGCCATTCTGCCAAGTACTAAGTTAGCGTTTACGTTAGTGGTGTCTTTATGTACTACTTCGCGCAGCATCATTACGCCCTTCATTACCTGCGAGGGGTCGGGTCCGGCGCCTTCTATGTAAGCAGTTGCCAATTTAACTTGTGTTTCTAGGTTTTGCGGTTCAAATGCCTGCACGTGTTCGTAAGCCGACACCATGCTGCTCAACAGATAGCCTCGAAGTGTAGAGTCGTTAGAGATAGCCGATGCGATAGCTATTTTATCGGCGGCTTTTTGCCAGTTTTCTTTGGTAGAGTCGGTTTGTGCTACTTTTTGGCTAAAATAGGCAACTATTTCTACGTAGCGTGCTTTGTCCCATTCGTTGGCTAATTGGTTGTATAGTTTTGCCTGTTGGGTTTTGTCGGCGTTTTTTAGTTGTTCTTCTAGTGCATTTATGCGTTCTTTGCTATCGGCAGGTACTTTATTTTTTAAAGTTTGCACCAATTGCGGCATGTCTATGGTGGGTGTTGGTGCTTGCACTGGAGCAGCACCGTCTCGGTTGGCACCGGGCATTGCTCCTGCATTTTGTTGGTCGGGTGGCAAGTGTCGTGTTCCTCCAAGATATAAGCCAACTAATAAGGCAATACAAGCAAGGGTAACAAAAAGTTGGTTTCGATTCACAAAGGAATAATTGATTGGAATTTTAAAAAATACTACTTATGTTTGGACATATTGTCCTTATTTAGGTTTTATTCATCATCGTCTTCATCTTTGGTGTTGTTGTTGGCTCTTTTAACAACAACTTTACCCGATGCTATTTGTGCAATGCTTGCTTCTTTTATGGCATCGGTAAATTGTTTGGCTGCCTTAAAACAAGGAGTATAGTGTTCGGGTATTTCTATAGGCTCGTTTTTCATGATATGTCTACCTATCTTTGTGGCTCGATACTTGGTAGTAAAACTACCAAAGCCACGAATGTAAACTTCATCGCCTACCGAGAGGCAGTCTTTAACTTCTTGAAAAAAGGCTTCGAGTGTTACCAAAACATCTACTTTCTGAACGCCTGTTCTTTCGGCTAGCCGATTGATAAGTTCGGACTTTCGCATAAAAACTTTGTTTTGTGGTGTATAATAGTGGATATATAGCTTGGTTAGAAAGATAAGTATTTTATAATCAAATAAAATAAAGCTACTCTTTATTGTAACTTGATGCAGATATTTAAATGTTTTATAACTAATAGATTACTTTGTTCTCGTGGTGTCACCTACTTGTCGAGTTTGGGTAAGCCTATCATGGTTGGTGAGCTTGTCGAACCATCAATCCTAAAAAAACATTTGCCACGCCAAGCGAGGCGTTTCGACTTAGTTCGAGTAAGCTCATAGAACATCGTTTAAGGATATATCGTATTGATAAGCTCTTACGAGCTAATACTGCATCTTTGTGTTGATGGCAAATTATTAAAGTACATAACAACAACTAAATGTTTTTGTTTTACAAAAGTCGCTGATTTTCAGCAACTAAACAAGTTTTTTCGATTTTTTACGCAACAAAGTTTTTTAAAAAAATAGCTTATGGACGGATTAAAAAACAACATTCACTGGCAGACTACTTTTTTGCACAACAGATGGGCATCTGTTTGGGCTAATTTAGGCATACAAAACCCCTTATTGCCCTCTTTGTTTCGAGCAATTGTTTCTGCCTATACCCATTCGGGTAGGTATTACCACACCTTACATCATCTTTGCGATTTATTTGCCGTGTTAGACCCTTACCGCCACCAATTGGAGCATCCGCTGGCGGTTGATTTAGCAGTGTTTTATCACGACATTATATACAGTACCTACCGAAAAGATAATGAGGAACGTAGTGCCGAATATGCGGAACAACAATTGGCATTGCTGGGCTGTTCGCCCGATTTAGTAACCTTAGTAAGTGAGCTAATTAGGGCAACTAAGCGTCATCAGGCGTTGCATTCAACCAACGATTTTTATTATTTTTTAGATGCCGATTTGTCTATCTTGGCTGCCCCATCTGATACCTACAAACAATATACCAAAGATATCAGACAAGAGTACAATTTGGTGCCCAATTGGTTGTATAAACAAGGGCGTGCAAAAGTATTGCGTATTTTTGTAGAGCGGCAGCGCATTTATTATACCAATGATATGCAGCAGCGTTTTGATGCTATGGCTCGCAAAAATATGTTAGATGAGTTGGTAATGTTAGAGGCGGATTAGCGTTTTATTGTCCTACAAATTTTGCGGCTCGTTTTTCTAAAAAGGCAGTGGTTCCTTCTTTAAAATCTTGGGTGTCGCAGCATTCGCCAAAGTGTTTTACTTCGGCATCAAAGCCGCTATGGTTGCCAGCAAAATGTGCATTTACGCATTGTATTATTTTTTCGATGGCGAGTGGTGCTTTGCTGCTTATTTTTTTGAGTATCTCTACACATTTAGGCATTAGTTGTTCGGGTTCTACAACATGATTTACCAAGCCTAATTGCAGGGCTTCGGTAGCTCCGATAATATCGGCGGTCATCAGCAGTTCTAGGGCTTTGCCTTTGCCTACTAATTGTACCAAACGTTGTGTGCCGCCGTAGCCGGGTATAATACCTAGGTTAACTTCGGGCTGTCCAAATTTTGCATTTGTGGCTGCCACCCTAATATGGCAAGCCATTGCTAGCTCGCATCCGCCGCCTAATGCAAAGCCATTAACGGCGGCTATAATAGGTTTTGGATAATGCTCGATGGTGTTGAAGATGTGGTGTCCGCGTGCCGACAAGTCGCAACCTTCGTTGGCGTTAAAGTGGGCAAACTCGGCAATGTCGGCACCAGCAGCAAAAGCTTTCGCTCCTGTACCTGTAATAATAATGCCACATACCTCGTCAACTTGTTCGTAATCTTCTAACAAGGCGTGTAGCTCGCCCAATAGGGTCATGTTTAGGGCGTTGAGTTTGTCGGGGCGATTAATGGTAATATGTAAGATGCGATTTTCGTCTGTATGGGTTAGTAGGTGTTGCATATTAATAGGAAAATTTTGATACTAAATAAGGCTGTAAATGTACGATAAATTGCGGCATTGTGGGTACCATAAAGTGTATTTTGGCAATTAAACGCACAATTTTATAGCAAATGTTAAAAAGAGCGGTTTTGGGCTACCCATTCGGTGATGTAATTAACAATGGTTGGCGTGTCGGTGCCTGGCGGAAAAAGTTCGCCAACACCCATTTCGCGCAGATGCAGCATATCATCATTAGGTATAATACCCCCGCCAGTCAATAGCACATCGTTCATGCCATTGTCTAGCATTAATTGCCTAATTTTAGGAAAAACGGTCATGTGAGCCCCCGACAAGATGCTGATGCCAATTACATCAACGTCTTCTTGCAAGGCAGCATTAACCACCATCTGTGGTGTTTGGCGCAAGCCTGTATAGATAACTTCCATACCTGCATCGCGCAGAACGTTGGCTATTATTTTGGCTCCGCGGTCGTGTCCGTCCAATCCTACTTTGGCAACTAACACACGTATTGGGCGATTGAGTTTTTTAGATACTTCCATTTTTGTCTTGTGCTTCGTCGGTGTTGTGTTTGCGTCCTCGGCTTTTTTCCGATTTTTTTATTTTTTTGTCGTCGTTGGTATTATTCAAAAAATCGTTGATACGCTCAATATCAAAATTTGAGCGCACCTCACCAAAGGCATTAATGTCTAGGCTATATCCTTTTAGGTCTTTGTGTACTTCTGGCAGACCCGATAATGGTTTTCGTTTAGGCAAAGCAAAAAATTTTAAGGTGATTGTTATTCGTAGGGGTTTGTGGGTTTCAATTATTTTCGTACAAAGGTAAATGCTTTTTGGTTGATAGCCAAATTTTTTTTACCAAATGGCAAAAAAAAACAAAATGATGTATAAAACACCATTTTGTTTAATAAATTTTGGTTGTTTCGGCAAAAAAGCATCTTTTCAAGCAGCAAAGGTTCACAAAAAAAGTCGGCAACCATATAAGGCAGTCCCATCACTGCGCTACAAAGTTACCGACCTAAACTGCTTACTATGGCTTCTACGTACCATAAGACGGCAAGGGCTTACATTGGTTTAATGTAGCCGCAAAAATTATTTTTTCAGATTTAGTTGTATGCACAATTCCGTCATTTGTTTGTCGTCTATTGCCGATGGTGCATCAAGCATTACATCACGTCCGCTGTTATTTTTCGGGAATGCAATAAAGTCGCGGATAACATCGGCACCGCCTAATAGGGCGCACAAACGGTCGAAGCCAAAAGCGATGCCACCATGTGGAGGTGCTCCGTACTCGAATGCACCCAGCAAGAAGCCAAATTTTTGTTCGGCTTCTTCGGGCGAAAAGCCCAATAGTTCAAACATTTTGGCTTGCAATTCGCGCTCGTGTATGCGTATCGAGCCGCCTGCAATTTCGTTGCCATTTAGTACCAAGTCGTAGGCTTCGGCTTTTAGAGTGGCGGGGTCGGCGGTAAGTAGGGTGGCGGCATTTTTGGGGCGTGTAAATGGGTGATGACAGGCTACCCAACGGGCATCTTCTTCGCTCCATTCTAATTGCGGGAAATCGAGTACCCACAAGGCTTTAAACTTATCGGCTTGGCGCAAGCCCAATCGGCTGCCCATTTCCAAGCGCAATTCGCTTAGTTGTTTGCGTGCTTTTTCGGCACCGCCCGATACAATTAGTATCAAATCGCCGGCGGTTGCCCCCATGCGTGTTGCCCATTCTTTTAGGTCGGCTTCGGTATAAAATTTATCTACCGACGATTTTACCGTACCATCGGCGCCTACGCGGGCATATACCAAACCTTTGGCACCAATTTGTGGGCGTTTCATCCATTCGGTTAGTTCGTCAATTTGTTTGCGGGTATAGTCGGCGGCTCCTTTGGCAACAATACCTACTACTAATTCGGCTTCGTCAAACACTTTAAAGTTTTTGCCTTGTGCTAAATCGGTGATTTCGGTAAACTGCATTTCAAAACGAATATCGGGTTTGTCGCTACCATACAAACGCATGGCATCGTCGTAGCTCATTCGGATAACTTCGCCAAGGTCGTAATTTTTTACGTAGCTAAAAATGTGTTTCAACAAACCTTCAAAGGTTTGCAAAATATCTTCGCGCTCTACAAAAGCCATTTCGCAGTCTATTTGGGTAAATTCCGGTTGTCGGTCGCCGCGAAGGTCTTCGTCGCGGAAACAGCGCACAATTTGAAAATACTTGTCGTAGCCCGACACCATCAGCAATTGTTTAAATGTTTGTGGCGATTGAGGCAAGGCATAAAACTGCCCCGCGTTCATGCGGCTTGGCACCACAAAATCGCGGGCGCCCTCGGGCGTACTTTTGATAAGAAAAGGGGTTTCTATCTCCAAAAATCCAAGTCCGTCTAAATAGCGGCGGGTTTCTTGGGCTATTCGATGGCGCAAAATAAAGTTTTGTTGCACCAAGGGGCGGCGCAAATCGAGGTAGCGATATTTCATGCGCAACTCTTCGCCGCCATCAGTTTCGTTCTCCACCAAAAAAGGTGGCGTTTTAGAGGCGTTGATAACTGTTAGTTGGTCTACTTTTATTTCTATATCGCCAGTAGCCAAGTTAGGGTTTTTGTTACTTCGTTCGGCAACGGTGCCAACTGCCTGAATCACAAATTCGCGTCCTAGGTTAGCGGCTTGTTGGCTTAGTTCGGGGTTTATTTGCTGGTTAAATACCAATTGGGTTAAGCCATATCGGTCGCGCATATCCACAAAGGTAAGCCCGCCAAATTGACGTACACGCTGCACCCAGCCTGCCAAAGTAGTTGTTTGTCCAACATGTTCTATGCGCAATTCGCCACAATTATGGGTTCTATACATTGTATTTGGGTTGTTTTGTTTAAATTTGGGTGCAAAGGTACGTGTTTTTTGAACAAAAAGGTATAAGTATAGCAAAAAACTCCGCAAACATTAAGCTTGCGGAGTTTTTTGTTACTTGGGGGTGTTAGATTCCTATTATCTTCCTAAAACATTAAGAAGATAGCCGTTTAACAAAATTGCATAAAAGCTAATATTCAGCCCTATGTTTATTGTACCATTATTTTTTGCAAATAGCTAACATCTTTGCCCAGCAGTTGCAAATGATACAATCCGCGTGCTAAATCATCAACAGCAACATATTGTGTTGCATTGCCATTTGTGGTGTAAGTGGCTGTTTTTACTAACCTACCTGTCACATCAAACAATTGCATTTGTAGATTGTTACTTGGCATATCCGATAAGTTAATGTAAAAACCCGCTTGGGTAGGGTTTGGATACACCAATATGCTACCTTGTTGTAAATTGTTGATACCTACTGCACATACGCTAACGGTTACTTGTGTACTTGCCGTACAGCCATTTGTACCGGTGGCTACTACCGTATAAGTAGTGGTTTGGTTTGGATTGGCAACAGGCGCATTTACATTGCCGCTCGACAAACCCGTCGAGGGTATCCATTGATAACTTGCCCCACCTGTATTGGTGGCTACTAATTGTATACTGTTGCCACCACAAACAACTGGCGATGCAGGGCTAACACTTGGCGAGGGTGACGATTTGACATTTACCGATACCGTAGCCGTATTTGTACAGCCTTGTGTGTTTGTAACCGTTACTACGTAGGTAGTGTTGGTGGTAATAGTGGCTATTGGGTTTTGTATATTGGCATCTGATAGGCTTGCGGCAGGACTCCATGCGTAGGCATTGCCACCTGCTGCGTTTAATTGCACCGTTTGCCCAACACATACTTGGTTGTTTGCCGCCGATGCTGCTACAACAGGCGTGGTTGTGTTAACAACAATGTTGTTTTTCACAAATTCGCAGCCATTGGCATCGGTTACTGTTACCGCATAAGTACCTGCGGCTAAGTTGTTGGCAGTTGCCGCTACGCAGTTGCTAGCATCGTTCCATAAGTAGCTAAATGGCGGATAACCACCCGACACCGTAACACTTGCCCAACCAGCATTTACGCCTACACAAGTTGCCTGCGACGAACTGCTCATTTGTGGCGGTGCAGGGGCAACTATCTCGCGCGTTTCTACATGCGAGCAGCCAATGGCATTAGTTACCGTTACCGTATAATTGCCTGCTGCCAAATTGTTGGCAATGGCATTCGTGCTTCCGTTGTTCCAGGCGTAGGTTAAGGTGCCTGCCGTTGCCGACGATATAACGGCAATGCTGCCATCTTCGTTGCTGCCACAACTTGGGTTGCTTACTTGTAACTCGCTTACAAAAGGCTCTGGTTCGCTGATAGTTACCGTGGTGCTTATAACACAACCAGTAGGGTGTGTAACGGTTACGGTATAAGTACCGGCAGCTAAACTGTCGGCGGTGTGTACTATTTCGCCATTGTCCCAAGCAAATGTACAACCACTAAACATACATTGGCAGCCTGTGCTTGCTACCGTAGCCACACCCGTAGCTTGCCCTACACAACTAACATTGTTAAATGCCGTTGATAATACATACGCGTTTGCGGTACAAATACTATCGCCGGCTAAAACAATTTGCGCTTTAGCCGTTGATACACCAATAATGCCATAAACAAGCACTATTAGATAAACGAAGTAAAAAACTTTTTTCATGTTATTTAGGTTTAGGATTATTAAAAGATAGCAAAAACCAATCCAGTTTTGCTTAATGCCCTACAAAGGTACTACTTTTTAAAATCACCAACAATTTTTTGACAAAAATGTGGTACTTTTGTACCTTTATTTGCCCTTATTAACCCTATTTTTGTACTTATTAACTATTATTAGCAAACTTGTCGCTTAAAAAACTAAACAACTTTATGTCTTTATCTCATTTTCGTGTAGCAATTGTTGTGCTTGCACTTATGATAGCCAACAATGCCTTAGCACAAACAAACACAGCCAAAGCAACCGAAAAAAACGACTCGGTAAGCAAAACATTAGTGCTGCAAAAAACCATCTACGGGCAAATATCGCCCAAATCTATCGTACACTCGGGCGATGGCTTGTTTTTTGCCCAAAACATGATGTATAACCACACCGTAACCGTATACGACCGCAACTATAAGCTCCTAAAAACCATTAAAGACGAGGTCAACCTTGCCGATTATGGCTTCGATGATTATAACAACACCTACAAAGGTGCACCCGTTGAGGTAGCTTTTTCGCACGGGGGGCAATATGCTTGGGTATCGAACTACTTGATGAACGGCAAGGGCTTTGATAATGCAGGCGAGGACGATTGTAATAAAAGCGATTGCTACGACCCTAGCTTTTTGTACAAAGTTAATACCCAAACCTACCAAATCGAGCAGGTTATTAAGGTAGGTGCTGTGCCTAAGTACGTAGCGGTGTCGCCAAACAACAAGTATGTGCTGGTAACAAACTGGTGCAGCGGCGATGTGAGCATAGTTGATGTGGCACAAAGCAAAGAGATTTTGCGGATAGATTTAGGTCCTCATCCGCGCGGCATTGTTATAGATAACAAATCGGAGCATGCCTATATTGCCCTTATGGGCGGTACGCGCATCGCCGATTTAAACCTAAATACCTTAAAATTAAGCTGGCTTACCAAAGTAGGTCTTACGCCGCGCCACTTAGTTATAGACCCCATCAACAATCGCTATTTGTATGCCACCCTAAACAACGAGGGCAACGTAGTTAAAGTTGATTTAACCACCAATAAAGTAGTTAAGAAGTGCTACAGCGGCAAAGCTCCCCGAAGTATGACCATCTCCGACGACGGTTCTTATCTTTATGTGGTCAATTATTTAAGTAACACCATCTCTAAAATTCGCACATCGGACATGAAAGTAATAGAGAAGCAAAAAACTAATCATCACCCCATCGGTATTACCTACGATAGCCAACAAAATACAGTTTGGGTGGCTTGTTATTCGGGTTGTATTATGGTATTTGAAGATACCGAACCCCTAAACGCCCCTAAACCCACATTAGTTGCTAATAAACGCCAACTTAGCTACTGTTCCATCGGCACCATCTGTTGTTAGTGCTAACAATAAACCCGCCCTAAGTGGCGTAGCTACTACCTCAAACTACCTCTCCCCTACCCCATCGCCCAAAAATACAGCTAAAAGCACCACTAAAAACAAAGCCTACAAAGTAGATACCCGCCCACAATGCACCGAAACCGAAAGTTACCACATTGTAGTAGCTAGTTTTGATAAAGAAACTCTTGCCCAGAAAACCGCCAAAGATTTACGTAGCAAAGGCGTTGATGCCACTGTAATAGCCGCCGATGCACAGCGATACCGAGTAGTGTATGGCTGCTACGCCACCGAAACCGCCGCCAAATTAGACCTGCCCACCGCCAAAGAGAAAGTAAACAAAGGTGCGTGGGTTTGGAAAGAAGAATAGGCGTTGATTATTGATTATTGATTATTAATTATTGATTATTCGACAGTAATTATTGATTGTTGATTATTGATTATCTGCTATTAGCTGCTTACATTTTCCACAAAATTTATTTCATCACCACAAAAAATACGGCAAATGCACCACAAAACAAGCTTTTATTGCAACGCAATTTTGTGCATTGTAATATAGCTAACTTTTGATGATTATTGAACAAAGCAATTGTTAAACAAAACTATCATCATCACCCAAAAAAACCTTTACTTTGGCAATTAGCCATTGTAAAGGTTTTTTGTTTTACCTACATCAACACCTTTTTTTTTGGGCGATGCCTACGGTATAGTTTGTTTTGGTAAAGATGATTGCTAACTTAATTAACCTACCATAAAACTACCCTTATCTACCTATCATCACCCAAAAAAAACCTTTACTTTGGCAATTAGCCATTGTAAAGGTTTTTTGTTTTACCTACATCAACACCTTTTTTGTTTTGGGCGATGTATACGGTATAGTTTGTTTTGGTAACGATGATTGTTTGACTAAAAAATACGGGCATAACGCATCTAACCAAAAAATAAAAATACAACAACTGCACTTTGTTAGCCAATAGGTTGCCAATAAATCACAAAAAACAGTTACTACATACAAAAACCCCTACTTTGTAAAACTACAAAGTAGGGATTTTTGGTAAAATATGGTGTGTAAAATTAGCTATTTACCAATTATTGATGGCTATGGTGTGTTATGGCTTATATTCAAAGGAGCCTAAATCGGGCGTTACATCGCGGGGGCTACCTAATTGGTCGGTGGTGATAGAGAAGGGCGTGTTTTGAGTACCTTTGTCGATGCAAAACGAGTTGTCGTGCAAACGAAAATCGCGGAGGCTTACATCTTTAAAATAGGTGGTATCATTTACAGCAGGATTGAAGTAACAATCGGTAAATTTTTCGGCGGCTATATCAACGTCTTTGGTTCGGAAAAGGGTATTGTAAAAATGAAGGTCGAAACTGCCCGTTGGTAAGGCAGATTTTGACGATACCACTTCTTCGCGCGAGCGGTCGCCCATTACTAAGCAGTTATAAAAATTGGCGTTTAGGGGTATATCTTCTACTAATTGCTGTGTTTGCGAGATAGGTATAAAGTTGTTAACTACTACAATAGGGTCGCGGTGATTAATGTGCTGACTACCCGTATTGTAAAAGGTGTTGTTAACAAATTGGCATTGCCCCGACACCTCGATGCGTAGGTTATTAACGCCGCAGTCGAATATAGAGGTATTACTCATGGTAATATCTCCACCCCAGCTTTGAATACCATAGCCTACCATGTCGCGGATAACAACGTTTTCGAGGGTTAGTTTAGGGGCTGTTGGATAGATAACGATGGTGTTGTCTTGCACTAAATATTTGGTGGCGAGTATGCCAGTAATGCCGTTGCGCAGTTCAATACCTTTGAGGTTTGTTTCGCTACCGGGCCAAAGTATAAAGCCGTTCCACTGTCCGGGTATATCGGTGTAGTCACTTTCTTGTTGCCAGTCGGGTAGTAAGCCTCCTGTGTAGTCGTTGCCTAAATATTCGGGCTGTCCGTTTTCGGTACGCACGCCGCTAAACTTAACTATTTGGGTGGTATCGCTCCAATTGCCGCCATTTACTATCAATTTCCCCTTTACAATAATGCTACCGTAGTTGTAGATATGTACTCTTACGCCCGGTTCAATGGTAAGGGTGTGCAGCGAGTCGATGATGATGCCGTTAAAGATAACGTAGGGCTTGTCGTTTGTCCAGGTGGTGTCTTGTGTAGCAGCTACGACCTGTCCTTGCGGCATATTTCTGCCAAAGAAATGTGCGTCTTGCCCCCACGCTAATAAAGTTAGGGTTTGACGATTACCGTTTGTTTCTACCACAACAGTATCTTGGATAATAAAAGGGGTATTTTCGTCGCGCGGGTCAATGGTTACATCAACAAACACATGGAGGCTGTCGCCTGCCCAAACTTCGAGGTTTTCGGCGCTGCCGTCGGTGCCATTAAAGGCAACACCGTTGGCGTTAAACCTAAATAAGCGGCGGGTATCGCCCTCGGCATATATGCGGCTGATAACAATGGGCTGGTCGTTGGGGTTGTAGATGGTAAAACTTTTAGTTGCCGAGCCAATGGTAGTAAAAAGGGTATCGAACGAAAGGGTATCGGTGGCAAAGGCTATTTTATCGTTGGGGTTGGTGGTAATTTGGTCTTTGCGGCAATTAGCGAAGCACAAAACAAAAATAACTAAGGCGAAAGGGAGGACAGAGAAGCGCATATTAATTGTAAATTGTAAGTGGTAAATTGTAAATTGTAAGCGGTAAGTTGTAAATTGTAGAGACGTAACATTGCTACGTCTTAACAACATAATATTGTGTTTGTGCGATTTGGTAAATGGTTAAGACGTAGCACCGATACGGATTAACAACATAATTGTGGTAGGGGCTTTGGAGCGGCGAATGGCTATTTGTTTGAGCAAAACAACAAATGCTTGTGGCTAAACAAAATAGTACAAGGGTGTAATAAATAATTTCATGATACACTAACAAATAAGGTTAACGGTTTATTGTGGCACAAAGGTACGGCATATAAGGCTATAAACAAAGTTTTACGGCAATGGTATGCAGGCATGTAGCAAAACAAAGGGGTGTGGGTTGCATGGGTGGGTGGGTTTTTAGAAAAAGAAAGGTAAAATAGCACTTCGCCATGTTAAAAAACCATAAAGCTGTAACAAACCAAACCCTACAAACGATTAAGCAATAAGGTATCACCCAAACCTGTAATATGCCGCCGATAGCCTAATATGGTTAATTTTAGTTAATTAACACTTCTTAAAACTTATTTTTGCGGGCAAAACACTATCTTTGCGCTAATTAAAGATAGCTACTATGCCGTCTTCAAATCATCATCAACAAAATAACTACTGCTTATGAAAACTTTACTTACCATCATACCTTTGTGGGTAATTACGTGTTGCTCGGCATTTGCCGAAGATGATGTTGACCGCAAAGATATAAAAGCAATTAGCTCGTTCAGGACAAGTGTAGCCCCCAAACTTGACGGCTTATTAACCGACGAATGTTGGAGAAACGCACCCGTTGCCAGCAGTTTTATTACCAACTCGCCTGTATTTGGCAACAACGCAAGCCAAACAACCGAAGTGCGCGTATTGTACGACAACGATGCCATTTATATTGGCGCTTATATGCACGACCCCGAACCACAAAAAATTATTCGTAGGTTGTGCAGCCGCGACCAAGTAGAAAACAGCAACGTAGATTTTTTTGCTTTTGGATTTGATACCTATCACGACCGCCAAAGCGCCTTTAAGTTTGTGGTTAGCGCCGCAGGCGTGCAAGACGATATACGCATGTCGGCAAATAGCTACGACAATAACTGGGACGCCGTTTGGACAAGCAAAGTAAGCATACAAAACGATGGTTGGATTGCCGAAATAAAAATCCCTTACGCGGCATTGCGTTTCCCTAAAAAAGAAGTACAAACATGGGGCATGAACCTAGTCCGCAACATACAACGCTACAACGAAATAAGCACATGGAGCCCCGTAAACCCTAATGTTAGTGGCTCGGTTAATCAGTGGGGCGACATGAACGAACTGCAAAACATTAAACCACCTTTGCGTTTATCGTTGATGCCCTACATTGGTTCGTCGGTAAGAAACAGCCCAAACAACGAAACCAAACCCACCGATTATACCACCTCGTTTGCCTACAATGGCGGGCTTGACATTAAATACGGCATCAACGAAAGCTTTACGCTTGATATGACACTTATCCCCGACTTTGGACAGGTGCAGTCGGACAATTTAGTGCTTAACTTAGGTCCGTTTGAACAACGTTTGGACGAAAGAAGACCCTTTTTTACCGAAGGAACCGACCTATTTAGCAAAGCTGATTTGTTTTACTCAAGGCGTATTGGTGGCAGACCACTAAACTACTACGATGTAGAAGACAACTTATCGGACGGCGAAACCATAACCAGCAACCCCACCGAAACACAATTGCTAAACGCTACTAAATTTTCGGGGCGTACCGATAAAAATTTAGGTATTGGGGTGTTAAATGCCATTGGCGCACCCGTTTATGCCAAAATAAAAAACCAAACCACCAACGAAACACGCAACTACCAAACATCGCCACTAACCAATTACAACATTTTAGTGTTCGACCAAGCATTAAAAAATAACTCGGCAGTTAGTTTTATCAACACCAACGTAATGCGGGCAGGTGGCGAGCGCGATGCCAATGTGTCGGCTTTGGATATGCGCTTTACGGGCAAAAAAAACAACTACTCGCTAACAGCTACAGGCAAACTAAGCCAAATATACCAAGATAATAACCCTAAAATAGGTTATGCTTATAGTGTAGGTTACTCAAAAATAAGCGGTAACTTTAGGTTTGATTTAACACACAAAATCATTGACAACAAATTTGACCCAAACGATTTAGGTATCTTGTTTCAGGACAACAGCATCGAAAATTTTGTGGGCGTAAAATACCTCGATTTTAAACCCAAAGGCATTTTATTAAACTGGGATACGTACTTAGGGTTTAGTCAATCGCAGCGTTATATACCTTTTAGTTTCCAGAAAGTAGACATTAATGTAGGCGCTAATGCACTGCTAAAAAATTACTGGAATGTATCGGTTTATGGCTCGTTTAGCCCATTTAAAACCAATGATTTTTTTGAACCACGCACCGAAGGACGTGTTTTTGTACGCCCCGCTTACTATTACGCAGGCTTTTGGGCAAAAACCGACACCCGCAAAAAAGTGTACGTAATGTTTACAGGCGGTTTGGCAGACTCAAGAAACCCCAAAGACATGTATTACGAAGGAACCGTTGAACCTAATTGGCGTATCAGCGACCGTTTTAGCATAGCTGTTAATGTTAGTGCTAGTAAAGATTTTAGCAACTTTGGCTATATCGAAACCCTAGACAATAGCGACATTGTTATAGGACGACGTACCGTTAATTCGGTGACAAACGCAGCAGGGGTACAGTATAGTTTTACGCCTAAGATGAACATCAATTTACGCGCCCGCCATTATTGGAGTAAAGTGGTGTACTACGATTATCATACCCTAAACAACAATGGCTCGCTGACACTAAACAACGAGTATGGCGAAAATAACGACATTAACTTTAACCTTTTTAACCTCGATTTAGTATATAGTTGGGAATTTACACCCGGTAGCCGCCTAAATATTATTTGGAAAGACTCTATTTTTGAAAACGATAATCGCAAAGTAGATGATTATTTTGACAATGTAGATAAAACTTTTAACTCGCCACAAGATAATTTCTTTGCGGTAAAATTATTGTACTTCTTAGATTATGCTAAAATGAAACACTGGTTTAGTTAGTGCTTTGTTTTTGGTTAAATGATGATTGAAAAATTATAAGCAATCATAAAAATCAGGATAATCAGCGTTCTATAAAAAGCACCTTATCTGCAACAATACATCATCAACACCAAATCCCCACAAATAGCTTTTAGCCTTTTGAGGGGATTTTTGTTTGTGAAAGATAATTAATAGTTCTGAACTTTGATGCCGACATGGAAAAGTAGTAAATAGCTGCTCAATTTACACCAGCTTGTTTTTTTAATTTACAACGGAGACACGGAGAACACGGAGACTTTTTGTGCATGAGCTATGCTTTTTTATTGGCTATTTTCTAGTTTGTACTAGAAACACTGAAGAACATAAACCCCTTCTTCTCTGTGTTCTCTGTGTCTCTTGTTGTTTTTTATTTTTTTAGCTCCCAACAAATAAGGCACTCATAGCCATAGTTCGACAAGCTCACTATGACTACACCTTATGAATAAAGCCGACTACTTTTCAATGTCCTTATCAAACTAGTACAGAGTGGTTGTTGTACTATTATCGAGCGGTCTTAGACACATAATTAGTGATTGATTTATCTTGCCCCAAAAACTTAAACCATAAAAACTGCCCCGTAGGGGTAAAATATGGGTAGCAAAAAAGTGTGTTTAAGTATTTTTAGCCCCGTAGGGGTGTGATATGATATAAATAACGCCATATTTAGCCTTTATTTAGCGTATAGCATCAACATTATTTGGCAACATGATTGTATTTTCACTATTGGCAAACATTTTTGAGGTAAAAATTAAGCATATCACACCCCTAACGGGCAATGTCAAAAAGTTAAAGAGATTGGAGTTCTTAGCTCCATAGGAGCTCAATATGGGTAGAAAGAGGTAAACACGGGTATTTTCGCTCCGTTAGGAGTGATATATGGTTTATATCTTGCCTAAAAACGCTTGGTAACATTGAAAATACGACCGTCTTATTGTGTGCCATCAAAAATTACGTTCCTAAATATAGGTCATCTACACCTTATGTTACCCATATTTCACTCCTACGGAGCGGAAAATGCTATAATTTACGCCCAAAGCTACCCATATTATGCTCCTACGGAGCGGAAAATACTATAATTTACGCCCAAAGCTACCCACATTATGCTCCTAGCGGAGCTTTTTAGCCTTTCCCTTAACTTTTTGACATTGTCCTAACGGGGCTAAAAATAGGGCTTTTGTTGTATTTAAATGGTCATTAGTGGTTCTGAACTAGTACGGAGTGGTTGTTGTACTATTATCGAGCGGTCTTAGACACATAATTAGTGGTTGGCACAAAATCCCAGAAACATTTTTAGTGCTGTATAATAAAAAACTTCCCAAACTATTAAGTAGTTTAGGAAGTTTTTTTGTTTTAGAGATGAACTGCATCTTACCTAAAACCGCATTTTTAAGTTTTTTGCAAACAAGGCTTTATCTTATCAAAGCCACATTGCCTTTAAATTCCTTTTTAGTACCGTCAATTAGGGTTACATTGCCATAGTATACATAAGTTCCCATTTCGCAATCAAAGCCTTTGTATTTACCGTCCCAACCTTCGGTAAAATTGGTAGAAGTAAATATTTTCTCGCCCCAACGGTTATAAACTGTTAGTTCCGAGCTTTCGATAATACTTGGTAGGGGTATAAACAACCTAAACTCATCGTTGGTATTGTCGTTGTTTGGCGAAAATGCCGAGGGTATTAACACTTCGTTAATCAATATTTCGGTTACAGTTGTGCTGGCGCTGGCGGTGCAACCGTCGCTATTGGTAACGGTTACAGTATAGGTGCCTTCGGTGTTTACGTTAATATTTGGGGTAGTTGTGCCGTTGTTCCACAAATAGCTGCTCATACCTGCATCGGTTTGTAGTGTTATACTTTGCCCCATAATAAACGATAAATCGCCCGTTATGGTAGGTTGCGGTGTTGGATTGGTGCTTACTACAACATCGGCGGTGGCGGGGCAGTTGTTGGCATCGGTAACGGTAATGCTGTAAGTGCCTGCTTGTGTAATGCTTAGGTTAGATTGAGTAGAACCATCTGACCATAAATAAGTTGCAAAACCACTTCCGGCATCAATACTTAAAGTATCGCCCACACAAATGCTGGTATCGGGTACGCTAAATGGCACTTCTATCTGCTCGAAATTTACGGTTACACTTTGTGTACCTGTGCAACCCTGCGAGTTGGTAACGGTAAGTGTGTACACTATATCGCTATTAATAGTGGCTAATGGGTTGGCAATATTTGGGTTGTTTAAACCTGTGGTGGGTAGCCAAGCATAGTTATAATTAGAAATTTGGTTGATATCGGTTAGTTGTATCTCGATGGTTTCGCCTGCGCAAACGGTGGTATCTAAAGAAATGTTGGGTAGATAAGGTGCGCTTTTAATAAACACCAATACCGAATCTACAGCCAAACAACCAATGTTATTTACGCCTTGCACCGTGTACCATGTAGTACTTGCAGGTGTGGCAATAACTGTGGCACCTGTGGTAGTGTTTAGCCCCGTAGCTGGCGACCATGTGTAGTTAGACCCGCCCGAAGCCGTAAGGGTGGCACTGCCACCGGGGCATATCTGGGCGGTAGCACCTGCATCAATACCGGGACTATCTAAGATAAGCAAGGCAGCTTGTAGGGGTATAAACGTACAGCCACAATCAATGTCGGTAAGTAGGGCAATAACACTTTCGGCACCTTCGGTTAGTCCGTCACCTATGCCCGTTACGTTTACAAAAGCTAAGGTATCGTTGGCAGGTATGGTGACAATGGCGGGTAGTGTTTCGTAATCTACGCCTGCTGTGGCAGTACCCGACCAAGTAACATCAATGTTGTAGGGTTGTGATAAATCGGTGTCGCTGGTGCGCGTAAATATAAATTGACCTATGTTGCAGCCTTCGTAAATTTCGGGGCTGCCTTCGGTTGCTCCAATCGAGGATACATTTACGGCGCTACCATCGTTAAAAGAGCCTGCCTCCAAAAAAACAGCCGAGTCGAGGATATGGTCGCCTGCATCGGCAATAGCTAATTTAATGTGGTAACTTTGGCAAGGTATCAAGCCTGTTTTTACGGCGGCTAATGATACCGTATATCCATCGAATTGGCAAGCAGGGTTGTTATCATAACCTAAAAATCCGCCACCATGGTTTACAAAATAAGCCGAATTAGAAAAATCGTTTACATTATCTATAGATACAGGTGTAGTGGTACTAGGTACTAAGGCAATATTTTGCAAACCTGTGATGCCGGGTCCGCTAATAAAAAACGCAAACACATCGTTGTATCCTGCATTTACAAACTCGAGGTATTCTTCGGAGCCAAAAACGTAGTTAAACGAAATGTTATCGGTAGCAGGTACAAAATCGAACTCCAATACTGCTGCATCGTAGGTATCTGCCGAGCTTACATTATCTAAATTATTATCACCGGGCAAGCCCATACCAGTAGGGGGTTCGGTGTCGCTGCCATTATTGTTTGGACCATTAACTATGGTGGTATAACCTGTTGCCATAACAATACCGCCTGCAAAGCCAATATCTAAATTAGGGCTTTGAGTAAACTCGTCTAATGCCAATGGGTCGCCGGTATATTGCACGTTAGATACCGCCAAACATCCGCCACCAAGCAACACATGTTTAACCAAATAAGCGGGGCTATTGGGGTCGTCTTCGCCACCAATTACATTAACCAGCATATTATCGCCTGGTGTGCCATTGCAATTATCGTCTTGTATGCTAGTAATGGTGTAAGTGGTTGGTTGTTGTGGAAAAGTGTTGAGTACAAAAGGGTTTTCGGTGATGTTGTTGTAAGGTGTATTACCTGCCCCGTTAGATACAATGATGTTCCAAGGTGGTGTACCTGTTAGGTATATAGTTGGTTGAGCGGGGTAGCCTGCAATAATGGTGGTATCGTTGCCAAACACAGCCGTTGGTGGTGCAATAACAATGGTTTGCGAGATGGTATCATCGCCCAAATTATTTGTTACAATAAGGGTTGCGGTATAAGTGCCGTTGCTTGGATAAGTAACTATGGGGTTTTGTATGGTAGCACTTGACGGTGTGCCACCCGGAAAAGACCATTGCCAAGTAAGCGGAGCAATGCCGCCGCTTTGGTCGGTAAATTGTATGGGCGTATTGGCACAAGCTGTGCCTACAAAGTTGGTGGTAAAAACAGCCAATGGCTCGCTGGGTACACAAAGCATGGTTTGGTATACATTAACGCGCCCTGCACCCAATTGCCCCGAAAAATCTGGGTTTATGCCATCAATATCATCGGCATTGTTTTTTATGCACTGTTCTACCCTATCAACAGATATGTTGGGGTCGTAGGAGCGCATTAATGCACACAAACCCGACACAAACGGACATGCCATAGAAGTGCCGTCGTAAAACTCGTAGGAGTTGGTGCTGGTGGCTACGGTACTCCATATATGTACGCCCGGTGCTGCCACGTCAATGGTAGCTCCGTAGTTCGAGAAACTGGCTTTGTTATCGTTTTCGTCTATGGCGGCTACGCTAATAACGTGGTTGTACGATGCCGGATACATGGGGTCGGATACATTATCGTTGCCTGCTGCCGCTACACAGATGATGCCCAAAGAGTAGGCTTCGTCGAAAACAGCTTGTTCGGTGGCAGCAGGTGCGCCGCCACCCCACGACATGCTAATTACATCAACCCTATTAGCAATGGCATATTCTACGCCCTCGAAACCTGCTGCAATAGAGCCGTCGCCAGTTTCGGCGGTTTTAATAGGTACTAAGGTAGCGTTAAAACTAACTGCTGCAATGCCAATGCCATTGTCGGTAACGGCACACGAGATGCCCGCGCAATGTGTGCCGTGCGAAAAGCTAAAATTATCTGCCCCTATTGGGTTTGGGTCGTTGTCGTTTGATGCAGCGTCCCAGCCATGTATGTCGTCTATGTAGCCATTGCCGTCGTCGTCTATGTTGTTACCATCTATTTCGCCGGGGTTTGTCCATATATTAGCTGCAAGGTCTTCGTGGTCGGTGCGCACGGCATCGTCGACCATACCTATTAATACGTTGTTGTTGCCTATTGTAATATCCCATGCTTGCGGGCATTGGGTAAGTGTTACGTTGTATTGGTCGGGGTGTATGTCGTTGGGGGTAAGAAAAGTGCGGTGGATAGGTATACGCTCGGAGAACTGTACAAACGATGTAGTTTTTAGTTCGAGCATAAGTTGGTCGGTAAGGTCGGGTTTGTTGAACTTAATGCGGTAGTAGTTGCCCATTGTTTTTAGGCGCGGAAAAGCAGGCTCTATGCTTGTAATACCATATTTATCGACCAAAGGCAACAAACGGCTGTTGTGGTTGGTGGCATTGTATAGCACGTTTATATCCAAACCATCGCGCAGTTTTAGGTATAGTTGCCCTTTGCGGTATTGGTATTGTGGTTTGGTTGATAAATCGTTGTGCAAATCGCATAATTGTATACTTAGGTTTTGTTGCTCAAAACATACTTCGTAGCAGTTGTTGGGTGTTGCCGATAAGTTGATACTTAATAAAAGCACAAAAATTAAGAACGATGAAAAAAGTGTTTTACGTGGCATTGTTGTAAAGTTTAGGCGGTGATATACTATTTTGGGTGTAAAGTTACCCTATTTGTTGATGATACCCAAATACATTTTGGCATTTTTTCCAACATTTGTTTATAGTCTGTTGCTAACAATAGTGTTGTTTGTTGTTACAAAAATAGCTGATTATCAGGCATTTACAAAAACAAAATGATATTAAAGGGGTGATGAAGTGTAGGATTTTTCCGATTGAATGGGTAGAAAAGTTTATTTAAATAGGGTGCAAAAGGAGGTGTTTTTTTGATAGCCGATAATGTTGATTAGTTTTCCTTCCCTCCTCTCTACATTTGGTAAAGAGGAGGGGTTTGTGTATCTTTGCACGCCAACAACCCCATAAAATACACCGACCCCGATGGGCAAGATATAAAAAATATAGAGACGGAAAAACCAAAGTAAAATAACCTAAACACATCTTATGACTAATTACGACGAACTAATAAAGTGGGTTGAGCAAGAAGATCTTGAAAAAATAAAAGAACAACTTGCTATTTCCAAACAGCAGTCACCCAAATTGTTTAGTACTACAATAGACAAATTGAAGGTTATATTTATTAATACCGAAAATATACGGACGTTGGATATTATAGCATTAATGTTTTCTGCCTTTTTAATTCATTCTTCTGTTCCCTTAATTATTAGCAAATTAGTGAGCGGACGGCACAATCAAGAAGGAGGAACCTTAGTTTATGCTTTATGGTCATTAAAAAAGCAAAGTTTTAAGGATGACTTAATTGCTCTCAAAAAAGAAGACATTAGTTATGAAATGCAGTTACTGCTGGACGCGATGGGCATATAACTAATGCATAGCATAGATTAGTCATCTTAAACAAACCCCACCTCTCTACATTTGGTAAAGAGGAGGGGTTTGTTTATCTTTGCACCCGCCACCGCCAACAGCCTGCGCAACAACTACCAATACAATTACAAAGAGTGGAACGACGACCTAGGACTATACCTAAACGACTACGGCTTTAGATACTTTAACCCCCAACTTAACCAATGGCACAGCATCGACCCCTTAGCCGAAGACTACTACGCCCTAAGCAGCTACACCTATGTTGCCAACAACCCCATAAAATACACCGACCCCGACGGGCGCTGGATAAGCGAGTTTGAAGCAGTATAACAATACTCTTATCCCAATCACTATCAGTTAAGCAAAAAAAACAAAAAATTTCGTGCTTACTACAAACATTGCACAATACTATACATCAGATTAGCGTTATGAGCATCACGGAATCTCTACAAAAATTTTAATCTTGTGCAACCATTGTACAATAACATACGTCAAAGCAACATTTAGTAAAAATAACACCATGAAAATTAAAGTAGTTGTACACAATGCCGAAGAAGGCGGTTTTTGGGCAGAAGTGCCCGCTATTCCGGGTTGTATGACCCAAGGAGACACCTTTGAAGAACTATTACACAATTTATACGAAGCCATCGAAGGTTGTTTGTCGGTAGACATTGATATGCCAACCGATACCTATAATGCAAAAATAGTAGAAATAGCTGTATGAAGCAATTATCGGGTAAACACCTATGCCAATTAGCCGAACAAGAGGGTTGGGAATTGAAGCGCATAAATGGCAGTCATTATATTTATGGAAAAGAAGGGAAAGTAGAACGACTATCTATTCCTGTACATGGCAACACACCCCTGAAAATAGGCTTGTTAAAATCATTGTTAAAAATAATGGGCATTGATGAGTCTAGTTTGTAGCAATTATAAATACAACAAGCTATCTATATAGAACTGTTGTTTGATTGTATCAATGACTGGAAAGATGAAGACCACAACCTTACCGTTTATTTTCCAATAGAATTTCAAGAGCAAATTAATAACTGTATCAATGAAGTAATGTCAAAAAGAACAAACGAGTTTTTTGATGGACTTTTAGATAGCGTTGATTAGTTTTAAAAACTATCCCTCCTCTCTACATTTGGTAAAGAGGAGGGGTTTGTTTATCTTTAATAGCATTAGATGATACAAGCGGCGTTTTATAGCTAGTAGCCATATAAAAATACAAGTGCCTATACAAGCATCAATACCACTAGCTTAGGCAATATACTTAATAAAAACACAAAAATTAAGGCAAAAAAAAAGTATTTTACTGGACACTTTCGTAAAGTTTAGGTGGTGATGTGCTATTTTTAGTGTATGTTTCGGTTTGTTTAAGTATCAAAAAATGTTTGTGCTCAAAAGTTTGCAAACAATATCTGCCACATTATAGGCGTTTATGTAGTAAACTGAAAAAAATTTTCTTTTTGTACGCAAAACAACGTATTTTTGTGGGCGATTTGGCGTAGGCATGTTAAATCAATCTGGCTTTGTTACAATCACTAAAAAAAACCTAAAAACGTAAACATAAATGAAACACACCATACACCTATCGATAGCTGTTTGTGTATTATTACTTTTTTCTATTCAATCGTTTGCACAAGGCAACACTTGCCTCGATGTTGAACCGTTTTGCACCGACTCGGGGGTTACGTTTCCGGCAGGGGTTGATGTGCCTGCTGCCAGTGTAGCCGAGCCGGGCAACGATTACAACTGTTTATTCACTACCCCTAATCCGGCGTGGTACTATTTAGAGATAGCCGAACCGGGTAATATTAACATCTTATTAACCAACTCGAATACCGTAGATGTTGATTTTGCTTTGTGGGGACCCTTCCCAAATGCCAATGCCGCTAACGATGCTTGTGGCACTTTAAATGCCAGCCAAATAGAGGACTGTAGCTACAGTGCGGATGACACCGAAAACATAGATATTGACAATGCCATAGTTGGCGAAGTGTACATCTTGTTAATCACTAATTATAGTAATGTCCCCACTAATATTACTGCTGGGCAAACTGGCGGTGCAGGTGCCACCGATTGCGACATTGTATTGTGCGATTTACAAGCCATCGTCACTGCCAATAACCCCGTATGTAGTGGCAACACCATACAGCTAACAGGCGGGGTTTCGTCGAGTGGCAATACGGTTACTTATGCCTGGACGGGTCCAAACGGTTATACCTCTACCCTACAAAACCCCACTATACCCAACGCCACCCCTGCCAATAGCGGCGATTATACCTTAGAAGTAACCGTTGACGAATGCACATCGGAGGCAGCTACCGTAAATGTACCCGTTATTGAATATACCGTAAGTGCATCTAACAGCACCCCCAATTGTGTAGGAGGTATTGTAGCTTTTTCGGCAATACCTACACCTGCTACCTTAACAGGCGCTACTTACACATGGGCAGGACCCAACGGTTTTACCTCCACCGAACAAACGCCTGCTATTTTCGACCTTAGTTTGGCTAACTCTGGCACCTATACCGTAAGTGTAACAGCAGGCGGTTGCCCCGTTCAAACAGCCACTACCACCTTAAACGTTACACAACCCAAAGCCGTAGCCACTGCCAACTCGCCTGTTTGTATTGGCGGAACCCTACAACTAAACGCCAACATGACCCCCGCCGATGCAGGTGCTACCTACACCTGGACAGGTCCCGACGGCTTTACATCGAACATTGGCAATAGCACCGTAGCCGATTTTAGCCCTAGCAAAGCAGGTTCGTATTTTTTAAATGGCAACAGCAACGGCTGTATTGCCGAAACAGACACGGTTGTTGTAACTACCTTTTCGATAAGTGCCACTGCCGCACAAGTAGGCTCCACCTGTAGCGAAGCAAGCACCGGGCAAGCCCTTGCTCAGGCGCCAACTGCTACATCTCCACTTTCGTTTGTGTGGTCGACGGGGGCTACCAATGCCACCGCCACCGATTTGGCAGCAGGCAGTTATACTGTAACTGTAACCGATGCCAACAACTGTTACACCACTACCACCGTTACAGTCAGCAATTTTCCAGCACCAACAGTAACTATTGGTGGCAAACTAGATTTTTGCGAAGGACAAACCGCCAACCTAAACGCGGGCAACTTTGTTAACTTTTTGTGGTCGACGGGCGAAACTACCCAAAGCATTACCCCCAGCATAGCCGATACCTACACCGTAACCATTACCGATACCAATGGTTGCACCGCTACCAACCAAGCAAACGTAATACAAAACAGCGTGGTAGCACCCAGCATTACAGGTAATTTATTGGTACTGCCCAAAAACGGAACCGTATTAGATGCAGGCAGTGGCTACATAGGCTATGCTTGGTCAAATGGTACACTAACCCAAACCAATAGCGTATCCGAAGGCGGCATTTATAATGTAACCGTTACCGACCCAAACAATTGCATATCTACCAATAGCGTAGAAGTAACCAAACTAAATGTAGCCATACCCAACGCGTTTTCGCCCAACGGCGATGGAGCAAATGATATATTTAGGCTCAATTTCCCGCCCGAGTATGTAACCGCCTACGAACTAAACATTTTTGACCGCTGGGGACAAAAACTATTTACCACCACCAACCTAAACGAGGGCTGGGACGGTACCAACAAAAACATCGACTCGCCAATAGACGTTTATGCCTATTACCTAAAAATTACCTTTAACGATGCCATAGAAGAAACCTATCGAGGCAACGTAACACTGATAAGATAAAACACCTATTGCTAAATTTTAATAAGCCTCAAAATACAACCCTAATGGTATATTTTGAGGCTTATTTGTATTGTGGCAAATCACTACCACAACGGGGTAAAGGTTTTTGGGGGTGATTGCCCCTAATTTGTGTAGTGACACAAGCAAGGCAAACTACTTTTATTAAAATTGGATCAAAATTATAAAGTCCTTTTATTTGCCCAATAATCAAGATTGGTTTGGATCTATGACTCATTCAATTCTCTATCAAAGGGCTTATATTTCACCATCAAGTTATCTTAACAAAGATTGTCAGTGTTATCTCTCAGAAAAAGCCTATCCATGTAAAAATAATGCGCCATCCTATTTACTAATCCGTATAATCTGTGCCCTAAATAACGCTAAAATAGCGTAGTGCCTAACACCAATAACTACCTACTTAACATGCTCAAACACTCCTCCACACTCCTCATTTTTGCGTCTTTACTACTGCTTTGCGGTTGTCAAAATGGGTGCAATTTTAATTGGGATACCGTATTAGATACCCAAACAGTCCACCGAATTACAGATGGCATATCTCTAAAAATTACTTTTGATAAAGTAAAAGAAACGCATTATAACCTAAAATGGCGTATTTTAAAGGGCGATGCCCCGCAAATTAGCAACCAAGGGCATACACATTGGCTAACGTTTGATTTAACGGTAGCCAATCGCCCCAACTTAAACGAAGCCCATTTTACACCTTGCAATGCCGACCAAGATTTGGAACAAGCCATAAAAGCCTTTGAAGTGCATTTTTCGCCACAAAAACAGCATTTTTATACCGCTTATCGCCAAAAATACCTAAAAACCTATCACCTGCTGCCCGAAGGTGCTCCTTTTTGCTCGCCTTGGTCGTACAGAAGCAACACCGCACCCAATTGGAAAAACCTACCCGAACCCGACCAAATTGTGCGCTATTTAATAGAAAACGAAGATACCCTAAAAAATTACCCCGATTGCCAAGCACAATTAGCCACTACACTAAAACAACATAAAAACGTAACAGCTTACGATATGTTGTTAACCGACCGTTTTCCAGCATCGGACTTTGCCAGCGAAGTGCTTACCGAAGACCGAGTAAGCAATGTGTGCCTAAAATCGGAGGAGTGGAAAACCAAAATGATTAAACGTTGTTTGAACGATGTGGCAAAAAAAACACAGCTATCGCGCAGCAGCTATATGTTGTTGTACATAGCCGACCCAGCAGCATTGGCACAAACCGATGCGGCTTTGTTCCCGATTTGGGCAAGCAACATGGAGGCAACAGATTATATTAAACAACGATTGGGCAAATATAATACCCCCTTGCCCAATGCCAAATTAGTTAAACAACTAACCGATGCTGCCAACAAAGAGTTGCTAAATCCCAAGTCCGAGTCTCAATATATAAGCGACAAAGCATTTGATATACTGTTTTTAACAAACGACCATTCGCAATTTGCCGCCGCTATTGCCAAACAATTATCGCCCAAATTTTATGTTGCCAATCAAACAAATGTTGATGTAACTTTTCATTTTTGCTACGATAAATTTACCGCCGCCGAGCAAAAACAAGTTATCAATGGTTATAAAGCACTGTTACCCAAAGTAACAACCGATTTACAACGACAGTTTGTGTTCTCTTTTTTATCGCAACACTTGCCTTGCTCAGAAGCAAAAAAACTACGCGACCAATACCCCGATTTGAAAGAGCAAATACTAAATTGCTAAAACACACTTTGCTAATGTGGTGATATTAAGATGTAGCGATGTTACGCGAAATCATAAGCCATCATAAAAATCAGCGTTCTATTTTGACACATAGGAACATAGATAATGGTGTATATGTTTAGATCTGGCAAATGTTACGCGAAAATCATAAACCACCATAAAAATCATAAAAAATCAGCGTTCTATTTTGACACATAGGAACATAGATTTTCATAGGGACATAGATAACATCTATGTTTAGAGGAGGTAATGTTACGCGAAAATCATAAGCCATCATAAAAATCATAAAAAATCAGCGTTCTATTTTGACACATAGGAACATAGATTTTCATAGGGACATAGATAACATCTATGTTTAGAGGAGGTAATGTTACGCGAAAATCATAAGCCATCATAAAAATCATAAAAAATCAGCGTTCTATTTTGACACATAGGAACATAGATTTTCATAGGGACATAGATAATGGTGTCTATCCCCTCAAAAAAACTTTTACTTGTTGTGACTTTTGCCTACCTCCTTGCGTCTTAATACCCGAGTGAGTGTAGTGATTGAAGTAGCATAGTTTGGAGAAGAACGTACCGAAAGGCTGCGTTCTTCTTTTTTTGGTAGTAATTAACGCAGACATAGTTTTGAACTTTGCCTGCGTTATAAATATGTATTTCAATGTTTTATTTTTTCGTATAATTTAGCAAGTGCTTGCAGTAATTCTATGGGGGTTGTTAGGATTTGGTAATGGTTTTGCCCAAACATTTGCGGCAAATAATATTTTGCTTGTGCCTCTATTGCCAAGGCATACGATTTTATTTGCCGTTCGGATAGTTCGCGTAGGGCTTGTTTTACATCGTTTATACCATATTTACCCTCATATTTATCAAAATCGTTGGGTTTGCCATCAGAAATTAAAATAATCCACTTATTTTTTGTTTGCCTTTTATCTAAAAGTGCCCCCGAATGTCTCAAAGCAGCGCCTATCCGAGTATAACCATTAGGTTCAACAGCTCCGACTATATATTTTGCCTTGTTCCATTCTTCATCAAAATCTTTTAGTGTTAGATAAGTTGAATAGTTTCTGGTTTTAGAGTAAAAGCTGTTTATCGAAAAGTCTACATTAAACTCATTTAGTATTTCACCAAATAAGATAGCTACTTGTTTTTCCACATCAATTATTTTATTTCCGTTGGCATAACCGTCGCTTGATAAGCTAACATCTAACAACAAAAGAATTGACAAGTCTTTTTCTTTTTTACGTTTCGAGATATAAATATTTTCAGAAGGGGTATGTCTAGAATGAACATCTACAAATAAATCTGTAATTGCATCTATATCAAACTCGTCTCCTTGTGTTTGTCTGCGTTGTTGCTGCATTTTGTTGTTTACATTGGTAAGCATTTTGCGCAAACCAATAAGTGTTGTTACGTTTTTAGATATTGTATTTTTATAGTATTTTATATTTGTTTTTAGTTGAGTAATAGGATATACTTTGCAAAAATTTTCTTTGTATACCCGCTTAGTATAATCCCATTCATCATATTTCAGGTGGTATCCTTTTGCATCAACCTCTGCGCTTTCCGATATAGTTGTGTTTTCTATAAAATCTGCCTGATACACCGAGTGTGCTACATCATCTACTCGCACTGTAAATTTCATATTTAGTTCGTCAAGGGCTTCTTGGTGATTTTTCAATTCATCATCGCCATCAAAGTCTCGCCAAACGCCATTAAATTCTTCAGCGGTTTCTACTTTTTCAAAATTATGCGTTAATACATAATCTTCTTGTTGTTTTTTGTCCACTTCTATGCTTACTATTTCTTCTATAGCTTTAGCCTTTAAGGTAGTTTGGTGTTTATTTTCTTGAGCTTTATTTGTTTGTTCCGAAATATTTTTTAGTTTGTTTTCTGTGTCCGATTCTTGGGTATTAAGCATCCATTTACCATAAAGCCAGGTATAATCTATTTCGGATTTTTCTGGTGTGTTTTGCACAAAGTGTTCTTTAAATGTATTATATACATTTTGGACAATAGGAAATTCATCGAACAATACCTCTAATACTTGAGGTGCTGTTTCGATGGCTTTTTGTTGCGATAGTGCCAAGGTTTGCTCGTTACCTTCTGACCAGTTTAGGTTCATATTTTTCTGAATAGCCAAATACAAAACTCTAAACAAGTAAAAAGATATGTTTTGGTCTTGGGTAGCAAATATGGAGCATGAGGCGGGAAGAAAAAAATTATTATTTTTGTATCCTCCTTCTCTTTCGGCGGTATATATTTCGATAGCATGACCCGTAACAGCCCTAGAAAAGATTGTTAATCTGGGTTTAATATCTTCTAAATAAACGGTGCGCTCAATAACCGCCGACGAAGCTTTTTTATTTTTTTTAAAATAGCTTACAATTTTACCAAATAGATATTCGTCTAATGCCATAGTATTATATCATTAAGTTACACAAATCGGTAAGTGCTTGTACTACTTCTATATCGTCGGTAAGTGGTTCGACGACGGCAACCTTAACTGCTAATCGTTTAGAAAGCCCCGTATGAATTAATTTTGCAGCATCTATCAATAAACGGGTTGATACGGTTTCTGCTAATCCTAATTCGGTAAGGTTTCTGATTTTGTTGCCAATTTTTACTAGTTTTGTAGCCTCGTTTAGGTCTATATTGGTTTCGTTGACCAAGATTTCTGTTTCTATTTTTGCATCGGGATAGTTAAAAGAGATGGCTACAAAACGTTGACGTGTGGAGGGTTTTAGTTCTTTAAATCCTCGTTGATAGCCCGGATTAAATGAAGCCACTAACATAAAATCTTCGTGTGCTTTTACTGTTTCGCCAAGTTTGTCAATAAACAATTCTCGTCGGTGGTCTGTCAAAGAATGTATTGCTACAATTACATCTGGACGAGCTTCTGCTATTTCATCTAAATAAATAATGGCTCCTTCTTTTACGGCTTTGGTTAATGGTCCGTCTAACCAAACAGTTTCGGCTCCTTTGATAATAAATCTACCAATTAAATCTGTCGAAGAGGTTTCTTCGTGACAGCTTATTGTAATTAATTTTTTATTTAATTTATGAGCCATAAATTCGATAAATCTTGATTTACCTGTACCTGTTGGACCCTTTAACAGCAAAGGGATTTTGTTTTTATATGTTTGTTCAAAAACATCAATTTCTTTACCTACAGGATGATAATATGGGGACACTTCTATCATTTGTTAATTTGTTTGAATAAATAAAATTGCGGCTAATTTTGGTTTGCGTTGCAAAATTCAACGGTAGTGGTTGCTTTAGTTGCCATAAACCAAGGTATTTGGACAATTAAAGCAACCTATAGTTTTATAAAATAGTACAAACTTATAAAGATTGTTCTATCAAGGCTTCATCGTTTGGTCGCCCATACTTTATGAAATCGTATATATACAGACCTATGCCTGTACTAAACATGGTAGCACAGCAAATGAGTATAAAAAAGTGCACTTGAAGTTCTGTTTGTACGTCACCAAATTCTAATCCCACTTTTCGTTCTAGGTACACTTGAGTTACACCAGCTACACCAAAGGCAACGGTCATACCCAACATACCAATGGTTGACAGCCAAAAAGCCAATAGCCCCGTAAAACTGTCGTATAGTTTGCGCCCAGTAAGATTAGGCAAGGTATAAGAAATAATGGCAAACACTATCATGCCATAAGCGCCCCAAAATGCTAAATGCCCGTGCATAGCTGTTACCAAGGTTCCGTGTGTATACATATTTACTTGGGGCAGTGTATGTGCTAATCCTAGTAATCCGGCACCAACAAACGAGGTTATAGCAGTGCCCAATGTCCAGCTTAAAGCTATTTTATTAGGGTGTTTTTTTTCTCCTTTTCGATACATAGATATGGCAAATAGTGCCATAGCCAAAAACGCTAATGGCTCAAGTGCCGAGAATATACCGCCGATAATCAACCAAATTTTACCTACACCAATATAATAATAATGGTGCCCTGTGCCTAAAATACCCGATATAAATGTAAGCCCTACTATTACGTAAAGCCATTTTTCGATTACTTCTCTGTCTACGCCAGTAATTTTGATAAGCAAATAGGCTAAAATACCGCCCATGATTAGTTCCCAGACACCTTCTACCCATAGATGGACTACCCACCAACGAAAAAACGAATCCATGGTTTGGTTATCAAACCAAATCATTCCGGGCAGATATAGCAAAGCAGCAAAAACTAAACCCATTGTTAATACTAAAGAGGTAGTAGTTTGTTTTTTGCCTTTAAACAAGGTAACCAATATTAGCCCTAAAAAAGTGAGTACATTTATAACTACTAACCAATCGAGTGGGCGTGGAATTTCTAAGAATTTCCGTCCTTCCCAATAGTTGAAATGATAGCCTATAATAGCTATAACACCAACTAAAGCTAGCGAAATTAATTGGACATACGCCAATTTTACACTCACCAATTCATTTTCGGCTTCTTCGGGAATAATGTAGTAGGCAGCCCCCATAAAACCCGACAATAGCCACACAACCAACAAATTGGTATGAACAGCTCGGGCTGTGTTGAATGGAATAATTGCATGTAGGTTGTCAAAGCCCATGTGGGCAAAAGCCATGATAAAACCATATACCAACTGTAAGGATAACAACAACATGCATAAACCGAAAAACCAATACGCTACCTTTTGTGATTTGTATCTCATAATTATTGCATTTTTAAGTATTAAATTATTTTTTTAAATTTGGTTTAGGTGGAAAACCGTTTAGGTCTGTTTCGCCAATCCATTTCAAGAACGCAATCATGTCGTTGGCTTCTTGCTCCGAAAAACCGTAAGCTACCATTTTTCTTCCCCGAGGGCTCCATGGTGTTTTGCTCGTCAAAACTGTTTTGATGTAGCCCTCTCCTCGACGTTCGTAAACCTTAGTTAATTCGGGGGCATAATATGCCCCTTCGCCCAAAATGGTATGGCACCCCATACAATTATTCGACTCCCAAATGTGCTTACCTTGTACAACTTGTGCGGTTAGGTTTTCGACATGGGTTTGTTTCGGAACCTCATTACTTAATGAGTTCCACGATAATCCTAGAAATATTACAAATGTAATAATGGTTCCTCCTAAGAAAAACGCTCTTGCTTGTGATTTTGATAACATGTTAAAAAAGTTTAAAATGTATGATTGTATTCTATTTTATTATAAAAAATAAATTATTATTTATTATAATTTTGTTTAAAAACACTTGCTTGTTCTATCTCGAGCGAAAGCTCAAGCAACAGTCTATCCTGACCCATAGGGGCAATAAGTTGCACGCCAATGGGCAAACCCTCTGCCGACATGCCTAAACATAGGGTAAAACGGAGTCGAAGTATTCAATTTTAGCTCATTATTTCTACTATTGCATCTTCCATAGCTATTGCTTTCGGAAAAAGAATATTGTTTTCGAGGTGTATGTGCAAATGCAAGTCGGTTTCAAACTCTTTTAACAAAGCATAGGTAACTTTGTAGGTATTACAAGCATCGGCAGGTGGCGTATAGTTGTTGCTTAATTGAGCAATAGTTCTAAATCGTTCTCCTTCTATGTCGTGTTCGTGCATCATCATTTGCACGGGGTTTTGAACGGTACCAAAATGTGGTGTCGTTGGTGTTTGGTGTGTAGTTTGGGCAACAAATAATTGTCGGATAAACGGAAACAGCACCATTTCTTCTTTTTTCATGTGTGCCAAAAGTTCGGTTGCTGCATGGTTAAATTGTTCTCTAATGGCAAATAATTCAGGATTTTTCAAGCCATGTACACTACATAGTTTGTCCAAATACTGGTTTATTATGGGTATTTTTTCTTGCACATATCTATGATGGTTTTTCTCGATGTAATCGGCAAGCAAATCAATGTGCCACGCTTGATAGTCGACTGCTTTGTTTTCTGGCAAGTTTATCACGGCATTTAAACGTTCTATCAAAACGTTAGAATCGATGTTTTTGGCTTCGCAAACATCGCCGATAGATTTATTGCCTTTGCAGCAAAAATCAATACCAAAAGTTCCGAAAACGGCAGCAGTACGGTAATCGGTGGCTACAATTTCGCCAATTATTGATTTTTTTGTGGCATTGCTCATAGTTGATACTGTTTTTTATTTAAAAAGATTAATTCCGAAAACAAAAAGAGTTGAGGTTAGCAAAGTCAGACTAAAAAGTCCGACTTTTACTCAAGAAAAAAACCTCATAATATATTGACAAATATTACACTTTATATGTCGAATTATTTTAACGATATTTTCTTTAAGATTAGCTGATTCGCCAAGTCTACTAAAAAGGTTTTTTGCATAATACGTTCCATTTCTTGCCTAACTATTGCATACTTATGGTGCATCGGGCAGGGGTTTGCCGCAGAACAAGCCTTTAAACCAAGCACGCAATGGCTAAAAATGCCATTACCGTCTATCGTTATTATAATTTCTTTTAGGCTAATTTGTTTATTTTCGAGTATCCGAAAACCACCTTTAACACCCATAATCGACTCTAATAAATCGCTTTTTCGCAATTGTTGCAAAATTTTGGCAGTAAATGCTGCCGGCGAATCTATGGCTTCGGCTATTTCACTTAAATTAGTCGTTTCGTTTTGTTGCGATTTGTACTGAATAAAAACCATGGCTTTAATCGCATACTCACAAGCTTTACTAAACATTCTGCTTTTATTTGGTGGCACAAAGGTAAAACAAGTTTTTCAAAGTCTGATAATTTTATCCGATTTATTTTCCCAGAAACAATCTTTTTTCCATTTTCAATCCCAATCACTACCCCTTGTGCTTAATACGCACAAAGGTAAAACAAGTTTTTTAAAATCGGATAATTTTGTCCGATTTTTTTCAAAAAACATTAAATTTTTTATTTAGCGCTATTTTATTTTCATTTTCAATTAGAATATTCATTTAGTACTTCCTCTTGCCCGCCCCCAAAAAAAACTTTTACTTGTTGTGACTTTTACCTACCTCCTTGCGTCTTAATACCCGAGTGAGTGTAGTGATTGAAGTAGCATAGTTTGGAGAAGAACGTACCGAAAGGTTGCGTTCTTCTTTTTTTTGGTAGATGTGGTGATGATAACCTGGGCAAACTTAAAAATCATAAGCCATCATAAAAATCATAAAAAATCAGCGTTCTATTTTGACACATAGGAACATAGATAATGGTGGTGAAGTGGCGAAGGAGTGAAGTGGTGAGCCATCATAAAAATCATAAAAAATCAGCGTTCTATTTTGACACATAGGAACATAGATAATGGTGGTGAAGTGGCGAAGGAGCGAAGTGGTGAGCCATCAGCAATCATAAAAAATCAGCGTTCTATTTTGACACATAGGAACATAGATAATGGTGGTGAAGTGGCGAAGGAGTGAAGTGGTGAGCAATCATAAAAATCATAAAAAATCAGCGTTCTATTTTGACACATAGGAACATAGATAATGGTGGTGAAGTGGCGAAGGAGTGAAGTGGTGAGCAATCATAAAAATCATAAAAAATCAGCGTTCTATTTTGACACATAGGAACATAGATAATGGTGGTGAAGTGGCGAAGGAGTGAAGTGGTGAGCAATCATAAAAATCATAAAAAATCAGCGTTCTATTTTGACACATAGGAACATAGATTTTCATAGAGACATAGATAATGGTGTCTATCCCCTCAAAAAAACTTTTACTTGTTGTGACTTTTGCCTACCTCCTTGCGTCTTAATACCCGAGTGAGTGTAGTGATTGAAGTAGCATAGTTTGGAGAAGAACGTACCGAAAGGCTGCGTTCTTCTTTTTTTTGGTAGATGTGGTGATGATGATCTACGCAAACTTAAAAATCATAAGCCATCATAAAAATCATAAAAAATCAGCGTTCTATTTTACAATGTGGCGATATAAATAGCAACTATCCCATCCCCTCAAAAAAAACTTTTACTTGTTGTGACATTTGCCTACCTCCTTGCGTCTTAATACCCGAGTGAGTGTAGTGATTGAAGTAGCATAGTTTGGAGAAGAACGACGCCGAAAGGCTGCGTTCTTCTTTTTTTTGGTAGATGTGGTGATGATGATCTACGCAAACTTAAAAATCATAAGCCATCATAAAAATCATAAAAAATCAGCGTTCTATTTTACAATGTGGCGATATAAATAGCAACTATCCCATCCCCTCAAAAAAAACTTTACTTGTTGTGACTTTTACCTACCTCCTTGCGTCTTAATACCCGAGTGAGTGTAGTGATTGAAGTAGCATAGTTTGGAGAAGAACAACGCCGAAAGGATGTTTGTTCTTCTCTTTTTTTTGCCTAACCAGAAACAGTGTTTAAACAAGTCTTGCGTTTGTAACAAAATATTGAGTCCACTTGCAACCATAATGCGTATCTTTGCCGTCTGTTAGGTGTTGGCTAATTTTTAGCTACATCAGGGTTTAATAAAAAAAATAAAAACATTAATTTATCGTGAAAAGATATTACGCAACTATTTTCGCTTTTTTACTTTTTTGCACCACCGTACAAGCACAATATTATAACGAGTGGATTGATTACAGCAAAACCTATTACAAGATTAAAGTACCTACAACGGGCTTGTATCGCATACCTTATAACACTTTGCAAAGTGCTGGGTTACCGTTGGTAGGTAGTTATTTTGCGTTGTACAACAAAGGGCAAGCGGTGCCTATTTATGTATCTACCGACGGAGAATTGGGCAGCACCGATTATATTGAGTTTTATGGATTGCGCAACGATGGCTCATTTGATACTGGATTGTTCAACAATGCCAACGACCAAATCCACCCCGAGCGCAGTTTATTTTCGGACACGGCTACCTATTACCTAACTATCAACACGGTGTCGCCAAACTTGCGGTTTCAAAGTACCCCAAACGATGTTAGCACCCTCCGGCTGCCGAGCCTTATTTTTTGCACCAAATTAATCAAACATACAGCAATGTACTAACCAGCGGGGCTGCCTTTTATGCCAACGGGCGCAACAATACCTACGCCCATTTTGATAAAAACGAAGGCTGGGCAAGTAGCGATATTTTGGGCAACAGCAATCAAAGTTTTATTGTTGCTACACCTTGGGTGGCTACTATTGCGCCACTTAACGCCACAGTAAATATAAAAACCATTGGCAGAACCAACGATTTAAGCATTGATACCGACCACCACGTGACCATATCGGTAGGGGCTACGCAATATGGCAATGCCACCTACGAGGGTTACAACAGCCAAGTATTTAACTTTGATATGCCTTTAAGCGCATTAGGCAGCATACAAACACCGTTTACTATAGCATCGGTGCAAGATTTGGCAAGTACCGACAACAACGCTTTGGCTTATATTAAGCTAAGGTATCCGCGTTTGTTTAATTTTGGCAATCAACGCTCGTTTTTATTTTCGCTGCCCAACGATACCGAAAAATACCTAGAAATAGAGAATTTTAATGGCGAAACCACACCTGTTTTGTACGATTTAACCAACCTTTTGCGCCTTTTGCCCGTGCAAATAGGTAGCAAATGGGCTATAAAATTACCACCCGGTTTGGTTGATGAAGCCAATAGGCAGTTGTTTTTAAGCAACAGCACCTCGCCTTTGGCAGTTACTACCGTTACCAATTTACAACACACCCAGTTTGTTGACTACACACAGCCATCTAACCAAGGTAATTACGTAATTGTAACGCATAGTAGCTTGTTAGATGCAGCCAATCAATATGCCACTTACAGGGCATCTAATGTTGGCGGTAGTTTTTCTGTAAAAGTAATTGATATTGACGAACTGTACGATCAATTTGCGTATGGCATTGCCAAACACCCCTTAGCCATACGCCATTTTACCAATCTTGCCCGCGATAGTTGGGGTATTAGCCCCGAATATATGCTGTTGTTGGGGGCAGCCAGGGTGTACGCTGAATTTGGTATTTTTGATAACTACAACCGTTGTTTGGTGCCTACGTATGGCAGCCCACCGTCTGATGTGTTGTTGGCAGCCCGCAGTGCCTATACCGATGTGCCACAATTAGCCATAGGGCGCATACCCGCTACTACGCCCACCGAAGTACTAAGTTATCTAAGCAAAATACAACAATACGAGGCAACCCGAGATGATTTTGGCTGCGACCAAGCTAATTTTTGGCGAAAAAATATGGTACTTATTGCACAAGAGGCAAACGCTGCCGAGTTAAGCACCGACTCTATCTACCTAAATACCTACAAAAACATATTACAAGGTAATGGCTTTGGCTTGCACACACAAGCACAATATAGTTTGTTAGGTAGCAACCAAACGGCTACTAATCTAAATCAAAACCTAAGCGACGGAACCAATATTTTGCTTTATACAGGCAACAGCAATGCGGGCTATTGGCAATTTAACGTGGGGCAACCCAACAGTTATAACAACACCAACGGGCGGTATCCGTTTATTGTATCTAATGCTGGTTTTACGGGCAACATACACAATAGCAACCCCACAATGGCAAACGATTATGTGCTAGCCCCCGAGCGCGGAGCTATTGGCTTTGCCGACAACAGCAACGCCCGCGCACCCGAAGCCAACGCCCAATATACCCAACAATGGCTACAAAACCTAAGCAGCACCAACTACTTACAAGGCATCGGAAGCACTTTTACCACCACCGCTCAAAACCTATTTAACCCCAACCCCACCACCGACGCCGAGCGTTTGCTTAAACTAACCTGCCAAACCTATACACTTGCCGCCGACCCAGGACTAAACATAACACCGCGCCTAAAACCCGAGTATGTGATAGATGCCAACAGCGCCACATTTTATAATCCCGAAACAAGCTACCCTATTCTTAGCAACCCACCTTATATATCGGCAATAATGCCCAATTTCGAGGCTCGTTTGGTGGTGCTAAACATGGGTAAAGCCCTTACCGACTCGGTAAATATACGGGTAAGCCGCTTAAAACAAGATCTTAGTTTGGTAGATGTTGTTAGCCAACGCATTGCCACGCCGTATTATGCCGATACCGTTTCGGTGATTATCCCCAACAATTTACCCGACGAAGATGGCGGCACAACACTCTACTTTTTTGTTGATGCCAATACCGAAATAACCGAAAGTTGCGAGGGCAACAATGTGTACAGCAAAGTTTTTGAAATGTATTTGTACAATAGTATAGAAAACATCAACCAAGTACCGCTAAACATTTACCCAAACCCCACCAATGGTTTGCTACACATTAGTGCCCAACAATTAGACCCAGCCAACAACCAATTTTTGTTGTTTGATGCAACGGGTAAACTGATGCTGCAACAAACATTAAACCAAACAAACAATACTGTTTCGGTGGCACACCTGCCAAGCGGCATGTATTGGTGTAGGTTAAATAACAAGGTAGCCAAGTTAGTAATTGTACAATAAATTTGTTGCTGTAAAAACCTCAATTATCCGCAATTAATAGAGATGCAACTATTTTACAAGATAAATCGACAAGTAGCAGATTAATTTCCCTCCTCTCTCCCAAAAAAAACACTCCCTTTCTTTGTACTTATGAACAAAGAAAGGGAGTGTTTTTTAATTAGCTTGACCAAAAGCCAATTTACCGTCAAAAGCAAAACGTCGGGTTTAGTTTACCGAAATACTCACTTTAACAGGCTCTACCTCGGCTGGTTTTAGCTTGGGTAGGGCTACGTACAAAATGCCATTTTCGTATCGAGCCGCAATATTTTGCGTATCAACCACATTTTTAGGCACCTCGAAACTGCGTTTAAAGTTACCAATAGCAAACTCTTGGCGGCGGTAGTTAGGCTTTGTTTCTTGGGTTGCAGCAGGTTTTTCGGCACTAATAGTCAGCAACAATTTATCAAACGATACATTGATTTGCTCTTTCTCAAAACCCGGCAAAGCCACTTCAAGGTCAAAGCTATCTACACCCTCGGCAATATTTACAGCAGTAACACCCTTGTTGTTGTTGCCACAATTTGCCTGCGTAGCCCATGCCTGATTAGGAAAACCAAACATCCACGCTTTGTCATACGGATTAAATGCTGTTGTTTTCATAAGATAATTCTTTTTTTATTTTTTTGATTGTTAATTTTGATAAAATAAAATAGTTTGCACGCAGTTATTACTAACTAAATACAAACACACCATACAATAGTCAAATGCTATGCCAAGGCTTTTTTTGCGGCTATAAGCTACATTTTGACATAAACAAATGCCAAAATATCAATCAAAAACAATATTTACTGACATTTTGTCAAAAAAAACAATTACCCCTCTATCAAAACCACCTTATAATTGCCTAATAACCAAAATAGCGAAAATTCGCTATCTTTTTGTTGCTTGCTCGCAAAAAAAGGCTTACCTTTGCGTCCAAATATCTGCGAACAAAAAATAGTTCAACATATCAAATTTCTCTTATGTCTTCAAATAATTCTGGCTTTAGTTTTTACGAAAGCGTAGAGCGTATTTTCGATAAAGCAGCAGCTATCACCAAACACCCTGCAGGTTTGTTGAAACAAATACGCGTATGTAATAGCGTATACAAAATGCACTTTCCGGTAAAAATAGACGGCGAAGTGCAAGTAATCGAGGCTTACCGCGTGCAGCACAGCCACCACAAAACACCTTGTAAGGGCGGTATCCGCTACAGCAGCGCCGTTGACCAAGACGAAGTAATGGCACTAGCATCGTTGATGACCTACAAATGCGCCATCATGGATGTGCCTTTTGGCGGTGCAAAAGGCGGTATCAAAATTAGCCCGCGCGATTATACGCCCGACCAACTCGAACGCATTACACGCCGTTATGCTACCGAGTTAATCAAGAAAAATTTTATCGGGCCAGCCGTTGATGTACCAGCACCCGACTACGGAACAGGCCCCCGCGAAATGGCTTGGATACTAGACACCTACGTAACCTTTAACCCGCAAAACATTGATGCGGCAGGCTGCGTAACAGGTAAGCCCATTACCCAAGGTGGTGTACGCGGTCGTACAGAAGCCACTGGCCGTGGCGTGTTTTTTGGCACACGCGAGTTTTGTAACAACGCCGACGACATGAAAGCACTAGGCTTAACACCAGGCATTGCAGGCAAAACCGTAGTAGTGCAAGGCTTAGGCAATGTAGGCTATCATGCCGCTTACTTTTTTCAACAAGGCGGAGCTAAAATTATTGGCTTAGCCGAATACGAAGGCGCTATCTACGACCCAACAGGCAAAGGCTTTGATGTAGACGATGTAGTACGCCACCGAAAAGAAACAGGCAGCATACTCAACTACCCCGGAGCTACCAACATCGTTAAAAGTTCCGACGCCCTTGAACTAGAATGCGACATCCTTATCCCCGCAGCCCTCGAACGCGTAATTCATGCCGAAAACGCCCCACGCGTAAAAGCAAAAATTATTGCCGAAGCCGCCAACGGACCATTAACCCCCGAAGCCGACGACATATTTAACGAAAAAGGCATTATTGTTATCCCCGATGTGTACCTCAACGCAGGCGGTGTAACCGTATCTTATTTCGAATGGATTAAAAATCTATCACACATACGCTTTGGTCGTATGGACAAACGCTACCACGAGTACTCGTATCGCAACATGATTGAAACCGTCGAAAAAATGACCGGCAAAAACCTTAGCGAACGCGAAATTGCCATGCTAACACGTGGCGCCGACGAAGAAGATATCGTTAACTCGGGTTTAGAAGAATCAATGGTATCTGCCTTTGTAGGTATCCACGAAACATGGAAAAAACACGAGCAATGTAAAGACCTTCGTACAGCCGCCTTTATTGTTGCCATCGAAAAAGTAGCCACAGCTTACCTCGAATTAGGTATTTTCCCCTAATCTTACCCTACAATAAAAAAAAATTTATTGTATAACAACAGCCCCCTACTATCGTCATCGAAAGGTAGGGGGCTGTTATTACCTTCATACTTCGATACCAATATAAACAAAAATAAAATTTACTTTAACTTTAAAGCCTCCCATTTATCTAACAGCTTGCGCTTTTGCCCCGCTTGACGCGGTAAAGGTTTTTTTGGGGGTGATGATTGGCACTCCCTAATTTGATAAGTAGGTGGCACCCCCAGTGTGTCTTGAAGTTTTAGACTAGTTCTAAAACATGCTGTATTTCTGATGAAGAGGCAATTCCTGTAAGAATTGTGGTTCTTCGGTTAGGACTGAAACTAAGCAGACTAACCAAACTGTTATGGTGGTGCTTACCTTTCAAGGGTTGGTACTGAGCGACCATAGCGGTATGAATGTAAGAGTTGAACGGAAGTGAATCGCTGGTGAAAGTATCAGCCACTAAACCCTGTCAAAAGCAATTTCTTGGGGAGATTGTGATGATTATTGAAGCTGAACTTAGTTGCTGTTAATAGGATAGGCGGTATATAGGCGGCAAGACTTACATTTAGGCAGAATACGGAACAAGAGAACCTAAGTTGAGGTGCTAAGAGAACGGCACAAGTAAAAGAACTTACAAGGCTTATTATCAATACTCAACATTAGGGGCGGATGCACCCGTAGTAGCGTTGAAGTGCTGTAATGGCAATGGAGCAAGGGGTGCAGTCGGTTAGTTTTAACATAACAAAAAACCTTCGGGAAAGAAGTATTATGGAGAAACAAAGTGTATTTAAGCATTAACCGACAAGAGCCGTATGAAGCGAGAGTTTCAAGTACGGTTCTGTGAGAGGGTAGGCAGCAATGCCCGCTCTACTTGACAAGCAATTAAGCGCCCCATCAAACTAAATACAAACACTAAAAATACAAAAAAATAATAACACTGGAAATATTTACTGTAAAAAACTTATTCCTACCCTATTTACATAATTCATAATCAATAATTCATAATCAATAATCAAGCCCCCTTCTCCATCAACCATTAAAAAAATAACTTTTGAACGGTAAACTTTACCTTATCCCTAATGTACTAAACAGCGAAACGGTCGAAACCATTCCTGCCTACATTACCGATATTATTGCCCACATTGATGTATTTATTGTCGAGTCGTTAAAAAATGCTCGTCGTCATTTAGTAAAAATTGGCGTAAAAAATAACGGACGCACCGTTGACCAACTCACTTTTTTTGAGTTAGACAAACACGCCAAAGAAGGCACCCTTACCCATTATTTACAAGCCGCCTTAGAAGGCAAAAATATTGGCTTATTATCCGATGCCGGCTGCCCTGCCGTTGCCGACCCCGGCAGCTCTTTGGTAGCAGCCGCACACCGCAAAGGCATCGAGGTAGTACCTTTGGTAGGTCCATCGTCTATCATATTAGCCCTAATGGGTTCGGGCATGAGCGGGCAATCGTTTGCTTTTGTGGGCTACTTGCCCATCGACTCGGCACCGCGCAAACAGCGCCTCACCGAACTAGAAAAACGCGCCCAACGCGAAAACCAAACACAGCTATTTATAGAAACACCCTATCGCAATCAACAAATTTTAGCCGACATTTTAGCCGCCTGCCAACCCGCTATGCGCCTTTGCATTGCCACCGATATTACCCTGCCCACCCAATCAATACAAACACGTAGCATAGAGCAGTGGCGCAAAAACCCACCAACCGACCTGCACAAACGCCCCGTAGTGTTTGCACTGGGTAAGTAATATTTTTATACGCATTGATAAACAAACGCCCTTTTTTTGGTTTTATCCAAAAAAAGGGCGTTTTTATACATATAAAATCCATAAAAAAATTACACAATCTCATTTACTCCTATCATGTAGTTGGTTTCAATAATTGGGCATTTTGCACCTAATTTTCGGTCAGGTATTATAAAAATTGACGTTAAGAAATATCCTAATTAGATTTTAAAACGGCATATTTTTGAGCAATAAAGTCATTTTATTTTAAAAAAAATCTAACAAATAAACACCAAACACCCTATTTTTTAAGGCTTTTAGCTCAAAAAAAACACTTTTTTTGCTTTTTTTGTCAAAAAATGAGGTATTTTTACAGAAAAAGTAGACTTTTTTAAAAAATGGCTTTACCTTTGCACCACAATTAATGGCATAACCTATCCGGATGCTGAAAAGCACTTGGGGTTAATTTTAATAATTATTTACCATTTATAATTTACAATTCAAAAAACATGAGTCGTTTTCAAGCCGTTGAGCAAGCCAATTCGCGCCCAAGTATCGATGTAAAATTACCATCAAACAAAATCTCTGATTATTTTGCTACCAGCGTTTTTACCACCGATGCCATGCGTCAGTACATCTCGAAAGAGGCATACGATAGCGTATTATTGTCTATCCAAACAGGGCAAAAAATTGACCGCAAAATAGCCGACCAAGTAGCAGGAGCCATGAAAGCATGGGCTGCCGAGCGTGGAGCAACCTCTTATTCGCACTGGTTTCAGCCACTAACGGGTGCTACCGCCGAAAAACACGACACCTTTTTTACCCTATCAGGTGGCAAAGCCATTGAAACATTTGGTGCCGATGCCCTTGTACAACAAGAACCCGATGCGTCGAGTTTTCCGTCGGGTGGTTTGCGCGTTACCTTCGAGGCACGCGGCTATACTGCCTGGGACCCTTCGTCGCCCGCTTTTATTATGTCGGTAGGTAGCTCGGGTAAAACATTGTGTATCCCTACTATATTTGTATCTTATACCGGCGACTCGCTCGATTATAAAGCTCCTTTGCTAAAATCTTTACACTTATTAGAAACAGCCGCCGTGCCTGTTTGTAACTATTTTGACCGCAACGTAACCAAAGTAGTAGCTACTTTGGGCTGGGAACAAGAATATTTTTTGGTAGATGAAGCACTATTTTTGGCTCGCCCCGACTTGGTAGCCACTGGGCGTACCGTTTTGGGTGCCGCTGCTGCCAAAGGGCAACAACTCGAAGACCATTACTTTGGCTCAATACCCGAGCGTGTATATGCGTTTATGTTAGATATGGAAGTAGAATCACACAAATTGGGCATTCCTATCCGCACGCGCCACAACGAAGTTGCCCCCGGACAATACGAATGTGCGCCTATTTTTGAAGAAGCCAACCTTGCCGTTGACCAAAACCAATTGTTGATGGATTTAATGGACCGCATTGCCAAACGCCACCGTTTGCGCGTTTTGTTGCACGAAAAACCTTTTGCGGGCATCAATGGCTCGGGTAAGCACAACAACTGGTCGTTGGGCACCGATACAGGCAAAAATCTTTTGTCGCCGGGCAAAACACCTAAAAATAACTTGCAGTTTCTTACCTTTTTTATCAATACCATAAAAGCTGTTAGCACCCACGACAATTTGCTGCGTGCCGCTATCGCATCGGCAGGCAACGACCACCGTTTGGGTGCCAACGAAGCACCACCAGCTATTATATCGGTATTTATTGGTACTACCCTTGCCCGAATTTTAGAAGAATTAGAGCAAAAAGTAAAATCGGGTAAGATGGACGAAAACGAAAAAGCCGAGCTAAAACTAGACATACACAACAAAATACCCGATTTGTTGATGGATAATACCGACCGAAACCGCACCTCGCCTTTTGCTTTTACGGGCAACAAATTCGAGATTCGCGCCGTAGGTTCGTCGGCAAACTGTGCTTTACCCATGACCATACTCAACACCATTGTGGCACAACAGTTGGTTGATTTTAGAACCGAAACCGAAAAACTAATTAAAGACGGAGAAAGTAAAGATGGTGCTATTTTACGCGTTTTGCGTCGTTACATCACCGAATCGAAAAGTATTTTGTTTGAAGGCGATAATTATAGCCAAGAATGGGCAGACGAAGCCGCCCGCCGAGGTTTGGCTAACGTAAAAACAACGCCGCCTGCTTTGGATTTCTTTATCACCGAATCTGCCAAAAAAGTATTAGTAGGCAACAACATTTACACCGACCGCGAGTTAGATGCCCGCTACGAAGTTGCCCTCGAAATTTACAAACGTAAGGTAGAAATTGAGGCACTAACAATGGCAGATATGGTAATTACTCAAGTTATTCCATCGGGTATGCGTTATCAAGCCGACCTAATTAGCAACCTAAAAGGTTTGCACGATTTGGGCATCAAGAAAAAAGCACTTACTGCTCAAACCGAGCTACTTGAGGAGGTGACTGAGCTTATCAATACGCTAAAAGCCGAAGCCGATTCGATGTTGTTAGCCATCGAAAAAGCCAACAAACACCATCATGCCCGCGAAATTGCCTCTGCTTTTTGCGATACCGTAAAGCCTTATTTCGATACTATCCGCGCGGCATCTGACCGCTTAGAGCAAATCATTGACGATAGATATTGGGCATTGCCTAAATATAGAGAGTTGTTGTTTATTAAATAATCAGCCAAAACCACATAATAAAAACCCTGCCTTTTTCTTTTACCAAGAAAAAAGCAGGGTTTTTGTTATCAATTCAACAAAAAATTTGGAAATACTAGGCATTTTATGTACCTTTGTGTTAGTTAAACAAAACAATAATCTATGAATGCACTAAATGAAGCTCAACTCAATATACTGAAACTTTTTCAGGTAATAAAAAGCGAAAAAGATATTGCCGAGCTTAAACAAATACTGATTGAGTATCTTTCAAAAAAAACAGTAGAAGCCGCAGACAAAGCTTATGATGAAAAAGGTTACACACAAGCAGACTTGCTCAATTGGCAATACGAACACTATAGAACAGAAACAAAGCCATGAGAGTAATTATAGATACGAATATTTTTGTAATGACACTTACAAGTCGTAAAAACCATTGAATTTCCTAAATTATCTATTATTAGTACCGAAGATTTCGCAAAATTACTTCAATAAAAACCCTGCCTTTTTCTTTTACCAAGAAAAAAGCAGGGTTTTTGTTATGACAGCTAAAAAAAGTGTTTGCAGATTTACCGCATTGCCACATATACTAACCAAGCTGCTACGTACGCCAATATGGTCATGTAACCGAGCATCAAAAACACCCATTTCCACGAGCCTGTTTCGCGTTTGGTGATGGCTAAGGTACTCATACATTGCATGGCAAAGGCATAAAATACCAATAGAGCAAAGCCAACAGCAGGGGTATAGGTAGGTTTATTGGTTCGGGGGTTAATGTCGGATTGCATTTTTTGGCGCAATGTTTGGGTGTTGTCCTCCGAGTCGTCGACGCTGTAAAGGGTTGCCATAGTGCCTACAAACACTTCGCGGGCAGCAAAACTGGTAAGTAGGGCAATGCCAATTTTCCAATCAAAACCCAAGGGGCGAATAAGCGGTTCTATTACATGTCCAAAAACACCTGCATAAGATGCCTCTAACTTTTCGGTTTTTTGGGCTATTTCTAATTGTGTTTTTGGGCAGGGTTAGCAGCTATTTGTGTGGTATAACGTTGTTCAATTTCGCTCATTTTTTTTGGAGGGCCAAACGATGCTGCAAACCACAAAATCACCGAAATAACAATAATAACTTTACCTGCCTCTACCACAAAAGCTTTGCATTTTTGGTAGATAAGCAGGGCAATATTTTCCCAGCGAGGCATTCGATAAATAGGCATTTCGGCAACATAAATATCCGACATATTGTATCGCAACACTTTTTTTAGCACCAAAGCCGACACCAATGCCATCACAAAACCTAATAAATACATGCCCATCATGGCTATGCCTTGTAGCGTAAAAATGCCTAAAACGGCAGTAGCTGGTACAAACATGCCTATAATTAGTGCATAGATAGGTATACGCGCCGAGCAACTCATTAGGGGTGTTACCATAATAGCAATCATACGTTCTTGTTTGTTGGCAATGGTTCGGGCTGCCATAATAGAAGGTACGGCACAAGCCATACCGCCAATTAAAGGCACCAACGACCTACCACTAAAGCCAAAAGGACGCATCAATCTATCCATCAAAAACATAACCCGTGCCATATAACCAGTTTCTTCGAGCAGGGCAATAAAAAAGAAGAGTAAGGCAATTTGGGGCACAAAAATAGCAATACCCCCTAAGCCTGCCACTATGCCATCGGCAAGCAAGCTGGTTAACCACGTGGCAGGTAGGTTGGCATGTAGCCAATCGGCAAGGGTATTAAATATGCCCTCTATCCAGTCCATTGGATACGATGCCCACGAAAAAATAGCTTGAAACACCAGCAATAAAATAGCTATAAAAATCAGATACCCACCAATTTTGTGCAGTACAATGGCATCAATTTGGTTGGTTCGTTTTTCCGATTCGGTAGGAGCTTGTTTCAAAACGGTGTCGCAGATAGCCTCTGTTTTATCGTGTCGTTGCAGCATCTCGTCGGAGATAAACAAGGGTATTTGTTGTTTTTTTACTTTTTGGCGGATAGATAGGCGGCACGACTCGGATAGTTCTAGAAACTCGTCGGGTTGCAAAAGTGCCTGAAATGCCAAATAGTCGTTATCTGTTTTTAGGCAGCTTTTTATGTCTTCGGCTAAGTAGGCTAGGTCGGGTGGTGGAACAAAAATGTGTTTTTTTGCAGGTGCGATATTGGGCGAGATAGTGGCGATAAGTTGGTCAATACCCTGCCCTGTAAGTGCTGACAGTGCCACAACAGGTACATCTAAACGCTGCGAGAGCAAATCGGTTTGTATGTTAAGCGATTCTTTGGCTAAAATATCGCTCATGTTAAGTACTACAATAATAGGTATTTCTAAATCGAGTGCTTGCGTAGCTAATACAATGCTACGCTGTAGTTGGGTAGCATCGCAAACAACCAATACCAAATCAGGGAAATCGGGATTATGCCTATTGCGCAATGTTTCGCAAGTAACGCGCTCGTCGTCGCTGTTGGGATAAAGCGAGTAAGTGCCGGGCAGGTCAATTAGTTGGGCAATTTGTCCATCTGTTGTTTTAAATCTACCTATTTTGCGCTCTACGGTTACACCTGTGTAATTACCTACGCGCTGTTTCATGCCCGTAAGACGGTTAAACAACGATGATTTACCGCTGTTAGGGCTGCCAAGCAGGGCAATAGTAAAAGGGCGAACTTTGGACGGTGTTTCCATTTAATTTATTTGGGTGATGCTCTGTTGGATGTGGTTAAAAGGCTTGTTTCTTCTCAATGGGGTTTAAAATAGTATATTTTAGGTTGGCTTTGTAGAGATTGATTTTCTGTAAAACTATCAGCTATTCTCTTCGTTGCGCAACGTTTCGATTTGTTCGAGGGATAAGCCTGTATCTTCCGCTATATCTTCGTTTGAAAGATTACGCTTTAACAATTTTTTCGCAATTTCGATACTTCGTTCATCTTTTCCCATTTCACGTTCTAGCTCAACAACTTTGCGTTTAGCTGCCTCAATTTTAGCTTGTTCCCATTCGTCGGGGCTTATGTTCTCGAAACTTACAATTTCGGTGGCTCGTTTTACCCCTTTGTTGTTGATGTTTATATTTGGGTTTTCGGGATGATGAATACTTTCGTAAATCAAATCTAGCCAGTCGCGGTAGTTGGTGGGCGTATCTTCGCCTTTGTAGTTGGGATTAAGATATATTAGCTCGTGGTTAAATATCTTACGCTCAACGCCCTTTAAGTTGCGCGGATTAAGCGACGAAATTAGCACTTCGTCTCTGTAAAATTCGCGTGTTTTAGCATTTATTTTATACGGCGCGGTCATTAATACTATCGTATATACCGTTTTTTCTACCGTATAATCTTCGCTTGTGCGCTGTTGTTCGGTGATAGCTTGTAGGTGATAGTGCAAAAAACGGTCGAAATTGTGGTCGTATTCTACTTTTTGTATTTCTATCACTATCCTTTTTTCGACATCTTCGGCAAAAATGTCGTATTTAAAATTTATGTTGCCCAATTTCGGTTGAAAAGCTTTTTCGGTTTCAATCTTCTCGGGCGAAACATCAATGCCAATTATATCTTTTACAAAAGCCTTAAATACAATCATATCGGTAAAGGCTTTTTTAAAAAAAACTTCGTTGTCAAGGCGGGCAAGCATCATAAGGGAGTTTTGTTTTTATTTATGTTTGAAAATAAAAGTTTATACATCGGGGTTGTTGCGCAACGTTTCGATTTGTTCGAGGGATAAACCTGTTATTTTAAGCGATAAGTGTTATCAAACTTGCTTTAATTGCATTCTTCGCAATTTCGATACTTCGTTCATCTTTTCCCATTTCTCGCTCCAGCTCAACAACTTTGCGTTTAGCGGCTTCTATTTTTGCTTCTTCCCATTCGTCGGGGCTTATGTTCTCGAAACTTACAATTTCGGTGGCTCGTTTTACCCCTTTGTTGTTGATGTTAATGTTGGGATTTTCGGGATGATGAATACTTTCGTAAATCAAATCTAGCCAGTCGCGGTAGTTGGTGGGCGTATCTTCGCCTTTGTAGTTGGGATTAAGATATATTAGCTCGTGGTTAAATATCTTACGCTCAATGCCCTTTAAGTTGCGGATTAAGCGACGAAATTAGCACTTCGTCTCTGTAAAACTCGCGTGTTTTTGCATTAATTTTATAGGGAGCTGTCATTACAACAATGGTGTATACCGTTTTTTCTACCGTATAATCTTCGCTTGTGTGCTGTTGTTCGGTGATAGCTTGTAGGTGATAGTGCAAAAAACGGTCGAAATTGTGGTCGTATTCTACTTTTTGTATTTCTATCACTATCCTTTTTCGACATCTTCGGCAAAAATGTCGTATTTAAAATTTATATTGCCCAATTTCGGTTGAAAAGCTTTTCGGTTTCAATCTTCTCGGGCGAAACATCAATGCCAATTATATCTTTTACAAAAGCCTTAAATACAATCATATCGGTAAAGGCTTTTTTAAAAAAAACTTCGTTGTCAAGGCGGGCAAGCATCATAAGGGAGGGGTGTTTTTATTTATGTTTTAAAATAAAAGTTTATACATCGGGGTTGTTGCGCAAGGTTTCGATTTGTTCGAGGGATAAGCCTGTTATTTGAGCGATAGTGTCATTTGGCAAATTTGCTTTAATTGCATTCTTCGCAATTCTAAGTTGTTCTTCTTCGCGCTCTAATCTAACAACTTTGCGTTTAGCGGCTTCTATTTTTGCTTCTTCCCATTCGTCGGGGCTTATGTTCTCGAAACTTACAATTTCGGTGGCTCGTTTTACGCCTTTGTTGTTGATGTTGATATTGGGATTTTCGGGATGATGAATACTTTCGTAAATCAAATCTAGCCAGTCGCGGTAGTTGGTGGGCGTATCTTCGCCTTTGTAGTTGGGATTAAGATATATTAGCTCGTGGTTAAATATCTTGCGCTCAACGCCCTTTAAGTTGCGCGGATTAAGCGACGAAATTAGCACTTCGTCTCTGTAAAATTCGCGTGTTTGGCATTAATTTTATAGGGAGCGGTCATTAATACTATCGTATATACCGTTTTTTCTACCGTATAATCTTCGCTTGTGCGCTGTTGTTCGGTGATAGCTTGTAGGTGATAGTGCAAAAAACGGTCGAAATTGTGGTCGTATTCTACTTTTTGTATTTCTATCACTATCCTTTTTCGACATCTTCGGCAAAATGTCGTATTTAAAATTTATGTTGCCCAATTTCGGTTGAAAAGCTTTTTCGGTTTCAATCTTCTCGGGCGAAACATCAATGCCAATTATATCTTTTACAAAAGCCTTAAATACAATCATATCGGTAAAGGCTTTTTTAAAAAAAACTTCGTTGTCAAGGCGGGCTAGTGTCATAATAGGTTTTTTAAAAATTAAAATTACAAGTTGGGGTTATTGCGCAACACTTCGATTTGTTGGAGAGTTAAGCCTGTTGCCTTAATGATAAAGTGGTTATCAGAGCCTAACTGTATCAAGTTTTTCACAATTTCGATACTTCGTTCATCTTTTCCCATTTCTCGCTCCAGCTCAACAACTTTGCGTTTAGCGGCTTCTATTTTTGCTTCTTCCCATTCGTCGGGGCTTATGTTCTCGAAACTTACAATTTCGGTGGCTCGTTTTACCCCTTGGTTGTTGATGTTAATGTTGGGATTTTCGGGATGATGAATACTTTCGTAAATCAAATCTAGCCAGTCGCGGTAGTTGGTGGGCGTATCTTCGCCTTTGTAGTTGGGATTAAGATATATTAGCTCGTGGTTAAATATCTTACGCTCAACGCCCTTTAAGTTGCGCGGATTAAGCGACGAAATTAGCACTTCGTCTCTGTAAAATTCGCGTGTTTTAGCATTTATTTTATACGGCGCGGTCATTAATACTATCGTATATACCGTTTTTTCTACCGTATAATCTTCGCTTGTGCGCTGTTGTTCGGTGATAGCTTGTAGGTGATAGTGCAAAAAACGGTCGAAATTGTGGTCGTATTCTACTTTTTGTATTTCTATCACTATCCTTTTTTCGACATCTTCGGCAAAAATGTCGTATTTAAAATTTATATTGCCCAATTTCGGTTGAAAAGCCTTTTCGGTTTCAATCTTCGGGCGAAACATCAATGCCAATTATATCTTTTACAAAAGCCTTAAATACAATCATATCGGTAAAGGCTTTTTTAAAAAAAACTTCGTTGTCAAGGCGGGCAAGCATCATAAGGGAGTTTGTTTTTATTTATGTTTGAAAATAAAAGTTTATACATCGGGGTTGTTGCGTAGTGCAGCTACTCTTTGTCGATTGGGTTTACAATAATATCTTTGGCATCGGCTTTGCGGATAGCTATTTTAGTACCATTAACGGCTACGGCAATAGGGTCGCCAAGAGGCGCAATGTTGGCAATAGTTAGTTTAGCTCCCTGTTTTATACCTAAGTTTAAGAGTGCCATTTGCAGGTTGTGGTTGGCGGTATATTGTAAAATTCCGCTTTCGCCTAATGACAAAGAGGCAAGCGTAATAGCTGGTAATTGTTCCGAGTTCATTTAGTTAGATTGGATTTTGATGGTATAATGTAACTTTGCTCAAATTTGTTCTATATCTATCTTTTAAAAAACTAAATTAGCTTCGACAGCGCCCGAAGCGTTGCCGAAGCTAAAAGGGTTGAAAGCTATTGTCTTTCAAATATTATACCTTAAACACATTGGCTACTTTTTCGGCGGCTTCTTTTAGTAATATTGCCGACTGTACTTGTAAACCCGATTCGTCGATAATTTGTTTAGCTATTTCGGCATTTGTACCTTGTAGACGCACAATAATAGGTACTTTTATTTCGTCGCCCATTTTTTTGTATGCTTCTACTACGCCATTGGCAATACGGTCGCAGCGCACAATACCGCCAAAAATGTTGATAAGTATGGCGCGTACATTGGGGTCTTTTAAAATAATACGGAAACCTGCCTCTACTGTTTCGGCGTTTGCTTTGCCACCAACATCCAAAAAGTTAGCTGGCGAGCCACCTGCCAGTTTGATAATGTCCATAGTAGCCATTGCCAAACCTGCACCGTTTACCATACAGCCCACGTTACCGTCAAGTTTTACGTAGTTAAGGTTAAACTTATCTGCTTCTACTTCGGTTGGGTCTTCTTCGTCAAAATCGCGCCAAGCGGCAACATCTTTGTGTCTAAAAAGTGCCGATTCGTCAATACTCATTTTACCATCAACAGCCACCATGCGGTTGTCCGATGTTTTAAGTAACGGATTAATTTCTATTAAGGTGGCATCAACGCCTATGTAGGTGTTGTATAGTTGTGGGATAAAGGTTAAAGCACTTTTATAGGCATCGCCGGTTAAGCCCAAGTTAAAGGCAATGCGTCGGGCTTGAAAAGGCTGTAAACCAATAATGGGGTCAATCCATTCTTTGTGTACCAAATGTGGGGTTGTTTCGGCAACATGTTCAATGTCCATACCACCTTCGGTCGAGTAAACAATTACGTTGCAACCTTTGGCACGGTCGAGCAATACGCTCATGTAGTACTCTTTAATTTCGCTTGGACCCGGCACGTACATATCTTCGGTAATTAGCACTTTGCGCACCAATTTACCTTCGGCGCTTGTTTGGGGTGTAATAAGGTGCATGCCAATAATGGCACCGGCTTTTTCGCGTACCTCGTCGAGGTTTTTAGCCAATTTAACACCGCCGCCTTTGCCGCGTCCGCCAGCATGTACTTGTGCTTTTACCACTACCCAACCGCTGCCCGTTTCGGCTTGTATTTGTTGGGCGGCAGTTACGGCTTCGTCGGCACTATATGCCAATTTACCACGCTGAACCGTAATACCATAACGGTTCAATAATTCTTTTGCTTGATACTCGTGTAAGTTCATGTATTATGTTGTTGTTGTTTTGTTGAATTGCACAAAATAAGTAGTAGCTAAGTTGGTATTACTTAAATGTTACCGATACAGCATCGGCACTATCTAAATAAAATAAATACACCGCCATTAGCCCTGCCCGAATTTTGCCCCAAAGATACGCAAAATATTGCTTTTCAAAGGTTAATTGCACAAATAGTGCGCTCATTTTTACTATAGTTGTACAAAATGCTTACTTTTGCAAAGTTTTTGGTGATAAGGTGCCTTTATTGGCTGCAAGGCTGTCGGCTAAAGGCTACAGGCTTTTGGCTACAAGCTATCATCAGTTATTAAGTAAGTACGCTTTTCACTCTTTCACCACTTCACAATTTCACCACATCGCTCTTTCACCACATCACCACATCACCACATCACCACATCACTATTTCCCTCTATGCAAACCACAAAACTTTCTGATGGCACCGAAGTTTTTTGTCTTCGTTCTGCCGAAGCACAGGTCTTAGATTATCACATTAATGGCTATCTACACAAATCCATAAAAATTAAAGATGGAGATGTGTTATTTGACATTGGCGCCAACATTGGCGTATTAGGTGTGCGCATGATGCAACTTTATCCAAACGCCACCCTATATGCCTTTGAACCTATCTTACCTATTTTTGAGGTACTAAAAGCCAATGCCCAACGCTATGCCCCCAATCGGTTTAAGGTATTTAATTGCGGCATTTCGGACAGCAACGAAACGGTTACGTTTTCGTACTTTCCAAACAGCCCTGCCCTATCTACAGCACACAACGAAGACTGGAACCACGACTCGCAAACCCTTGCCCGCGCCGTAGAGGGCAATGTTAATCATGCACCACCACAATATCGTTGGGCAAGATTTTTACCCCGCTTTTTGTTTGCATGGATGGCTAAATGGATGCGTTGGGGCGAGCAAAAACTACCTTGCCAACTCCAAACTTTATCTACCTTTATTGAGCAACAAAAAATTGAGCACATTGACCTATTAAAAATTGACTGCGAAGGGGCAGAACTGCGCGTATTACAAGGCATATCACCCCAACATTGGCAACTAATACACCAAATTGTTGCCGAAGTACACGACGTAGAAAACCGACTACAAACATTTACCAACATTTGTAAACAACATGGTTTTGCCAATATTGTTGTAGAAAAAGACCACTTAATGGGCGATACACCTTTGTATAATGTGTTTGTGACAAGGTAAAAAACTTTTTTTAAAAAAAATTTGGTAGATTCAATAACAATCCTTATTTTTGCACCCGAATTAAGCGCCCATGTTTGTGTCGTTTTTTGTGGACGATAAAATAACACGCCATTTTTAACTTTCGCTTTTAGTTTTTTGCATCTATGACATCCTTCCAACATTTTTGTTTTTGTTGTTGTACTTGTTGTTGTAAAACAACGAGCCGGAAGGATATTGTGTTTAGTAAGCCAATATAGCTCATAAAATCATTGTACCTATTGGTGTACAAAGCCCTTCCAAGCAAATGTTTGGAAGGGCTTTTTTTTATGCCTAACAAAACAAAATAAATTTCGCCAAATTTTCACAACTTACAATTTACCATTTATAATTTACACCTAACTTGAACACGCTCTATCCCATATTTTTAAAGCTACACACCATTCCGTTGTTGTTGATTGGTGCAGGTAAGGTAGGCTGCGAAAAATTATCTTTTTTGCTCAAAAACAGCCCCGATGCCCTAGTAACTGTAATTGCACAACAAGTAAGCGATGAATTTTGGGCGATAGCCAAACCCTATCCCAATGTTATCATCTACCAAAAAGCATTTGCCCCCACCGACTTGCAAGGGCACAAGCTAATTATTGCCGCTACCAACAACTATTTTTTAAACAATTTGCTATGCCATTTGGCAAAACAAAACAACTTGTTGATAAATGTAGCCGACAAACCCGCCCTATGCGATTTTTATTTGGGTGGCATTGTTACAAAAGGCGATTTAAAAATTGCCATTTCTACCAATGGTAAATCGCCCACCGTAGCCAAACGCCTGCGCCAACTCTTCGAGGCTGTACTGCCCGACACCCTCGACGAACTACTCCAAAACCTACAAACGTATAGACAACAACTAAAAGGTAACTTCGAAGAAAAAGTAGCTACCCTTAATCAATTAACGGCTTCGTTAATCAACAAAAACAAACATTAATACATACCCACTACGTTTTAGCAAACAGAATTATCTCCATTATCTACGCCCCAAACCGCCTAAATTCACACAAAATTCCCTTATCATCAACACATCTATTGTCTATGTCGTTACATTTAACAGAACTAAACCAACAATACCTACGCAAAGACCCCTACAACCGCCTACAAAACCTGTTTAGCCACTTTGCCCCTGCCGATATTTTAGTTACCTCGTCGTTTGGCATTACAGCAGGCGTGTTGTTGTCTATGGTGCATAGCATTGCGCCCAATCATCCTATTTATTTTTTAGATACTACCTATCATTTCCCCGAAACATTAGCCTATAAAGAGCAACTACAAGCAAAGCTAAACCTAAACATAGTTACGCTAAAAGCCAATCCATCGGACAGCCAAGACACCCTTGACCGCAAACTTTGGGAAACAAACCCCGATTTATGCTGCCAAATAAACAAGGTTGAACCGCTAAATGTGGTAAAAAAAGAACATAAAATATGGGTTTCGGGCTTGATGAGCGACCAAACCGAACACCGTAAGGCACTCAACATTTTTGAGCAAAAACAAAACCTCATCAAATTTCACCCATTAATTGATTTTAGCAACTACGATGCCATGCTGTATCTAATGGTCAACGAAATACCTAATCACCCATTAATGGAGCAAGGCTACGATTCGGTTGGCTGCGTACACTGCACCCAAAAAGGTGATTGTAGAATGGGGCGTTGGGCACAGTTTGCAGGCAAAACCGAATGCGGGCTGCATTTGTAATTCGTTAAGCTTTTGGCTATCCACTATCCGCTTTTGGCTAACAATCTGCTCTTCTTATTCTATCACCACATCCCCACTTCACCACTTCCCCACATCACCACTTCCCCACATCACCACATCACCACATCACCACCTCACCACTTCACTCTTTTCACCACTTCAATAATCAATAATTAATAATCAATAATCAAAATGATACTATCTTCGGAACAAAACGCTCTTGTACAGCAAATATTTACTCATTTCAATCCAGTTCAGTTGCATTGGTTATCGGGCTACATTAGTGGTAAACTCGATAGTACAAACATTACCACATCTGTATCTGTTGTTAATAGTACACATCAAGCTGTTGAAGCACCCGCAACACTTAGCGCACAACTAACCATTTTGTACGGTTCGCAGTCGGGCAACAGCAAAAAAGTAGCACAACAGGCATTTCAATTGGCACAAGATAGCGGTTTTAACGCTCGGTTGCTGAGCATGAGCGACTACAAAGTGGCTAACTTAAAAAACGAAACCCATCTTTGGCTAATTGTTAGCACCCACGGCGAGGGCGTGCCACCCGCCGCCGCCGAAGAACTTTACGATTTTTTACACAGCAAAAAAGCACCCAAATTGCCCAATTTACACTACGCCATATTGGCTTTGGGCGATAAAAGCTACATTAACTACTGCCAAACAGGCATAGATTTTGATACCCGATTAGACGCATTAGGCGCCAAACGCCTTGTTCAACGCACCGATTGCGACGTAAATTTTGCCGACACCGCCAAACAGTGGCTTACCTCAGCACACGATACATTTGCCCCCTTATTATTTTCGGCGGATACCGCACAACCCAAAGCTGCCCTAAGCCCGCAAACGGCAACAGTAGCTAGCAATGCCCCTTTGTTCGACCGCAACAAACCCCTAACAGCCCTTGTTGCTCAAAAAATAAAGCTAAATGCTCGTGGTTCTCAAAAAGAAACCTACCACCTCGAGTTATCCCTCGAAGACTCGGGCTTGACCTATGAGCCCGGCGACGCACTTGGCATTTATACCCACAACCCCATTGCCACCATAAATGCCATTTTACAACATACCCAATTTAACCCCGATACAATGGTAGAGGTAGCAGGCACAACCCTGTCGTTGCAAACTGCCCTTGCCCAAAAATTAGAAATAACCACCCTTAGCCGCGATGTGATAGAACGCTACAACGCCCACCTACAAAATACCGACTTAGCCGCCTTGTTAGCCAACAATCAGGCATTAGCCAAATACCTTTATGGGCGCGATGTGTTAGATTTGCTAATCGAATACCCATTTACCCTATCCGAACAATATTTTGTCGACCTATTGCGTTCATTAGCACCGCGTTTATACTCTATCTCATCAAGCCTCGAGGCTTGCCCCAACGAGGTACATTTAACCATTGCTGCCGTTAGGTATCAACATAAACAACGACAACGCCTAGGCAGCTGCTCAACCTTTGCTGCCGATACCTTGCAAATAAACGATACCGTACAGGTATTTGTAGAACCAAACGAGCTGTTTAAACTACCCAACAACCCTAACACACCTATTATTATGATAGGACCAGGTACAGGCGTAGCACCTTTTAGGGCGTTTATGCAACAACTCGAAGCCACCGAAACCACCACCAAATCGTGGCTGTTTTTTGGCGATCAACATTTTACTACCGACTTTTTGTACCAAACCGAGTGGCAACGACACCTAAAAAATGGCACTTTAACACGCCTCGATGTGGCTTTTTCGCGCGATACCGAGCAAAAAGTATACGTACAACACAAAATGCTACAACACGCCGCCGAGCTTTTTGCCTGGATTGAACAAGGCGCACATATTTATGTTTGTGGCGATAGGGTGCGCATGGCTCGCGATGTGCAACAAACCTTAGTAACTATTGTACAACAACAAAAAAACATTGATGCCGACGACGCACTACAGTATGTAAAACAACTGCGCCACCAAAAACGCTACCTCGAAGACGTGTATTGATAACTCTGTCGGCTGCTCGCTCAGGCACGTAAATTCCCCTCTTCGGAGGGGTAGGTGGGCTATCGGCTACCCGCTCTTAACTAACAACCCAAAGCCCATAGCCCTATAAATAGGCTTATTGCAAAAAAGCATCAACAATGTTATAAAATTACTGTTAAAAAGTTGTACATTTGCGGGCAGTTTATTAGCATAACCTAACACCTAGCCCAGCATTTTATTGCCTACCCAAATATCCCCTTGTACCCAAACCCAAACAGCCAGCTCCCGCCCCGCTTGACGCGGTAAATGTCTTTTTTGGGGGTGATGATAAGCACACCCTAACTACACAAGTTGGTGGCACCCCCACTACAAAATAAGCGCAGCCAACCCTTAAACACCACAAACACCTGCATCGTCCAATACCATTTATCAACTATCCAACCAATTTAATGGATTTACTAACCTTCTCTTTTGAATTACTAAAAGCCGTTTTGCCATTTTGCATTTCGTGGGCAACCGTTTATGTCGTTATACGCATTATCTACGACAACGAACAAGACAAACGCAACGTAGACTACAACCTGCGCATACAAGAACTAGCACACACCAAACAACAAGAAGAACAAACCACAAACACCAGCGCCGAAAAAGGCGAGGTATTAAGCACTCGCCTGCAAGCCTACGAGCGTTTGGTGTTGTTTTTAGAGCGCATCAATCCGCAATCGTTAATTTTGCGCGTCAGACAAGACGAAATGACCGCCCCCGAACTACAAATGGCTTTGCTTTTAAACATACGCACCGAGTTTGAACACAACATTACTCAACAGTTGTATGTATCGCCAATGGTTTGGAACCTAATCTCTACCTCTGTCGAGGAACTAATAACCGTTATTAGCGCCGTAGCACGCCAAATGCCAACCGACGCATCGGGGCTTGACCTTAGCCGAGCCATCTTGCAATACTTTTTAACCAACGACCACACACTTGCCCTGCATCAAGCCCTAGAATCACTAAAAACAGAAGCTCAACAATTGTTTTAGGCAAACACCTTAGCAGCCCAAACAATTTACTTGCAGTTTATCAAAACATCTTTTTATGAAAAAAGCATTTTGCTCTTTTTTGTTTATTTTTGCACTGCTATTTGCAACACAACAACAACTGGCAGCACAAGAGGTGCGTAATGCCATAAAAATCAATCCATTAAGCATATTTCTGCTAACCGGCAATATGCAATACGAGCGAGCTATTGGCGAACGCACATCGGTGCAAGCAGGCTTTTTTTACTCGGCTTTTAATTTAAAATGGAAAGGTGACGGCTTAGAATACACCGGCTTGGGCTTTACACCCGAGTTTAGATACTATGTTTTACCCAAACAAACCGCCATGAACGGCTTATATGTAGCTCCGTTTGCAAGGTTTCAACGTTTTAAAATAGTGGTTGATGATAGCTCAAGCGGATTACCACCCGGCGAAAACAGCGGAACCGTTTTAAATAGCAAATTAGGGGTTAATGCTGGCTACCAAGCTGTTTTAGGTAAATCGTTTGTGATAGATATATTTGCTGGACCAACAGTAGGCGTTACCCGTTTTACAGGCACTTTGCTCGACTATAAATTGCCCGGGTTTGGCTCGGGTGGGTTTGGTTTTAGGTTTGGATTATGCCTTGGCGTAGGATTTTAGTAGTTGGCTTGGGGCTGTCGGCTGTTGGCTATACGCTACAGGCTGTTGGCTACAGGCTACAAGTTGTAGCACACCTAAAAAACGCCACTTCGCCACATCGAAACATCACAACATCGCCACTTCACAAAGTAGAACGCAGATTTTTCATAATTTTTGATGATTAGTCATGATTTTAATCTGCGTAAATCATGATCATCATGACCAATCTGCGTGCTATGTGTTATGGTACGTAGATTGGTCATAATTTTTTCCGCCACATCGCCACATCGAAACATCACCACTTCGCCACTTCTACACCAACAAACCTTTATAAGGCGAGTATTCGTAGCGTTTTTCTACATCGTTTTCGGTTTGCATAAACGGATAGTTGTAGTTAAACAACTCGGACAAAAGGTTTTGTAGTTGCACCTCAAATGCCTCGAAAAACTCAGTGGATAATATTTCGCCATCGCGCAAAAACAAAATGCCTTTGTTTATTTCGCGCAGCACATACAAACCCGCTTGTACGGGTATGTTGCGTTGTTGGTTGCTCCAAAACAAATAGGCATACAAATACACCTGCAAACCTGCCTTAAATTTGGGGTCTACAAAGTATTTGGTTAGATACGTTTCGGTATCTTTTGCCAAGCCTGCCACAGAGGTAGTAATATCAACCCTACCCGATTTATAATCTAAAATGCGGTAATATTGCGATTTATCGGGCATTGTTACTCGGTCTATACGGTCGATAGTTCCTTTTAATCCCACTACTTTGCCGTCGGGTAGGGGCAGGTCTACGGTATATTCGCTTGCCTCTAAACCCACAATCTCGAAGGGGGCGTAGGTACAATCTTTTTCTAAAATTTTCATCACCAAGCGCCTAATTACTTTTTTTAGCAACAAGTTTCTACCTTCTTTGGGCTGTGCAAACTTCTCTTCCTCGAAAGCTTTATTTAGTTTAGCATCAATTTTTTTCTTGTCACCCATTATTTTCTTGATTGTTGTTTCGGTAATAAGCGAATCCACAAAAGGCTGGTACAACAACTCTAAGGTTTTGTGCAACAAATTACCCAAAATACGGTCGTTAATTTCTTCGTCAATGGTGCTTAATTCGCGCAATTGGGCAATATCTTTCCAATAAAACTGCATGGGGCAGTTAATATAGGCGTTTATAGATGTTGGGGCTAAACGTTTTAGGGGCAGCTCTTCGGTTTTTGGCGTGTTGGTCAAAAAACGGTCGAGTTCGGCAATTATTTCTTCGTTTTTTTCGACGCAAATAGGTTTGGGTGGTACAATATCTACCACAAGCGGAGCCATCACAATTTTTTGTCGCATGTCAATCAACGATTGCCCTTGTAGTTCGTACTCTAATTGCAACAAAAAACGGCTTTTTTCGCCACTGCCCAACGAGCCAACCTCGGTGTTGTACAACAAATACACATTTTGGGCGCGTTGCAAAAGGCGGTAAAAATGGTAGGCATAAATGGCATCTTGCTCAAAAAAAGTAGGCAACCCAAAGGCTCGGCGCAGGCTATGCGGGATAAAGGTATTTAAAGGCTTACCCACCGGAATATTGCCCTCGTTGACCGACAAAATGATGAGGTTTTTAAAATCTAACACCCTTGTTTCTAAAAAACCCATTATTTGCAAACCGCGCACAGGTTCGCCGGTAAATTGTAGTTTTTCGCCCTGCACCACCTCTCTAAACAGTTTCCAGAACGTATCTAAGGTAACTAACTGCCTGTATCGGCGCAAAATACCGTCAAGTTGGCGCAGTTGTTTAAGCATTTCGTAGATAAACTCGGCTTCGATGGGGGGCGTTTTTTCTTCTTGTTTTTCGTCGCCTTCGTTTGTTTTTTGTTTGGTATTTTGGGCAGATGCGGGTTGCGGTACATTTTCTAGGTCAAACAATAAGGTTTCTTGGTCTGTTGTTTCCTCCTCTCCTATTGCTTCGTTTATCAAAGCAGCCTCTTCATCTTCGTTTATTTTTGCGTTGGCATCGTCTAATAGCGTATTGGGGTTTGTTTCTTTTAGGTGATTGAACAAATGCTTCAACACCTTCTCGAACACACTAATAATACCCATCGAGGACGAGACGTAGCGTGTAGGGTCGCTTATATCTTCAAACAAATCCTCGAAGATAGAGGTTGCACCTTCTTCTTGGGGTTTATACTCCTCGAAACGCTTTACAATACTATCCGGATACATCCTAATTTTGTTATCACGTTCAATGTGGTACAATAACTTGCCAATTGCTTCGGGGGCTATCACTTTTATAAACGGATTATTAACAATCTGTACCACAAACTTAGCGTAGTAGGTAGTTTTTGCTTTGGGTTGGGTGGCACTTGCTCCTTCGCTGGTTTTGTGTAATTGCACCAATGCCTCTAACAATTGGTATAGGGGTGTAAAGCGCAGCGGGTAGCCCATGGTAATGTTTATCTTCTCGATGTTTTCGGGCAGCGAGTACAACATCGGGAACAACATCGACTCATCGCCCAACACCACCGCCGTATCTACCATATTAAACAACTGTTTATCTACAATTTGACGCAGCAGTTGCCCCGTGTATTTGGCTTGCCCCACTTTAAGCGGCACGCCCACCACGCGCAGGTTTTTGTGTGCCGACAACAAATTGGTTTGACAAGCCCAATCGTGATGTGGGTTATTTTTCCATAAATCGTGGTATTGCCGTATGTAATGCCCTGCCTCTTGGCGTTTGTTGTCCATGTAATAAGCATCGGTATCCCAATAAATTTTGCTATTATGGTGTGTTGTTAGGTGTTCGATAAGGCATTTTTCGACGGTGCTAAGGGCATTAAAGCCACCTAATACTACCCGTTTAAATGGTATTGTTAGGCGTTTGGCTACCAACTCGTCTACAATGCGCTGTGCCATACCCTCGTAGGCGGCTTTGTTTTTTTGCAGATTAGCCCTAAATTCTTTGTACACAATGCCCAATACCTCCCAAATGCGGATAAACTCTTTTTCGATGTCGGTATTTTCATCTTTATCTAAAACGCGCCAGAACTGTTTAATAAAGCTAAGTTGTTCGGGTGCAAGTGCAAAAACGTCGTCCAAATCGCGGATATCTTTTAGGTTAGCAAACAAGGCATCGGTGTCTGCCATATAACGGTCTACCTCGTCAAAATCTTTAAGTACCAATTGCCCCCAAGCATAAAACGAGTCGAAATTAGCTTCGGGCTCGTGGTTTTTGTAGCTATTAAATAGTTCAAAAACAGCTTGTGTGCCTTCCATCACCACCGAGTCGAAGGTTTCTTCGTAGAGGTACGTAAAAAAATCGATGATAGAAAAGGTGCGCGGCGACCAAAAGTAAGTTCCTTTAAATTGTTTTCGTAGTTGTTCTTCAAAAAACTTACAAGCGCGGCGTGTCGGAAAAACGTAGCAATAATCTTGCAGTTCGTTGGGGTGTGTAATTTGTTTTAGCTCTTGGCTGATGAGGTACGATAGAAAGGTTTGCACAATTTGTTGTAATAATGGGTGATGATAAAAAAAGGTGGAGCAATCTGAAGCTCAAAAGTTGGTAGTACTAAATAGTACTACCAACTTTTTTAAAAAGCTCACACAACACCTAGTCATATAAGGTGGCTCTGAAACCCCTTATAATCAAGATTAGCGTTGCCAAGCGGCGTCTGGTAATCTCCCTGTTTGTTTGAGTTATGGTTCAAACAAAAAACGCGACAAGTCAAGCGTTTGAAGCCCGCCCTCTGCTGTTTGCGCAAACGTTTATGGATATGCTGTTAAGTTCAGTAGCAAAAGTATAATTAGTTGCTGCGTGAGCCAATGCAAAGGTAAACTGTTTTTACGAAACTGCCAAATTTTTTGGGTGTTTTTTTTATTTTTTTTTGAGGATAGCTATTTAGTCTGTCTTAAATACATAGCTAAGTGTTTTAAACCCATTGTACAAGCGTAACTCTTTGCCGTAAGGGTTTAATCTAGGGCGGTTTGAGTTTGTAGCGTGCCGTTGCAGGTGGTGCTGTATGTGCCTACTTTGGGTACAAAAATACAACACACACCCCACTTTACCAAATTTTAGATAAAGTATAGTGTGTGTTGTGCTAAAAGTAGAAGATTAACACAGTATTCAATCTACTCTAAACTGTCTAAGAAAGTTTTCATTGCTTCGATAAAGTATTCCTCCTCTTTAGTTGTATTTCGTGGCAAAAGTAACAAAAGTTTGTACTGCTCCCAAAACTTCTTTTTATCTATCAGATGATAACAGACATACCAATGCTTGTCTTTCTTTTTACTGCATTGTATAACATAGTAGTTATTAAGGAAGATTTGTTTAGGTACAAATAGCCCCTGGGTAGTTGCTGAATATACTTGAATAGGCATTACAATGGCATCAGCATAATCAAAATACAGTATGTCGTTCGGAGTATCCTGCAGTTCTAAAAAATCAAGACTGCCATCTCCATCAAAATCGTTGAAACAAAGGGGTGTGCCATAACGACTTTCAATAACTTGGTAAGTATGGTTATTGGGATTAAATACCATGTATTGAGTAAAACTCGTTCCATAGCCTGTTGTGGTTGAAAACAAAAAAGTTAAAAAATACACGCATTTGCTTGCTATAGATACTTTGTAAGCTTTTAAGTTATCAATGTATGAGGCTGCTGAAAAAAGGGCACAAAAATCAAGCGGTTTTTAGGTAAATTAGGTTTATAGATGCATTAAAATTACATTTTTTACAAAATACGTTAAAAATACGTTTAAACGAGCCTATATTGGCGACAAAAAGCGTATTTTTAAGCATTCTTGTAAAACAAAAGCGTAGATGCTTAAAGTTGATAGCTAATGCCATAGCAAAGCCATAGAAGGCAATGCTGAATTGCCCCCTTACTCGCAACTTACCCGTATGTTTTCGCCGGCATGAAATAAACCCATTAAAGGTTCCACACCTGCCCCTGAGCTTTCGCCGCTCAATGGGTATATTTTTATGTTTTTATGCCGCTCTTGTCGTAATACATCATTAGTAGAAAACCTAAATGTGGCTGTATTGTTTTCTTCTCGTTACGGTGTGCCTTTGTTGGACATGTATCAAAAAAAAGGACAATTCTTGCATTTATCTAAATCAAAACAGCCTTAAAGTTACTTTTTACCAATATAGCTAACACCATCAACTGTTCTGGATTGGCATTGTACCTGATAAGTAACGGACGTTTCGGTGCTGTTTGTTTCGGTGTTGCTGTTTGTTTCGGTGTTGCTGTTTGTTTCGGTGTTGCTGTTTGTTTCGGTGTTGCTGTTTGTTTCGGTGTTGCTGTTTGTTTCGGTGTTGCTGTTTGTTTCGGTGTTGCTGTTTGTTCGGTGCTGTTGTTTGTTCGGCTTTGTGTTGTGGGGTTTGTTGGTGTTGCTGTTTGTTTGTTGGTTGTTTTCGGTGTTGCTGTTCGTTTCGGTGTTGCTGTTCGTTTCGGTGTTTGGTTTAATGGTGATGACCATTGGCAATGCCGCTTTTAACCCCGTATAGCCGTTTGAATAGGCACAATACCTAACTCTTTCATCCGTAGGTCGTTTTCTTCGCTACCAAGCCGCCGTCAAAATGTTGCTCCGATAAGTCGGGGAGTGCGGGCATGGAGGTCGTCTAATTGCTCACGATAAATAACACTATCGTCCATTATTGGGCGACACCACAATAGCCGTGATGAGCTGTGTTGTGTTGTCGGGGTGGCAGGTTTCGTTAGCAAATAGCACCAAACCTTGAAATTTCTCTCCTTTTTCTGGCGATACGTGGCTTCAAATCATCGGGCGATTGCAATATCCCAGACCCTAATTCTTTGGCATCAATTAAATTTGTAGTTATCGTTTCCCTTGCCTGTTTCGCTGTTCTGTTCTTTTGTCAAAAATGTTCTTTACTCTCGTTCAAACACCTTAAACGTGGGGGTGTTGTTTTGCGTATTTTGCAAATCAAGGTACAAATGTGTGAACTTTGGCAATGGCTTGTAGCGGTTCGTCTAGTTCCTTGCCCCGAAAACTGGATCCACTAAATCCATCCGAACTTCCTTTTATATAGGGTGCAAATAGGGCTTCGTGCAATTGGCGTTCTGGCTCGGATAAGGATTTATATAAGCGTTTGAGCATTTCTACCAATAACTCTAAGCGGGTGTATTTGCGGATATTGCTTTGCAGTTGTACGCTATCACCCCGTTGTATGTTCGTTTTTAGGTTTAGCGATTTGATTTGCTCGGTCGTCATCTGGTCAAATAACTTGGCTATCAAGTTTGTTTTATGGGCTATTTCGATATCAACTAAGCGGTTTTGAACAAATGAAGGGTGCGTATCGAAAGGTACATCGCCGAAGGTGGCACTAGCTCGATAGCCATGCGTGTTTCTACATCAAATTGTGGGGTGCCGTTCTAGTTCTTCAAACGTCCAATTATGTAGTTGTTGCCACGCAAGGCACTCACCATGCTGTTGATGGGCGAGTTGGGGGCACTTTTTTGTTGCTATATAGTGGAGCGAAGATTTCCCTCGTTCAACTGCCTAAATATGATGTGGTGAAAATGATAACCGGTGTGTTTTTAAACGCTCCGTAGCAGGCCTAGTAAGTGGTCGTAGCCAAATAGTCCAACTTGTCGGTGTTTTCGTTTTTGCGAAACATTGGTGATATATTTTGTGTTCGTAACCTCTTTTATACCCACAAAGATACTAACAATATCTCAAAAAATAAAGCAATCTAAAACATATTTTTTAAAAACCTTTTATCAGTGGGGTCATGTATGCAACGCCTCGATAATCATCTACTCTATAATAAGGTATGTTATTGAGTAGCACCGTAAATGTGTTACTTAGCGTATCTGCGTGAATGTCAATGTACAAAGTATCTAATACTGCCTGATAGTTTTCTGTAAAAGAATAATACCGATGAATATTTTCGTTTTTTTCAATTACAGTAAACTCACGACAAGTTATTTCAGAATCACCAAGTTGTAATATAAGGTCATCTAACGAAGAACAAATAGCACTAGCTTGTTGTGCATTAGTTGCTGGTATAAATAATAACAGCAAGATAAATAAGGCGAAGATTTTATTTGCCATGATATTTTGTTTAACAAAAAATTTAAAGTCAGTACATTGCCGTTTGTAGTTATCCTAATTGTTTTTACATAAATTGTTTGATGCTCATTAAATTGGTGGTGCTTTTGTACTTCTCGGCGATGCTATTATATGCCCGCAGCTCTTTGCCGTAGGGGTAGTAATCTAGGGCGGTTTGGGTTTGTAGCGTGCCGTTGCAGGTGGTGCTGTATGTTAGGCGGGTGTTGCCGAGGTGGTCGTGGTTGTAAAACATAAAACCGCTGGCAACGGCAATGTTGGTTTTGTACGCAAAGATACAATAAAACGGTCAAACTTTGGTGGTTTGACCGTTTTATTGTTGTACTTACTTGTCAAAAACACACCCGCCGTTTGGCTTCTTCAAAAAGCCAAGGGTTTAACACCGATTTGTATTTGCGTAAAGTGTCAGCAAATGCTTTATCATAAAACTGATTTAGTTTTACAGCATCTGAATTATTTTTACCTCCAAATATAGACCAAGTATATCGAGAACTTTTTAAAGCAATAACACTATCTCCCAAATACTCTACAACATTTGAACCCGAATGATACATCGATTTTGGTAAGTATGCTTCATCTCGACAAAAGAATTTTAGCAGTATCATTGTGAATTGGTATTAGCTGTAAATCAAGCGATAAATAATTAGGAACAAGCACCTTTTCAACATCCGCAGCATTAATAGGCTTAGTTAGTTTTTCACAGTCTATTAAATTAAAAACAGAAGTAATTTGTGTTTTCCCCATAAAAAATGTTTCGTTTTTGTAAACATTTGTACTTAAAAGCGAGATCATTAGAGCTCTTTTTTTGTCTTGAATGGGGCATCTTACCCATAATGCAGATAAAAGTACTGTTTTAATAATTAACTGTTCCTTAGTGTTTATCGGTTTAAAGGTTTGAGGAACCTCGTCTGGGTTTTGACTCGGAAATAAATTTTCGAGAATATCCTCTAGTTCTTCCGCCAAATTAATGCTCCTTTATCAAGTACAATTTTGTAATTGGGCTGAGTTCTGCTACGATTGCTCTGTCTGCGTCAAAAGCACTACCTAAAGGCGGTCCTGCGTCATTAAGGTAGTCATTTGAAGGCTCTACACCTCATTGCTGCCCGAAACTTCGAATTTGGATGATTGTTTTCTACCGACCTTAATCGGATTAATGGAATAGCTCTATATTGGGGAGCAATAGGTCTCTATCCCAAACTTGCTTATAGTCACCATCACTAAATGCTATTACCAATGTACATCATTTTGCTGCTTCGATAATACATACAAATTCGCACCAACTCGAGGGGTTTACCTAATCGAAAATCCGTGTTTAATGATTTATCTGTTAACTCCAACGCTTTGATTTCTTGATAATCCTTCTTCGTCTGTTGCTCTAAGGTTAGGATAAGTTATCAAAATTTTGTCTCTCGGCAAGTGGGTAACTTATGCCAAAACTTTGATAATCATTGCAGCTTTCGCCACCCCAAATCCGGCTTTAAATAATCACAGAAAAAGGATCATTTACAATAGTAATAGCATCCTCTTCCTTTGTCGTTAGAAGTATAAATGTGGTTTCCCATCTTGGTCTAAAATAAGTACGCATACCTTTAGGATCAATCATACGTAAAGGGTTACTCATAACGAATTATACGGTGACCAACTCAGAATTCGTACAACGGATCAATGCAAAAGGCATTACTGTACCGGATCATCGAGCTACTACTCCGTGCATTCCACTAAATCGTTTGACCAGTCTCCAAATCCGCTCGTTGTGGGTGCTTTTTGACCCCCTTCTCGGCGATCCTATTATGTACCCGTAACTCTTTGCCGTGGGGGTTTAGTTTAGGCCGGTTTGGGTTTTAGAGGCGAATGCCGTTGCGAGGTGTTGCTGTAAGTGACGGATAATTTGCAGTGAGTGATAGTAATAATACCAAAGGTTTTATTTGCTTCACAACCTAATGCGGTAGCATAAAACACTGTCCAAATATACTACCAGCCAATAATGCACACTCTAGGCAATTTGGCCGAATATTTATCTGGTTTTCGGAAGATATCATCAACGCCGCAAGACTCTACGTAATTACTTGCCATTTATCTAGCATCAAAATTTAAATGCCATTATCCGCACATTCCCCACGATAATATAATCCGCACAAATTCTTTAGAAACAATTTTATCTGTTGCCCTTTTCAACCTCTCAATCATCTCATCACACCTTCCCAATATATATACCTATCATCTCTCCTACTCAGACTACTAAAGCAAATACTGGGTAATTCAAATTTCGACACATTGAGTTGTGGCCAACTCTAACAAAAGGATTATTGACCGCACTATTTGCTTGTTTATGGAAAAGTTTTAAACGTAACAAGTAGTTAGTTAATAAGGTAAGAGCATCCTAAGAATTGTGCGCTTTTTCTTCAGCGATAACGCTTTAGATGTATATTGTTCATTTTAACTACAAATTCTTGTAAAAGCATAATGTTAATTGTTTTTAATTTAAAATGAACTATCTTGAACCCACTAAATTAGTGCTCAAGACTAGTTGTAAAATTATTTACTGTCCTGTTTGCTATCGTACAATTGTTTCCCTGCATTAGAGCCATAATAGTGCCTAATCCACTTCCTAAGGAGTTCCTCAACAAATGCAGCCATGGGGCCCATAATAACCGACTCCGTTCCATTTCTGCTCTATATAGCCGTCCTTAATGATGCTAAAACCATTTTGGAGTGGTGGCTTTACTATCCCAGTAGTAGAATAGACAACTCCGAAATAATTTACCTATGAGCTGCTTCGGCTTCATCAATTAGTGGAGCCAGTCCATCTTTAATTCTCTGGATGTTTTCGGGACCTAAACATCCTAGGATGTTCTTTAAGCAACTGATTAAAAAACCAACGTGTTGTTACGTGGAACACCTGCACATTTGTTATTATACCGGATTGCATTAGTCATGTCTCCTTTTCTCCCAAATGTTTTCAGGACCATCACCGCCACCATCAATTCAATATTAACTCCAGTTTTGTCCTCCCAATAATTAGTCTGCTTTATTTCCCACTTTCATACCATCTACATAAATACTGTATGCTCCACGTTGGGATCAATTAAACGTACAGGGTTACCACTTAGCATAAGTATAAGCAGATGTTGAAGGCGATTCTTCCAGCATCGGTCAATAATATTGAACCGTACCGCATCAGAGCTACTACTCCGTGCATTCCTAAAATCATACCCCGTCTCCAAATCCCGCTCATTATACGTGCTTTTGTACTTCTCAGCAGCACTATTATATGCCCGTAGCTCTTTTGCCATAGGGGTAGTAATCAAGGGCGGTTTGGGTTTGTAGCGTCGCCATTGCAGGTGGTGCTGTAAGTTAAGCGGGTGTTGCCCGAGGTGGTCGTGGTTTGTAAAATATAAAACCGCTGGCGACGGCAATGTTGGTTAGGTACGTAAGATACAAAAAAAGGTCAAACTTTGGTGGTTTGACCGTTTTTTACTGTGGTGCAATATCACCATATCGCAACATCTCCACTCCCCACATCTAAACATCCCTATCTACAAAAATTTTACCCCACCAAGCGAAAGGATTACGGTTCTATTGTCGTCTAACACTGAGCATATCAACATGCAAAAACATCTTTCTATCCAGCGCTTTTTGTTAAGCGGTCTATCCCTATTGCCCAAACACGACCTGCCATTACAACGGCTTATAAAACAACACCATTGCAGAGGCAGCACTATGTGGCAGGCAACTCCACTCCCTATCCAAGATGCCGTATTGTTAACGTACAAAACTGTACCAATACAACGCTAAGGCGTGCTCTAAGCGCTGAGGCGCTATATAGCATTACGGGTCGTTTTTATAGATGACAATCCGTCGGTGGCAAGCAATCAAAATGCCATTTTCAAAATATCCCTCAATCCTACTAACTACGAAGCGCCCACCAACATTACAGGCGGCAACATTGGTTTGTTTATAAATGGCGTAGCCCGGCTGATTACCGCGATGGCGTATCACGGAAAAACAGCACTAATGCCTTAGCCGGTGGTCCGCTAATGGGCATGGGCGACGGCGTTGGAACCGCGATGCCGCGTAGTTGCCGAACGACACAGTTTGACTTCTTTGCCAAAGGCACCCTGCTATGGGCAACTATCATCATCACCCAAGAACCGCGATGCTGCTGTTAGGCCTAAAACGCGTTATCTCAGATGACTTGCGACCTACTTATCCGCCGATCGGACATACGTAATAGACAGCACCCCCCGCTCGCTCACCAGGGCTTTCCCCACGATGGTTTCCTGTTTACCGGAGCCGCCTACCGCAACCCCGACGGCTTTCGGCGCCAGGCTCGCATGAAACAGAAGTTACCAAGCACGCAACATAGTAGTACGCACAGCCACGCCGGTAACCGATGTTACCGATGGTCCGCCCGTAACGGTTCTTCCCACTGGGTTGTTCCCGCGAAGATTACGAGTTTGTAGCCCGCAACCCGATTATTTGAACACCGCAACAGGCGTTTTTGTGGGCCGCAGTACCCAATGGCATTTACTGCTACTTTACCGCAAATGAACAGAACAATGGAACTCTGACTTACCACATACGTACGCATGGGACCTACTTTTTATAGCAACCAGACCGCCGCAAAAGTAGCTGCTGTAATAGGAACCGTAAGCACATACACTGCACCTGCTGTTGGGCTAACCTAAAATCCAAAGCAGGCAATTGAAGGTGGCTGTTTTCCTAATCCGACTTAAGTAATTTTATGTGTACGAGCAAATAGTCTTAATCAAGAAAACTTTGCCGAGAAAGTGCTTTACGACCCCTAAACGGCGAACTTATTGCCCAAACCACCTATATGAGCTTGGCTGTTGCTATCACCATTTGGAAACCATATGGCAAACGGACAAAGGTACCGGGTAAAATAAGTAACAGCCAAGGCATTGCCCCATGTTATTCATTGCACTGGTAATACGCAATTATCAAATCCCGAAGGCAAAATCCCCACAACAGCTAAGTTGTGGGGATTTTATTTTACTATTTACGCCTCTGTTTGATTCCCGCATTGTTTTAACAGGTGGTTTTGATGGTTGTGCAGCATCAGTTTGGGTGCCGCCTGTATACGGTTTAGTGTCTGTTATTTTAGCACTGAGATGCAAGCAAATACTTTTTGAGTAATGCTTACGCGTACATAGGGTCTTTGCTGTTATCTGCTTTAACTTGTTCTTTGGCAACCATAAAAAACAAACCATCAAGGGCTTTTTCGGTTACAAAGTCAGTTTAGGTCAGGGTTAAGTTGTTTTTACCCAAGCACTTTGTTGTACTCTTTACAATATCTGCCATAATATTTGGTAGCCAGTGTTTTCCAACGATTTATGTCTGGGTCTAAAGCAGTTGTTAATTGTGCATTAAATCACCTTTTTCAAAAATCGGTAGCAAACTGTTTTGTTATCGTTTTCCAAAATAGATACTGCATCTTGGATAGTCATCTGTTTGATGGCATTTTACAAAGATAGGTTTCGCCTTTTAGCCGCATCTTCATACGCGATTTATTTTAATAAGGCTTTATCTACCTCATGCCCAAACCAATTTGGCGTAAAGTGTTTCTACCTTTATTAACTAAGATGGGTAACGGAGTTTTATTTGAGGTTTTCCAGTAGCAATCAAAGCCGATGGTATTTGCACCATCTATTAATACCTACGGTTAAAGCCTCTTCAAGCCGGGGGCAATCTCGGTGTTGCCACATTACACCACATTTGCCGAGGTTCAATATCTCGTTTTGCGGCGTTTTGTGCTTGGGTGCTGTCATCGAACCGCAACCAGCAGCCAAAGTGCTGCCTACAACTAACTAAGAACTATTTTCATCTTTTAGAGGTTTTACTGATTAATCTTGTGAGAACCCCACATCGTTTATGACGCAAAAAGGTAGCATTAGTTTACATTGTAACATTTTTTTGCAGATAAGGCT
>JADKCK010000021.1 GCA_016718845.1 Sphingobacteriales bacterium
TTTTACCTCGCTTATTTCTACACCACTTGGTTTTACAGAAATAGGAGCGTCGGCAGATGCTTTTTTGGTAGCGCCAACGTCTCGCATTTTCTTTTCCTTCAATAATTTGTGATAGTTCTATTTTGCCTATTTTGGCTTTTTTACTATCGCACGCACAATTTTCTTGAGCCGAAGCCGCAAAATTTACCAACAAACAAAGCGCCAAAGCGCAAAACGAGAGAGATAGTAATCTTTTCATGATCAAAAAATTTAGAGAGTGATTGAAATAACCCTACTGTATAGTTTCTGTGACTATAGTTTATGCTATTTGGTTTAATGGCGGTTGTAATTAATTTAACTAAAATAATATATATAACCAAGTATCAGATTTCATATAAAAAAACCTCCGTACCAAACAAATGGCACGGAGGTTTTTTGCATTTTACTGTTGTGTCAACAATCAAACAGAACTATGCTTTTTTAGCACTTTTGGTGCGTTTAGGTTTATCCGGGGGCGGTGCCATTTGTAACTCGGCATATTTTGCTTTTACCCGCAGCGAGAAGTCGGTTAAAATGTTCATAAAGTTAATAAATGCTTCGTAGGGTGTGTTATATGGGTTAAAATATTTATGCACATCTCCATCGGCGAAAAACTTAGTACACATATAGTAAAAGTGGTCGCTTGTTTGCAGGTATTTCCAATCGCGCTGCATATCGGGGTCGTTTATTGCCTTTACCATATATTCTAAATCGTACAAATTGTCAAACGCATCATCTTGCAGGTCGTTGCCAAGCCATGCTGTTAAGTCGCGTTCTTCATCTGCCCACGAAATAGGCACAGGCACGTTCATTACAGCAACGGGTTGTAGGGTATCGGCAACCTCAGAGGGCGTAGAGAAAGTGTAATTTGAATTAGCGAAAACATAACCCGGCAAGGCTTTCAAAAACTCAAAAATACCCGTTTCTTCCCATTGATGCTCGCCAAAAGTTTCGTAATCCATAAAAAGGTTAATCACCTCTTCGTTTTGCGGCACTTCGTTTAGCCAGTTCACAAATTTTTCGGCGGTTAACGGAAACTCGTTCCAGTTTCTGTCCGAAAACCTAAATGCCATATCATCGCTCAATCTAAAGTTTTTGAGCAACAATTTTAGTTTAGGATTGATGGCGTTGTAGTACAAAAAATTGGGGCTTTTCCAGCCTAAAATGTGTTTTGCACCTTCGGTAAGCATCGCTTTATAGCCCATATTGGCAACCATTGCGCCAATTTGGTCCGAGTAGATAAGCTCGGTATTGCGAAAAGCTGTTGGGGTAACGCCAAATAAATCTTTTACTTTTTGGCGATGCGCAGCTACTTGTGCTTCAAACTCTTCGGTACTTTTTAGGGCAGATAGGGCGTGCGAGTAGGTTTCGGAAAGTATTTCTACGCAACCCGTATTGACCAATTCTTGAAAACTATGTAAAACTTCGGGGGCGTACTGTTCAAATTGGTCGAGGCAAGTACCCGATATAGAAAAACTGATTTTAAATTTACCTTCGTATTTTTTTATCAGTTCTAAAAATGTATAGTTGGCGGGCAGGTAGCAGCGGTCGGCTACTTTGCGCATAATGGTGCGGTTGGCATACTCATCGAAATACTCGTGGTCGGCACCAATATCAAAAAAACGATATGGTTTAAGGCGATAAGGCTGATGAACCTGAAAGTAGAAGCAAATGGTACGCATAGTATTGGGTGTTTTTTTAGGATAATAAATAATTGTGTTATTTTTTTAGTGTATCAAGATATTAAATAAATTTTATTTCTTATTTCTTTGTTTTATTGCTAAAAAATCGTGTAGTAATAGGCACTCGTGCAGTATTTCGAGCAGGGCAGGTTGTAGAGCATTTAATGTTTCGATGGAGTTGATAAACACACTACGCACTTGTTTGCGGTTGCGGGTTTCTAAAATTCCTTGTTCGTTGGATAAATCTACGCCTCGGCAAAAGCCCACATCAATGCCATTGCGCACTGCATTTAGGTAGCAAAACATGCCTTTATAGTAATAAAATGGGCAGCCAAACGAAAAACGCTGTTCTATTTGAGCCGATGTTTGGGCAATTAATTGGTGCAGCAACTCCAACAGCACCTGTTGTTCGGGTGTTTGTTTAGCGATATAGCTGTCAATCATACACAAAATTACTTTTCCTATAAAAACATTTTTTTATCTAATTGTAGCCAATCAAGGGCGTTTCTGCTCAATAAGCGTTCTTTTATTTCGTGGCTAAACGGCATTGATTCTATCATTTTGCCGGGTTCTAGTTCGCCCAACGGAAAAGGGTAATCGCTGCCCAATGCAATGCGGTCAACGCCAATCAGGTCTATAAGGTATTCTAACATGCGCGGGTCGTGGATAAGCGAGTCGACATAAAACTTGCCTAAATACTCCGATGGGTGTATGGCATTATCTATGGCTACCAAGTCGGGGCGCACATTAAAACCATGCGAGATACGCCCAAATGTTGCCGGAAAAGCACCACCGCCATGTGCAAAGGCTACTCTTAAATGCGGGAAACGTTCAAATATGCCGCCAAAAATCATGGAGCAAATAGCCAAAGATGTTTCGGCGGGCATGCCTACTAACCACGGCAGCCAATATTTTTGCATTTTTTCTTTGCCTACCATATCCCAGGGGTGCACAAAAAGTGCCATACCGAGTTGTTCGGCGGCTTCGTAAATGGGATAAAGGGCGGTGTCGTTTAGGTTCCATTCGTTGATGTGCGACCCTATTTGTACGCCTGCCAAGCCTATCTTTTGGCATCGTTCAAGCTCGGCTATACATAAGTTGGGGGCTTGCATGGGCAAGGTACCTAAACCAATAAAGCGGCGTGGATAAGTGGCAACAATTTCGGCGATGTGGTCGTTCAAAAAGCGCGAGATATCGAGTGTGTCTTGCGGCTTTGCCCAATAATTAAACATTACCGGAATGGTAGACAATACCTGCACCTGCACGCCGTGGTGTTCGCACTCGTGCATACGTTGTTTGGGGTCCCAGCAGTTCGATTCTATCTCTCGAAATAAGTTATTGTCTATCATCATGCGGGCGCAGCAAGGCTTATGATGTTCGAGGTGTATAAAACCGCCATAGCCAAATTTTTGGCTAAACCGAGGAAAATGTTCGGGGATAATATGGGTGTGGATGTCTATCTTAAGGAATGCGTCTGTAGCCGTTTGCATGATTTATGTGTTTTCGACGGTGTAAAGATAGCTGTTTTTTGGTAGATTGTAAAACATTTTTTCAAAAAAATGTAAATGCTTAGTATTGTTTGGCAAGAAAAAAAGCGTTGATACCAATTTGTGGCATCAACGCTTTGGGATAGGTGTAGTATAAATTTAAACAAAAGGCATATTTAGTCAAATACATTAGCTGTTTGTACAAGTTTATGTAAATCAAGTATCCTAATTTTTTTACCAATTAGCTCAATAATATGGTCGTGTTTAAACTCCGACAGTAGTCGTATAGCGGTTTCGGTGGCGGTACCTACAATATTGGCTAATTCTTCGCGCGATAGGGTAACGTTTATAGTTTGTTCGTCGGTTTCTAAGCCGTAGGTTTCTTTCAAAAAAAGCAATGATTCGGCAACTCGCTCGCGAACAGGTTTTTGGGCAAGTTGGGTTATTTTATGCTCGGCGTTTTTTAGGTCGTTCGACAACAGTTTCATTACTTGGAGTGTAAAAGAGGAGTTTGTTTCGATTAACTTAAATAGGGTTTCTTTGGGTATAAAGCATACATCGGTATCTTCGAGTGGTTCGGCGGTGGCGTTGTAGCGGTCGGCGCTCAACAAGGCACGGTAACCCAACACATCACCTTCGCGGGCAAGGCGCACAATTTGTTCTTTGCCCTCGTCGCCCAATTGGTATATTTTTACTTTACCCGAATTTATGCAATATAAGCCATGCGGAAAACCACCTTCGCGAAAAATGGTTTGCCCGCGTTTGTAGGTCATACATGCTTTGGCATTCGTGAATGCCTCCATGTCTTGGTGGTGCAAATCACAAAATATAGATTTTGACCTAACTTTGCAATGTTCACAATCGAGTGGTGTGTCGTTTTTCCGTATCATATCGAGGGGGTGTTGGGTGGTGTTTGCCCGCAAATTTACGACAAATTAATTTAAACAAGTCGTTTGGGTAAAAAAAAATTGCTTTTGTTGCCAAAAACTTATTTTTAGCTTAGCTTACAACAAATTTTAATTTGCAAGTAGTTATTTATTAACACCTTGTAAAAACAAGAAAATAAAAATTATTTTCATAACAACACAATAATTTATTGTTTATATTACTTAACTTTCTTCTTTTTTTCTTTTTCGGGTGGTGGTGGATTATTTTTTGTTTTTTCTTGATAAAGGTTATAAACCATGCCATCTACCAAGCCAATTTTGGGTACTAATACTTGGTGGATATCGGCTTTTTCCATTACAAACAAAAATATTTTTAGGGCATAAACAATCACATCGGCTCTGTCTTGGTTAAGGTCTTCCAGGATAATGCGGTCTTCTATGTCCATTCCTGCCAATTTGTCGTATTCGGCTTTAAGGTATTCGTAGGTTAATGGATGCCCATACGCATTATTCGAGTTTTTGAAAATGCGGTTGATATTGCCTCCCGAGCCAATAACCGATAGGGGTAGTTCGGCGGTAATATTATTAGTTATCCACTCGCCCATTTCTTGCCAGGTGCTATCTACCACTTTGTTTTCGAGTAGGCGCACTGTACCTGTTTTAAACGACTTAGCTATTAACACCCCCGATTTGTCAATCAACGAAATCTCGGTACTACCACCGCCTACATCTACATATAGGTGGCTAAATCGTTTATCAATCCAGCTATGTTCGCGCAGGCTGCTGGCAAGTATTACTTGGGCTTCAAAATCGCCGTCTATAATCTGTATGTCTATACCCGATTCTTTTTTTACTCGTTTTATAATGTCTTTGGCATTGCTGGTTTCGCGCATGGCAGATGTGGCATACACCCTATAATCTTCTACGTCGTATACGTCCATTATGGTTTGAAATGCCTGCATACTTTTTGATAGTTTTTCGGCGGTATGTGCCGAGATAACACCTGTTGTAAACGCATCGATACCTAAGCGCACGGGCAAGCGGTATAGCTTTACATTTTTAAAATACAAACCTCGTTTTTTACTTATGTTGGCATCAGATACCAACAATCTTACGGCATTTGAGCCAATATCAATGGCGGCTAATCGCATTTGGTTAGTTGTATAGTTTTTAAATAACCCACAAAAAAAGTCTTACCCGCAAAGGTAAGACTTTTTTGTTTAGTAGAGTAATTATGGCACAAATTATTTTTGGGCAGGTGCTGCCATTACTTTTAGCAACTCGATGTCGAAGCGCAAAACGGCATTTTGTGGAATGACCGGTGGGCGACCCATTGGACCATAAGCCAACGATGATGGGATGATGATGGTACCTTTTCCGCCTTCTTTGAACAACGGAATACCTTGCTGCCAGCCCGGTACTACGCCACGCAACGGAAACTGTGCAGGTTGGTTGCGGTCGTACGACGAATCGAATTTGTTGCCATCTAACAAGGTGCCTTTGTAGTGTACTTCTACAAAATTGTCGACGGTGGGGTTAGCCCCTTTACCTTCTTTCTCGATTACGTAAAAGATACCCGAGTCGGTGTATTTACCTTTCAAACCATTGTCGGCTACGTATTTTTCGATAATAGCTTTGTCAACGGCGTTTTGGTCTTGACCAGCAGGGGCAGCCGATTGCTGCGGTTGTGCAGCTTGTTGTTCGGCGGTTTGGTTGGTTGTTTCGGCAGCAGGTTGGCTAGCTGCATCTTCGGCGGGTTTGCTTTGGCACGATGATAAAACAATCATCGAAACGGCAAAAAGAGCGATTAATTTGCGCATGATAGATTAAAATTTGCGATTTTTTTTGTTATTTTGAATATTTAACTAGCTAATTCTTCTTTATAGTTTTCGAGTATGCTACAAAAATAGGCTATTGTTTGGTCTAGGTTTTGGTCAAATTTACCGCCTGCGGCATTGCGGTGTCCGCCGCCATAAAAGTGCTTTCGGGCAAGGTCGTTCACCGAAAAATTGCCTTTTGAGCGCATCGAGATGCGTATGGTGTCGGTTTGTTCTTTAAATAAAGCAACCATATTTATACCGTCAATACTTAGCGGGTAATTAACTACGCCCTCTAAGTCGCCTGTTTGGTAGTTAAATGCCAATAAATCGGCAAGTGTTACATATACATAGGCTACATTATATTCGGGTAAAACAACCATTCGTTGGCTTAAAATAAAGCCTAACAAGCGCAGGCGGTTTTCGGTATTGTTGTCAAAAATTAGGTTGTTGGCGGTTGTTATGTCTAATCCGTCTTCTAAAATAGGCTACTGTTTGCAATGTTTTGGCGTTAGTGGCATATTTAAATCTACCTGTATCGGTGGCAATGCCCGTGTATAGGCACAAAACGGCGGCTTCGGTTAAGCGGCTTTGGGGGCGTATCATTTGTATAAAATCGTACACCAACTCGGCTGTTGAGCTTGCCGATGTGTCCCAGACCTGAAAATTGGTGGGCAGCTCGGGAGATAAATGATGGTCTATTAGTATTTTGGTACAGTCGGCGGCTACTATGTGTTTGCCCAAATCATCTAATCGCGAGGCAGCATTGCAATCTAGTACAAACAGTAGGGTGGCTTCGGCTACTAGTTTTTGGCAACGTGGGGTGTTGTGTGTGTAGATGTTTACTTTTTCGTTGGCGGGCATAAATTGCAAATATACGGGGTAGGGCGTAGGGGTGATAACCGCAACTTGGTGTATACGTAACGTATATAAAAAATGATACAGCCCTAACGAAGAGCCAATGGCATCGCCGTCGGGGTTGGTGTGGGTTACAATTACAATGCGCTGCGATGTTTTAAGTTGTTCTTTTATTGCGGTCAGAGAAATATTCATGGGTATATTTTGCTATTTTGCGGGTGCAAAGGTACGTATTTATTTGCATTGTTGTGGTATTTTTTTTACCTAAAAACATTGTTTTTTATCAGTTGTTTTATATTTATACGCTTTACTTGCCATTTAGGTATAGGTAGATATTAGCGATAAACAAAAGTGCGGAGGCTGAAGAGCGGCGTGAAGTCCGCCAACTGCGGACGATGGGTTTTGGGCAGGCAGAAAACCGATACTATAGTGGACATAAAATAGGTGTTGAGGGTAGGTTTATTTTTTCCAAAAAAATCTTTCTACCATTAGCTTAGTTTTATGTGCAACAAGTGCTATTATTTGCAAATAGTTTTTGTATCGCCATTTTGCTTAAGTGGCACAACAAATTATACTTGGCACTGTTTTTCTGCGTATCTTTGCACCATGCAAAACGATAATTTTTCTGAAACACCGGACTTTACGCCTACCAACTACCTAAACGAGTTGAACGGCGTGCAGCGCCTTGCCGCCGAAAACACAACAGGACCAGTTATGATTGTGGCGGGTCCGGGGTCGGGTAAAACGCGCGTATTAACCTACCGTATTGCACACCTTATACATAGTGGTGTGCCAGCGTGGAGCATATTGGCGCTTACTTTTACCAACAAAGCTGCCCGCGAAATGAAAGACCGAATTGGCAAAATTGTGGGCGAACAAGATGTTGCACAACTTTGGATGGGCACTTTTCACTCGGTTTTTGCCCGCCTTTTGCGCACCGAGGCTACGCATTTGGGCTACCCAACCAATTTTACCATATACGACACCGAAGACTCAAAATCGCTGCTTGCCAGCATCATCAAAGAGCAAAACCTAAGCTCCGATACCTATAAAACAAATGTGGTGTATAACCGCATATCGCAGGCAAAAAACAATTTGCTTACGCCCGCCGCCTACCTAAAAATACCCGAAATTGTACAAAACGATGCCGCAGCAGGTTTGCCCAAAATTGGCGAACTGTATAAACTGTATGCCAACCGCTGCGCACAAGCCGGAGCCATGGATTTTGACGATTTGCTGGTAAAAACCTACGCCCTTTTGGTTAGCAAACCCGAGGTGCTAGAAAAATACCAAAACCGATTTACTTATGTGATGATAGATGAGTTTCAGGATACCAACCCCGCACAATATGCCATCGTAAAACTATTGTCGCAAAAACACCGCAATATATGCGTAGTTGGCGATGATGCACAAAGTATTTACGCTTTCAGAGGGGCAACTATCCGCAACATTTTAAACTACGAAACCGATTATCCCGAACTAAAAACCTATAAATTAGAGCAAAACTACCGCTCAACACAACGCATTGTGGCTATTGCCAACGAGGTTATTGCTGCCAATAGCAACCAAATAAACAAAAAAATATGGACAGATAATGCCGAAGGTACTACGCCCAAATTATTTGTTACAGCATCGGATATTGAAGAGGCAAAATTAGTTGCCGACTCTATTTTTGAAGAGCGTTTACGCAATCATTTCAAAAACGACGAGTTTGCCATTATGTACCGCACCAACTCGCAATCGCGCTTGTTCGAAGAGGCATTGCGCCGCCGCAACATACCTTATAAGGTATACGGTGGCACCTCGTTTTATCAGCGTAAAGAGGTAAAAGATGTGATGGCTTACCTGCGTTTGGTGGTTAACCCCAACGACGAAGAAGCACTGCGCCGCGTAATTAACTACCCAACACGCGGCATTGGCAAAACCACTATCGACAAAATTACCGCCCTTGCACGCCACGCCAATGTGGGTATCTGGCAAATTGTGGCAACCATAAAACAAACCACACTACCCAACAACGCCAAAGAAGCTATACACGGTTTTTATAAAATGATGCAACTATTTACCGACTATGCCCGCCAAACCGACGCTTACGAAACCGCAAAATATATTGCCCGACAAGCTAATTTGTTGCAAGAGCTACACAACGATAAATCGGTAGAAGGATTGAGCAGATACGAAAACGTGATGGAGTTGTTTAACTCTATAAAAGATTTTGTAGATAACAAACGCGAGGTATACAGCGCCGATATGGACAACTCGTTGGGGGCATACCTGCAAGAGGTAAGCCTACTAACCGACCTTGACAAAGACGACGACGAGGTGCCACGCGTGCGCCTAACTACCATACACAACGCCAAAGGGCTTGAGTTTGCTTGTGTGTATGTGGTGGGCTTAGAAGAAAAACTGTTTCCGTCGGAAATGGCAAGCCGCACAACCGCCGAAATTGAAGAAGAACGCCGACTATTTTACGTAGCCGTTACGCGTGCCGAAAAAAAATTACACCTATCGTATGCCGCCTCGCGACAACGCTTTGGTACCGTAATAGCTTGCGAACCCAGCCGCTTTTTGAGCGAAATTAACCCTTATAACCTAGAAATACGCGGTGGCAAAGCCTCCATGACCACTATGCCCAGCTACAAAAGCAACAATAACAGTAACAACGAAAACCACGACCCCAGCAACGCCATACGCGCCAACATAAAAAGCGCCCAACAACTTAATCAAAACAAAAACGCCCAACAAAACATTGTAACCACCAACATACCCTTTAAACCCAGCGACAACAACCAACTGCTCGAGGGCATGACCGTAATGCACCGCCGATTTGGTAAAGGCAAAATAACCCAACTAGACGGACGCGGCGACGGACGAATGGCAATTATTGTGTTTGAAGTAATGGGCGAAAAACGCATCATGCTAAAATTTGCCGAACTAATGATTGTGGAATAGTTTTTATGTAAAAGCATCAACAATTAGATTTTGACAACGCATTATTCATCATCTTGATACCGACATTGAAAAGTAGTAAATAGCTGCTCCATTTACGCCAGCTTATTTTTTAAAATTTACAACGGAGACACAGAGAACACAGAGTTTTTTTGGGATGGCTTTTTTATTTGTTATTTTTTAGTTTGCAACCGAGACAGGGAAAAACATAATCTCGTTCTTCTCTGTGCTCTCTGTGTCTCTTGTTGTTTTTTATTTTTTAGTTCACAAAAAATAAAGCACTCATAGAAGCTGCCAAACCATGCCCTTTCAATAAAGCTAATACTTTTCAATGTCGTTATCAAATCTACAACCAACAATAAAAAAATTGTACCTTAAAGATATCCGCAATTTTGTATCCAAACTTAGCCTGCGTAGGATAACAAATGCTTTCCAAATTTTGTTGTCGTATCACGTAGCCAAGTACACAGGCAAAGCCGTTCAGTGGGGCTTGCCCTTTACCGTATCGTTCGAGCCAACCACCTCGTGCAACCTGCGCTGCCCCGAATGCCCCAGCGGATTGCGCGCCTTTACACGCCCAACAGGTATGCTATCAAACGATTTTTTTAGGCAAACCGTTGCCGAAATTGCCGACCGCCTTATCTATCTGTACTTCTATTTTCAGGGCGAACCCTACCTAAACCCCGAGTTTTTAGACATGGTAAAATACGCCTCCGATAAAGGCATTTATACCGTAACCTCTACCAACGGGCATTACCTAACCGAAGCCAACGCCCGCCGAACCGTCGAGTCGGGTTTAGACCGCATCATTATATCCATCGACGGAACCACCCAAGAAACCTATCAATCGTATAGGATAGGAGGCAAACTAGAAAAAGTACTCGACGGAACACGCCGCTTAGTACAAGCCAAACGCCAGCTACAATCGGCAACGCCACACATCATTTTTCAGTTTTTGGTGGTGCGCCCCAACGAACACCAAATTGCCGATGTGCAAAAATTAGCCACCGAGTTGGGGGTAGATGAAGTAAAACTAAAAACCGCACAAGTATACGAGTACGAACACGGCAACCCACTTATACCCACCATTGATAAATACTCGAGATACAAACAACAAACCGACGGCACTTATACCGTAAAAAACAAGCTAAGTAACCATTGCTGGAAACTGTGGCACTCGTGCGTAATTACCTGGGACGGCAAAGTAGTGCCTTGTTGTTTTGACAAAGATGCCACTCACCGATTAGGCGATTTGCAAACCCAAACCTTTGCACAAGTGTGGCACAGCGAAGCCTATTACCGTTTCCGTCGCTCCATTTTACAATCGCGCAAAAACATTGACATTTGCGCAAATTGCTCCGAAGGAACAAAAGTGTGGGCTTAAACCAAAATTTGGTGCTTTTTTAGGCAAAAATAGCTATTCAAGATTTAAGAAAAAGAAAACTTTATTTTGCTTTTTACGTAAGACACGCATCCTTGCATTAATACCTGTGTTAAACAAACAATAATGGCTCATAAAAACAATTTTAAGACGCGCAAGTAGCTGATAATCAGCCACTTGTGCGTTTTTTGCGTTTTTTAAAATACCTTAATGTTCTTAGCTTTATTAACTCGCTATTTTAAGCCTAAAAAAACCGCTTATTGTATAAAGCTCGACAGCATAACTACCAAGTATTTTTTTTGCCAACATTTTTTAGCAAAAAAATTTTGGTGATGAACCCAAAATGTCATAACTTTGCAACGTCAAACGATACGAACAACGCCCAAAAAGGTTTCAAAATGGGCAAATTTTTTTAGCACTCTAAATTATTATGATTATGCAACGTTTCTGGTTATTCATCTGTATATTAGTTGCCTTTGCAACTGCCTCTTGCGAAAAAGATCTTTCTTATGTTTTAGATGATGAAATGGCAATTAGCACAAACAACAACTTTTCGCAACCTATCCGCGATGGTATCACAAAACCAACACAAAGCCAAACAAGCACCTGCCCCCCCTCTGCCGATGCTGCCAATTTATATACCCTTGATATTAATGTAATTGCTAAACAATTAATGGGCAACCAAAGCCCCGAGGTAGTTATCCCCGAAACTTATCAACAAGAAGCCCTGCGTTTATTAACTGCCGTATATAATGCCACCGATTTAACCGCCCGCGACTCGGTTGTTAGCCAGTTCGCTATCCACGATTGCACAGCAACTGCCCAATACGAGTTTTTTATGGGTGCCGATGCCTCTAAACCATGGGTGCAAAACCTAAAAAACAACATATCGCCTACCGGTAACAGCACCATCGACAACTTAATTAACCAACACAATGTATCTTTTTCTTACACTTCGTTTTTAATGGCTTTTACAGGTACTGCCAATAGCAATATTTGTATGAACAACCTACTACAAACATTAAATGGCATCGATGGTATATCTTATACCGAATGCAACCCTGTAATGGGCGACGGAAACCGCATTACTGTGCAGCCAAACTATGGCTATACCGATATTACTTACAGCTACGGCTTTGGCGATTGCCAAGCAGGTTGTATTGGTCGTTGGAACTGGACTTTTAGAGTATACCCCGACTGCACCGTTGAACACCTTGGTAGCTCAGGCACCCCAATTAATTAATAATACATTTACCCAATAGCTCTTTTACTAAATTATCTCCCCCCCTTATCTTCATAGTTTTTTATCTAAATTTCATTGCTTTTTGTTTAAAAATTGTTTGTTGTAATAATGTAGAGTGAGTATCGTTTCTAATATTTTTCTCGAATTGTAGTTTCCAGCGGCGTGATGCTTGTTGGAAACTTTTTGTTTTTGGATACCCCTATCTATTTCTTATGCTTCTAACGGATTGTGTGGTTTTAAATTTAGCCGTTTTTTCTTGAAATACTGGGCTTGCCAACAGTTTGTATGAATTTTAAAAGGTGATGTAGGTATTTAAATCTTGTTAATCCTGCAATCCTGTTGACTAAATTTTTGTTTTTGTGTAAAGTCTAAATTTGCGTTTAACTTCTACCGAACGCCCAAAATTGATAAGCAATCCGATATCTATTTGTGTATTCTAAAAAACCTGCCCTAATGTATTATGTACGGTATAGGCGCAACCTATTATTATTTTGGTTAGTTCTTCGTGTTGCATGTGTTTTTGACAGGATTACAAGATTAACAAGATTTGATTTTTATTCTTTTTTCTTTAACTCCTCTAAATGGTGTATTTTATAAACCCTTAAACCCGAACTTATTTCATCAAACACTTTTTCGAAGGTAGCAGGTGGCTGTTGCACATATTTAGGTAATTTTTCCCAAGGCGTACCACAAAGGTATTGGGTATAGCCATTCAAAAACAAATAAACCGGTTGTTGTGGCAAAAAAGTGTAATTTTCTGCTTCTTTAAAAGTAATAAACCTATGCTGTGTGGTGTCGAACGAGCAATAGTATTGGCTTAAATTGCGTTGCACCTCGTTGGTAATAATAACGTTTTTTTCAGGTTTATTTTTGAAATAATCCCACACAAAATGTTTTTGACGATTGTAATGTACGCTTTGGGCATAAGACATGTATTTTATTGGATAGGCAAACAAAGTAGCGATAAACACAAATACACACACCCTAGCTACCATCAAAGGAGTTTCGGGTGTTGTTGCATGGGTATCTGCTGAAATATTGGGCAAAAAATAACGCACCACACACAATACCAATAAAGGCAGGTATAGGTAATTGTTTATCTCGAACCCGCTAACATACGAAACAGCACACAAACCTAAAATAGCCAACAAAAAATACAGTTTGTGCGCCCCCGCATACAAATAGGCGTACCAAAACGGAGCCGAAGCTATTGCAGCTATGGGCATAAAAAATAAATAATGGCGTGGGTCGGCACAAAGTGGCTTATAAACACCAAACGAAGTGGTCATGAAATTGGCAGACAATGCCGCAATAGTTGCCGTTATGGTAGCAAACGCTTGTGGGTCGGTTATTGCCCAAAGGCGGGCTCTGCCTATTTTATACCATGCCAAAGGCAAAACTATAATACCCAAAGCCATGCCTCCGCCCACAAAAACCTGCCAAAGCTCGTAGCCAATGCGCTTTAGTGTAGCAGATAAGGGCAAAACCTCGTAGCTACAAGTAGGCATAAAATAACTGTTGGCTTGTATGGCTACAAAACGTTGTAAAGGATTGCCCGTTTCTATCCAAATATACCCAAAATTAACCGCCAACAAAAGCCCACCAAATAATATACTATAGCCCCAAAACTTCAAGTGTTTTTTTTGAACCACATCGGATAGGGCAATGTAACCAAATACCGGAACAGTAAGCCAAATACTTTCTTTGGCAAGATACCCAAACAACAAACAGGCAGCCAAAGCAAAGGCATATACTGCGGCTTTTTGTTGTTGCTCAAACCGGTACCGATACACCACAGCTAATGCCGCCGTAAATGCCAAAGCAACAGGCACATCGGGCATTATTTTATCGGCATAAAACAGCACCCAATGTGCCAACATCCACAATGCCAATGCCAAACACGCTACGGTAGCATTGTAAACACGACAAAAATACAAAATCAATAAACCAGTTAAAATGCTCATGCCCATAGCAGGCAATGCCGATGCCGTATCGCTTACACCCAAAAGCTTGTAAAACAACGCAACAGGTGCCACAATGCCCAATCTATAGGCAAAATGGTCGATACCCAAAGCCAGCTTACCCTGCGCTAAATCGTTGGCAAAGCGGGCATAATACATATCATCGTAGCCAAAATGCCCCAAATAACCCCACAAATGATAAACCACTAAAAAAGCAAGTAGCAGTAAGGCAAATAATGTTTTGGTCAGATTCATAGGACGTTTTGATTTTATACCGTAGTTAAAAAATATTTGTTGATAAGTACCCCTTCAAATTAGTTTTTTGGCAAAGATAGTTCAAATATTGAGTATCTATTTGGTAAAATTGCCTCATTTAGCTGTATTTCAATCCGAAAATAACCTTTGAAACTCAAACTACATAACTCCGTTAGGGGCAATTTAGTGGGTAATTTTGAAAAAAACAACCAAATATTGACTGCCTAACAATTAAACCCCTAACTTTGTGGCACAAGATACGACAAATTCTAAAAAAACAACATTACGCATAAAAAACGTTGTTTTTATGACACGGGCTATTTAGCCCACAAACAATTTTTGCGCAAAGGGTGGCTAAGTATCAAACACACTATTTGCTACTATCGGGAGTCGAAAAACTCAAAGAGAATTACATTTATTTTCATGACAATTTTAGAGGCAATACAACATCAGGATTTAACTTAGAAAATCTTAAACCAGTAAAAGGAAAAAAATTACTATAAAAATAAACAAAATGACTAAAATTCCCGTAAAACAATTAATTAATTTATTGTTTCAGTATCTTTCGCCTATTTGCAAAGAGCATGGTTTTAAACCCATTAAATCAAAAAGGTGTTTTAAACTTCTAAAAAATAATTGCAAATTTACACTCGATATAATTATAAAAGACTACTATTATCACGAGATAGATTTTTCTTTTGGCATCCATATACGTGACATTGCCGAGTTACAGATTCCGTGCCTAAAAATGCATCCTGCTTGCGCTTTGATAAAACCGGAAGCATGGGATGATAGGCATACATTGGGAGTAGATTTAAATTGGTTATTAACTGGTTCATCTGCTGGTTTCTGTAGCGTATATACAGAAGAGCAATTATTAACTGAAATGCCCAACATTGTAAAAAGCATACAACAACATGCTTTCTCTTTTTTCGATAATTATTCTGATTTGCAATTTCTTAACAAAAAATTCAATATAGATTTTGAAAGAGGGTTGATATTTCCTATACTCACCGGAGCAGAAATACTAACACCCTTAGTAATTGCTAAATTGTGTAACCATCCAAACTACAACGAGCTTGTTGAAACTTATCGTCCCAAATATTTAGGATTGCTTCAAGGTGGAAATCCTAGAAAAGAGGGCTATAAGGCACAAATTGCATCGGTATATGATTGTTTAGTAGAAAGACTAAAAACAGTACAACCATTATACTAGTAAATTTAAAAAGCAGCATATTCTTTCAATAAAAGAACATGCTGCTTTTTAAAACAAATACTAGCCACCCAAGCCCGCAACAACAAACAATACGAAAAACCCACCACCTAGGCAACGAGTGGGAAACTTTGCATGTTGACTATCAACCCAAAGATGCTAAAGATTATTTAGAAAATATATTAGTACCACAATTAAAACAAGATTTAAGCACCAAAGTAGCAAGTAAAAAAATTGACTAAAATGAACTACTATTATTTACGAAAATCGTTTAAAGATATCGGTTCTGCACCTATGCAAATAAAAGACATGTCCAATGGATATGAATTTGGGGCTGCAAACTCGTTACGCAAGCTCACATTTTTTACAAAACCTGCATTTACCCCCAATTTACAGTATTTTGTATTGGCACATAAAGCTAAGGTAACCGATTTTATACACGATATCATTAGTGCATATGGTTTTTTAATAAGCCCAAAAGCAAAAAATATCATGGTAAATTTTAACCTGCCACAACACATTTATTTTATTGCAGGCGTAATGTACCATAAAAAAATGTTAGGCGATTATTATTGGCTGCATCTTTTAGAAGAAGATACCCATTTAATTGATTTAGCAGAATCTAGTTTTTGCGTACAAAAGGGTGGTTGGTATGACGATGAATGGTACGAAGACGAGGTAGAAACTGCTTATTTTAAATCAATGGAAGAAATTGTACTAAAACGTAAAGAAATTGTAGGCAGTGGACGGTATATTCGACCATACAAATTAAGTGTAAAAGCCAATTCTCTAAATAGAGACCTATATATATTTACATTTATGCGTAGTCAATATATCATTTCAGAAAACTTAAAAAATGCTTTGGAAGGCTGAAAAAATTACAGGCATAGAAATATTGCCTCTTGACTTTGAATTTAAGGTAATCTAAAAAAATAACCTCTACTATTTGGTAAAATAGTAGAGGTTATGTACTTTTGTGCTTTGCCACCCAAGCCCGCAACAACAAACAATACGAAAAACCCACCACCTAGGCAACATACGCACCGTATACCCGACAACAACAACAACCGTAATGCGGGGGGATAGGTTTGGTTTTAATGGCATGGAAAACCACAATTTTCATTTTTTCATTATTTATTATGATGAACAAAAACACATTTCTTTGGATAGCACAAATAGCCACCGCAGCTATTTTACTCCAAACGTATTTCTTAAAAAGTGCCTATTTTTTAAGGGATAGTTATTGATTGATATTACGCACAATAGGCACGGATTTTACGGATTAGACGCCGATTTTAAAAAATCATTACCTGCCGCCTTGATTTAAAACCTAAATCTAAACTCAAAGTATAGGATAATAGCAATTTAAGATAACAACAATGATTTATTTGTTTATTGAGCCATAAATTGTTCAATAAATAGGCTATTTTGCAGGTACTTAACAATCATGCAGTGATATTTGCATGTATCACTAAATAAAAATCCATCTTATCCGTGTCTAATTCGTAAAATCTGTGTGCTAAATAAAGCTAAAATAGCGTATAAAGTGGGCAATTTAGCGGGTAATTTTAAAAAAAACACCAAATGTTAGCTGTCTAACATTTGATACCACTTAATACCCGTAACTTTGTGGCACAAGATACGACAAATTCTAAAAAAACAATTTACTAACCATGAAAAATGCTGTTTTTATAACAATGGCTATTGCCATATTACTATTTTTTAGCCCGCAAATAGGTTTTGCACAAGGGGTGGCTAAGTATCAAACACATTATTTGCTACAATCGGGGGTGGCTTTACAGGGCTACGATGCCGTGGCATATACCCAAAACAAAGCACAAAAAGGTACAGCAGCTTTTAGCTATACGTATCATGGTATAAAATACCAATTTGCCAACGCCAGCAATCTAAGCACCTTTAAACAAAACCCCGACCGCTACGAACCGCCCTATGGTGGCTGGTGTGCATACGCAATGGCAAAAAACGATAAGGTAAAACCTAATCCCAAAAACTTCAAACTCATTGGTGGGCAAGTGTACCTTTTTTACGACGATTTTTTTAGCGATACCCTTAATTATTGGAACAAAGACCAAACCAACCTAAAACAAAAAGCCGATACTTATTGGAAAAGTATTTTTAAATAAGTTGAACAGCTAAAATTATCTAGTACAAAAAACACTCCTCTACCTTTTATCCTTTATTGTCATGAACAAAAACACATTTCTTTGGATAGCACAAATAGCTACCGCAGCTATTTTACTACAAACACTCTATTTTAAGTTTTCGGCAGCCCCCGAAAGCGTGTACATTTTTACACAAGTAGGCATGGAGCCATACGGACGCATTGGCATTGGTGTGCTAGAACTTATATCGGGCATTTTGCTATTAGTACCGCGCTGGGCGTGGGCAGGGGCATTGTTGGCATTGGGTATCATAAGCGGAGCCGTAATGATGCACATTGCCATATTAGGCATTGAGGTACAAGGCGATGGCGGCAAATTGTTTGGCTTGGCTGTAGCTGTGTGGGTGCTTAGTGCATTTATTTTGTGGATGCGCCGTTCCCAAATTCCATATCTATCCCAGTTTTTTGCAAAAGTGGCTCATTAAACCAACCCTATTGTTTGTTTAATCAAATAACCAAAATGAAAAATCATCAATTGTTTGTTGTATTGTGTGTAATAAATCTATTTTTTAGTGCCAATATTTGGGCGCAAGCACCACAAAAATATGTGTTGTTAGAACATTTTACCAACACCCGTTGTTCTGTCTGTGCCAGCCGCAATCCGGCGTTTTACACCCTCATTAACAACTATCCCACACAGGTGCATCACATTAGTTATCACCCGTCGGTGCCTTACGAAACCTGCGTGTTTTACCAAGCCAACACCACCCAAAACGATGCCCGTGCCGATTATTACGACATACAAGGTACCCCACGTGTGGCACTAAACGGCAACATAGTAACGCCTAGCGTACAACTATTACCCGAATCTACACTAAATAATGCCTTAAATCAAACATCGGCAATAGCCCTACAAGTAAGCGAAACTACCGGCAACAACCGCACTGTTACCCTTAATGTAGCTACCTATAGCGCATTGCCAAGCGGCAATTACCGCCTTTATGCCGCCATTGCCGAAAAAAATGTTAACTACAACGCACCTAACGGCGAAACCTTGCACCACGACGTGTTTAGACAAATGCTGCCCAACACCAATGGCATTAGCTTTACACCCGCCAACGAAGGGCAAAGCGTATCGCTTAGTTTTGATTATACCGTAGCCGACACCTGGAACGCCAACGAAACCTACATAGTAGCTTTTGTACAAAACGACGATACCAAAGAAATACTTAATTCGGGCACAAAATTCGACCCGCCAACAGTGGCTACCAGCATTCAACCAAGTATACAAACACAAGCCCATATATACCCAAACCCAACAAATAACTGGGTATATGTACAACCAAAAAACACCAACGAAAACACCACCATAGAAGTATTTGATACAAGAGGCAATATATTTTTTAGCCTAATTAGTGCAACACCCAACAATATTGCCGTAAATTTGTCCGATAAATTGGCAGGTATCTATTTCTTGCGCATCACCAACAAACAAGAAAGCCGCGTTTATACAATTTTTAAATACTAATACTTCACTCACCGATTTTTAATAAGATGATATCACTCATAAACGTCAATACAATAGCTATTGACCAATTATGCCATTTACTTGGGCAATTAAACAACGCTAATTATAGCCAACCGCTAAACGTTTTGCACAACAACACCATTGGCAAACATGTTAGACATGTGACAGAATTTTACCAAACCTTTTTACAAGGCTTGGCAACAGGCATAGTTGACTACGACAACCGACAACGAAACATACGCCTCGAAACCGAAATTGCTTTTACCATTGAGCAACTAACCCAAATTAAAACGACTTTACAACACATTGCCTACAATACACCTCTGCAATTAAGCGTTGCATACACCCAAGATGCCACCCAACAAATACCCACCAGCCCCGCCCGCGAATTAGTATATTTGATAGAGCATACCATTCATCATTTAGCCATTTTGCGCATTGCCGTCGATGCTCATTTTTTGTTTGTTAACCTGCCCAACAATTTTGGCATTGCCTATAGTACCGTAAAACACCAACAAACAAAAGGTACAACAGCAAATTAATCTTTGCGCTAAATTTTAAAAAATGCTAAAAAATGCTTTTTGGGGAAAAAATAGGTCTCCCCTCAAAACACATCGATACCCTTTATAGTCGCGGTTTTTGGCATACCCAAAACCCACAAGCCAATCTTGGCGGACTTCACGCCGCTTTTAGGGCAGCCGAGTTTGCCTGTCCTCTTATCTTGTTACACAAAACGCTATGCCCGCTAATATAGCACTTTTTATGTAACCCTTGCTCAATATTTGCTTTTAGATACTTATATACAATACGTGTTATGTGCACTGTCACGTTTTTACCCTTTGGCGAGCATCATTTTTTGCTAACCTCTAACCGCGACGAACTTACCGCCCGCCCCACTATACCCCCTATAGCATACAACATACACGGGCAAAAAGTGTATATGCCCAAAGACCAAAAAGCAGGCGGCACCTGGATAGCCACTCATCACCAATTTACCCTATGTTTGCTAAATGGGGCTTTTCAGCGCCACCAACGAAAAGCACATTACCGCCAAAGCCGTGGTTTAGTTATCCTCGATTTTTACAAATACCTATCCGTCAGTAACTTTGTACAACAATACAACTTCGAGGGTATTGAGCCATTTACCCTACTTATTGTCGAACATGCACCCACACAAACCCTACAACTAACCGAACTGCGCTGGGACGAACACCAACTACACCTTGCCCATAAACCCATCGAGCCACAAATATGGTCGTCGGCAACACTTTACCAAACCCAAGTAATAGCCGCCCGACAACAATGGTTTGCTCAATGGCTACAACAACATCGCAACGACTATAGCCAACCCAACAACATCTTACATTTTCACCAATTTGGTGGCAACGGCGACCCCACAAACGACCTAAGCATTAACCGATATGGTATTATGCAAACCGTTAGTACTACTTTGGTTAGCCATACCCACACACACTATATGCAATACAACGACCGTGTTGCCAACAAAACCTACTGTACAAACTTACCAAATCAAACCGTAGAGGTACTATAATTGCCAAGTTCATAAAAAAAAAAGCACAGATTCTATTTTACAGAATCTGTGCTTTTTTGCATTTTGGGCAATCAGTATCGCCCCAAATTAGTTACTATTTTTGTACAACTCCACCAATTTTATTGCTTCAACAGCCTCTTTTACATCGTGTACACGCAGCAATGTTGCCCCATTTAACAAGGCAATGGTATGCACAACCGTTGTGCCATTAAGTGCTTGTTTGGCATCAATGCCCAATGTTCGCCAAATCATGCCTTTGCGCGATACACCTGCCATAATAGGCATACCTAATATTTGCAAAACAGACAAACTTTTTAACAACTGATAATTGTGTTCGGTGGTTTTACCAAAGCCAAAGCCCGGGTCAATAACCACATCGTGTATGCCCATTTGCCGTAAAAAAGCCAACTTATCTGCCAAAAACTGCACTACCGTTGGTACTACGCCATGCGGGTAATGCGGGTTTTGTTGCATAGTATCGGGCGAGCCTTGCAGGTGCATTAGCACATAAGGCACGCGCAATTGAGCAATGGTAGGCAACAATTGGGCATCAAATTTACCCGCCGACACATCGTTTATAATGCCCGCACCTGCATCAACGGCTGCCTGTGCAGTAGTGGCATAAACCGTATCTACCGAAATAATAGCCTGACTAAACTGCTCGGCAAGGCTTTTAATAAGTGGTAAGATGCGTTTTTGCTCCGTTTGGGGGTCAATTAGCGTTGCTCCAGGGCGTGTCGACATGCCACCTATATCTAATACATCGGCTCCGTCTATTAACATTTGTTCGGCTTGGCGCAGGGCTTGGTCAATATTTTGGGAGCGGCTTGGCTCGTAAAACGAGTCGGGGGTGGTGTTTATAATACCCATTACGCGCGGCGTACTAAGGTCTAATAGTTTACCACCGCAATTTAGGGTTGTTTTCAAGTTCTAAATATAGCTTTAAATAATAAACATTTCATAACCTATTTTCATGATTTTTCTTTATCCGCCATTTTTCAACAATTCTTTCACATTATTAATCATCAAAGCAACCCATTGTTTGTACATTTCACCCGACGGGTGTAGTTCGTCGGTGGCTACCAAATTAGGTTGCAATAATGCTTGTTGCGAGATAGGTGTAATATCGAAATATTGTACTCCATAAGCGTTGGCAATAGCTTTGTTAATGGCGTTAAACTCGGCAATTTGGGCGCTAATTGTTGCTTGGTTGGCTTGTCCAAAAGGGGTATATCCATAATCGGGTATCGATAAAACAACAACTTTGGAGGTATCATTGTTGGCAAAAACAATAGCTTTTTGCAACAGTTGTTCAAATTGCTGTTGGTATTCGGTTATTGGTTTGTGTTGATACTGGTTGTTTACCCCAATCAACAACGAAACAAAATCGAAAGTAGTATTGATTTGTGCATTGTTGATAGCTGTTATCAAATTGGCAGTTGTCCAACCTGTTTGAGCAATAATTTGAGGTTCGTGCATAGGTATGCCTAATTGCCCAAGTGTATCAGCCAACAAATTAGGGTAGCGCTCGTTGGGCAAAACACCTTGCCCTATAGTATACGAGTCGCCAAGTGCCAAATAGCTTAATGTGTCGGGTATAGTTGGTGGTAGGGTGTTTATCATCTCCAAAGATTCGTGTTTGCACGCCATTAAAGAGCAAATAAACAGTGCAATAAGTGTGTGTTTCATTTTTGAGTTTGATAACGACATTGAAAAGTTTTAGCTTATTGAAAGGACATGGTCATAGTGAGCTTGTCGAACTATGGCAAGTTGGCTATGAGTGCCTTATTTGTTGGGAGCTAAAAAATTAACTGACAGGATTTCAGGATTAACAGGATTTAGTAGCCATACAATCTGGTGGTGTCGGGATAAATAGTCGCAAAGTTTTTCCCAAATTTACCTCTCTTGTCAGTGTCTGTGTCTCCGTTGTAAATTTTAAAACAAGTTGGCGTAAATTGAGCGGCTATTTACTACTTTTCAATGTCGGCATCAAACTAAGGTTTATCAAAACTTAGCTTGTCCTAATGCTACATTTATTTAACCACCACAAACGAGCGTTGAAACGTGTTTTGAGGCGTTTTTACCACCAAAATATATTGCCCTGCTGTTAAATTGGCTACCTCAAATGTTAGTTGGTTGCTGCCTTGTGTTAGCGATAGTTGGTTTTGGGCAGATACGGTTTTGCCCATTAAATCAACAATTGTCACATCGGCAAGGGTATAGGTATCGGTGTGCAATTGCAAATTTAGTTGGCTGTTGGTAGGGTTTGGGTATAGTGTAATTGGGGGATTAGGCGCAATGTTTGGCTCAACCGACAACCAAATGTCAATGATGGTGTTGGCTACTGCCAAGTTGGTCCAGTGGTTGTTGTTGTCGCGCACAACCGATACTATGCGGGCATTAAGTGGTGCGGTGGTGTTGTAGATAATATTGTCGGTTGGGGCAGTGCCTACCGACACGCTAGCCGTGTTGCCACGTGTGCGAAACATGCGCACAAAATCGTATTGTGCCTCGCAGTTGCCTGTGCGCAACGACACAAACGAACCTGTTGTAATTGGGCTGGCATCTGTCCAGGTGGCTACCTGCACATTATCGCGATACAAACGTATTTCGCCCGTTGTTGGCGTGTATGTCACCTTATAATCGTACCATTGGTTTGTGTTGGTTACTAAACTGTTATCCGACACCAAGTTAAAGGTATTGTTGGCTACTTTGTAGATTTGGGCTTTGTCGCCGTCGGCGCGCAAAAACACAAAATACGAGTTGCCTCTGTTTTCGGCGGCTCCGTCGCTGGCAAAAAAGTGCAATCCGGCTCGGCGGTTAGTGCCTTCGCCCAATATGTTCATCCTAAATTGATACAGATAAGTACCTGTGTTGTTTTGCGTTACTTCGGCATATAGGTTGGTGTTGTCTTCGGCGGTATTTATTTGGTAAATTACCCCCTCGTCGGCAATCCAGGTGCCTGTGGCAGCGCCCCAATCGGCACTTAAAATGCCACTGTCAAACTCGTCGTTAAAAAAAGCGGCTTTGCCATTAGCGCGCCAGTCGTTAGGTGCTACTTCGGCAAGTACCTGATAAAATTTGCCGTTTAAACCGTTTCCGCAGGCATCGTTGTCGGTAAAAGTAACGGTAAAATCGTTGTTGTAGTAATCTTGTAAAGGCAAGATGGTGGCGGTAGGATAACAACTGCCACATTGCCAATGTAGGGCAAAGCCCGGTCGCACGGTGGCATTGTCCGATGTAAATTTGATGGTTAAAGCACTACCCGTCGAGGTGACGGTGCCGGGGCTGTTGGTGCCTGTATATTCGCCAATTAGGGGTGCGGTAATCGAGTTTCCGTCGTAGATGCGCAGTTTGTCAAAGCCATTTTCTATATCAAAGCTATCAAAAACAACAGATACGGGTACGGCAGCATATTGCGACGAAAAGGTAAGGGTGTAGTTTTCGTTGTTTTGATAATTGCCCAACGAGCCACCTGTGTCGTAGGCGGTGTTGCCTGTGCAGGGTTCGTGACAATCGGTAAATTTTGCTTCTAACAAATCCCACAACTGATTATAGCCGTCGTCGTAGCCTAATGCCCAAATACCTGTACCTGCCAATTGTTTGTTTAACACTAGGTCGTAGCGTTGTGCAAGGCTCACTTCATCATCAAACCAACATTGGCGCGTGTTGCCCCCCGATAAGTAGACAAAATAAGGCGTTGAGCTATGCGAATCCCATTGTCGGGTGTAGATTCCGTAAAAATTATCGCGAAGGTATCTATAGGTGCGCGAGCTGCCTGTGGCGGTGGTATTGCTGGGTATACTTGCAGATTCGGTTGTCCAATCGTAGCCATAATAAGGTATTGCCATAATTAGTTTAGATGGAGGTATGCCCGCCGTTAAATAGGTATTAACCGATTTTGTTAGCGTAATGTTGCCCCAAATGCTACCTGTGTAAAGCGGTGCGCAGGGTCCGGCTTGTGCATCGCCGCTATAATGGTAGTCGTAGCCCATAATAATAAAACGGTCTACGTGTGGTACAAGGTCGGCGATGTTAAAAAATCCGCCCCAGTCAACGGCGTATAAATCTATGGATATGGTGGTGTTTGGTCGGTCGGTGGCAAGGCGGTTGTCGAGGTAGGTAATAAAGGCGGTAAAGTTGTCGTCCTGCGACGACGAAGCTCCTTCAAAATCTATGTTTACGCCATTGGCTTGTCGTACATTTAATACGGCAATCAACGAGTCGGCAAAGGTATCCCAAGCTGTTTGGTTGGTTAAAAAAGCGGTATTGTTTGCCGAGCCAAAGTTGGTAACGGTTAGGTCAATTTTACAACCTGCGGCTCGGGCTAGGTTAATGGCGTTGGTGGTTTTCCAGGCGTGTAGGTCGGTGTAGCTGCCTGTGTTGGGGTTTAGCTCGTACGAGAAGTAAGCAAGGGTAGATATAAGGTGATAATCGTAGTTGTTGTAGGTAGATGCGCCAATCCAGTACGGATGAAACCCGTATACCTCGCGGTTAAGGGTGCATACCTCGCGGTTGTTATTGCTGCTGCCGTGTGGTTCAAAGTGTGGTGGTACATTGCCATATAATACATGGTTGAGCGAGTCGAACTGGGCTTCGGTGTGTAAGCCCAAAGAGTTGTAAAACACCGATTGCTCGTGTGCAATAGAGGTAAAACCATCAGCGGGTATTTGGGCTAATATCCATAATGGATACAAAAAGGTGAGGAGTAGGATAGGTAGTTTTTTCATGAGCTTATCATTTTTTGTAAAAAATCAATTGTTTGTAAAGCGCTTTTTTAATCGAAGAAAATACGACTCGAAGTAGTGATAGCTAAGATAGCTCATTAATAAGGATAGTGCGAAAGAGCCAACAACATAAAAAATGTTCTCGATTAAGGTGGTATTGTTTAGGTGTAGTACTCGGTAGGCAATAATCAATACCTGAATGGCAATAGGGTGTAGCAGATACAAGCCGTAAGTGTATTGCCCCCAATTAGAAATGGTTTTGAACCGATGATATTTGATGATAGAATTTTGCGCAAAATTTTGTTCGGCAATAACAAAAGCAAAAAACAAGGTATAGGGTATTCGGTATGTTATCAGACTTTGTTGGTCGCTAAAATGATAATTGCCGTACAAAAGCAAAGCAAAACCCATTAAATAAACAAAAAACAAGGTGTTTTTACTTAATTTTTGTACGATGCTAACAAAACTTGTGGAGTAAAAACTATAATAGGCTAACAATGCCCCTATTATCAAATCGCCCATTACCGAAAAGGTATGAAAGTAAAGTATCGTTTCGTCTGTTTGGTAATAATGCCTAAATATACCGCAAAGCACCAACAATATGCCAAATAAAAAGCCGTAGTATTTGTTGGGTACTAAAAGCAACAAGATTGGAAAAACGAGGTAAAACTGCTCTTCGATAGCCACCGACCAAGTAAGCCCCAACATCATAGGCATATTGCCTTCTTGCAGGTGCTGATGAATATTTATGATGTCGAAATTGCCTAAAAATGCCACATAATAGCCTAATTGTGCGGATATATTTGTGTCCATACCTATCCATGTTTTTAGGTATGGATAAACAAAAAAGCCAAACAAAACCACCGAAAAATAGAGGGGCCATATACGCAAAGTGCGCCGCATGTAAAAATCTTTGAGGCTAAACTGCCCTTTGGCGGCTTGCTCATTAAGTAACAAATAGGTGATTAAGTAGCCGCTTAACACAAAAAAAAACGATACCCCAATGCCCCCATTGCCCAATAACTTAATGGCTGCTTGCAAATATTTGTTAGTGGTTACACCCAAAAGCGTATCCCGAAGCATGGAATGTTGTACAAAGACTAAGAAAAAAGCAACAAACCGCAAAAAGTCTAAGTTTTCGAAAAACACTTTTTTCATTTTACCAAAGGTGTTTTTGCCAACTGTAAAATACCCTCTGTCATAGCTTGCCAACTAAATAGGTGTTTTTGGGCAGCCACGTTTTGGGCAAACTCTTGTTCGCGGTTTTGGGCATAAAAGCTAACAATAGCCGCTGCAATGGCTGTTGGGTTGGGTTCTACCACATAACCTACGTGGTTATGCGGCACAATCTCGGGCAATCCGCCCACGTTTGTCACCAACATGGGGCGCTCAAAATGATACGCCATTTGCGAAATACCACTTTGTGTAGCTCGCCTGTACGGTTGCACCACCATATCGGCTGCCGAAAAGTAATACTTTACCTCATCGTTGGGTATAAAACGGGTATGTAGTAGTACCGTATCTTGTAAACCATATTTAGCAATTAATTGTTCGTAAAGCTCCGCCGATTCGTAATATTCGCCGGCTACCAACAATTTTACACCCAGCGACCGCACTTGCGGGTTGTTCATAGCCTCCAACAGCCAATCCAAACCTTTATATTGGCGTATCAAACCAAAAAACAAAATCACTTTTTCGTTTTCGTTGATGCCCAACTGCCTACGAGCTAAGGTTTTAGCTACCTTTTCGCCAAAGTTATCGTATATGGGGTGCGGGATAAACATTTTGTTGGTGTTTGACGTAAATTGTGCTAAATCGTTTAACACACTGCGCGACATCGCCACAAAACCATCGCACGATTGCACAAAATAATTAGTGAGCTGATTGTCAAAAGGGCGTTTCTCGTGTGGCAAAACATTGTGCGTAATGCCCACTATGCGCGTATGCTTGTTGCGATGTGCCAACCTATGAATGCTGCCTAATGCCCGCCATAAAAGGCAACCAAAACTGGGTAACAAGCACATCGGGGCGCTGTTGTTGCAACTGCCTACCAACTTGCCACCAACTTAACGGATTAACCGAATTGATGCATCGTTCAATAGACAAACCCGCAGGCGGCGCATCGGACGAAAACTGCGTGCTGCCCGGAAACAAAAAGTTAGGATACTGCAACGTAAAAGTGCAAATATTAACCGTAGCACCTTGCTGCTCAAATGCCAATGCCAAACGCTCGGTAAACGACGCTATGCCGCCACGATACGGATAGGCTGGTCCAATAAGGGTAATACGCATAAAAGAAGGTTAAAGGTTTTTGTTTTGTTGTGCTAAATACTATCGTTTTATCATTTTATCGTAACTTTGTACGGTTCTTTACACACCGCCCACAACTTAGTTTGCTTTATTTTGTTGATGTATCATCGTTCAATCTTTTTTTTAACCGCTTGTAACGTGTCTGTTATTTAACCCATGTTACGCAGACACTACACTACGCAACTATTTATTGCTTAATGTTGCATTTTTAACTACGCTTTGAATTACTATTTTGGAGTGACTGGCATTATAGGAATTGGCGTTAAGAAATGGGCATAAATGAAGCGTTAAGAAAGATATACTGTTTGAAGCACGCCACACCAAACCCCGAAATAACATCGACAAACAAACCGTTTGGCGTGCAAGTTTATATCTTTTAGCGTAATGTTGCACATTTTAGCCAATTACTATACCGCCTTGACTTTTTTGGTTACTTTTTTTGTCAAGAAAAAAAGTAACAAACTTTTAACAGACGGCAAGTAGCATCAAAAGAACAACAAACTACTAACAACGTTCCATGCCGCTTAATAGCCAACTCGTTTGTGTTGCACCTGTGTAACATCAGTTATCTAACCAAAAAACAAAAAATGCCCAACAAACTTATCCACCAAACAAGCCCTTATTTACTGCAACACGCCCACAACCCCGTCGATTGGTATCCGTGGGGCGATGAAGCCCTTGAACGCGCCCAAACCCACAACCTACCTATTTTGGTGAGCATTGGCTACTCGGCTTGCCATTGGTGCCACGTTATGGAGCGCGAATCGTTCGAAAACCACGAAGTTGCCGCCTTTATGAACGCCAATTTTGTGAACATAAAAGTAGACCGCGAAGAACGACCCGACATTGACCAAATTTATATGGACGCTGTTACCGCCCTTACTGGTCACGGAGGCTGGCCCCTAAACTGCTTTTTGCTACCCAACACCAAACCTTTTTATGGCGGAACCTACTTTCCGCCAAAACCCGCCCACAACCGACCCGATTGGTTGAGCGTTTTGCGTGCCATAAAAAACGCTTTTGATAATAAACCCGCCGAAATAGAACAACAAGCCAACCAATTAACTTACGCCATCATCGACCAAGAAAATCGCTTTTTTAAAACCCTTGCTTATCCACAAAGTTCGCTTAGTTTTAGCCCCCAACAGGCCGACCAAATCTTTGACCGCCTTAGCCATATCTTTGATACCGATGATGGTGGATTTGGCAATGGTCAAAAGTTCCCGCAAACCCTATCTTTGCGCTTTGCTTTGGCTTATCACCACTACACCCGCAACCCATTAGCGCTGCAACATGTCCTTTTTTCGTTGGATAAGATGATTAAAGGCGGTATTTACGACCACCTCGGTGGCGGTTTTGCCCGTTATACCGTTGATAAACAATGGCTAATACCCCACTTCGAGAAAATGCTGTACGACAACGCCCTGCTTGTTAGCACCCTTGCCAGCGCCTACCAAATAACCAAAAGCAATGCCTACAAACACGCCATAGAGCAAACCCTTGCTTGGGTTGAACGCGACCTAACACACCCAAACGGCGGTTTTTACAGCGCCTACGATGCCGACTCGGAGGGCGTAGAGGGCAAATTTTATACTTGGCAGAAGTCCGAAATAGATGAATACCTGCAACACGAAGCCCCCATTTTTAACCTATTTTATGGCGTAACCGAACAAGGTAACTGGGACAACACCAACATACTACAACAACAATTTGACTACGAAACCTTAGCCCCCAAAATTGGCTACGACCCCGAAGAACTACAAAACCTAATTGCCCGCTGCCGCAAACAACTGTTTAGGCTACGCGAAGACCGACAAAAACCCCTGCTCGACGACAAAATAATCTTGGGCTGGAACGCCCTGCAAATAAGCGCCTACTGCCATGCTTATCAGGCACTTGGCACAAGCCGTTACCTAACAATTGCCCAACAAACCATGCAGTTTTTGCTAAGTGCCTTTGCCTACGCAATTGCCGAAAAGGACAACGATACCCAACCAAAGGTTGACGAAACAGGAGAGTCCTCCCTCTTTGGAAGCGAGCAAGGGAGGCTAAATCATACCTACAAAAATGGCGTAGCTACCCACCCCGCTTTTCTCGACGATTACGCCTTTTTGATTGATGCCCTGCTAAATCTACACCAAGCTACCTTAGACTCAAGCTATTTGCAGCAAGCCCAGCATTTTACCCAACACGTAATAGCCCATTTTAAGCAGCCCGATGGCAATTTGTTTTTCTACACACCCAGTTATCAGCACGATATACTTTTGCGCAAAAAAGACAACTACGACGGAGCAACGCCCTCGGGTAATGTAACAATGGCAAGCTGTTTGCACCGCTTAGGTTTGTTGCTCGACCAACCCGCTTACACCCAACAGGCAACACAAATGGTAGCCAGTATCACCGACAGCATCGAGAAGTACCCAAGCTCGTTTTCGTTGTGGGCAACTACCTTGTTACAAATGGCGTATCCAACCGCCGAGGTAGCTATTGTTGGCACACAATACGCTACCTTTGCCCAACAGTTGTTGCAGCAATACCACCCAAACTTAGTGCTTATGGCAGCCCAAACGCCCAACCATTATCCGCTGTTAAATAACAAACCAGCATCAACCGATACCCTTATCTACATCTGCCAAAACTACGCTTGCCAAGCACCCGTAAATAATGTAGCCGATGCTATTAATTTATTGTTGAATTAGTAGCGTTTTAGCCCGCAAAAATACTAATTTATAGCAACATTTTTTGTTTAAATGCCAAAATACCCGTCAAGTTTTAAAAACTTGGCGGGTATTTTTTGTTTAGATGATTATCTACCTACACAAAAACCCTATGCACAAGCAAACAAAGCCTTATTGAAAACAAAATTTGTGTTTGCACTTACCTTGTTTAACCATATTACCCCAAAGAACTACTTAGCCGCCTTGTTGATTTACTTTTTACACTAAAAAACTTGCCTGTTTTATTGCTTGTTTTACTTAGTTGTTTCAGTGATTAACTACAATGCCCAACAAACTTTGTTAGTTATACCAGCTACTTTGTTAGTTGCTTTATTGTAGTAGTTAGTTGCCTGCCCGATTCACTCTGTTACTCCGTTGAAGTACTTTGTTATACCAAAATCTTAGTCCGTTATGCCAAAATCACGTACATATTTGCAAAATTGCGCTACACTGGCACTACAGAGTGCTTCAACGGCACTACAGAGTGCTTCAACGGGGCAACGGATTGCTACAACGGGGCAACGGACTGCTTCAACGGAGTAACGGACTGCTTCAACCGAGTAACAGACTACTTCAACGAGGCAACAAACTACTTCAACCGAGTAACGGACTGCTTCAACCGAGCAACGGACTACTTCAACCGAGCAACAAACTACTTCAACGAGGCAACTAAGTACTTCAATGGCATAACAGGCAAAAACATGCAAGAATTTAGGCGGTAAATCATCTACCCAAAAACCCAAAACTAAGCAACTAATTTGCTCAAACAGCCAACAAACAGCTACAAAAATACCCCAAACAATTGCTTTATGCAAATGTTTGGGGCAAAGATGATAAACAAGGTTTATGTTGTTTGATGATGATTTAACGCAAAAGCAACAAAGTTGGTATTTATTAACACTAATTAAACGCTGTTGTAAACAAGGTAATAGCAGCAAGTTTAAACCCACAAAAACATACAGCAATATAGCCACATAGGCATTGATGATACTTTATTTACCTTTCCATTGTGGGTCGCGTTTTTGCTGAAAAGCCATAATGCCCTCCATAGCATCTTCGGTTTGTAGGGTTTGCATTAGCATACTGCTTAGGTATTGGTGTTGCTCGGCGGCGGGTATGTTGCGCAACTCATCGAAGGCAGTTAGCCCCATGCGTATTGCCGAGGGCGAATATTGGCAGATGTCGGCAGCCAAAGCAGCTATTTGGGCATCTAAATCTTCTTCGTTTTGGGCAAGATGGGTAACTAAACCGTAGCTAAGTGCCTCGTTGACGCTTAAAGTTTGGGCGCGCATACACCAATCAAGCACTTTGCGGGCGGGCATTAGCTCAACAAGGCTTTGCATAACCTGAAACGGAAATATACCCCGTTTTACCTCGGGCAGGGCAAACGTAACATTGGGCGTGGCAACTACATGCGTGCAGCCAGCTACCAGCAACAGCCCACCAGCATACACAGGGGCGTGCAAACGGGCAATGCAAGGCTTATGTAGTTGCCTAAAAAGGTTGCCAATAATAGGTTGCTGCGCTAAAATAGGTATTGTTGATGCCGATTCGTCGGTTTGCATAAAGGCTTTAAGGTCGGCACCGGCACAAAAAACACTGCCTTTGGCTGCCAAAACTACTACCCAAACATTGGCAGTGTGGTGGGCATACGATAGGGCATAAGCCAACTCGCTAACTAAGGTGGGGTTTAGGGCATTTTTTTTCTCTGCCCTATTAAGGGTAATGGTTAACACATTATTGGTTTGCTCAACCAATAAAAAAGCAAATGTTTGCTGCCAAATAGTGGCTACTTGTTCAACGGAATAAAGCATGGGCAATTGTTAATGGTAAATGGTGAGGGGTAAATGGTAAATTGTAAGGGATAAATTGTAAATGGTAGAGTGTGGATAAATTCCCCTCCTTTGGAGGGGCAGGGGTGGTTTAAATAAAAGGCATACAAACTCCCCTCTTTGTAGTGGCAGGGGTGGGCTAAGGTAAGCCAAACACAACACAAACGTTTTTTTGCATCGAACAACAAAAAATAATTGTGGATAAATAAAAACAATAAGCTCCATAAAAAGCCGTATCTTTGCGTCCAAAAAATCGGTTTATACTTTGGGCAACAGCCCGTTTATTATACGCTAAAATTTATGTCAACAATTCCTTCGTTCGAGAACACAAAGGTAGCATTTTCGCACAAATCTAACAACGAATTGCGCAAGGCTTACTATTTATTTCGGGTAATGAACAACAATACCGTAGTATCGGCGGGCAGCGTGCTTACTAATTGGGCATTGCGCTTGCATTTACCCATTGGCGGTATCATAAAACCAACCGTGTACCAGCAGTTTTGCGGTGGCGAAACCCTCGAAAAAAGCAGCCCCACTATTGCGCAATTAGCCAAATACGATGTAAAAGTATTGTTGGATTATGGCGTAGAAGCCAAAGAATCGGAGCAAGATTTTGACCAAACCGTAGATAGTTTGCTGCAAGCTATTGCCTACGCCAAAGGTAACGACAATGTAAGCGCCATAAGTTGTAAAATAACAGGCTTGGCAAAGTTTAAACTGCTCGAAAAATATACGGCAGGCAAAGAGTTGTCGGAGAAACAAAAAATAGCTTGGGAGCGCACCCGACAACGGTTGCATGTTTTGTGCAAAGCCGCCGATGCAGCCAACGTGAGTATTTATTTTGATGCCGAAGAAAGTTGGATACAAATTGCCCTTGACACACTCATCACCGAAATGATGGAAACCTACAACACCAAAAGGGCAGTAGTGTACAACACCATACAGTTATATAGGCATGATAGGTTGGCATTTTTGAAAAAATCGCACAACGATGCCCATGCAAAGCAGTATGTGTTGGGTGTAAAGTTGGTTCGTGGGGCATATATGGAGAAAGAGCGCAAACGTGCCGCCGAAATGGGCTATCCATCGCCAATACAACCCGATAAACAAGCCACCGATGCCGATTATGACCGCGCCCTTGAGTATTGCATACAACACCTCGACACGATTTGTTTTTGCAACGCATCGCACAACGAAATGAGCAACCTATATTTGTGCGAACTTATGGGCAGATACAACTTAGCTACTAACGATGACCGAATCACCTTTGGGCAATTGTATGGCATGAGCGACCACCTATCGTTTAACCTTGCCGATGCGGGCTACAACGTAGCAAAATACCTACCCTACGGACCCCTGCGCGATGTTATGCCCTATTTAATGCGCCGCGCCCAAGAGAACACATCGGTAGCCGGGCAAATGAGCCGCGAGCTTAAGTTAATACAAAAAGAGATGATACGCCGAGGCTTAAGGTATTAAGCCCATACCGCATCTGCCCGCATTAATTGTTGATACACACCAAAACAATAGCCTCAACCCTAAACTATTTTGGGATTGAGGCTATTGTTTTTGTATTTTTTTTGGGTGATGGATAGGTACTATGGTTTATCGCACTACTACCATTTTTTGTTGCATTAGTTTTTGCCCATTGCTAAGTGTTAGGGTATATAATCCTGCGGGTAATTGGCGTGCGCTTATGGGTACTTGCTCGTCGCGTATGTTGTTTATTTGCGATACTATGCGTCCGGTTACATCGGTTACTTGTAGGGTGTATGCTTCGTAGTTGGGGTTGGTAAAGTTAAGCATGGCATAATCGGATACGGGATTAGGAAACAAGCGCATAAAACCAGCATCGCCAACAACATCGTTTACGCCCGTACAAGCCGAGCGTTGTTGGTCGAACCACAATTTAGCGAACAATACAGACGGTTGCGCGCAGGGGTAATGGTCTAAGTTGGGGTTTACATTAAGCGTATCAATATCGTTAAAGCCCACCGATTGGAAGTGTTCGTAGGCAACCTTGGCGTTTAGGTAAATAACGCTTTGGTCGTTGGTACAAAATTGCAGTTTCATGGGTGCTTCGGGTATCCAGCCGTTGTAGGTATTGTTGTCGTTTAGGGCAAGGCGCAGCGGGTGGTTGGGGTTGGTCTGAAAATCGGCAAATACCTCGGGTCGTACAATTTCGGCGGGTATGCTGCTGGCGGGCATGGCGTTGTTAATGTCTCCGCTGCCTTGTAATCCGTCAAACAAGTTGGGTATATCTACATCGTATGGCGATATGAAAATGTCGGACAGCGAGGGAAAAGCTGCAGCTAAATCGGGATAAGCTTCGCGGTAGGCTAACACAATGTAGGGCAGGTAGTTTGGTTCGGGGTAAGGTTGTGCGGCGGTAAGTAGGTCGGTTTGTACGCCGCCTACGTCGTATGGTCCCGACATAGGAGCCGCTGCCGTTACGTTAAACTCGGTGGAATAATCAAGTTGCATGGCACGGTGGGTTGCCATGGTTGCGTGTCCGCCTTGCGAGTAACCTGTTAAAAACAGTTGTTCGTTAAGGGGTATGTTATTAGCGGCGCAGTAGTTGCGGGTGGCTCGTATCATGTCGATAACAGCGGTTGCTTCGGAGGCGGCATGTATGTATGGATGAAAACCCGGGCTATCGCCCAAACCTAAATAATCGGCAACACAAGCTACATAGCCATCGGTGGCAGCACCAACGGCAATAAAAGCCTCTTGGCTTAGGCGCGAGGGCACTTGTTCTTTAACGGTTATGGTTCCGTGCTGATAGCTTAGTATGGCAGCTCCGCAATTTTCTTGTAAGTTAAGCGGTATCATTGCCACACCCGATGCAATGGTTGGGTTGCCATGCACATCAATGGTGTTGTAGATAAGTTTGTAGGCAGCCACATCGTACCTAACGGGTAAAAAGGCGGCGGGTATGCCCAAATTGTCCATTTCTTGGAGTATTTCGGCTTGGGTGTAGTTGCGTATCCATGTTTCGGATACAATAGTGCCGCGTTGCTCTTGTGCTTGCAACTGCAAAACACATAGCATACAAAGTAGTGTGAAGTAAAAGTTTTTCATGTCTTGTTCTTAAAAAGGTGATATTGATGTACTAATCTAAATAATTGCTTATTTGTGCGGCAAATGTAACCATAAAGCGCCATATTGCGCAACTATTTGCGCAAAAAAATAGTGCTGCGAAAAAAAAATTGTAATTTTGCACCACTTTATCCGTTTTAAGCAAGTAAAACTTATTTGGGGCTATACGCTTTGGTTTGGAGTGCCAATTTTATGTTTTTACAAAACAAGGCATAGCAATACATTTTACTATTATCAATTACCCATTGTATGTTCACTATATTTAGAAAAGAAATTAACCTGTTTTTTAGCTCGCTGATTGGTTATATGGCGATGGTGGTTTTTTTATTAACCACCGGTTTAGTAGTTTGGATTTTTCCGGACACCAACATCCTCGATTTTGGGTATGCCAACCTTGATGCCCTGTTTGACATTGCTCCGTGGGTGTTTATGTTTTTGATACCTGCCATTACGATGCGTGCTTTTTCGGAGGAGTTTAGAAGTGGCACCATTGAGTTATTATCTACGCGCCCCATAACCGATTTGCAGGTTATTTTGGGCAAATATTTTGCTGCCTTTTTTTTGGTGGTATTTACGCTTTTGCCCACTTTGTTGTATTACTACACCATTTACAGTTTGGGTGCGCAGGTAGGCAATATTGATACGGGTGCTACGTGGGGCTCGTATTTAGGTTTGTTGTTTTTGAGTGCGGCATTTACGGCAATTGGCATTTTTGCATCGTCGTTAACAGCCAACCAAATTGTGGCTTTTTTGTTGGCGGTGTTTTTGTGTTTTTTCTTTAACAGCGCCTTCGAGTACCTTAGCCATTTGGGCTTGTTTTACGCCACCTTCGACGATTTAGTTGATGGCATTGGCATACGGTCGCACTATGTGTCTATTAGTAGGGGCGTTGTTGATACCCGCGATGTGGTGTATTTTGTGTCGCTGACAGCCGCTTTTATTTTGCTTACCAAAACCGTTTTAGAAAGTAGAAAATGGTAAAGATGCTATAAAACAATAACCCCCAAATTTGCAGGAAATGCAGATTTGGGGTTTTGTTGAAGAGGAGGACCGTTGAGTTGAAATGTAAAAGACTATAATTGAAACAAACCATTATTGTGTGTTCATTCTTATTTTTTGTCGTGTTGTTGTTCATCCATTTTAGTCGCTGATTATAGGTAATTTAATTGCCATTTTATAAAATCGGGTAAAGCCATTAATTGCTATTTCTTTTAAATCGTCAGTTAATTTGTCTGGTGCTTTTTGGTCTGGATAAATAATTAAACAGTCTATTACTATATCTCGTTGTTGTTCTGTTTTTAATCCTAACCTTGATAAAACTTTTACATCTCTTGCATAACCACTTAATTGCCTGATGTCCTCTATTTGGTATTGCTCTTGCTGATACTTATGTTTGTATTTCGTATCAATTATCATTCCCTCATTATTATCCACAAGAATAAAGTCTGGTTGCCCATAAGTTCCTTGAATTTGAAATTGAATTTTATTGAAATATTTATCCTTAAGCAAACCTAGTACATATAATTCAAATAACTTTGGCATATCAATCCAAAATGGTGGAACTTTAATGGTTTTATTGTTTAGTGATTCTATCTGGTTTATGTTGTAGCCAAATCTTTTTAAAATGAGATTTGCAATATAAAGTGCCTCTTTGTATTCTTTGTAAAATGAATTATGCGGAATTGATTTCATTGTACGTAAATCAATATTTTCGTCAACTTCGTGAAAAGCGGGCAAACAATAATTGATTACAGGAGCAACAAGTTTAGTATAGTTAGGAAAAAAAACAAGATATTTTTGAACAAAAACCAATGTCTGTTTCAATATTCTGTTTTCAATACAGTTGAAACCAAATTCATCGTACTGACAAAATGTTTTGGTTGGTTTGTTTTTGATTAGGTTATGTTTGAGCGTTTGAGAAACTAAAACTTTCCCTTTGATTTTTGCATTTAGATTTTGTTTTACTTTGTAATATGATTTTTTTAACCCTTTTTTAACAACGGATTTCAATATCTGTAGAAATTGAACAACCAAAAGTGGAGTAAGCAAATCTTGCTTTTGTTCAATCTCAATAAAGGGTTCTTCAAATTTAATTTCATACAAATCTCTTACAAAATTTGCCACATCAGAGTGTCTTAAGCAAGAAAACAGCATTTTTAAATAATCGGTTTGCTGTGTATTATCATTAAGTTTTGGCGCTACATAGACAGCAACTTCATTTTTGTGTAACCAATCAGTGCCGATATAAAAATTAGAGTTTAATTTTTTACTCGTACTATCTTGGGTAATCTCGATGCATTTACAACCTTCTTTTTGCTTAAAAAGGATTGATGACGCAGAAAGTATCTCAATTGAAGAGATATCTTCAATTGAGTGTTCCGAAAGTGCTTTGTTGAAGAGTAACTTAGACATTTAATGCTTCAATTTTATCGTTTGCTGTTTCTAAAAATATCCCGTCTTTCAAGTATTCTCTAAGAATTGGTTTGATTTCATACTCTAATTTAATTCTTAATTCGTTCTCGTCTTTAACATTAAGAAAATAACTATGTCCAATCATTACATCTTTGGCTTTAAAATCGGGTGAAAGAAACTCGTTTGTAAACAAGTTTTTGACTACACTGAATAAATTTTTAGCCATGTCGTTTTGAATAACATTTTCGTCAGGTAATACATCAACAAAAGCGAATCTTCTTCTGATAGCATAATCAATGTGTCCTACAGAACGGTCTGCTGTATTCATTGTGCCAATTATATAAAGGTTCTTAGGTAGTATAATTTTTCTTTCGCCTTCATATTCATACATAGAGGTAACGGGATTATCCCTGTATTCTAAGGCATAAATAAGTTCGCCTAAAACAGCAGGTAAATTAGCTCTATTTATTTCATCAATAACCAAAACATAGTTGCCATTTGGGTTATCTAATGCCTTTTGTGCAAAATCAGCAAGTATTTTGTTTTCTACTTGGTAAAAAACACTTCCATTTTCAGTCGTTTCGGCAACAATTCCTCTTACAAAATCCTCATAAGAGTATGCTGGATGAAATTGAATGATTTCAAATTCACCTGTTGCAACAATTTCTTCTTTTTGGTCAATACTTTCACCTGTTTTTAAGTTAAAGTTTTCCCACAACATTTGTCCGAATTCGTAGCTACTTAATTGGCTATTTAATTGCTTTTTTTGTCAAGATAAACTTGGTTTAGTTTTTTGTTTTTTTCAAAAATATTCAGTCCTTGAAAATCTACTTTGAATATTTTCAAGGCATTATCAATCATTTTTTCGCTATTAATTGGAAAATAATTTTCGGGATAATAGCTGTTGAGTATTTTCAACAAGAAGCTAACGCCAAAATATTGTTCGGCATTAGCCGTATTTTCTGTCTGAACAACTTCGGATATTAAGTCAGCAATTTTTTTTATTGCTTCGTTATTGTCTTCAATATCCTTTACGATACCATGTTTGCTATAATCTTCAATTGTTTTTTTCCAATAAATTAGGTACGAGCGTGAACTACCGGGAGAATATGACCCTAATTGTTTTAATCCCGTTTCAATCCACCAACAAAAATTATCTCTATCACCTTTACCCGTACAATAACTTTGCAAGGTAATTTGTTAAATTATTTTTGGAAAACAATCATAAAACATTGAGAGTTGGGCATTTCTATTTTCTCTTGCTGTTTTTATTGCTTCATCATTTGGATTGAAGTTTTTGACCAAATTATCAATTATACTTTCTGGATTGCCAATTGTTCGTGACTTAGTTAATTCCTCAGCTATCAATTTTGCCTGTCTTGTTTTACCTGTCCCCGGAGGACCTTGCAAAATGATTTGGTTTTTGTATTTGAGTAGGTCTATTATCATTTCTCTTTTTCTTTTTCGATTATTTGTTGAGCAAACTCCAACATTTCATCATCTCTCAACAGCTCAATTGTCTTTCTATAGGAAATGGTGTCAAAATCCTTTGGAAGTTCTTTAATATTAAACCACTTGACTTTAAAAGTGTGGTAGTTCTCTTTGCTGATGACTTTACCAATACCTTTCACTTTCGTAAAGGTAATTGCATGGTTTGCCCCTTTAGTAGAACTTGATTTCATTAGCAGAAGGTCACCAATAGCAACATTTTCTAATGTGCCTCTATTTCTTCATCTCCGCTATAGGCATAACCGTCATACCAAATTCCTTGGTCTAAAAAGTCTTTTGAAATGTCAGTGTTTTCGTGTGTTGCTCCTACTGCCCAATATTTCATTTTATGTTGTTTATACCGTTATTTGATTATTAGTTTAATAGTTGCAAACCCCCAAAGCCTCTGCACACCCCACGCCCACTACCACATTCTATTACCTATAATAGCAAGTGCCTTTTATCGGTTGCAAATATAAGGTGTTTTATTTGTTTAATTAAGATTTAGGAGTGATTTTTACAAATTTTTTTTCGGGCAATTATGTAAAGATAAAAAAACTACAAACACCACTGTTTACAACAGAGATACGGAGGACGCAGAGGCATTTTCTCTGTGTTCTCCGTATCTTTGTTGTAATTAATTTACTATTGTTATGTACTATAATAGCGTTCTGGAAAATACAAACGCCGCTGTAATGTGTATAATAGTATTGCCGCCATATTACTAAACAAATAACTGGCAACACTTTGTAGGGTGTATTTTTAACATCATTCCATTTCATGCTGCCTTTCTATAAACAACCATTTTAGTTTATAATACCAGAGCGGAACAAACCAAGAAAAAAACACAATGCTACCAACTATTACCCATCCAAAAACAGATACATCATTTACTCTTTGAGGGGGAAATACCATAATGAATAGGTGGGCTATTCTTTTTAGCGAAGGAACAAATTGAATTACAATAAGCTCCATGATGTACTAAAAAGTACAAATGGCTAATGTATATAGATAGGTATTTTTAAGGTCTAAATTGTCTTTATATTTTGGTAATCTGTTGTAGAACATGATTAATACAAACAAATTAAAAAGTGTAAACACAGAATAAAGTATCATAGAAGCTAACATTGCCCTAATATTAAATGTATAATTCAGTGCTTTAAACAACTGTTTCTCTGCATTTGCTGTTTGATTTTTGAAAAAATATGCTCCGATAGCAACAGAAGCAAAAGAAGATGCAAAATAAATGTAAAAAGACAAAATAAACACTCCAATTTTTGCTAATAACCTGCTTATAAATTTTAGTGTTGACATGGTGCAAAATTTACAGGTGTAGTAGATTTTAGTTGGCTTCGTAATATATCTACATCTACTCGTATTTTATCGGTACGCTCTACATGAGCAGCACCACCATGTTGTACAACAAAACTAATTACTTCTTGTTGAAGGTTCGTCCAGGTAGCATTGGCAATAGCATAATAGGTATCATCATCACATTCATTAAAAAGATACCCTGCAATTGATGCCATGTTTTCTGTCAAGGCGGTGTCTACTGCTTTGGTGTAAATAACTGTTTTGCCATTAGCATTTATAAAAGAACCAAATTGTCGATTACCCGAAAATGGTTGTGTACCAGTTAGCGGTGTGTTAATAGTCGAAAATTGCCAACAGCATTGAGGTGTTCTTTGTGAAACAATAACAGCTCCCAAATCGGCTAACAAAGAAGTAAAAATTGCATCACCTCCTGCATCTATTTTAAAAACAGTATTTAAGTAATTATTAGTAGATTGCCACTTGGTATATTCTGTTCCAGAATAAGGCAAAAATTCCCAGAATATATTGTCTTGTGATACAGGTCCTGGACAATCAAATTGAAAATTTAGTGCTGTTCCGCTTGCCAAAGCAGGAAAATTTAACCTAAACGCATCGGCTACTTGGTTATAGCTATCGGGAAATAAATCGCCATTTATATCGGGCATGGTCGTTATTTCTACGCTGTAGTAGTCCAAATTAGTAGTAGCTGCATTGCCTTGTTCAATGGGTTGGTTAGTAAAGCCTAAGGTATTTAAGCGTGTTTGTGTGCTTGCCGGAATGGTAAAATTGTACAAGGCTGCATAATCGGCAATATTTATGTTTGCATCAGCTTCGATGCAACTATTTAATAATGCGTATGGGTTAGCAGTTATTGCAGCATGTAAATCTTCGAACCGCTCCCAAACTAATTCGTTGTCGGCAGCAATAGAGCGTGTGCTACACAATACATAATCGCGGTTAGTAATAGAAGTAGCATATACGTCTGCTGCAATAGTAGCAAAGTGAGGCATAAAATTGCTAATCTCTGTTTGGGATAATGCAATTCCATAGTGCAAAAAAGCAGTATGTAACAGATTAATGTCGGTAGTATTTTCAGGAAGTATGGTCTCTCGTATCTTATTAAATACACAAATAGGGTCGGCACATGCATAACAATCAAAATTACAATCTTCTAAGGCATCTTCCACCACATATACGTAAGCACTGTTATTTGGATTATATCCAATGTTATTGATATACCGTTTTACAGTAGTTGCTTGCTCGTACATACATTTGGGTACGGCAATAACTATACCTGTGAGTGCATCGGAAAGCACAGGGGTAGTAGTATAATTAATGGTTAGTTTTTCGGCTGTGGCAGATAAGGTGGCACTGTTTTGTAGCAAATTTTGTATTGTTGATGTATTTTTATTGCCTAAAGCAATTAACTCGTCAAACAAATATAGTCCTTTTAGTGCCTTAGCAACAGGTTCGTTATTATTGAATGTGTTGTAGTACCAATAGTTAGCATTTGTAATTATGTAGTCTTCTTTTCCTGTTTCGGTTACTAAAAAATCGATGGTGTTATTTTCACTCACAAAGGGTTGTGCCTTGTATGTTTTTCCACTTGGTGTAGTGATGTCAACACCTTGTCTATATGCGGCGGCAATGTGAGGCTCTGCTATTGTTCCATAAGCCCACGGACAAAATTCTGCTCTAAATGGTTCATAAAGCTTACACCCTTCCCAAACATCACTCATTTTGTGATTGGATAACTGTTTCTCCAATTGCTCGGTAGAAATATTGTCTTTTAAACAAGCAGTTTGTAGTATCAAAATGCAGAAAAAAGTGACACCAAACAGATGCCTTGTTTTTGTTGAAAATAGATTTTTTATTTGATAGATTTTTGTTTGTTGATTATACCTGATTCTTTACACTCACTACTAAATTTTGTTGCATATAATAGTAAGTGCCTTTTATCGGTGGCAAATATACGGTGTTTTTTTTAGTTTAAGCAATTTTTTGGAGAAGTTTTTACACATTTTGTTTTGGGGCAATTATATAGGGCTAAAAAATACATACAAACACTATTATAGGGCGTATAATAGCATTCCGAAAAATACAAATGCTGTTATACTGCGTATAATAGCGTTTCGGAAAATACAAACGCTGTTATAGGGCGTATAATAGCGTTCCGGAAAATACAAACGCCGCTGTAACTCTTATAACAGCGTTCCGGAAAATACAAACGCCGCTGTAATGTGTACAGCAGCATTTCGGAAAATACAAACGCTGTTATACTGCGTATAGTAGCGTTTCGGAAAATACAAACGCTGTTATACTGCGTATAATAGCGTTTCGGAAAATACAAACGCTGTTATACTGCGTATAATAGCATTCCGAAAAATACAAACGCTGTTATAGGGCGTATAATAGCATTCCGGAAAATACAAACGCTGTTATACTGCGTATAATAGCGTTTCGGAAAATACAAACGCTGTTATACTACGTATAATAGCGTTTGTATAAATACGAAACCCAATGTGGTATATTCTTTAATACGTTTATATGAGCTAAAAATCGCCAAAAACCACCACTGTATTGTACAATGGTGGTTTTTTGTTGGCAATGGGTTTGGTTTGTTGGTTTGTAGGGCATCTGGTGGGCAGCTAAAAAAAGCCGTTTTGTTTGTGTTGATGTTTGGCGTAATAAATTGCCCCAAACAATAGCCATACACATCATCTAACCAAAGTAACATTGCCTTTTTGCACTTGTTCTTTGCCCTTACAAATTACCTGTATATAATAGGCATATACGCCCATAGGTTGGGCTTTGCCTTTGTAGGTTCCGTCCCAAAGGGCGTTGTTTTTGTTGGTGGTGCTAAATAGTTCTTGCCCCCATCGGTTGTAAATTTTAAACAACACTAGCTCATCAAACGAGCCTACCGAGGCACCAAACCAATCGTTTGTGCCGTCGTTGTTGGGGCTAAAAGCGTTGGGCATCAGCAAACAAGTGTCGGCTGGGGCTTTAAAAACTGTTATTATGCTTTGGGCAGTTGTTTGGCAACCGTCGGCATTTTGGGCGGTGGCGGTGTAGGTGGTGGTTTGGGTGGGCTGTGCAGTAATGGTGGCAGATGTGGGGTTATCTATGTTGGTTATGGGTGTCCAAGCGAGGCTATCGAAGTTGCCGCTGGCAATAATTTGTACACTTTCGCCCGCAAAAATTTGGGTATTGGTGGGTGTTATGCTTAGGTTTGGCGGCTCGGATACGGCAATTTGTACGGTATCTGTTAGTATGGTATTGCAAAAATCGTTTAGGTTTGCCGTTACAATATAGCTACTTGCGGCGTTTATGGTTGCTATAGGGTTGGCAATATTGCTTGCCGATAAACCATTGGCGGGCTGCCAACTGTAGGTGGTGGTGGTGGGTAGGTTGCCTGTTACCGATATTGGTACTTGGGCAGTGCCATTTATTAAACAAACAGTGGTGGCATTGGGTTGGGCATCAATGTTTGTATCCGACGAAGGTACAACAACCGTTACGCTGGCGGTGGCTGCGCAACTGTTTTCGTTGTAGGTAACGGTGTAGGTGGTGGTTTGTGTGGGTGTGGCTATGGGGTTGGCAATATTGCTTGCCGATAAACCCTGGGTGGGTTGCCAATTGATTTGGGCGTTGGTATTTATCTGCGGAGCGCACATTGCAAAACGTATGTTTGGGCGCAAATTGGCATTGGTAATGCTGCTAAGTGTGCAGCCCGTTGCCCCAACCGATGTTTGCGCAAAAGTAACCGTAGTAAGGCTGGTAGGCGAAAAAGCTACTTCGTCGGAGGCATCAAAGTTGTTTATGTGGTGGCATACCTCAATGCGCAGGTTGCTTGTTCCGTCCCAATAAAAAGGTTGGTCAAGGGGTAGCATGTTCCAGCCTTCGGTGGTGTTTAGGTTGTTAAACGAGGCTACTTCTTGTAAGCCTACTTGGTAGCCGTCGGCAAAGGTGGCATTGGTGCAAGCCATTTTTAGGTGATACTGATTAAAAGGCGTACTCGAAAATTTGCGGGTCACAAAAAATCCTAGCTCGTTAATAATACCCGCTTGTATGCCTGCTGCCGTTAGTTCGGGGGCTGTATATAGTATTTGCATTCTGCCATTCTCCCAAAAAGCATTAAAAGGTGTTACCGTATACGTTGAATCATCGGGCGCGCCAAAGCTATACAACACATTATTGCTGCTGCAAGGCTGGTTGGTTATACCACAGCTAAGGTTCGCAATACTTTCGGCGGTTGATGATAACTGTACGGCTGTGCCAGCACAAACGGTATCTTGTGCGGCGGTGGCAGTGGCGTTGCCCGTTAGCGACGAAAAAGTAACTGTTGCCGATGCCGTAGCTACGCAACCCGATTGGGTGTTGGTGATGGTTACGGTATAGGTAGTGCTTTGGTTGGGTGTGGCATAAACAGCTTGGGCGGTGGGGTCGTTTAGGGTAATTTGCGGACTCCATGTGTAGGTGTAATTGCCCGTAGGTGTTTGTGTTTGCAAAACAATACCTTGTTGGGTGGCGCAAATGGCGGGGTTATTGGGCAAAATACTTGCCGAAAATGGCGAGTCGGTGGTTACTACAATTTCGTCGGTAAAACCGCAGTTGTTGGTTACGCTGTATACTACGGTGCTGCCCGGTGCTAACTGTGGTGCCAACGATACCTCCGAGCCATTGGCAGTAAGCGGGGTTGCCCCTGGGCTCCACGTAAAATCGGTGCCGCCCGTAACGCTTACTACAATGGGTATGCCATTGGCGTTGCAATACACCAAATCGGGACCGGCGTTGGGGGTGGCATCTACATAAATTTGGTAGATGTAGCTTGTCTGCGACGGAATGGGACAGGCATTGTCGCTAACACTTAGCTCAAACAGATAAAAACCCGCATCGGCAGCGGTGGGTGTCCAGTTAAAAGTGCCATTTTTATCGAAACCCGAGTTGGGCGGTGCAGTGCTAACCGTAAAGGTGGCGCTTGCCGGAAACGAGCCAATATTTGACGACAGCGTAAGGTTGCCATCTTCGGGGTCGTTGGCTTGCCATTGTAGGCTAATGGGCGTGCCTGCGCATACGTGCGTTTGCCAATTAGCCGTAGTACTAACATTTATTTGTTGGTTGTTGCAAGGCAAAATAACCCATTGCATATCGCGCCACACCGAGCCAATTAGCTCGCCATCGCGGTATTCCTCTATCTTAACTGCCACAACGGGGCGTTGGGCTCCATTGGGTGTAAAAGCAATATCGCCCGTTTGGGTATTAAAATTAAAGGCGGTATTATTAAATGGGTTAGATGCGGTAAAACCGACTGCGTAAGGTATGGGTGCAAAAGGAGCATCTAATGGATGCACCAAAGAGTACACCAAACTATCGCCGTCGGGTTCGTAGATTGCTTGGGTAAAGGTGTTTGCTTGGTTGCAATAATAAGCAATGGGCGATTGTGTAAATACTGGCGAATCGTTGCAACCACGCGTATTGTCGAGTGTTGCCTCGATGTACAACTGAAAAATATCGGCAGATTGTAGGTTGGTGATAGCCGCGCTGCGCGTTTGTCCGTCGGGCAGTTGGTAGCCAAATGTCCAGTCGGTGCAAGGCATGGGTAGTGTTACGGTATCTCTATAAATATATTGCTGCACACCCGGGTAAGCACCATTGTTGCAATTGCTGCTAACGGTATTGCACAACACCGACACTTCGTTGCCCGATACGGCTGCGTCTTGGGCAAGATTGATGTTAAACAACTGCCCGCACGACACCGACGAAATGGATATTTGCGGATTAACAGGTGGTGTATCTTGTACAATACTGCCACAATCGAAATAAAAATAAAGCGTAAGTTCGTATTGATTGTTGCCTAAGCAGCGGTAGCTTAGGTCGGCGCCCATGGCGTGGTTAGCGTATAGTTTAGGGCTGATAAGGCATAAGAGTGCGGTAAAAAAGGCGAATAAAAAAGTTTGTTTTTTCATGTTGGTAAAAGGGTTTATTGAACACCCACAAAGGTAGGCTAAAAAAACGGCTTGACCAAACAGAAACAATAGCAAAGCGTTTACACAAACCCTCCTTTCGGTGACTTTTTCAAAAACGGTTGATAATCAGGGTTTTATATAAAATGCTGAAGGCTTTGGAGGTAATTTGTTATTAGGTTGCTACTACTTACCATCTTTTAAAAGTTTGTTACTTTTTTCTTGACCAAAAAAGTGACACCAAAAGTTAAGGCTGTATTTAATTGGCGGATTAGGCAGCATTACGCTGAAAAAAATAAACTCGACACGCCAGTCATAGTGAGCTTGTCAAACTACGCTTTGCTTATCAGCTTTATTTCAAAGTTCGGTGTGGTGTGTCTCAAACAGTATTTTTATTATTGCCATTCATACATCGCCATTTCCTCACCGCATATTTGCTCAAAGCGGCGTTTGTCTTCGGGTGTCCATTGTGTGTGGTGCGGCATACGGTAAACCGCCGACTCGTTTTTGGGCGTATTTACATAATCTTGCCAAACATTGGCGCTAATTTGTAAGCCAAGCGGGTCGAGCAGTTGTGTTTTAAAATAATCGTAATCTTTGCTCAATAACTCAAAATACAAACGGTTTTGGGTAGGTATATGTTGGCGCATAAATCGGTTTTCGAACTGCCATTGCCAACATAAGCGCTCAAAACGTGTTAGGTGTTGCCATTTATCGCTATATGGGTCGTTTGGTGGCGGAAAAATGGGCTTTGACATCAGGTCTTTGCCCCCCTAATTTGGTAGCGAAAACATAGACCGCACCACCGACCGCCCATCTTTTACCAAATGAAACCGCTTTGCCGCTGGTAATGCCGCAGCAATAGCCGCACAATGCAATGCCAAAAACGGGTTTATCTCGCCATAAATAGGCATTTTTTTGGTGTATGCCCGCTTAAACATATCCTTTAACCTAAAATCGTTTATATAGCAGTAGGCATCTTGGGGCTGTTGTATAGCTCGGGCAAATGCTGGGTAATCAACAATATTGGCTTCGTGTTCTATTTGTGCATATTGGGCAGTGTTCAAAAACAAATCGGTTAAAAAAACGGTACCCGAGCGCGGACTCGAAAACACAAAAAACAATTGCGTGTTGTGTAGCCATTGCTCTAATTCGGTGGTTTTGTTGGCACAAAAGCGGTCGGTTTGCCATTTATCAACCACCTGTTTTGCACCTAATGCCAAACGCGCTGTAGGGTTAAAAAAAGGTATTTGTACGGCATCGTTCCATCTATACCAATTCATCAGGCGGCTATACCAATGCAAGGTTAATTGATGATTGTGGTTTTTGTCATGGTGTAAAGGTTAAATAGCTTGTGGGGTTAAATTTGATGTTGATGAAAAAAAATGAAAAGAAACTAAAAAAGCTCAATGCCATTTAGCGCATACCATTAGCTGTCTAATCAAAAAATTTCTAATTGCTCTACAATATCTTGTACATCGTCAAACAAGCGCATACCGGGTTGTAGCTCGTTGCCACCAAGCAAGGCAATACCTGCCGCACCTATACCGTTTACTTTATAGGCAATACATTTCGTAAACAACGCCGCCAATAATATAGGGTATGTGCTACAAAGATGCTGTAAAAATGGCAGATGAACACTTGCATGTTGCTCAACACTATCCCATGTTAGTTGATGTGTTTGAAAATCGAGCAGAAAATACGACACCCCTTTGGCATTTTCTATCACCTCCAAAATATCCGTAGCGGTGCTAGTTGGCAAAATAACAATGCGCCGTATAACGGTTGATATGATAGGCAATAAATAACTACCCGACAAATCGAGGTCGGTTTGTATCGTATCAAGTTGTAGCTCTTGGGCAATATTGTTGATGGTTTCGGGCGGTAAATCGTCGAACTCGCCAACAATGCGCGGACCTGCCAACCAACCCATAATCATTACGGCAGTAGGCAAATCAATGCCATTTGGGTTTTGTGGATTAAAATTAAAACCTACCCACTCGGCAAAAGTGGCAAAATAGCGCCCATCGGATAGGTTGTTGATGCTGTTAGCTTTTACCTTAGTGCAAAGCTCCATAATTAGTGGCTGTTTGATTATAGATAATCGACAATTAATAATCGTTAAAACAAGCCACAAAGTTAGCTAAAATAAGCCAACCCAATACAACAATCCACCATTTTTACCTAACTTTGTGCGCCTAAAACCGTTTATGGTGTACCAATAATGGGTTTAACCTAATGTTGCCAATGTAGGTGCTACCTTAAAAGCAATTAAGCCCAACATCAAACAAGCTAATTGCCACCAAACAATAACACCCCAACCTTTACCACTTATAAATTGCAATTTGTCCCTTACAATTTATAATTTACAATTAATAATTCATAATTAGTATACCATGTCCATACAAGTTAATCAACTTACTAAAATTTATGGTTTGCAACATGCCGTAGATGAGGTATCGTTTGAAGCAAAAGAAGGCGAAATACTCGGTTTTTTAGGACCCAACGGCGCCGGAAAATCAACCACCATGAAAATGCTAACCTGCTACGTACCACCAACAAGCGGTACCGCCTTAGTATGTGGCTACGATATACTCAAAAACCCAATAGAGGTGCGCCAACAAATTGGTTATCTACCCGAAAACAACCCACTATACCTCGATATGTTTGTACGCGAATACCTCGAGTTTGTAGCTCACCTGCATAAGTTAGGCAAGCACACCCAACAACGCGTCGAGGAGATGATACATACCACAGGGCTAACCACCGAACAACATAAAAAAATAGGACAACTATCTAAGGGCTACCGACAACGCGTTGGGCTGGCACAAGCCATGATACACGACCCCAAAGTGTTGATACTCGACGAGCCAACAACAGGGCTAGACCCCAACCAATTGGCAGAGATACGCCAACTGATAAAAACATTAGGCGAAAAAAAAACCGTTATCCTATCAACCCACATTATGCAAGAGGTACAAGCGCTTTGCAACCGTGTACTAATTATTAACCAAGGCAAAATTGTGGCTAACGACACCGCCGAACAATTACAACAACGAACCAATCAACAAACATTGTTGCTTGTGGAGTTTAACCAACAGGTATCTACCCAAAAACTTGAAAAAATTGAACACGTAACACAAGCCACCCACCTAGATGGCAACAAATACCACCTTATTACCAACAGCCAACACGATGCCCGACCCAAAGTGTTTGAATTTGCCGTACAAAATAACCTAATACTGCTAACCCTACAACGCGAAACAAGCAACCTCGAGGATGTGTTTAGACAATTAACCGCAACTGCATCGGCTGTATAAACCAATATACCTATCAACCAAAATGCCGTCGGGTTTAAAACCACCCGACGGCATTTTACATACCCTACTACCCACCCAATAAAAACCAACCATCAACCAAAAATCACTATCCATTAACCATTAAAAAAATACCGTGTCGAAAAGTAAATTGCTGAAAAAACTAGTTAGCCAAACGGCAATATACGGATTAAGTAGCATTGTGGGCAGATTATTAAACTACCTATTAGTGCCTATCTACACCCGCGTATTTACCGCAACCCAATACGGAGCCGTTACCGAACTCTACAGTTATATCGGGTTTTTAATGGTCTTGTATACTTATGGCATGGAAACCGCCTATTTTCGCTACGTCAAAGAATCCGAACACCCCTCCGAAACCGTATACAGCACCGCCTTTTGGTCGTTGGCAGGTAGCACTGCCTTGCTAACAGCCGTTTTGTTGTTGTTATCGCCTACCTTATCGGTTAGTTTAGGATACGCCAACCACACCAACTACCTTGTTTACATACTGCTGATACTAGGTTTTGATACCCTAACGGCATTGCCCTTTGCCAAATTGCGATACGATGAACACCCCAAACGTTTTGCTTTTGTGCGCATCGCCAATATTGTGGTTAGCATTGGTTTAAACTTGTTCTTTTTAGTAGCTTGCCCCATCTTATCGCCCAAAACCGCCCTCGTTAGCAGTTGGTATAACCCTAGCTTTGGCATTGGCTATATCTTTATCAGCAATTTAGCGGCTAGCGCCATAACTTTGGCATTGCTATTGCCCGAGTTAAAACAACTAAAATGGAACATAGACACGCCCCTACTCAAAAAAATGCTGCTTTATGGCTTACCTTTAATAGTGGTAGGTTTGGCGGGCAGCATCAACGAAATGCTCGACCGCGTAATTCTTAAATACCTACTGCCCTACGACTCTGCCACCAATATGGCACAATTGGGTATCTATGGCGCGTGTTATAAACTAAGCATATTGATGACGCTTTTTACCCAAGCGTTTAAAATGGGTGCCGAACCTTTCTTTTTTGCACAAGCCAAAGAAAAAAACGCACCCCAAACCTACGCCTACATAACCCGCTATTTTACCATCGTGGGCTTATTTATCTTTTTGGGTGTGATGCTGTTTTTACCCATTATCAAACATTTTATTGGCACCAACTACCACCAAGGTTTGGCAATAGTACCCATTTTGTTGCTTGCCAACTTGTGTTTGGGCATATACTACAACGTAGCCATTTGGTATAAATTAACTAATAAAACAGCCCTTGGAGCCACCATTTCGGTGTTTGGGGCATTTGTCACTATTGTATTAAACCTTATCTGGATACCTACTATGGGTTACATAGGCTCGGCGTGGGCAACGTTGGCATGTTATGCCGCCATGATGATAGTGTCGTACATTTGGGGGCAACAACACTACAAAATACCCTACCCCATTGCAGCTATGGCGGCATACTTGTTGTTAGCTTTGTTCTTATGGCAGCTCGATGTGCAATGGTTGTCGGCTACCACCCACAAAATACCCATGTTAAACTACATCTTAAAAATTATGTTACTGGTAGTGTACCTAAATGTAGTATTGATTGTAGAACGCAAACCCAAACAAAACCAAGCATAACAAATACCGCAAAACAATTAAACCTAGCCAAATCCCCTCTGCCCCTTCAAACACTACAAACACCCAGCATTTATCATTTACACCTTATAATTTACAATTTAAAACAGCATGTTACACGTATTTAAGTTTGGCGGAGCATCGGTAAAAGATGCCCCAGCCGTGCGCAATGTAGCCGATATTGTTGCACACTTTAACAACGAGCACCGTATTGTAATAATAGTATCGGCAATGGGCAAAACAACCAACGCCCTCGAAGAAGTAGTCGACGCCTACTATTACCAAAAAGGCAATGCCGCCGATTTATTAAACCAAATCAAAGAACAACACCTATCTGTCAGTCGCGAACTTTTTGGTCACGACTTCCACCCCGTATTTACCCTCATCGAACAAGCTTTTGCTACCGTAGCTCAACGATTTAACCACCCCCCATCAACCGCATACAGCTACGAATACGACCAGATAGTATCACTTGGCGAGCTTGTTGCCACCCTAATAGTCTCGGATTACCTTAACGAATGCCGAATGGGGGTAGAATGGCTCGACGCTCGACGTTTGCTGCGCACCGATAACACCTACCGCGAAGGGCAGATAAACTGGAAAGAATCGGCAAAGCGCGTGCTGTCGGTGCTGCCCAAGATGTTAGACAACAGCAAAATAATTATTACACAAGGCTTTATGGGCGGAACCATAGAGGGCTTTACCACCACTTTGGGGCGCGAAGGCTCGGACTATACCGCCGCCGTGTTTGCTAACCTGCTCGATGCCGATGCCATGACCGTGTGGAAAGACGTACCGGGCATTTTGAGTGCCGACCCACGTATTGTAGACAATGCGGTGCTTATACCCGTATTGTCGTACTACGAAGCCATCGAGATGACCTACTACGGCGCACATGTTATCCACCCCAAAACCATTAAACCGGTACAAAACAAAAACATACCGCTATATGTACGCTCGTTTGTTAAGCCCACCGAAAACGGAACCATAGTACAAGCACAGTTGCCCGAAGGCACGGTTTTGCCACCGGTAGTAGTTATCAAAAAAAACCAGTTGTTGTTATCTGTCCAAAGCAACGATTTTTCGTTTGTAGCCGAAGAAAACTTAAGCAACATCTACCAACTATTTGCCCAACACCGCATTAAAACCAACTTAACCCAAAACGCCGCCATTAGCTTCTCGGCGTGTATCGACAACACCCCCAACCGCATAACCGAACTGCTCGACGAATTAGCCGAAAACTATACCGTGCATAAAAACGAAGGTTTAGAACTAATAACCATACGCCACTACACCCCCGAAGCCATTGCACAACATACCCAAAACCGCGAAATATTGTTGGAGCAAAAAAGCCGACATACCATACAAATGGTGGTTAAATAATAACCGCCCTAACAAAACACCCACATAAGCAACAAAGCGAAGATATTTACCAAAATATCTTCGCTTTATTGCATAAAACAATCAACCAAAATGTTGTTTTTTTGTTGATTATAACTGTTAGCACCGATACGTCTATCGGCAAACAACAATTGATAGCGGTACAACCGCTACTACTACCCCTAAAATACATATCATCATCACCAAAAAAATACACTAAAATGCACATTTTTGCAAACACCTCCCTATCAAAAAACGCCACAAACAGCAAACAAAACACATTTACCATTTACAACTTACCATTTACAACTTTCCGCTTATCATTTACCATTTACCATTTACAATTTGTTATAGCTCTGCTTTTAGGCGGCTTAAACACTGCCCTTGCACAAACCCACGAGCAACCCACCGACCGAGGCTATATAGTTAAAGTTGGCGATAAGGTAAAAAATAACTTTACCATTACCTACCCCGATGGCACAAGTACTACCTTAAAAAAACTGAAAGGCAAAGTAGTTATGCTTCAATTTACGGCAAGCTGGTGCGGTGTGTGCCGTGCCGAGATGCCACATATAGAAACCGACATTTGGCAAGCCTATAAAGACAAAGGCTTGGTGTTAATTGGCGTTGATTATAAAGAAGATGCCCAAACTACTACCAAATTTGCCAAAACTATGAACATTACTTACCCCTTAGCCCTTGACCTTGATGCAGCTATATTCAAAACTTTTGCCCGCGAAGATAGTGGCGTAACGCGTAATGTGTTAATTAATCGCAAAGGTAAAATTGTGTTTTTAACACGCCTTTACGATACCACCGAGTTTGCAAATTTGGTAGCCGCCATTGACAAGCAATTTAAATAAATGCTTTTTGATTATTACCTGATGTTACGCAGAGGTATTGCATGAGTCAAAAATTATTGCAAACTTAAAACAACTTTACAGCTATCAATAGTATTGTCGGAGTATTTAATAATATACGGAACCGTAACTTTTTGCAAAACGGTATCTATGCTACCCTCTTCGGTTGCCCAATTGCGAACACTTAAACCCCAACCCGGATTTGTTTGCGGTGAGATGTTAAAAGTGGTAATACCTGTAAGCACGCATCTAACATTAATGGCGGGGCTACCAAATGCACCAAAACTTTCGATAATAAACTCGCTACAAATATCAGCAGGAGATAGTTTTACTGTGTAAGCAAAAGTAGTATCAGTAAAGCCAGGAATACACTGGTCAATGGCGTTGTAAAACTGTCCATTGTCGCTACTGCCCGTATAACGTTTGCGTATTAGTTGGGTACAATTGTCGCCCTCGTAACAAGTCTGGCATTGGCACACAGGTAGCCCGTTTAACATAGTACAGTTGGCATTAGTTGGGCATAGGGGTTCTAGCACTTCGCAGCTTAGTAGTTGTTCGCAGTTATCGCCGCCATAACCCTCGGGGCAAAGGCAAGTTCCGTCTTCGCAAGTTCCGTTGTTTTGGCAAATTACATCGTTGCAATTATTATCGCAACCAATAGCAGCAACAAGCAAAATGCCCATAAAAACAAATAGTGTTAAAACACTAAAACGAGTTGTTGTTCGTTTCATAAAAAAGTACGTTTAAAATTAAAAGATAAAGTTTACAAGATTGTTATCAAAAACAATTAAAAATATTTTTGCTCTTTTAATTTGCTTGAGATTCATGACATGCACAACGAAAAAAGTGTCAACACGGTTGCTTGTGTTGACACTTTTTTTGTTTTGAGGCGAAAGGCTGTTTTGCGAAATAGGCTGTTTAGTGCTGTTACACAGGGTGTTACCTAATTAAGTGGCATGGGGGTTTGAAGATAATTTGTGATTACTTTGCTACTACATTCGGCTGGTTAAAAGTTTGTTACTTTTTTTCTTGACAAAAAAAGTAACCAAAAAAGTCAAGGCTGTATAGTAATTGGCTAAAATGTGCAACATTCCGCTAAAAGATATAAACTTGCACGCCAAACGGTTTGTTCGTCAGTTTTATTTCTTGGTTCGGTGTGGCGTGCTTCAAACAGTATATCTTTCTTAACGCTACATTTATGCCCATTTCTTAACGCCAATTCCTATAATGCCGGTCCAGAAGAAATGAGCTGCAAAACTGGGTATAAAAATACAAAACACTCAATTATTGAAATGGGCTGTGTAACATCAGTTATTTAGTGTACGTATTACCTATAATTAGTTACTTTTTAATATTTTAGTTGATTCTGCTCCATTGGTAGTTTGTAGCGTAAGTAGGTATACACCAATAGGTAATTGGGCAATGTTGGTGTTTATTTGTTTAGGGGTATCTAAGCTAACTTCCAACGACCAAACTATTTGCCCTGCCATATTTCGCAAACTTAATGTGCCATTGGTATTTATTTGTTTATTTAATGATACATATAATTGTTGTTGCTGAATAAAGGTATTACCTAAAATGGAGGTATTTGTAGCAGCATCAATACCTATAGCATTAGCAACATATACGGTTACAGTATCCGACATTTGGCACAAACCATTAAGCACCGATAATGTATAGGTGGTAGTTTGAGTAGGCGTAGCTATGGGGTTAAGTATAAAAGGGTTGTTTAACCCCTCGGACGGGAACCAGATGTAAGAGCTTTCGGTAGAGCTACTACCTGCCAAAATAGTACTTTGCCCTTGTTGCAAAAATACGCTATTACCTGCATCAACAATAGCAATAGGCTCTAGGTTAAACTTAACAGTATCGCTACAAGCGCCTTCGCCTGATATAATTGCTTGAATATGCACTGTTGTGTCGGGCATAACAAAACTATACGAATTGCCTGTGTGTAAAATGTTGGTAGGGTTGCTAGCGTCTGCCCAATCATATACAAAACTTGGATAGGGGGTTGATAAGGTAACTATGCTATCGGGATTAACACACCACGATTGGTTAAATAAAGTACTTAAATTTGGTGGAAGCTGTATGAAATCGGAAATACCCAAACCTAATGAATGAAGGGTATTTATGGTAGAAAAAGTAGGCATGGTTTCGTTGGCGTTGTCAATAACGGTTATGCCTGTGCTAGTATCGTGTATAACATATAATTTGCCATCGGGTCCCATTTCTATCTGCCCAAAATTATTATTGGCTAAATTAAAACCGGTGTATTGATTAGTGACAAAATCATATTGATATAAATATTTTGGCAAAAAACTAGAGTACCACAACGAGAAATAGGCTTTTGTGGCATCGGGCGAAAATTCTAATCCGTAGGGAGCATTATTAAACGCGGCATCGTTAAGCACTATTGGGTTGCTAATAGTACCTTCTGTGGCATCGAAATTGGCTAAAAAAACGGTATTGCTAAAAGCAAAACAAGCGCCCATTTTGCCATTATAATAATCCAATTCGCCACGTCCGTCGTAACCTGCTGGGTTGGTAAATTCATAAATAAGTGTTTCGTTGTTAATATTATCTGCGTTAATATTAAATCGAACAAAGCCAACATCATACTTATAAGCCAATAGCCAGTATTCGCAGGTACTGGGTATGCGCACAATTTCTAAGCCTTCGGCATACGCATCGTTACTAATAGGTATATTTAGGTTGGTTACGTCACCCAAACCTCCGTTCAAATCCATATCAACCACCGAGTAATATAAAGGGCTAGCATTTTCGGTATTGTAAATAATGTAGTATTTGTTAGGGTTGTTGGGTTTAGGGCAGATAGTTACTTCGGTTGCCGACGAGTTGGTAAGAATACCTACCGAACCGCTCATTAGGTTGTTGTTACGGTCGTAAACGCCATTTGAGTTAATCCAAAATATAATGTCGCCAGCACTATTTTCGTAATGGGCAATGGCTTCGGCAACACCGCCAGCATCGGGTATACCTGTAGGAATAACTGTTGGAGGAGTGGTGCTAAAATCGAGGCGAGTAATGTTGTTGGCACTATTAAACAACAAATTGCGCACCGTTGATTGTGCATTGGCGGGCATATAAGTTATTAGGCAACAAAAAAAGAGGCACAAAAAATAAGGTTTCATGGGCTAAAATTTTAAGGATTACAAAGTTTCCTACAAAGATAAATAATTATTTTGAGATAACCAAATAAAACTTGCTTGATTTTTTAAAAAATTACCATCTTGTGGTATTTTCATAAAAAAACCTCCAAAGTTTTGTAAAACATTGGAGGTTTTTTTATTCATTAAAGATTAAAAGAATATTGGATAATCTGTTGGGTTGCTTTCGTTCATCATGGTATATACCTTGTCGAACACATCGTCCGAGTTAGGTTTGCTGTAATAATCGCCACTAAAGCCATAAGCAGGGCGATGTTCGCTGGCGGCAAGTGTTTGCGGTGGCGAGTCGAGCCAGCGGTAGCCGTTTTGCACCTCTAACACTTGCTGTAGCATAAAAGCAGTAGCACCACCCGGCACATCTTCGTCTAAAAATAAAATGCGGTTTGTTTTTTCTAAGGATTGCCCAATGATGCCATAACGGTCAAAGGGCAACAACGATTGCACATCTATTACCTCGCAGTTAATGTTGCAGGTTGCCAAACGCTCGGCTGCATCGAGGGCAATGGCACAGCAAGCCCCGTAAGTAACAATGGTAATATCGGTGCCTGTTCGCAACACTTCGGGTACGCCAAGCGGCACGCAAATGTCGGCAATATTGGCGGGCATTTGTTCGCGTTTGCTGTATCCGTTTAGGCACTCTACTACAATGCCGGGTTCGTCGGCTTTTAGCAAGGTGTTATAAAAGCCAGCGGCTTGTGTCATGTTGCGTGGCACTAACAAGTGTATGCCCCTAACCGAGCCAAGTAGCATACCCATTGGCGAGCCAGAGTGCCAAATGCCCACTAATCGGTGTCCGCGGGTGCGGATAATAAGGGGTGCTTTTTGCCCGCCATAGGTGCGGTAGTGTAGCGATGCAAGGTCGTCGGCGATGGGTTGTAATCCATACAAAAAATAATCGAGGTATTGTATTTCGGCAATTGGGCGGAAGCCGCGCAATGCCAAGCCAATACCTTGCCCCATAATACTTAATTCGCGGATACCCGTATCAAAAATTCGCTCGACACCATATTTTTTTTGTAAGCCACTTAAACAGCCATCTACATCGCCAATTTTACCTACATCTTCGCCAAAAGTAATTAGCATGGGGTTTTGGGCAAAAGCTATATCGAAAAAAGCATTCAATACTTTTTTACCCGGTACGGTTTCGGCTTCGGGTGTGTAAATGGGTTTTACTTCGGCTACGTTCATAGCCGATTGTTGCGATTGGCTGTGCAGGTAGGTATTGTACGTTTTGCGGTTGGTTTTTTGGAACTCGGCAGTCCATTTACGCAAAGGTTCGATAATGTGGGCGGGTTCGTTTTTTAGTGCCACCAACAATTGCCTTGCTACTTGTGCAAGGTCGCGTTTCGAGGGGTTAGTTTGTTTTGTTACCCTAATGCGTGCATCTTTGCGGTATTTCTCTACGGTTTCGGGTTGGCTAACTAATGGTTCTAGGTGTACTAATATGTCGTTTAGTTGGCTAAGGTAATTTAAGATGGGCAGATTGGTGGCTTTCCATGCCTCTTCGCGCACATCTGACGCGGTTTGTGCCGCCGCTGTTTCTATGGCATTTAGTTCGGCTTCGGTGGCTAATTGGTTATCTAAAATCCATTTTTTGAACAACACATTACAGTCAAAATCAATTTCGTATTGTTTTCGTTCGGGTGTTTTGTGGGGTGCTCCGCGTTTGGGGTCGCCGCCCGATGTAGAGTGTCCAAAAGGTTGGGTTAGGTTTTGCACATGCACCAATACGGGTATATGATAGCGGCGTGCTTGCTCGGCGGCTTGGCGGTAGGTGCGGCAAAGTGCTGGATAATCCCATCCTTTAACCACATAAATTTTTATACCTTCGCCTTTTTCGTTTATGCCAAAGCCTGCAGTAACTTCGGAGATGCTATTTTTGGTGGTTTGATATTTTCTTTCGACGGATATGCCCATGCCATCGTCCCAGACAGATATGACCAACGGAATTTTTAGTACGCCTGCTGCATTTAGGGCTTCCCAAAAGTGTCCTTCCGATGTGCTAGCATCGCCAATGGTGCAATAACAAATTTCGTTTCCATTGTTCGAAAACTGTTCGATACCTGCCACGTCTTGTAGGGCAATAATTTCGCGGTATTTTTTAGATGCCAAAGCCAAGCCAATTGCTCGGGGCATTTGCGATGCCGTCGACGACATATCAGCCGACGAGTTGGGCTGTGCCATTAGGTTTTGCCAATTACCTTGCTCGTCGAGGCTGTTGGTGGCAAAGTGGGCGTTCATCATTCGCCCTGCCGACTGTGGCTCTTCGAGGGGGTTGGTGTTGGCATACAGTTGGGTAAATAATTGAAAAGGAGTAGCAAAACCAGCTGCCATAGCCAATGTTTGGTCGCGGTAATATCCTGCACGCCAATCGCCGTTTTTAAATTGTTTGGCAAGTGCTATTTGCGGTAGCTCTTTACCATCGCCCACAATAGCAAACTGGGCTCGGTTTTTACTAAGCACATCGTAAAAACTTAGCTCGCTAATAGAGCGGCTAAATACGCAGGTGTGGTAATCGGCTAATACTGTTTTTGTTAAGGCATCGAGTGGAGCTTCGTATCCCATAATATCAACAATATCTACTAGGTCTACAGTTGAAACAATGTCCATATTATTTGTGTAACTTTTATAAGTAAGTATAGTTTAAAACAAAAACATAATGGTTAACTTTATCTATTAAGCTGCATTAAAGCTACTGTTTTTTTGGGTATAAATATAGCGCTTTTCATAGACGTGGCAAATTATTTTTACGAAACAACGCAAAAATAAACAAAAAAAGGTGTAACTTTGTTAAAAGTTTGCTGTAAAACCTTGTTGAGGGCTTGATAGTGTATAAATTTAAAAGACTAAATTAAAATTAACACAATTTAACCTTGCGCAATTAAACTTTTGCGTAACTTTGCACTCTAAAAAACACTTTTTGTAAGTATTGACTAACAAATCATAATCCTATCAAAATACATAACACAATAATACCATGCGTACATTATTTTTAGCTTTTGCAGCGTCTGCCTTATTTTCTGTTGCTGCTGTTGCACAACCCGATGCGGTTATGCAACCTGCCTCTTTTGTTATTGACGAAAACGGACAGTTAGAGGAAACCAAAGCCCCAATTATCCAATTTACCGAAGAAACCTTTGACTTTGGTGAATTAGCCGAAGGACCATTGGTAACACATGAATTTAAACTCAAAAACATAGGCAAAGAAGCCCTTGTGTTGAGCCAAGTAAAAGCATCGTGTGGCTGTACTACCCCCGACTGGAGCAAAGACCCCATTGCACCCGGTGCCGAAAGTGTAATAAAAGTAACCTATAACACCAAAGGGCGTGTAGGCGCTTTTAATAAAGCCGTTACTATTACTTCTAATGCCTATACGCCAACATCGCGCATATACATTAAAGGTACAGTAAAAGCCGACCCCGCCGCCGCACAACCCGGCGACCCAACCAAAATAACCCCAGCGGGCGATGGGCATACCCCCGGCGATGGACACAAACACTAAGCAAACAAATACCCTATCACCAAATAGATAAAAACAAAAAAAATGAACAAAGTAAAATTATTCCTTTTATTGGCACTCTCTGCTACCCTGTCGTTTGGTGCAATGGCGCAGGCAGGTGGCGAAAAAGCACCGCTTTCTATTGGCACTAACGGCGAATTGCAAGAAGTAATATCGTCGGATATCCAATTTACCGAAGAAACCTTTGACTTTGGCGAACTAGACGAAGGTCCATTGGTAACACACGAGTTTAAATTCAAAAACACGGGCAAAGAACCCCTTACGATGACCAACGTAAAAGCATCGTGCGGTTGTACTACCCCCGAGTGGCCCAAAGACCCCATTGCCCCCAACGGTGAAGGTACTATTAAAGTAACCTATAACACCAAAGGGCGCGTAGGACCATTTAACAAAGCCATTACCATTACCTCTAATGCCGCCGAACCTACATCGCGCATCTACATAAAAGGAACCGTAAAAGCAGCACCCGTTGAGCAAACTATGCCCGTAAAAGTAGTTTCGCCAATTATGAACGCCGAGTAAAAACGATTGGTTGTAAAAATCGGAGTTTTAAAAAGCCCTTGTTTTGGATAAACAAGGGCTTTTTTGTAACTTTGCCCCGCCTTATCACAACAGTTATCATTTTATCAAACAAAGATGCCATCAATATCTAAACGTGGGCTATCCATGCCTGCATCGCCCATTCGTAAATTAGTGCCTTATGCCGAGCAAGCCAAAGCCCGAGGCGTAAAAGTATATCACCTAAACATTGGTCAGCCCGACATACCCACACCCGATGTGATGCTTAATGCCGTTAAAAACATCAATATGCGTGTAGTAGAGTATAGCCACTCGGCGGGTATCGAAAGCTACCGCCGCCGTTTAGCCACCGACTATTACGGCGCCAAATGTGGCATTGACGGATTAACCCACAACGACATTATCGTTACAACAGGTGGCTCCGAAGCACTTTATTTTGGCTTGTTTTCGTGCCTCGACCCCGGCGACGAAATCATCATCCCCGAACCACTTTATGCCAACTACAACGGCTTTGCCAATGCTGGCAATATTGTAGTAAAACCCATAACTGCCAACATCGAAAATGGCTTTGGCTTGCCCCCCATCGAAGCCTTTGAACAAGCCATTACACCCCGCACCCGCGCCATACTTATCTGCAACCCCAACAACCCAACAGGCTATTTATACTCCGATGAAGAGCTGCAAACCCTAAGCGATATTGCACTTCGCCACGATTTATACCTGTTTGCCGACGAAGTATACCGCGAATTTGTGTACGACGGAGCCAAAGCTAAATCTATTTTAGAAATACCCGAACTAGCACAACACGCCATTGTCATCGACTCGGTATCGAAACGATACAGTGCTTGCGGCGTGCGCATTGGGGCTTTGGTAACACGCAACAAAGACGTAATAGCCGCCGCCCTTAAGTTTGGACAAGCCCGCTTAAGCCCGCCCACATTTGGGCAAATTGCCGCCGAAGCCGCCATAGACACCCCCGACAGCTACATGACCGAAGTAATTGCCGAGTACACCCGCCGCCGCAATTTACTGGTCGAGGGTATGCGAAAAATAGAAGGCGTTGTGTGTCCGCTGCCCAAAGGTGCGTTTTACGTAACCGCCCAACTGCCCATCGACGATGCCGATAAGTTTTGCCAATGGCTTCTCGAGTCGTTTAGCTACAACAACCAAACCGTTATGTTAGCACCCGCAACTGGTTTTTATGCCACCAAAGGCTTAGGCAAACAAGAGGTTAGGTTGGCGTATGTGCTAAACGAAACCGACCTAAAAGCCGCCTTAGTGTGCCTTGAACAAGCCCTAAAAGAGTACAACCATAAAGCATAGTTTTATCACCCCAAACAACAGCCTGCGCTTGCCCCGCTTGACGCGGAAAATGTTTTTTGGGGGTGGTGATTAGCTTTCCACCTTTTGCACAGTTGCGGGCACCCCCATAATTGAGGTAAAACCAACACAAAACCTAATCAGTTTAATACCTATCTAAAAGTATGCTTGTTTTTACCCTATTACTGATGTTACGCAGCCCATTTCAATAATTGAGTATTTTGTATTTTTATACCCAGTTTCCTATTTTGTTTCTTCGGGATCGGCATTATAGGAATTGGCGTTAAGAAATGGGCATAAATGTAGCGTTAAGAAAGATATACTGTTTGAAGCACGCCACACCGAACCAAGAAACAAAATCGACAAACAAAGCGTTTGGCGTGCAAGTTTATATCTTTTAGCGGAATGTTGCACATTTTAGCCAATTACTATACAGCCTTGACTTTTTTGGTTACTTTTTTTGTCAAGAAAAAAAGTAACAAACTTTTAAAGAGCAGAAAGTAGTAGCAAAGTAACCACAAATTATCTTCAAAGTCCCATGCCACTTAATTAGGTAACACCCCTGCGTAATGTGAGCCTATTATTTATAAATCGTGCTTTGGATACCAAAGTTTTTGTGGTGTCCAAAGTACGTTTTTTTTAATTTGCCAAGCCATTTGTCATGAGAATACCCATTCAAAACCTATACTATTTGCTTTGCTACGCTTGGCAGGTACCCATACCGCGCGCAACCGCCAATATGGGCATTGTAGATACTCATCAGCCCCTCGATTTATTACTACACTTGTTGTTAGGTGCCACTACGGCATTGCTAAAAAACGGATTAGCACAAACCTACACCGAACAAACCCATACCACCGCCAACATTTGCGGCAAGTTGCACCCCCTCGAAACGGCAATTTTGCAACACCAAAACCGCCCACAAGCACATTGCACCTTCGATGTTTTACAGCAAAACACCTTGCCCAATAGGGTACTAAAAACCACCATCGGGCAGTTATTAAAACTGCCACAACTGCCTAAACAAGCACTAAAAAAACTGCTGTTATTGCAACAACGCCTGCAACACATCGAGCCAATAAACCTTACCCAAGCACTTTTTGAGCAATTAGAAACCTACCGTTATACCAACCAACGCTACTATTTGGTGATAAATATTTGCCGTTTGTTGTACCACAATTTGTTGCCCAACGAGGCAGGCAAGGGCTATGTTTTTCACGATTTTAGGTTTGATGAGCAGCAAATGGGGCGTTTGTTCGAGGCATTTGTGCGCAACTTTTATCGCCAAAACCTGCCCAATTTTAGCGTTTTTAGCGAGCATTTGTATTGGCAAACAAGCAACACAAACACTGCTACTAAACAGTTATTACCCCGCATGAAAACCGATATTTCGTTGTTATCTTCATCGCAAAAAATAATTATCGAAACCAAATTTTATAGCCAAACGCTGCAAACCCACTATCAAAACCAGCAAATTGCTAAATTTCAATCGTCAAATTTATACCAATTGTTTACTTATATTAAGCAATCGGCACAAAAACAACCACAAATTACACATAGTGGTATTTTGCTGTATCCAACTGTAAAGCTTAGTTTAAACGAGCATTTTGTAACCGATGGGCATTTGATACGGATTGTTACCTTAAATTTAGACCAAAATTGGCAACTCATTCATCAGCATTTGTTAAATATGGTACAATGAACAAAAAAACCCGCTTTCCTTTGTTTAGGAAAGCGGGTTTTTACATTACAGCCATGTGTATTATTATTTATGCATATAACTGTGTTACATAACTCTATTTATGTCAATTTTTTTGCGTTTTAGTTCAAAATCTTTGCCTAAATATACGCGGCGCACTTGTTCGTCGTTGGCTAATTCTTCGGCGGTACCTGCTTTTAGCAATCCTCCATTAACTAACAAATAGGCACGGTCGGTAATAGATAAGGTTTCTTGCACGTTGTGGTCGGTAATAAGTACGCCAATATTGCGGAATTTTAGTTTTGCCACAATGTGTTGGATATCTTCGACAGCAATAGGGTCGACGCCTGCAAAAGGCTCGTCGAGCAAAATAAAACTGGGGTTAACGGCTAAGGCTCGGGCAATTTCGGTACGGCGGCGCTCGCCCCCCGACAATACATTACCTGCATTTTTGCGCACATGTCCCAAACCAAATTCCGATATTAATTCTTCTAATTTATCGTGTTGTTGGGCTTTGGTTAGTTTGGTCATTTCCAATACTGCTTTTATGTTGTCTTCAACGCTTAGGGTTCTAAAAACCGAGGCTTCTTGGGGCAGATACCCTACGCCTTGTCGGGCGCGTTTGTACATTGGCAGTTTGGTAATGTCCATGTCGTCTAAAAAAATGCGTCCGCTATCGGGGCGTATCAAACCTACAACCATATAAAAAGTAGTGGTTTTACCTGCTCCGTTTGGACCCAACAGTCCTACAATTTCGCCTTGTGCTACTTGCACAGATACATTATCGACAACGGTTCGTTTGCCGTATTTTTTAACTAAATTTTCGGAACGAAGAAGCATTCTTTTAATTATAAATTATGAATTGTAAATTATAAGTGGATATTTTGTGTGATATTTGTGTCGATTATTTTCCATTATAACCACAGTTTTGCCACAAAGTTACAAAAATTTTCGATTATAAGCGTGTTTTTGGAAAATATTTTCTACTAAAACAAAAACAATTTATTTGTTTTGGTTTAATTATTTGTTTCTTTGGGTGGTAGAATAATTTTCAGGCTAGCTGGGTCTGGCTCTTTAAATGCGTTACATAAATCCAAATGTTTTTCCATTGCACTAATATCATCACCTATAATAGTCGAACTAAATTCGTGTGCTTTTTTTAGCATTTTTATATAGGGCAATGGATCTTTTTGCCTTGTTAATCGTCGCAAGGCAAGTATATAATCTTCTCGGTATACTGTTGGTATAATAATTTTACTTTGTTTTTGAGCAGCCAATTCTGCGTTCATCATCACTCGGGCTATTCTGCCATTACCGTCTAAAAACGGATGAATTTCGCTTATTAAAAACATCATAAATATTGCTTTTGCCATTGGTTCTGTCAATACCCGATAAAAATCAAAACCTTTTATTAGCGTACCTTTTACTAAACTATAGTCAACAAAATCTGTATTTCCGGCTCTATTGTTTATATCTTTAAATTGGCCTGGATTTTTCGAAATTCTAGCACTCAATAGTACTTGATGACGATACTGCAAAATGTCCAGTAATTCGTTGGGTGTGCTTGGCAAGATACTCATTTCTACTATATTTGATACTAGCTTGTATGTTCCGAGTATATCATGCGAGTCTTCGTGACGTGCAGGCATTGGTGTATCGGTATTAATTATTTTTTGGGCTTCGTTTATTTCAAATTCAGTACCTTCTATATAGTTAGAAAAATAGGCTTCGAAAAAGGCAAAATTTCGGTATGCTTGTATGGTGTTGTTTGACTCAGGGAAACTTGCAAAATGTTGGTTGCTTAATGCTACAAATAGTATTTCAAACAATTCTAAGCGTTTAGGGTCGTATGGGTTGCCAAAAGCCCTTGCCCTTGCTAGTGGGGAAGACAAAATTTTGGATGGAGCAGTTGTAAGCAAAGCGCTAATGAGTTTGTTTAATTTATCAAACTCATTTTGCATGTTCAATTGTTCGGCAATATGTTTCGCTTTATCTCTCAATTTGTTTAAGCTTTCTTCGCCTTTTTCGCGGGCAATTTGCTCTAAATAGTTTTCTATTTCGGGCAAACTTAGGGTTTTGGATTCTGAACCTGGGCGGCGGGATACTTGTAGATTTTCTAAAAATGCCCTTGCTTGTTGCGAAACATATAGTTCGCCCGAAAACAAATTATCGCCAATAATAGCTCCATGTCCTTGCATAAAACGAAGAGTGATGCCAGGCAGCTTTATGTTTTTGGTATAAGTATAAGTTAAGAAAATAAATTTAGCAGCAGTAGGTTTAAACTCCAATGCCGAGCGATGACTAAGTACCGCATTGGGATATAATTTACCTATTATAGTAAATAGGTTGCGTAGGATAATAGTTTCTGGAGTATCTGTAAAGTTAGGTGTGTATATTCGAGGGGCAATTTTTTTTATTTTCCCTGTCTTTTCTAACACCGAAATCTGTTTGCTGATGTCGCTATTACTCGAAGAAAAAATTACTTCTTGAAGATGTATTGGCAAAGTATTTTCCATTATAACCACAGTTTTGCCACAAAGTTACAAAAATTTTCGATTATAAGCGTGTTTTTGGAAAATATTTTCTACTAAAACAAAAATAACTAATTTGTTTTGGTTTAATTATTTATTTCTTTCGGTGGTAAAAATGATTAGTTTTTCGAGCGATTGCCGAGCCACCGAGTCGGGAAATTGGCGCAATAAGGCAATTGCCTCGTCGCGATAACGATACATAGCTTGTTTGGCATATTCAATACCGCCACTTTTCCACACAAAATCAATTACTTCTTCAATTTTTTTGCGGTCTTTTCGGTGGTTTTTTATGAGGTAAATAATGCGTTTTTTGTCCGATGAAGTGGCGTTATTAATGGCATAAATAAGTGGCAGGGTTACTTTTTTTTCTTGTATGTCGTTACCTTTCGGTTTGCCTGTATTTTCGTTGCCAAAGTCAAAAAGGTCGTCTTTTATTTGAAAAGCGATACCTATTTTTTCGCCCATGTTCCACGCCAATTGTTCGCCTTGTGTGTCGCCGGGGTTAGCCGATGCGTAGCCTACTGCACACGACGAGGCGATGAGCGAAGCTGTTTTTTGGCGGATAATTTCGTAATAAATCTCTTCGTCGAGGTTAAGGCGGCGGGTGCGTTCTATTTGTAATAGTTCGCCTTCGCTCATTTCTTTTACTGCCCGCGACACAATTTGAAGCAATTTAAAATCGCCATTATCTACTGCCAAAAGCAAGCCTTTTGATAGCAAATAATCGCCCAAAAGCACCGCAATTTTGTTTTTCCAGAGGGCGCTAACCGAAAAAAAGCCACGACGCTCGTAAGAGTCGTCTACCACATCGTCGTGTATTAAGGTGGCGGTATGCAACAGCTCAACCAACGATGCTCCGCGATAGGTGGCGTCGGTTACATCGGATTGCAGTTTGGCAGCTAAAAATACAAACATGGGGCGTATTTGCTTGCCTTTGGTATGAAACACATAGCGTAAAACAGTATTAAGCAAAGGTATACGCTGGTTGCGCATCGATTGCCAAAAGTGTTTCTCAAATTGTCGCAGATGGCTGTCTATCGGTTGTTTGATGTCGTCGAGTGATAGCGACATGGTTTTGTCTAGTTGGATGAGCATAAAACCTGTATTTAGAAGGAAAAGATGTACTGTTAACGTTCAAAACTTTCAATAAGTATTGAAAGTTGTAAAAGTACAAACAAAATACCACAAAATTAGTTCCCTAAACGCTTTTTTTTTTCGATTTTATGACAAAAATAATTGCAAATATAACTTGTTGCCCAATAATGGTTGAAAAAAGTAGGTTTAGTTGATGGTTGTTAATAGTACTACAAAGGTAAGGTTTTTGTTTATAGGGTGGTAGTACTATGTAAATAATTGAGCAAATAGGGTGTATTTTGCAAAAAATAAACGGACAAACTGTTTGGGTAGTTTGTCCGTATTACATCAAACAATAATATATATCATATAATTTAAGCATATATTAAACAGCTGTTCGTATAAATTGGGTGTCGTATAGTTTGCGGTAATGTCCATTTGGGTTTGCCAAAAGTTGTTCGGGTGTGCCAATTTCTACCACTTTACCTTTGTCTAATACCATAATTTGGTGGGCATTTTGGATAGTTGATAAGCGGTGGGCGATAACAATAGAGGTTCGATTTTTTATTAAACGCTCGATGGCTTGTTGCACCATCCATTCGGTTTCGGTGTCGATAGATGAGGTGGCTTCGTCGAGAATTAAGATGCGCGGGTCGAAAACCAAAGCTCGGATAAACGAAATAAGTTGCCGTTGCCCCAACGAAAGCATAGCACCTCGCTCCATAACAGGGTAATCGTAGTTGTTGGGCAGTTGCATAATAAAGTCGTGGGCGCCTACCATTTTTGCGGCTTCGATAACTTTTTGTCGGCTAATACTGTGGTTGCGCAGCGTAATGTTTTCGTAGATAGAGCCCGAAAACAAAAAAACATCTTGCAACACCAAGCCAATATTAGCCCGCAGTGCATCAAGTTCGTAGTCGTGAATTTCGGCATCATCTAACAAAATTTGCCCTTTTTGTATTTCGTAAAAGCGGTTTAATATGTTGATGATAGACGATTTGCCAGCCCCTGTTGCGCCCACAATAGCTAAGGTAGTGCCTGCTTTTATCGAAAAGCTAACATCGCGAAGCACAAAATTTTCTTGGTCGTAGGCAAACCACACATTTTTAAAGGCAATATCGCCTTTTGCGGTACGGGCAATGGTTCCGGTGTTTTCGATAATTTCGTTGCGGTCTAATATGCCAAAAACGCGCTCCGATGCTACCAAACCCATTTGTAGGGTATTAAATTTATCGGCAAGCATACGCATGGGTCTAAAAAGCATATTTAAATACATTAAAAAGGCAACTAACATGCCCAACGAGCTTTTTTCGTGGATAACAAAACCTGCACCCCACCACACCAACAAGCCCCACGAGCTGGCAATGATAATTTCGACAACCGGAAAAAACACCGAATATGCCCAAATAGATTTGATGTGGGCTTCGGTATGTACTTCGTTTATTTCTACAAATTTTTGGTATTCTTGCTTTTGAGCTGCAAATAATTGCACAATGCTCATGCCCGTGATATGCTCTTGCAAAAATGCATTAAGGCGAGCTACTTGCGTGCGCACTATCTGAAACGACGATTTTACATTTTCTTTAAAGCGGTAAGTAGCATATATTAACACCGGAAAAGGTATTAGACTAACCAATGCCAAACGCCAATCGCTATAAAACATAATACTTACCACCATAACAATAGTTAGCACATCGGCAGCAATGTTAATCATCCCCTCCGAAAAAATATCGTTAATCGTTTCAACATCGTTAATGGCACGCGTTGTTGAAGTGCCAATGGGTGTAGTGTCGAAATAGCGCAGCTTAAAACGCAGAATATGCTCGAAAACACGAACCCGCAAATCTTTAATAACCGTTTGACCTAACCAACCCGCACTGTAATTAAAATTGTATTGCAAAAAACTTTCTAATAGCAACAAACCAAACAGTAGCGCAGTTATGCGGCTTAAACCGTTATAATCGCCTATTAAAACGTATTTATCAATGGCTTGTTGTATTAAATAGGGGCGCAACGGACCCAATGCTGCCGTTATAACAGACAATATCACCACCATCGCAAGTGTGCTGCGATAAGGGCGAGCTAATGCAATTACGCGTTTTAGTAAATCCCAATCAAAAACCTTAGCTTTGGGTATATTATCGGACATATTTTAAGTGTTTTTTATTTTTTAATACATCATTTAATATAAAGATGATTTTTTTGCTTAAATTAGATGCAAATAAGTATTTTTAGTAAAATCAATTGAATTAATAATCAATTGAAATTACTACATTGTTGGTATACTATGTATTTTTTGAGGTGATGTTCGACAGGCTCACCAACTATGATTAGTTAACGTAATGGCAATTTGCGGGCATTGCCAAAGCATGATAAATATTTATATACACTAATTATTAAATAAATGGATACCTAATATCTGCCAAAAACAAACCTTGTGGCGGAGCCGACAAGTTGGTTCCGTTAAATTTGGGTAATTTTTGGTGTAATACGTGTTGGTACTCGTCTAAGCTAATTTTGTTTTTGCCCACCATAAGCAACGACCCCACAATTAGGCGCACCATGCCACGTAAAAACCTATTAGCAGCCACCCTATAAAGTAGCGTTTGTTGTTGCTCGTCGAAGGTAATTTGGCTTTCGAACAAATGGCATAGGTAGTGTTTGGCATCGCTATCGGCTTTGCAAAACGCCCTAAAATCGGTGTAGTTGAGCAGCAATTTGGCGGCTTGCTGCATCTTAGCCACATCAAGCGGCAACATAGAAAAGTAGTAGCTTTGGTCGGCTAAAAACGGATTTTTTTGGAGATGTATGTGGTAGTGATATGCCCTATAGGTGGCTCCAAAACGAGCGTGGGCATCGGGTGGTAGCGTATCTATAAGTCTATGTATGGCAATATCGGGCGGCAAAATGCGGTTTAGGCGGTAGGCAAATTCGTTGGGTAGGGCTTTTTCGGCATCAAAATGGGCAAAATATTGGGTAGCATGTACGCCTGCATCGGTGCGCCCGCAACCTATAATCTCGGTGTTGGTGTTTAGTAGGGTGCTAAGGGCAGCCTCTATGGTAGCCTGTACCGACGGGGCATTGGGTTGCACTTGCCAGCCGCTGTAGTGCGTACCTTTGTAGCTTAGTTCAAGAAAATAACGCATAAAGGCGGGCTTGTTGGTTATATAATTAGGTGCAATTGTTTTTATTTTTAGACCAAGCTCAATTTATAAAATCGGCAAAAAGCACAAGCAAACGCCGCAAATACTTACAAACAACAATTATTGCTTCAAATAGTTGCAAGGCATTAAACAAACAAGCCAACGTAGAGTCTGAATTGGCTATTAAAGATAGGCATAAACTTGTTTGGTGACCAAAATAAATGTGCAAGTCTATACAATAAAATCAGTAAACTTGGGTTTTATTGGATATTGCTAATGTGCCGTTTTCAAAAAAAAAATGTGTTATGAACAATCCTTTACTTTTTAAACAATTTTGGATTATTGACTGTTAGCTTGGCTTTTTAAGGTTTTTATGCTTACAGTATCAATAATTAATTAATTTAATTTTTACATACTAAGCATATCTTTTAACCTTAAAAACCACGAAATATGGCCCGCATGATTGAATTGAAAACCAGCGAAATTACTGCTTACCAACATAGGCTTACCATTTTTCAAAAAATGATATTGGGCGCTTTGGGAGCCTTAACACCTGTGTTGCTAAACTTATATGCCGTAGATTTTGAAAAATTGTTTATGAATCAAGAAATCACGATTCCATATTTAATTGGCTATGTAGTTCGTATTTTAATTTTGATTTTATACGGTTCGTTAATTGCCTTTTTTCATCGCGACGAGCACAACCCCGTTAAGTTGTTTCAGTTGGGCATTGCGTTTCCGGCAATTGTTACCATTTTGTTGAGCGGTGCTAATCAAAGGCAAATGCAATACCAAACCCCACAAACCAATACCAACACCCAGCAAACACCTTCGGTTGAGCTTAATGCTGCAACATCGGCTTATAAGGTGGTGCTTGCTCAATATCAACAGCCCGTTCAACCCATAGAAACCGTCGAGGTAAACGAGTTTGATGCGGCGCGCCCAAGCCCCTTTGTGCAGTTTTTGCAAGGCTTTTTGGGTGCAATGCCTCAAAACAATACTTTTGCGGTGATAATAGGTAGCCCGATGGACTGGTACGATGCCCTAAACGATTATCAGTTTTATAGCCGTAATTACCCTAATTTTAAGGTACAACTCTATCGGTCGTATAATAATACCGACAAGTATGTGTTGGTACTAGGTAATAAATTAACCGAAACCAAAGCCCTACAACTGCAAACTACTGCCCGCCACAATGGTTTGATAACAACAGTAGTTGATTTGTTCGTTGAGCAATAGATTGTTCAATGAATGGGGTATTTTGCAGGCACTAGCAAAATGTATTGTTATTTATAATTAAATAAACATAAAATAAGCCTGTCTATATCACTAAATAAAATTTCATATTACCGTACCTAATCCGTAAAAATCTATATCCTAAATAAAGCTAAAATAACGTAGTGCGTAACACGAGGTATTAAATTTAGCATAATTGTCGAAATTTGACGCAAAATTACGAAAATTAACCAAAATACACTCAATGCTATATTTAGCACTCCTGTTAATCTAACAAAAACCATTATTTTGTGTTTAAAACACCATTGGTTACACAATAAGGGCTTTGTGCAAACATTAAATCAACAAATGTTTGTACAAAGCCCTTGTTTTTTGTAAGATTCTGCTATTTATTGCCTATCTTTGTGCGCTTTTTTGCGATAGATACATTTGTGGGATTGAAATTAACTAGTATTATACATATATCAACGACACACAACTTAAATACACGGAAATTTATTAAAAAATGGACAGAAAACAACTTGGTTCAGAAACGGCAAAAAGTGGTTTCGCTAACGAACGTGATGTTCGTGATAAATTCAATCAATGGCAAAATGACAAAGATGCTCAAAATTGGTTACAAATAATAATGAGACTTATTTAATTTAATAAATGATGAAAATCAATAGCATATACAACGAAAATTGCCTTGACACCATGGCTAAAATGCCCGATGATTTTGTGGATATGGTGATAACAAGTCCTCCTTACGATGATTTACGCGTATATCAAGGGTATCACTTTGACTACGAACCTATTGTAAAACAGCTATATCGGGTTTTAAAACCCGGAGGCGTAGTTATTTGGGTTGTTGCTGACCGAACTGTGAATGGTAACGAAACAGGTACAAGTTTTAAGCAAGCATTGTTCTTTAAGGAAGTTGGCTTCAATCTTCACGACACAATGATTTACGCCAAAAATAATCCGATACCAAGCGATTGTGGCAAAAGATACAGACAATGTTTTGAATACATGTTTTGTTTTAGCAAAGGACAGCCCAAAACTTTTAATCCTATTATGCAAGATATGGCATCAGCAAAAGCTTTCAAATCATTCAGAATTACTAAAACAGGTAGAAACGATTTGGAACACAATCATGTTGCACCTTCTCAAAGAAAGGTAAACAATATTTTTTTCTACAATGTAGGTACTTCATCATCAAAAGATAAAGTTGCTTTTCAGCATCCTGCCATTTTTCCCGAACAACTTGCTATTGACCAAATAAGCACATGGACCGAAGAAAACGATTTAGTCTATGATTGTTTTATGGGTAGTGGCACTACTGCAAAAGTAGCACATCAACTAAATAGAAAATGGATAGGCTCTGAAATTTCGGCAGAATATATAGCTATAATAGAAAAAAGATTAGCTATTTATAACCAAGATAATCTTTTTTCTGCCAATGAGTCTTAAATATCGCAAAAAATAATTTCCACGCCAATAATATCGAAGATTACATCAAGTTAATACCCAAAAACACTCGCCCCCAAATCAAAACAATACATTTTTACGCAAGCATGCAAACAAACAAAACAAAAATCACCGTTGCATACGGCGATGGCATTGGTCCCGAAATAATGACCGCCACCTTAGCCATCTTAAACGCCGCCGGAGCCGAACTCGAATACGATGTTATTGAAGTAGGCGAAAAAGCCTATCTAAAAGGACACCTAACTGGCATTACCCCCGAATCGTGGGACACATTACAACGTAACAAAATATTTTTAAAATCTCCTATTACTACCCCACAAGGTGGCGGATTTAATAGCTTAAACGTTACCATACGCAAAACATTAGGCTTATTTGCCAATGTACGCCCCTGCAAATCTTTCTCGCCGTTTGTACAATCGCACTTTCCTAAACTAGATTTAGTGATTGTGCGCGAAAACGAAGAAGACCTTTATGCAGGTATCGAGCATCAACAAACATCAGAGGTGGTGCAGTGTCTAAAACTCATCTCGCGACCAGGCTGCGAAAACATAGTGCGCTACGCCTTTGAATATGCCCGCGCCAACAACCGCAAAGAGGTAACCTGCATGAGCAAAGACAATATCATGAAAATGACCGACGGTATGTTTCACCGCATTTTCGACGAAATTGCCCAAGAATATCCCGACATAAAAACGCGCCATTTAATCATCGATATTGGCTCGGCGCTGCTTGCCGACCGCCCCGAAGGTTTTCAGGTTATTGTAACACTTAACCTTTATGGCGATATAATATCCGACATTGCCGCCGAAGTAGCAGGCTCGGTAGGTTTTGGTGGCTCGTCGAACATTGGACGTAACTTTGCCATGTTCGAGGCAATTCATGGCTCGGCACCCGATATTGCAGGTAAAGATTTAGCCAACCCATCGGGTTTGCTAAACGGAGCTTGCATGATGTTGGTGCATTTGGGGCAAAACAAAATTGCCGAACGGATACAAAACGCATGGCTAAAAACCATAGAAGATGGCATACATACAGGCGATATTGCTAGTGCCGATTACACCAAACAACGCGTAGGTACACAAGCTTTTGCACAAGCACTTATCGAGCGCTTAGGGCAAAAACCTACCCAATTTGCCCCCGTTGATTTGGGCGAAGGCAAACTAATTAATATTAAACAACCCGAACAGCACACCGTAAATAAACAATTGGTTGGTGTTGATGTGTTTATAGATTGGAGCGAAGATAATCGAAATGCCAATATATTGGGTGATAAAATAACTGCATTGGCTCAACCAAATATGCAATTAAAAATAATTGACAATCGTGGCGTATTGGTGTATCCCAATGGCATAAAAGGCGTATTTTGCAGCAACCATTGGCGTTGTCGTTTTGTATCGGCAGATGCAAACGTAGAAAAAAATACCGTCCAAACATTCGCCACCATCCAACACGCCGACATTTATCAGCTACTGCAACGCCTAACCGAAGCCGGAATAGATTGCATAAAAACCGAAAATTTGTATTTGCTAGACGGACAACGAGGCTACTCGTTGGCACAAGGCGAATAAATCACCAAAAATAAAACAAAAAATCTAATCATAAAATTTCATGCAAAACAATAAAATACGCATCGAAAACGGGCAATTAGTGGTGCCCGATTGTCCAGTAATTCCGTTTATCGAAGGCGATGGAACAGGTGTTGATATTTGGCCCGCCGCCAAAATAGTGTTCGACGCAGCCGTAGAAAAAGCCTATGGTGGCAAACGCAAAATTGAATGGCGCGAAGTGTTGGCAGGCGAAAAAGCCTTTAACAAAACCGGCGAATGGTTGCCACAAGAAACCTTAGATGTTATCAACGAATACCTATTTGCCATCAAAGGACCGCTAACTACGCCCGTAGGTGGTGGCATACGCTCGCTAAACGTGGCATTGCGCCAAGAGTTAGACTTGTACGCCTGTGTTCGTCCGGTAAAATATTTTACGGGTGTGCCTTCGCCATCTAAGCATCCCGAAAAAGTGAACATGATTATCTACCGCGAAAACACCGAAGACATTTACTCGGGTATCGAATACATGACAGGCACGCCCGAAGCTGCTAAAATCATCGAGTTTTTGCAAAAAGAAATGGGCGTAAAAAAAATCCGTTTCCCACAAACCTCGTCTATCGGCATCAAACCTGTGTCGCTCGAAGGTTCGGAGCGCCTTATCCGCGCAGCTATTAAACATGCCGTTGACAACAAATTGCCATCGGTAACTATTGTACACAAAGGTAATATCATGAAATTTACCGAAGGTGCATTTAAAGATTGGGGCTACAAATTGGCAGAACGCGAATTTGGCGACCAAGTATTTACCTGGACAGAATACGACCGCATAGCCGCCGCCGACGGGCAAAAAGCCGCCGATGCCGCGCAAAATGCCGCTATTGCCGCTGGTAAAGTTATTGTAAAAGATATGATTGCCGATAACTTTTTGCAACAAATTCAACTTCGCCCCTCCGAGTACTCGGTTATCGCCACCCTTAACCTAAACGGCGATTATATATCCGATGCCCTTGCTGCACAAGTTGGCGGTATTGGTATTGCACCAGGTGCCAACATCAACTATATTAGCGGACATGCTATTTTTGAGGCCACACACGGTACAGCACCTAAATATGCAGGTTTGGATAAAGTAAACCCAAGCTCTGTCATTTTGTCGGGTGTAATTATGTTTGAGTATATGGGCTGGAAAGAAGCCGCCGAGCTTATCAACAACGGTATGACCCGCGCCATTAACGCCAAAACCGTTACCTACGACTTTGCCCGCCTAATGGACGGCGCAACCGAAGTAAGCTGCTCGGGTTTTGCTCGCGAAATTATCAAAAATATGTAAATAGTAAGCCGCTAATACTAGTTTGCATAAAATATACCATTGGCACTTACAACCTCCTCAAAAAAATCTTTAACTTTTTCAAAAATAATGATCAATCAGATTATCGACGCGATTGGTAAAGCCCAACAAGGGGCTTTGTACCAAACAATTTATACCGGAGCAGCATCGGGCAAAAACGAGTTTGTGTGTTTTGTAAAACCCGAACTAACCCTTTTAAATACAGGTTTGCAACATGCCAAAATTTTAGACATTGTAATGGAGGGTATCAAACATTTTGGCTTTGGTATCAAAAGCATCAATGTTTTGTCGGCAGATTATTTGGCAAAATACAACATTATTGCGCAGCACTATGGCGTAATTAACAGCATTGCCAGCAATGCCAAAGCAGCCCTTTCGCAGGGTGCCCGCGATAAATTCCAGAGCATCTACGGCGTATCGGTTGATGAGGCAAATGTGTTAGGTGGCATTGAGTTTGGCAACAAATTTCCTGCCCTATCGCCTTTTGCACTCGATGTGTTGTGGCAAAACACGGGTAGCCAAAAATTGGCAGGTGGTACTTATTGCGCCGAAATTAAAGTAGATGGCGAGTTACACTATGTTATCAACGGTTTTCACTCGCGTCAATTGGCACATTTTACCGATGCCGGACGCAGCATTGTGGTTTTCCATTTAGCTAGCGACATCAATTGGGATAACGCCCGCCAAAACTTTATAGGTACTACCAACCCACACACTGCCGCCGCAGGTAGCCTACGCAACACCTTTTTGTTGCGCCAAGCCGAGTTGGGCATACCCGAAGTGTCGCAGGGCATGAACGGCATACACCTTTCGGCAGGACCTATCGAAGGTTTGGTTGAGTTGGTGCGTTTTTGCTCGGACTACAGCCAAGCGGGTAAAGAAAAAACAGCCAAAGACTTTGCCTTTGGGCAAGCATTAGCCGCTGCTTTTGGCGACGAAAAAACTGCCAAAATATTGGACAACTGCAATGTGTTATACGATGGCAAAATGCAATCGGTGTTTGACATTACCGAAGAAAAAAATACCGCCGATGCACTGCAAATTTTGCAATCGGTTGAGCTATAATTTGGGCTTTCACCCATACACAAAAAATCCGCAGAAAGTTTTTTCTGCGGATTTTTTTTGGGGGGGGGCAAAGATGCGTAATTTACAGGGTTACTTTAAACACTCGTACTACTCTTGTCCATGTGCCTTTCCATTCACCATATCTGTTGTCAATAGATTCAATCTTTTTAAAATTTGCTTTCTTAGAGAAATATTTAACGAAAGCATCTAAACGACTTGTCCTTATATCATTTATATATGGGCTAACACAAATAAAATAATTATCCCCAGAGAAATTAAATTCAATCAATTTCAATAAATTAGTTAATGAAAACTCATCAATGTCTAGAATATTTGAAAATAAGTGAATGTGTGTATGGATTTCGTTTTTAATGAAATCTTTATTGACGAGAGCATCCAAATCCTTATTAACCGTATGTATTTCTATAGCTTGATTGAACTTTTTTATATGCAGTGAAGCTCTTTTTAAAGCTATTTCTGAAGGCTCAACCAAGGTAATACTCTTAATTACTTGTTTAATCGCATTTTGATTCTGAAAATCAAAATATGTCATTGATGCCATTGCCTGACCACATCCCCAATCAATTATATTCGATTCTTGATAAAAGAAAGATTTAGGCAAGGTTTTAAATGCTTCAATTAGTTTTTGATAATGCATATTTCCGTAGCTATTCATGTAAGCAAACAATTGCTTTTCGTCTGTTATAATCGCTACACCTCTACCTAAAGAATTAAAAATCGCATCTGATTTAATTAACTCATACTGGCTTACAGAAATTTGCCTAACAGCGTTAAAACTATTTGGTACAGCAGACAATAAGTTGCAATACGTCGTTCCTACTTCAAGTAAAAAATCCTTTTTATAACTTGGACTAACAATAACCCTGCCAAGAAAGGAATCGAGGAGTGAATGAATTCTGTCATAAGCAGCCGTAAAATTGCTGAAGTCTACATTTAAAACATCAATAATTAACTTGTTGTGAAGAAATGAGAATTCAAAATCAGAAAGACTCTTTTTATTTTAGCCTTTAACTCGAATACTTTCCCAATATTGAACTCGCCAAAGTCATTAATTACTTGAGCATAGTAATTCACCATTGTCATTAGAACTCTATCGGTGTTGTCTTCCTCTGTTTCAGATGAAAGTTGCAGATGCTCGTAAATCGTTTCATACCGACTTACATAATCATCAGCCGTTCTTACGCCAATGAGATAAAGGGATGCGGCTTTTAGCCTTTCACCTATATTGTATTTTTTATCTTTTAAATAATCATGTAAGGAACGGAACGAACCTATTAGTCCAAGTTCTTCGCTTATATCCAACAACAAGGAAATAAAAGCAAGGTTTGTTTTATCATCAATATCGAGTTGAAGAATTACATTCTGGTTCAACCGAATGTACCTGTTTAGCTTATCCCTTGATGCTACTAAGTCGGAATGTTTTTGGTGAGTAAAAAAGTCATAAACCTGCTCAAAATTATCTGAAAGATATCTTTGTAAAGAATTTACATGGCTAGAAGAATTAAATAAATCATCCATAATTATTAAAGTAACTTTTGAACATCAGGAGTTTGCTTAATCAAAGCTATAAGTTCAGCCTTGTTTTCGTTTTTAAAACGCTTGAGTTTACTTGGAGAAACTCCCTTCTGGGTTGCTATTTTTTTTAAATCTGTAATAGAAAGTGAAGAATAATTATCGGAAACTTCAATTGCTGGTGGTTCCTGAACCAAACTAACCATATCGCTACTTTCCTGAACGTACTCCTTTGGGGTATCATCAGTTTTTTGCAATGGTTCGGTTAATTGTTCACTAACTAGCGATGAGTTGAAATCTTTTTTTAGCTTGGTATTTTCTTCTTTGAGATTGGAAATTTCTAACCGTAATTTATCAATCTCTTTCTGGTGTAATTCAACAGCATCTTGTTTCTGTGAATTATAATTCGCTTCACACTCATTTTCTATTTTCTTTTGAAGTGCTTCAATTGAAAAAGTTAATGTGTTGCGTAATTGTTTTTCAAAATATTGAATAGCCTCTTTTTCATCAATCTTTGCAAATGGTGGTAACCATTGACTTATTGATTTAACGATTGTTGAATAAAAATCTGCGGAATAATTTTCCAAGAAGCTTTCTGATGTAGTTTGTTTTTTTTTTGCAATTACAACCACAATAGTATCTAATATTTTATATGTTTCAAAGCCTTTAACAGGCTCCATTTTTTTAGATGGGCACCATCTATCTATATAATCAAATAAATAATCTGGCTTAGATCCATGAAACACAAATTGAAATATACTTTCAATGATGTAGTAATCTAATTTACTTTCCAATGTAAACTTCACATTACTATCCTTTTCTGAACCTTTATATCTATTACGCAATTTTGAATAACCATTATTCAAACCAAACAATATAGAAACATCCTCTGCTTTCTCAGCATGGATTACACCGTTAGTTAAATCAATCACTAAGTCATTTGTATTTTTTGATTTTCCGTCACCATATGTCGCTAATACTGCGAAATCATATAAATGTGTAGTTTTGTCAACATTGTCCAATTTCAATATGCCTAAATAATTTTTTTCGACTTTTAAATTTTTAGTTTTGGCAATATCCAGTACGTCCTCTGCTGTAATATTTTTAGAAATATATTGTTGCCAATTAGACCATTCACTTTCCTTTTTAGTGAATAGTCCCCAATATTTATTGCTAAATTCTAAACCTTTTTGATTTGCTGCATTATTTGTTTGTTCCTCAATTAATTTGTTGAAAAAAGACAATGTAGAAAAATAGTTATGCGAAAAATTTGTACCAGATTTCCCTCCCAAACGCATAAAAGCAAAGCCTCCAAGAATAATGTCATACTTTTTTATTTTATCTGATACATCAATCACAGAATTATCCTGGTTGCCCTGATTCAATTCGTCTGCTGAAATAAATTCAATATTTTTACTAACCTCCACTGAAACAAGATATTCTGGTACGAATGCAGCTCCACTATTTATGTTCCAAATGGTTGTTTCTTTTTGCTTGGGATCTAAAAAGCAAATCGATTTAACCCTTGAAATAGGAATAGGGGTATTTGATAGGGAAAAATAAGGAGAAACAGACAATAGTTCTTTAACCTCCGTAGCAGTTAAAACAACTTCCAAAGTACAATCTGAATTTTTGACCCATTTTTTTTTCGAAACCAAAATAGCATTACCAATAGTGTTTTGAATGTCCTCTGGTTTGTTGGGAAAATATTTAGCAGGCAGAATAATTGCCCTACTAAAATAATGAGCAAGACTGCCTGAATTTATCGGTATGTAAAATGAATTTTCCATTATAGTATTTCTTTGATGTAAGTTGATTTTTGTTGTTCTGAACGTTCAAGGAAATTTGGCATAGAAGTACTCACTAAGTATAGATTTCGTTTAGCCCTTGTAATAGCAACGTAGTAATCATTTTCGTCTATTACGTTTAGTTGAACGATGTTATTAAGCATGTTCTCAAAATCAGGGATAATTACCGTATCAAACTCTGTGCCTTTAGAAGATTTAAAAGTCGTTACATGGACATTATCTATTTCACCAAGGCTTCCATCATCTGCCTTAAAGCTGGAGCATTGGATACCAGCATTTCTTATGAGATTTGCAAATGTGGTTACATGATTCTGTAGTGGTACTAATACAGCGATATTGTGTCTTGCAGACTTGAATTGATTGATAATATCAATGATTGCTTTTGTCTGCTTTGCTGCATTATTATTCGATACAAGCAATATCGGTTTGTTGCCTCTTCTGCCTTCTTGTATCAAATTATTCAAGGTGCTTTGCGAAACTATTTTATTCGGAAATAAAGCTCTGACGAAATGCATTATCTCATAAGAATTCCTAAAATTCTCATCAAGTACATAGCTTCTATTATATGGAAATATAGTAGCCAATTGCTGTTGTGTTGTTGCCTTGTTTCTGAAAAGTATTTGTTGGTCGTCTGCCCCGTAAGAAACAATTCCTGAGTAATTTTTAATAGTTGTATATCTTGCTTCTTCAACATCTTGTGCTTCATCAACGATAATCTCATCATAATCTTCACCATGATGAGTTGTCCACCAATATGTTCTATCGACAGCATTTCCTGCATCCATATTTTCTGATGTTGCGGAAGCAGCTAAGTACGTTTCTAACGTTTTTGTGTAGGTCAGCAGTAAACTCCTCTTGCTGCCAGTACCATAGTTTCTGATATGCCGCCATAAAGCAACAACACTCTTGCCTGTGCCTGGACCGCCTGATATTGCGATAGCATTTGGCTCATTAAGGGCAGCCTGTTGCCCTATGGTTAAGTCATTTATCTTTGGTAGTTCAAAAAAATAAGCCATATTTATTTTCCAGTTATAGTTTCTGCATTAGGATTTGCAGTATGTAATTTATAATTTTGTATTGCAATTTCTTTTGAGGTATTGGCATAGCAATAAACACACTCGTGAGGGCATGTATTGTATTCTCCAATGTCCTTACTCATAATACAGCCGCAGGCTTCCCGTTGTCCTTTATCTTTCATCTTTTTTGTCTTTTCAATTCCTTCAGTTGTATCAAAGAGTGTTGATTCAATAAATTCAACTCCTAAGAATTTCATTAACTCTTTATCATGATGAAAGAGTTTTATCATCAAATCATCATCCACACATTTATTATGAATGATACCATATTTATTCAAATCGAATTTTTCAGCACAAGTAGCTAATTCTAAATTCCATTTTTCATTTAGTTTATTCAACCCTTGTGCAAATTCAATCATAGTGTCTGGAGCAAATTCGATGTACTCAATATTTTCTTTTCTAAGGTTACTTTCTACCTTTTTGTAAATTGATATATCTGCAAAGCTGAACACTAATTTGCTTGTATAGGTATGCAGTTCATCTCCGATGTTTTCAAGCCTCGATAATAATTCTTTTACATCAATGTTCTTTGTTAGCAGCAGCGGATCAAATCTCCAAACAACTCTATCTTTCCCTAACCTATTTGATAGTTCTTTGAACGTATTAATTCGATTTGCTAATCTTGGTACTTTTCCTTCAAACCCCTCTTGGTCATAGTCATTCAGGGTAAATTGAAAGTAATAATTCTTAACGTGTTCATCAAGAAAATCAAGATGTTTAAACATTGGTTTCGGGTTCTTCGTCCAAAAAACTACTGCTCGGGTTTCTTTAAACGATATGTAAAGTGAAGTACCATTGAATGGATTTTTCCACTTCACATAGCCTGCTTTCCACCTTTCAACAAACCAGTCAGCATAAAAAGTGGGTATATCTGTTGAACGGCTTGCAGAAACAATTATAGGTGTTTGAGCAAAAACTTTTTCTCCTTGTTCGTTCAATATTTCTACTTTATCCCAGTTCATATTATTACTCTAAAAGTTAAATTTATTCTTTCACCAACTGTTTTATTTGTTTTGGGAACCTGATGTTGCCAAAAATGTTGCAACTCACCTTGCATAATTAAAAGACTACCATGAGTCAATTCAATTTCTAATTTCTCCTTCGTTTTGATATGTCTAAGTTGAAACATCCTTGTTGCACCAAAATTAACTGAAGCTATAACTGGATTAATCCCTAATTCCTTCTCTGCATCAGTATGCCATGAAATAGAATCATTTCCATCTCGATATAAGTTTAAAAGCACGCTATTAAACTCTGTCTTTGCAATTAAATCTATTTTATTTTTAATTATCAAGATTTCATTTGTCCAAGGAAGTGGTTGAAGGGTAATGCCAGAAAATGAATATGGCTTATCATTATTGCCATACCAAGCTGTTAATCTTGGAAAGTCAATTTTCTTACCATACATATTCATTGATTCCTGCTTCCAAATAATGTTATTGTGAAGGCTTTTTAATAGCATATCACTTTCTGATTTAGAGAAAAAATTCGGATAGAAAATATATTCTCCATTTTCAATAATTATTAATCCCTCTTTAGTATTAGTATTGTTGTCGGGATTTTCCAGAATGATGTTACCAAAAATATCTATTTGACTCATAATTGTAGGATTTAAGGAAGCAAGATTTGATTTTTATATTCGTATTTTAAAAAAAACAAATGCCCTATAATTGCGTCGACTTGTGCTCTGATTTGCAGAAGCTGTGAAGTAATGCACAAAAACTATTATTTTATCGCCACAAAGATAAATCAAAACAATCAAATTTGTATCTTTTTGCAAAAAAAGCAGCACATTTTTTTATTTAGCACTAAAAAACGCTCCAAATTTGAGGAATTGATAGGTTTAGTGTGTTTAGTTTTGAAAATTATTAAATTTTTAGTACAATCATTTGTATTGTGCTTTTTTAAATAATTACTGTCGCTGTTTGATAAAGCTCGGGCAAGCAATTTTGCCGCATACGAAATTTAGTTCCGTGATTATGTCCAGTTCTTGCGTCAAAGTCAACAAGTATGTTTCCCTTTTCAATTTGGTTTAAAAAACCGTCAAAATTAAACTTTTGCAACATTGTTACTTTGCTGTATTTATAAAATTCTTTGCCGCCTTCTTTTTTAACTTCTGCTTGAGCATAAAAACAGTTTAGCAATTTTGTTCCTGCTTTATTTGAAAGGTCGTCAAAGCCCCAATATGGTTGAGGTTCAAGTTGTCCTAAGCCAACTCGTGTGTGTACTTGTTTTAGCCATTCATTGTGTTTATCGGCAACTTTAGTGCTGTCAAATGAGATTAAAACTTTACTATTTATTCTGTCAATTATTACTTGAAAACCCCTGTCACTTGGAGAAAGTCCGTGAATAGTCTGCCGAAAACTCATTTCATTTTCTGAATACTTTTTCCCTGCTTCTTTATGTCTCCAGCCATATTTTAAAAGTAACATTTGAGGAACAAATTTTACTGCTCTTGGCGAGGGTTCAATATGAAATAGCGTTGTAAGAGATGAGGTATTTATTCGTTGTGATTTTAATTCCCATTCTGCTGCATTTGGAATAGGCAAATTATTTTCTGTGATACCTAATAAATCTTCAAGAGTATTACCAATACCGCCATGATTACCGTGTCGTGCATTAGGAATCCAGCCTTGTGCTGCAATACTTTTCAGTTCTTTTATTAGGTTATCTTTTGTATATATTTTCATTCTGTTTTTAAAAAAGTGTTGCGGTTTTAAATTTTAAAAGCTCACTTTGTTTTTTGTTTCGTTCAATTCTTTTTTCTGACATTTCGCAATAATCGGGCGAAAGTTCAATGCCAATGTAGTTTCTTTTAAGTCCTAATGCAACAATGGCTGTGGTGCCACTACCCGAAAAAGGGTCAAGAATTATATTGGCATTGGTTGAGGAAATAATTCTGTCAATCAGTGCAACCGGAAAAGGTGCAGGATGTTCGTTGTTCATCTCCTGTGTAAACTCCCAAACATCACCAAAAGCATTAGCCTTTGGTGCAAGTTTAAAGTTTGGTTTTGGGATTAGATAAATAACTTCGTAAGTCGGTAAAAAGTATCCAGGATTAAAGTTTATTCCGCCTTTTCTTCTCCAAATAATTATTTGCCTAACGGGTAAATCCCTAATAATGTCTTTACGGTCTTGAATAAGTCCGTCTTGCACACGCCATTTGTGGTTATAAAAAATTGCTCCGTCATCTTTGATTAAACGATACATCTCTTTCAAACAGTTATGTTGCCAGTCTGCATATTCGTCATTTGGGATATTGTCGTTGTAATGGCTATATCCGTTTTGTAATGCGTTTCCTGCCCATTTTCCACTTGTTGTATTGGCTTTCATTCCATTTCCGGTTGAGTTTTTCAAGTTGTATGGCGGAGAGGTAACAGCAAGGTCTATGCAGTTATCAGGCATTTGTCGCATAATAGTTAAACTATCGCCACAAATTATTTTATTTATATAATCGTCTGGAAAAATCATGTGTAAATATTATATTATATAAAGATTGTATTTCTTTGTCGATCTTCTATACTTGCTTGTAACATTTTAGGGGGTTATAATATGTGATATCTATAAGTACAATCCTAACAATTGAAGGCTAATTTTCAAGTAGCCATTAAATTTAAATATAAAATACTCCCTTTACAATCTCGCACAAAAACCACTATTTCACCGCCACAAAGATAAATCAAAACAATCAAATTTGTGTTTTTTTGTAAAAAAAGCAGCACATTTTTTTATTTAGCACTAAAAAACGCGCCAAATTTGCAAATTTGGCGCGTTTTTGTTGGAGCAGGCAATAGGCGAGCTAGGCATCTGTAATGCAGCTTTTGTACGAATCCTTGCACATTATGGCAACATCAATATTAGGGTAATTTTAGCATTTCATTGTTTGATTTGCTAGGGTTAATTTACAATTTATTATGCCAAAGCACATCGGCATAAATGCCTAAAGCCAAAAATACCGATAAATGTGCCATACATTTTACCATTTGAAAAGCGTACCAATCGCCCCAAAAAAAGTAGGTAGCAAACGACAAAATAAACGAAAATGGAATGATTAGATAGGTAAGCGGATGTTGTGTTTTGTGCCTGATAGTAGGTGAAAACAAATAGGCAAAAAGGGCTATGGTACCATAAATAACAATAGCTAAGGTTAAATGGCTATGTAAATTGCCACTTATACGGGGGTAGATGAGTAGGTAGAGCATCGAAAAACCAACAAACACAAACCAGCCTAATAAGTAGTCGGCGGTTTGTTTGGCAAGTTTAAATAGTTTCATATTTTGGTGCTTTATTTGCACCCATAAAACGGCAAGCTAATAGGGCTTATTGTGCGACAAAGGCTTTTTTTGTCATCCAAGTGTAAAAAAACTACACTTTATTTACTATCCACTGTACCACCGATAATAGTATGTAGCTAAGTACAATTAAGCCTACCCCTAATCCACCAAAAGTAGCTAATAATGCCAATGAGTAGACCACAAAAAGCACTTGTACTTTGTTGCTTTCCCAGTCGGTGCTTTTTATTTTTAGGGCAAACATGGGTATTTCGGAGATTAACAAAAACGACAAGATAACCGTTATAGCATATAAAGTGGCAGGTTGTAGGATGTAAAACGACAATCCATATTTGTCGTTGCTAAGTATTAGCACCAACGACACCACAAACATAGTGCTTGAGGGGGTAGGTAAGCCTAAAAAACCGTTGGTTTGGCGTGTGTCTATATTAAATTTGGCAAGCCGAAGTGCAGAAAACAAGGTAAGTAAAAATGCAGGTGCGGTATAGGGCATAGTGTTAGTATTGCCATAAATACTGCGCAATAGCTCAAAAATAACCATACCCGGCACTACGCCAAAGGTTACCATGTCTGCCAACGAATCGAGTTGTACACCCAAAGGCGACGATACTTTTAAGGCTCGGGCTACAAAACCATCGGCAAAATCAACGGCGGCAGCCACCATCACCAAATACGGAACCATGTATAGTTGGTTGTTAAAAATACACACAATGGCAAAACAACCGCATAGTAGGTTGATTAAGGTTAGCAAATTGGGTAGTTGGGCAACAATAGGCGAAGGAGAAGAGTTTGACTGGTTCATATTTTAATGGTTTTTGATACTTGATATTGATTGCGATAGACAGAGTTGCGGGCGATAAGCTCGGCAATAAAGCCGGCCAAAAACATTTGCGAGCCAATAACCATGGCAAGTAATCCAAAAAAGAACAGCGGTCGGTCGGTCATGCGGTATTGTTCAAACACTATTTTGGCAAAGCTAAGGTAGGCGGCTATCATAAATCCAACAAAAAACAAAACCGTGCCAATTAGCCCAAAAAAGTGCATGGGTCGTTTACCAAATCTACCAATAAATGTGATGGTCATTAGGTCTAAAAAGCCATTTACAAAGCGGTTTAAACCAAATTTTGAGTACCCATATTTGCGTGCCTGATGTTGTACTACTTTTTCGCCGATGCGCGGAAAACCCTCCCATTTGGCAATAACGGGTATATATCGGTGCATTTCGCCGTATACTTCTATGTTTTTTACTACGGCTTGTTTGTAGGCTTTTAATCCGCAGTTCATGTCGTGCAATTTTATGCCTGTTACCCAACCAGTTACGCCATTGTATAGTTTGGTAGGTAGGGTTTTAGATAGGGGGTCGTAGCGTTTTTGTTTCCAGCCCGACACCAAATCGTAGCCTTGTTGGGTTATCATTTTGTATAGTTCGGGTATTTCGTCGGGGCTATCTTGCAGGTCGGCATCCATGGTTATCACTACATTGCCTTGTACTGCCTTAAATGCCTCGTTTAGCGCCGCCGATTTGCCGTAGTTTCGCCTAAATTGTATGCCGCGCACGTTTGGATATTGCTCGGATAGGCGCTCAATAACCTGCCACGATTGGTCGGTCGAGCCATCATCGACCATCACTACTTCGTAGCTTAGTGTGTGTGTAGTGCATACTTTATCTATCCAAGTTATTAACTCGGGCAAAGATTCTTCTTCGTTTAGCAACGGAATAACAACAGAAATATCCATTAACAACGGTATTTGTTTGATTTAATAAAGGAAATTGGTTGCAGGCTATAAGCGGTTGGACGCAGATAAATGGATAAAGCAAAACTTGCATTGGGTAGTTTCCAGCCCAAAAGCGGATAGCCAAAAGCCAAAAGCGGATAGCCTACTATTTACCTGCCCAATTGCGGCTTATGAGGAACGAAACGGGTGCGGCAAAAAGAAATCCGAAAAATATTTTGTACATTAGTTGTTGCAGTACATCTAAAAAGCCCGAGTTTAGCTCTACGCTGCGCATACCGTTTATGGTGTCGGTGATGGCTTCGGGGGGTGCGCCCATTAACTGCATACTAGTTTGCATGGTGTTTGCCCAATAGTCTTTTACTAATTGAATATAAGCTGCATCGGCATAGTTAAACAAAAAATAATCGAAAAACATGGTGATGATATACGTTACCACAATTGCGGCAAAGGCGGCTTGTAACACATCGCGGAAGGTGGTTTGACCTTTGCTTAAACGGCGCACCGTTAGGGCTGCTAAAATAGTAGGCACTATACGCCCCACCGCCGAGCCACCAAACAATAAAGCAGCCGAAAAGTTGTGGGTAAAATAGACGTATAGATAGATGGCTATCAATCCTAATCCGCCAATAATGCCGTATTTAAAGCCTATATCAATGCCAGTTGTGGCGTTTGTGTTGTTCATTAGTTTTTGCGAATAAATAGGTTAATTGTTTTTTGTATCAAAATTGTTAAGTGTAACTTTGCCCAATTGGGTTTCGGTACGTTGTTTGGTTTCGCCGTGTTCGGGGTCGGCACTACTAAAAATAGTTGATGTTTCTTTTATCCAAAAAAAGTCGTTATTTTTGTAGGCAAAAGTATAATCTATGCCCCATCGCCACGCCGAACCGCCGTAGTTAGACACCGTAAAACTTTGGTCGGGGTTAATGGTTATGCCTGTATAGGGGTCGCCCATTACGCCGCCGCAGTTTTGGCAATACACTACCTTACTGTTTTGTGCCACCATTTTATATTGGGCATTGGCTTGCTGCAACAATACATACAGTTGGCGTTTGCCTTCTTGTTCGGTGTCGGCTTTGGTAGTATCGGTGGGTTGCTGCATTACCAATAGCAAATCGGGCAGATGGTCGGCGTTTAGGTCGGTTTGGTAATAGTCAATTAAGGTTTCGTTGGTACTTGGCAGATAGGCAGCTAAGTTTGCAGGCAAACTGTCGAAGTTGGCAGTGCTATTGGGCAAGGCGCGTATGTTTAATTGACGTTTGTTTGCCGATAGGTCATTGTTATTATTTGGGGCAACCGTTGGCGTTTGTGTTTGCGAGTTGCAAGCCGCAAAGCTAATCCCAAATAGTAAACCAATAATAAATGCAAAGTGTTTTTTCATGTTTTTTGAAAATATGTTTGGGTTGTGTCATAAAAGGGCCTGTTTTTTTAGCTCAAAAGCTGTATCTTTGCGCAAAGATAAGGTGTTTTTTTATCCTTTTAGGCTACTGTGCTTAAAAACCCAACAAAGGCTTAATTTTTGATACTTCAAAAGCTTGTTTGCTTGTGTTAAAAGCGTTTTTTGGGTAGTTGTACCGTGCTTTGGATTATCAGATGCTGCTCAAAACAAACCAAATCAAGCATCACCCCAAAAATATCATTAATTTATTCATGGCATATTTACTTGTTTTTATTGGCGGCGGATTGGGTAGCTTGGCACGTTTTGCCCTATCAAAACTTAATGGCATGTATTTGGTGCCACTGCCCGTAGGTACACTTATTGCCAATGTGTTGGCATCGTTGGTGTTGGGTTTGGTGGTTTATTTTACGTGGCATGGCGGTAATGTACAACATCAGCAATTGCGTTGGTTGATGGCTACTGGTTTTTGTGGCGGATTTAGCACCTTCTCGACGTTTAGCTACGAAACTTTTTTGTTTATTGACCAAGGACTATGGATGTGGGCAGCCCTAAACGTAATTATAAGTATGTTATTGTGTTTGTTGGCAGTGTTTGTAGCAAGGCTTTTGATAATGCCTTAGTTGCTCAACTTAACGCTGTGGGTTAATAAGCGGTATTTTAGTTCCCCGTTAGGGGTGTAATATGGGTAGGTTTGATATGTCCAAACGTGTTTTAGGCTCTTGTTAGGGGTGTAATATGGTTATTTATCGATGAAAAAGCAAAACCAAACCACAAATGTATACCCGACAGCATTAAATAGAATGACTACTAAGTACTACCACAAAGCACAATCAAACAAAATACAAATATCGGTATTGAATTTTAAATGTCAAAAAACACCGCTGTAAAAATACAGCGGTGTTTTTTGTTTTGGCAGATTGATTGCCAAAATTGCTCAAATTTTTCGCAAAACTATCGCTGTCCGCCAATTTCTGCGTAATTTTGCTGCTGTTCTAATTTACTCAAAATTATTTTATGAAATTATTTAATTTAACAGTAGCACTTTTTGCGTGGCTTTGTGGCGTGTCGGGTTGGGCACAAAACACTTTTTACCATTCGGCATTAGAAATTGGCGTACAGCATGGCAAAATTTTTAAACATACCTCCTTATTTTTACCCACCGTTACCCAAACATCAACCCTATACGAACTTAATTTAGTGCGAAACAGCCATGGGCAACAACTATGGCAACGCATACACGGCTACCCTATGTTTGGCGTTAGGGCAGTATATGCCGATTATGGCGATGCCGATATTTTTGGACAAGGCATTGCGATAGTACCCAATCTTACCTTTTTTACCCGCACCTCCTTAGTAAATATACGCTATGGCATGGGTATAGGGCTGGCGTATCTAACCAAAAAATACAACCGTTTATATAATCCCACCAACAACGTTATTGGGTCAACGGTAAACAACTGCACCGCCCTGCGATTAGGTTTGGAGTGGAAACTGTCGCCGCGCCTTAAATTGCTAACCGAGGGTAGTTTTACGCACTTCTCAAACGGGCGCACCCGCGCACCTAACTTGGGCATTAACGTAGGGGCATTTGGCGCGGCATTGTCGTATCAGTTTAACAAAACACCCGATACTTTAACAACTAAACCCATTATGCCCATTAACAAAAAAGTGCGGGCAGGCTTGCGTTTAGCTTACGGTGTGCAACAAGGCGACCAAGAGGGTGGTCCTACCTTCCCGATTTATGTTGCCGATTTATTTGTGCAAAAACGCACAAGTACAGGTTGGCAACTGCTGGCAGGCGTAGAAACCAACTATTACACAGGTATTTATTGGTTTGTAATTAACCAAGTAGCTTTTGATGCCGATAAAGCCCGTAGCAAAGCCATTAAAATATCGCCCTACATTGGTGGCGAAATTTTAATGGGACATGTTGGCATAAGCTTTAAATTGGGCGGATACGTGTACAACCCGTTTTTGCAACGCCAAGCCGTACCTTCTACTTTGGGCATACAATACTATATGCGCCCTACCTATAAGGTATACAAAAACCAATTGTTTATTGGCGGATACCTGCGCACGCATTTTGCTAATGCCGATTACTTTGCTTTGGGAGTAGGTTATGTTTTTTAAAATTGATAAGATTAACACGTTTTTTTTTAAAAACATGCAACCATATTGCGTATTATTACATCTTGTTGTAAAAACCTTAAGAGCTAAGATTTTTAGCCGCTTAATATCATACATCACCCCAAAACCAACAAAATTATGCAAAAACAATTACACAACATCTTATTTCTTGTGCTACTACTATGCAGCACCCAACACCTATTTGCACAAAATTGCAATAATCCACCCATTTTAAATATTGAGTGGATACAAGATGATTTTTGCGGAATGTGTAACGGAAGCGCCAGTGTAACAGCCCTAAACGGCACACCGCCCTACACTTACTTTTGGAGTAATTTTGTAGGAAATAGCCCTCAAGTGTTTAACCTATGCCCAGGCACCTACACAGTAACCGTAACCGATGCCAATGGCTGTACTGCTACCCAAGCAGTTAGCCTGAACTTTGCTCCGCCTCTTACCGTTTTTATCCAACAAATACCCGACCCTACCGCTTGCGGTTGTGTAACACTTCAAGCCATATCAACAGGTGGTGTTGCTGGCTGTGCTACTTATTTGTGGTCAAATGGAGCAACAGGAATCACAAACCTAGTTTGTCAAAATGGTTCTTACGCCGTAACCGTATCCGATTGTGAAATGGGCTGTTCGGCATTTGCATCAACAGTAGTAAATGTTAACTGCTACGACGTAGAGCCTGCTACTTGCGGTTTGTGTAATGGTAGTATTACCATGCCTCCCGATACTATCAACTCCTTGTATCCTTACTTTATACAAAGCCCAAACGGGGGGAGTATACAAGCTTTTGCTGGCGATGTGGTCGAGAATCTATGTGCAGGCAACTACTTTATTTACCAAGCAGGAAGCGGCAATCAACAAACCGTACTTATCGAAAACCTACAACTGCCCTTTATCACCGATGCCAATTTTACCACATCGGCAGGCAACGGCGATGTTATTAACTTGTGTGTAGGGCAAACAGTGCAGTTTTTTGCTCCCGAAACTAACCTTTGGTATCGTGGGATTTTGGCAATGGGCAAACCTCCAACAGTTTATCCCCTACCACATCTTACCCAAACACAGGCACTTTTGATATTACCCTAACCGCACAAGGCTGCGACTCGACAGCCACACGCACCATTACCGCCATTGTTGAGCAAGGCATTGCACCTACTATTACCTGTGCCTCGTTGGTATGCCCAGGCATTGCCGAAACCTACACCACCGATGTTGTCTGCGATACGTACAATTGGTCGGTAGTTGGCGGCACTATTACAGCAGGTGCAGGCACAAACACCATAAGCGTTGTTTGGAACGATGTGCAAATAGGTACGGTATCGCTATCTGTTGGGGGTACTTGCGACGGTAGCGCTTTGTGCAACCCCGTTGCTACCATTAACATACCCATTATTAGCAACAACATTAGTATTTTGGGCGATGAGGTGGTTTGCTCAAATAGCACAACCGTATACAGCGTGCCACAATACGGCGGTGTGCAGTATAATTTTAGCGTTACGCCCAATAGCGCAGGTACGGTAGTGTGGCAACAAAACAACCAAGCAGGCATACACTGGAACAACAACGGCATTGACGGAACAGTGCAGGTAACTATGTCGAGCAGTTTGTTGGATTGTGTGGCAAACAACAGCTTGCCTGTGCAAGTAAATACACCTTACAGCATATCGGGCATAACCGAATTGTGCGGCAATGCAACGGCAACTTATACCGCATCGGCGGGTTTACACAACTGGTCGGTTACGGGCAATGCTGTTATCGTGTCGGGGGCAAGTAATAGCAATAGTGCCGTAGTACAAGGCATAAGTGGCAACTTTACCGTATCTGCCACACCCACTACACCCAGCAATTACTGCAATTATCCGCAAAACATTAGCGTAACTGTTACCGATGCACCCTTAGCACCGCAAATTGTAGGCGAGCAAATCATCTGCCCAAGTAATAGTTATACCTACGATATTGCCGCACCCGTATCGGGCTACAACTACCATTGGACAGTAGTAGGTGGCACACCAACAACCGCCAACGGCGAACAACTAACCATAACATGGGACGGCAGCGGCGTATACCAACTATCGGCAACAGCACAAAGCAGTATTAGCCCATTTTGCGAGTCGGTGGCAGGTACATTGGCAATCAGCAAGCTGCAAAGTATTACATTAAGTGGCAATAATAGTGTTTGTTCGGGCGATGTAGCCACTTATAATGCAACACCCAATCTGCCCAACCTTGATTATACTTGGACAATAAATCCGCCCGAAGCAGGTACTATAGCATCGGGCAATGGTACGGCTACTGCTAGTGTGCAATGGTATTTGGGTTATCCAACAGCCACCTTAACCGCAAGTGTTTGTGGCGTACAAAGCCAATTGTTAGTAGCCATTCATACGGCTGCCGAGCCAAGCATTGTACAATCCAACGATTTATGTGCTGGAAGCAGCATTAACCTAAGCGTAACCCAACCATATAGTGCATACACTTGGACAGGCGGCGGCACAAGCAACACCATTAGCGCCAATAGCGGCGGCGATTATGTGGTAACAGTAACAGATGCCTTTGGTTGTACCAACAATGCCGTTTATAACCTACACGAGTATCCACTGCCCGAAGCAGCCATTTCGTTATCGGATTACGGTTATATGTGTACCAACGATTTACATAATGTAACCGTAGCCGCATTGGTTAATCCCGATTACAATTATGCTTGGTCGGTAAATGGGGCAGCTATTGGCACAAACGCATCAAGTTATACGCATATTGCCACACCCGTACCAAATTCGTTTAGTTATCAAGCTACCGTAACCGACAATCATGGTTGTGTGGCAGTATCTAACACTGCAACCATAACACAAGTTGTTTGTGGCGGTGGCGGTGGTTGTGGGGGTAGTTGCCCTAACCCAGGTGCAGGCAGCGGATGCGTACCCAACGTCACCGATTTTATTGGCATACAAGCCATTACACCACATTGTAGTACAGTAACGTTCAACAATGTGTCGGTTGGTGCCGTTAGTTATCAATGGGATTTTGGCGATGGAAGCCCCATTGTAACAGTAGCCAATACATCTGCCCAAACACACACCTACACCGAGCCGGGTTATTTTACGGTGATGATATACGGCACTTATCCAAACACACTTGCAAGTCCTGCATTTTGTATCTATGCCGCTTATACCGTAGTAGAAATACCCCTAAAAGCCGATTTTGATTTTGTATCGCCCTGCCTAAATACAGCTACCGAGTTTAGCGATTTATCCCGCACGTCTCAAAACGCTACTATCCTAACATGGACATGGGACTTTGGCGATGGAACACCTACTTCATCTGCCCAAAACCCAACACACCTTTATAGCAACGCAGGCACCTACAATGTTACTTTAGTTATTGGCAATGGAGCTTGTACAGCAACCACCACAAAAACAGTAATCGTTGACCCATTACCCGATGCCACTTTTGTAGTACCTAGTTTAATTTGCGAGGGCAGCGAGTTAAGTTTTACGCCCAGCAATGCCACCAATCAAATATCGTGGTTATGGGATTTTGGCGATGCAACAACCGTATCTGCCCAAAATGCCCAACATACCTACCTACAGGACGGCAACTATACGCTTAGTTTAGTGGTAAAAGACAATCATGGTTGCACCGCCAGCAGTTCGCAAAGTATTAACACCTTGCCTGTTACCATCGAAAACATAACATCGCCCGACCTTAGTTTGTGCGAAGGCGAAACAGCTTTGCTAACTGCGCCTACAGGCACTTCGTTTCAATGGTCAACGGGCAACACAACTACTAACCCTTTGGCAGTTACAACAGCAGGTACTTATAACGTAAATGTGGTACAAGCCAATGGTTGTAGTTACACCTCGCCCGATGTAGTTGCTAATTTCTCGCCCTTGCCCGCAGCACAAATACAAGGTAGTAGCCCTGTAATGTTATGCCCCAACACATCTACCACATTAAATGCTAATATTGGCGATGATTATGCCTACTCGTGGAGTACTTCGTCAAATGCCAGCAGCATCACCCTAAATTACAACAACATAAACCCAACAAACACCATTACTGTTACCGTAACCGACCCAAACAGCGGCTGCTCGAGTGTGTCGCCGGCTGTGGTGGTGCAAAAAGTGGTGGTAGATGCACCCTCTGTTGTAGCCGCCGACCCTCAATTGTGCGAGGGCGAAAGTACAACGGTAACGGCTACACATCTAACCTTAAATAATTTTACATGGAGTACAGGTGCAACAGGCAACAACATAAGCGTTAACACAGGCGGCGTATATTGGGCAGTAGTAACCGATGCCAATGGCTGTAGCAATAGCGGTAGTACCTTGGTGCAAGTAAATGCCAATATGGACATGGATTTGATACCCGTTGGCTGCTATGATTATTGCGAAGATGGGTTTATTGAAGTACCCGATATGTTCGAAAACTATCAATGGCTGTTAGATGGCGTACCAATGGCAGGAGCTACCACTAATCAGTTAAGCCCTACAGTATCGGGCGATTATCAGTTAATTGTGGGCAACAGTTGGGGTTGTCACGATACATCGGAGTACTTAACTTTAGAGTTGATAGATTGCTACCCATGTTTAGTTACACCCAGTTTCACCTATCTAATTAGCTGCGGCAATGTGCAATGTACGCCTACCTCAACGGGCAATGGCAGCCTTATCGCATCAATGGGATTTTGGCGATGGAACAGGTTTGAGCAATAGTCCTTCGCACAATTATACACAAGCAGGCACGTATAATGTGTGCCTAACAACCACCAATATTGCCATAGATGGCGACACTTGTACGGCAAACGTCTGCCAAAACATAAGTATTACCACCGATGATTTATTTGGGGGTAGTAGCGTTGTCACCAATGCCAATTGTAGTCAAAACGACGGAGCTATTGATATTAGCGTAGCAGGTGGCATATCGCCATTTAGTTTTGTGTGGTCGAATGTTCAGTTTACCGAAGATATTAGCAACCTAACAGCAGGCACTTATACCGTAACAATAACGGGTGCAAATGCTTGTACGGCTACGGCATCGGCTACAGTAGAAACTGCCATAACACCCCTTGTGTTAAGCTGTGGCACATCTACCCCAAACAGCATTACTATAAACTGGGTAGCAATACCAAGTGCTATTGGCTACAATGTGGTGGTTGATGGAACAACGATTTTTGTTGACACCAACACGTATACTATAGGTGTACTGCAGCCCAACGAAACAGTCGAAGTGTCGGTTATATCGTTATTGCCCGATTCTTGTTTGGGCGATACGGCAACCATCAGTTGTACAACATCACCGCCCCCTTGTTTGTCGGCAGAAGTAGTTGCTACCTGTGTAGAATCGACAGAAAACAGCATTACCATAACATGGAACAGCATACCCGAAGCCGTAAATTACAGCATTTTGGTAGATGGAGTAACAACAGAAACCACCGAAACAAGCTATACTTTGACCGATTTATCGGCAGGTACGAACGTTAGTTTCGAGGTGACAGCTATTGCAGCAGTAGGTTGCACAAACAGTACATCAACCGTTACTTGCGCCACTTTGCCGCCGCCTTGTTTGTCGGCAGAGGTTGTTGCTACTTGTGCAACATCGACAGAAAACAGCATTACTATATCGTGGAACAGCATACCCGAAGCCATAAATTATAGCATTTTGGTAGATGGCGTAACCACCGAAACCACCGAAACAAGCTATACTTTGAACAATTTACAAGCTGGCGAAAGCGTTAGCTTTGAGGTGACAGCTATTGCGCCAATAGGTTGTACCAATAGCACATCGAGTGTTACGTGCAGTACTTTGATACCGCTTTGCTTGCCCGAAAACGTAAGTGCTACCCTAACTACCGATGCCGAACTACCCATTTGGCAAAATACAAACATTACTTTAACGGCTACAGCAAGTGGTTTGTCGGGTACGTTAAGCTACACTTGGGCATCGTTGGACGGAGCTATCAACTGCACACAAACCGATTGCTCGGAGTTAGAAGTGCTTGCCTTGCATAGCGATACCTACAGCGTAACCATTACCGACCAATTTGGTTGCTCGGCGGTTGGCAGCCTAACAACCGATGTTAGGGTGCCAAACAAGGTGTTAATTCCAAACGCTTTTTCGCCAAACAACGACGACGTAAATGCCATTTTTAGAGTTGCAGGCTATAATGTTGCCGAATATCGTTTGCGCATCTACGACCGTTGGGGCAAATTGATGTATGATAGCGAAATGACCACCGATATTTTGAAAGGTTGGGACGGACACTATAATGGCAAAGATGCCGAATTAGATGTGTATGCCTATTTTGCCGAAGTGCATTTTACCGACGGTACTCAACAAATGCTAAAAGGTAATGTTACATTGGTGCGTTAGTGGTTGTTTTTAGCCCACCAAATTTTCATCTATTTATCCCAAACATAACACACCGCCAACAGTACCTAAACTGTTGGCGGTGTGTGTGTTTGAGCAATATGCTTTTTTTATACTCCCAAATGTCTATTCACCAATCCAAAAAACTCACCCCAAATACTTGGCGATGCGGCAACAATTTGCCTGCCCGATAGGTAATTATCTTGCCCGTTAAAATCGGTTACTTGCCCGCCTGCTTCGGTAATAATAAGACTGCCCGCTGCCACGTCCCAGATACTAAGCGAGTGTTCAAAAAAGCCATCAAATCTGCCGCAGGCAACATAACACAAATCAACGGCGGCGGCACCTAAGCGGCGTGCTCCATTGGTATGTAGCATAAGGTGTTTTAACACTTGTAGGTAAGGCTCAATAACGGCATAATCGTAGTACGGAAAACCAGTGCCGAAAAAAGCAGTATCGAAACGGCTATTGGGGTTAACCTTTATGGGGCTGCCATTAAGGTAAGCACCACCGCCTTGCCAAGCATAAAACAGCTCGTTGCGGTTAATTTCGCAAACAACACCCAATACTACTTTATTTTTATACATCAACCCAACACTAATAGCATACGACGGAATTTGGTACAAAAAATTAGTAGTGCCATCTAAGGGGTCAATTACCCATTGCCAATCGTTGTGGGTTTGGGCAACAGTACCTTCTTCGGCAACAAAACCAGCATTGGGCAGCAAGGGTTGTAGCCCTTCTATAAGCATCTTTTCCGATGTTTTATCCACATAACTCACCAAATGGTTGCGTTGTTTGGTTTCAATATCTTGTTGACGCACCTGCCCCGCTTGCTCGCGGATAAACTGAGCAACTTGCAGTACCAAATTTTGCACCTGCTGGCACAAATGAGGTAAATTTACGGTATTATTGTTCATCTAAATAAAGCAAAATTAAAAGTAATAATACCACAAAGGTACAAACTTTTAACCATTTAGTAGAATTACAAAGATAATTTACAATTTATAATTTACAGTTAAAAAACTGTCATTATGGCAGAAAAAATGCTTTGGCACAACCTTTGAAAACCATAGTATAAGTATGTTATGCAATTTTCAAATTACAATTAAAAACCTACAAATAACACTATTAATATGCAAAAAGGAACAATTAGCGTTCAGACAGAGAACATTCTGCCGATTATCAAAAAGTACTTATACTCTGACCAAGAGATATTTTTGCGCGAATTGGTATCAAACGCCGTAGATGCTACCCAAAAACTACGTACATTGGCTAACCGTGGCGAAGAAGTTGGCGAAATTGGCGATACCACCATTCAGGTAATGGTAAACAAAGATGCCGGAACCATTACTATCAGCGATAGAGGTTTGGGGATGTCGCACGAAGAAGTAGAAAAATACATTACTCAAGTGGCATTTTCGGGTGCAAAAGAGTTTTTAGAGAAATACAAAGACACCACCAACATGATTGGTCACTTTGGTTTGGGCTTTTACTCGGCGTTTATGGTTGCCGATAAGGTAGAAATTGTGAGCAAATCGTACAAAACCGATGCACCAGCGGTACAATGGGTGTCGGACGGTGGCGTAGAATACGAAATTGGCGAAACAGATGCGCGCAACGAACGTGGTACCGACATTATTTTGCACATTAGCAAAGATGCCGATATGTATTTGGAAGACCACAAAATTGAGGAACTACTAACCAAATATTGCCGATTTTTGCCCGTGCCTATCCAGTTTGGCGAAACAAACCAAACCGAAACCATTGAACCTACCGAAGAAGGACAAGAACCAACCGAAGTAACAACTACCGTTCCGCATATCATCAACGATACGCGCCCACTTTGGATGCGCCCGCCAAGTGACAATACCGATGCTGACTATTTGTCATTCTACCGCCAAATGTACCCTATGGGCGAAGACCCCTTGTTTTGGATACATTTAAACGTAGATTATCCGTTTAACCTAACAGGCGTGTTGTATTTCCCAAAAATCAACAACAAATTTGAGGTTAAAAAAGACCGTATCCACCTATATTGCAACCAAGTTTTTGTAACCGACCATGTAGAAAACATCGTTCCCGAGTTTTTGATGTTGTTGCATGGCGTTATCGACTCGCCCGATATCCCGCTAAACGTGTCGCGTAGCTATTTGCAAAGCGACCCCGAAGTGAAAAAAATTAACAAATACATTACCCGCAAAGTTGCCGATAAATTAGAAGAGTTGTTTAAAACACAACGCGAAGATTTTGAACAAAAATGGCAAGATATTGGCTTACTGATTAAATATGGCGTATTAACCGACGACAAATTTGCCGAACGCGCCGACAAATTTACTTTAGTGGGTAACACCAACGACAAATATTTTACACTAAGCGAATACCTCGAACACGTAAAACCTAACCAAACCGATAAAAATAACAAAATTACCTGCCTATACACCACCGACGAAATAGAACAACATGCTTACGTAGTGGCTGCACAAAACAAGGATTACGATGTGCTAAAAATGGGCGACCCAATAGATGCCCATTATATGCAACACGTTGAGCATAAACATACCGATGTGCATTTTAAACGTGTTGATGCCGATACGCCCGATTTGTTAATCGAAAAAGATGAAACAACAGACTCCGTATTGTCGGACGATGAACGCGGTAAAGTACACGACTTGTTTGCAGCAGCTATCAACGCACCCGCTCAATATTTAGAGCTAAAAGCCCTGTCGCCAAACGATGCACCTGTAACCATTACCAAACCCGAATTTATGCGCCGTATGAAAGAAATGTCGCGCCTAAGTGGTGGTATGGATTGGTACAAAGATATGCCCGACTCGCACCAAATTGTGGTAAATACCAATCATGCAGCTATTGCCAAATTGTTACATGCCAATGGCGATGCTCAACAAATTGCCAAAAACCTGTACGACCTTGCTTTATTGCAACAAAATATGCTTAAAGGCGCCGACTTAACCGACTTTATCAACCGAACTGTTGGTTTGATGGGTAAATAATTAGCTTTTGCATGGACGATAAAAAACACTCCGAGTATAAAAAATACTTGGAGTGTTTTTGTTTTTGGATAGATGAAAACAAAAAAACAAGGCAGCACCAATGTGTTGCCCTGTTTTTTGCTGTGTAGTTGCTAAACTAAAACCAAGTGCTTATTGCACACTAACTTTTTGTTTGTTAGGTTTGGCATCGGGTTTAAGCGGTAGGGTGATAATTAGCACACCGTTTTCTTGTTTTGCTGCAATGTTTTCTACGTCAATGGTGTCGCTAATCTGAAAAACTCGTTCAAACGATTTGATGGGATACTCTTGACGAACAAAATCGGGTTGATAATCATCGGCAAGTGTGCGCGTACCACTTACCGTTAGCGTATCGCCATTTACCGACACCTCGATGTCTTGTTTTTCGAAACCTACCGCAAAAATGTGTACCTCAAAACCATCTTCGGTGCGTACTACATTGGTTGGTACATTGTATTTGGGACGACGAAACGAACCACCAAATTTGTTTCTTGCTTCTTGAAATTTACTGTGCATAGCTCCACCGTAAGCGGCAGCTGATGCGGAATGACATTTTCCGTACATGATAAATTGTTTTTTTGTTTAGATTTTTGTTAAAAGATTGGGTTTAGATAATGGTATCACCTCATCGGGCAATTATTTTATCACTATTCGATAGTCGTTTTGTTGGTGATGATAGTCGTAGCGTTCCTGAAATTTTGCTTTGAAATAATCAAAACGTTCATCGCCAATAGCCTGTGCTTGTTGTGCAAAAGCTGGGTTATAGTTGTGGTGATTATACCTGTGTGAGCGAGCAAACAAGCGATACAATGCACCGCCAACGAGCATTATAAGGGCTAAACGCAATACAATAAACGACAACAGAAACAAAACAGGTGCTAATAACAAAGCACCAATAACGATTTTAAAAAAGGGAGGTCTCATGTTTTTTTTGATTTTTTTTGTGAATACTGTTTTTATGATAGAAGACGAATAAGCTATGGTTTTACTTTAAAAAGGTACAAATTTTTTCATCTGCCAAAAGCTTTTTGCGTTACTTGCTTTATGTTAGAAGACGTACAAGCGAAAGTTTTACTTTAATTGGCACATTTTTTTTCATCTGCCCAAAAGCTTTTGCTTGTTTATAGTAGAAGACGAACAAGCGAAAGTTTTACTTTAAAAAGGCACATTTTTTTTCATCTGCCCAAAAGCTTTTTGCTTGTTTTATGTTAGAAGACGCACAAGCGAAAGTTTTACTTTAAAAAGGCACTAAGTTTTTACCCACAAAACACGCCCAATTGCTTGTACAATTGGGCGTGTTTTGTGTTGTGGGGCATAATAATAAAAAAAAGAACGGCATAACCCACTAATTACAGAGGGTTATGCCGTTGGCAGATGAGGCAGAGATATGTTAGCCAAGTTTTTCCATGACTACTTCTATGGCGTCGTTAATGGTCACGATTCTATCCATGGCATCGTTGTCAATTTCTATGTCAAAGGTATCCTCCATTTCGAGGGTAATGTCGACCAAACGTGCCGAGTTGATTTTTAGGTCTTGCAAAATCTTCGAGTCGTCGGTAGCTGTTTCCCATACTTCGGCTTTTCGGGTATAGGTTTTTAGCATTTTGTAGATTTGCTCTTTAATTGCTGCTTTGTCCATGATACAGGCGTATTTTGTTTTTTGTTGTTTTTTAGATTAGACGCTAATTAGGGTGCAAAGATACAACAATAGTTTAGTTTTCGTTCCATTTTTTAAACAATACACAGCTATTTATGTCGCCAAAGCCAAAAGCGCATTTGGCCGCAATTTGCATGTCGGGTAGGTTGGTTTTTTGTTGTGGTATGTGTTTGTGCGATATTAGTTTGGCAATATCGGGGTGTAGGTCTTCGCTGTTTAACGATGCGTGTATGTAACCTTGTGTTAGTTGTAAAATGGTGGCTATGGTTTCGATGGCACCTGCTGCGCCCAAACAATGCCCTACCATAGATTTGGTAGAGTTAATGTGCGGAAAGTAGCCGTTTTTATAAAAGCTGCGCCAAGTGGCTATTTCAAATGGGTCGGCTTTGGTGGCGGTTAGGTGTCCGTTTATAAAATCTATTTGGTTAGGTTCGATGCCTGTTTTTTGCAAAGCCCCGTCAATACATCGGGCTACGGCATTGTAGTTGGGCATAGTCATCGAGCCTTTGTTGACTTGCCCACCGGTGTTGGATGTGCCGCCTAATACTTCGGCGTAGATGTGTGCGCCACGTGCAAGGGCATCTTCGAGGTTTTCGAGTACCAGTACACCCGCTCCGCTACCCGGCACAAAGCCGCGTGCGGTGGCGCTCATGGGGCGCGATGCATGTGTTGGGTCGTTGTTATAAATTTTTACTAATGCCTTTAGCGAGTCGAAGCCTGCCCAAATATAGGGCGATGCACACTCGACGCCACCTACTAACATGCGTTTTGCTTCGCCAAATTTAATTTGATTGTAGCCCTCCAAAAGGGCATCTAAACCACTAGCGCAAGCCGTTGACATGGTATAGCATCGGTTGCCCAAAGCCAGTATGCCCGACAGATGTGCCGTTGAGCCTGTGTGCATACTAATAGGTATACTTTGGCTACCTAATTTGCGGGTTTGCCCATCATCTACCATTTTTGTAAGCGATTGCGAGATATAATCAATACCCGACCAAATGCTGCCTATTATCAAACCTGTATCCCAGTCGGGTTCTGATAATTCTTCTTTGTTGGGTACCACAAAGCCGGCATCGTGCCAGGCGGCTAAACCGGCTATAACGGTTAGTTTAATAAAATCGCTTGCATTTTCGAGTTGATGCTCGTACAAGACGGGCATGTGTTCTTGCTCGTCTATTTGAGCAACTGCGGCTACTTGGCAGTTAAATTGAAGTTGTTCGAGTTTTGCTTGAAACGTAACGGGCGATATGCCGTTTTTTAGGTTGTTGTCAAATTGGCGCAAGTTGGCAGCACCGGGCGCAACAACGCCCATGCCTGTAATAACTACTCGGTTTTTCATTGATGGCTTTTAAAGTATAGGGTGTAAAATCCGATAGGTGGTGGTTGATTTGAGTAGTTCTTTACAAATTGTTTTTTACTAAAAAGAGTTTAATGCTGTGTTATGTTTTTGGGCGCGCAAATGTAGTTGTTATTATTATTAAATGGCGTGTATTTAATGATTTTTAACTAAAAAAAGTCGTTTATTTAACAATTGTACAGAAAATTTTTGATTAGTGGTATTTTTTGAAAATGATACAGCTATTTACATCGCCAAAACCAAAACTTGCTTTGGCAAGAATTTGCATATTGGGCAGCGATGTTTGGGTGCGGGGTATGCAGTTGTTGTGTATTAGGTTGGCAATGTCGGGGTGTACGGGGTCGGCGTTGAGCGAGGCGTGCATAAAGTTGTTTTGGAGTTGTAGTATGGCGGCTACACTTTCTATGGCTCCGGCGGCGCCAAGGCAATGCCCTACCAACGATTTAGTGGAGTTTATGGTCGGGAAGTCGCTACCTTTTCGGTTTAGGGCAATTGCCCAGTTGGCTACTTCTACGGGGTCTGCCATTGTTGAACTAAGGTGTCCGCTAATGGCATCAATTTGGTGGGCTTGTATGTTGGCATCTGCCATGGCTGCTTTTATGCAAAGTTGCACGGCTGTTGAGTTGGGTGCCGTCATGGAGCCGCCCATACGTTGTCCGCCGCAGTTTACGGCGCCACCAATAATTTCGGCATAGATTTTTGCTCCGCGTTGTAGGGCTGTTTCCAGTTCTTCGACAACAATCATGCCTGCCCCTGAGCCGGGTACAAAGCCATTTGCTTGGGCACTTAGTGGTTTTGAGCCTGCTTCGGGTTGGTCGTTAGAGGCTCCATTCATTACGCGCATCGAGTCGAAACCGCCCCATATATAAGGGGTGTAGGCTTCGGAGCCGCCTGCCAACATGCGGTTTGCCAAGCCACTACGCACGCGGTTGTAGGCGGTAATTAGGGCTTCGGTGCCGGTGCTACAGGCGCTTGATATGGTGCTTACTTGGTTGCCCAATCCTAAAATACCCGATACATAGGCACTGTTTCCGCTTACCATAATTTGCTCAATCATGGTGCTGCCTAGTCGTTTTATTTTGCCGGCATCTACTAAGGGTACATTTTTTTGCCCAATAACATCAAGTGCAGCCAAACCTGTACCGAGTATCAAGCCAGTGTCCCACATAGGTTCGGGGCTGTCTATGTCGGGTATTTCAAAGCCTGCATCTTGCCACGCCTCGATAGCCGATAGGCAGGCATAACGCACCACTAAGCTTAGGTTGTTCATGTTGTAGCTTTGCAGATAGGGTTGCAAGGCATCGTTGTCGATGGTAGGCACGCCACCTATTTGGCAAGCAAAATTTAGGTCTTTTAGCTCTTGTATAAATTTAATGCCCGATTGTGCATTTTCGAGGGCGGTTTTAAAATTGCCGATGCCTGTGGCATTTGGAGCAACAACGCCCATACCGGTTATAACTACTCTACGGTTCATGTTTTTTATAATTTATAAGTGATGTGCAGCAAAGAGTAAATTTTGCGTTTATTTTTCTACAAATTTGCAGCTAATGGTGGCAATACAAAGTGTTTCGCCTTGTTCGTTGGTCATTTCTACGTCGGTTTTTAGGGTGTTGCGTCTAAAATATTTTTTGGTACTGTGCACCATTACTTTTGTATTTGGCAATACGGCTCCATAAAATTCGGCATTTTCGATGTGGCTAAACAATGGTTGGTGGGTGTGCATGGCATCGCCCAATAAATAAAAGCCCAGTGCTACGCCGCCTATTTGTGCCATTGTTTCGAGTAAAATTACGCCCGGTGTAACGGGTTTGCCTACAAAATGCCCTGCGTAAAAAAACTCGTCGGGGCGGTAGGTGTAATGCCCAACGGCTTGGTTTGGGCTTAGACTAACCAACTCGTCGACAAACAAAAAGGGTTTGCTGTAGGGCAGGGCTGCTAAAATTTGTTGTGGTGTCAAGATAAAATGCTTTTTGGGGGTAAAGGTACATTATTTTAGGCGAAATAAAAAATCGGCTGCCTGTTGTTGATTGTCCGCTTTGATTTTTGTTTTGTTGTTTACTGATGCTACGCAGGGGTATTACCTAATTAAGTAGCAAGGGGCTTGCGAGGTAATTTGTTATTAGTTGGCTACTACAAAACTAGGTGTGAAAATGCAAAATATCCAAATCACAACAAAAGTATAAGAGCCATATTTTTTAACAATCTCCCTAAACTTATAATAAGATAAATTTACATACTATATTATTTCACGATGCAAAGGTACACATTTTGCGATACATAACCGCATTTTATAACTACCTAAATTTAGCGTTTTTATATTATTTATTTTATATTTAAAGTATAAAATTTTATATTTAGCATTTTTTTCAAAAAAATCAATGCTATTAAAAAATATAACTTAGTGTATCAAAAAAAATCATTCAAAAATCATCTTTACTTATTACCTTTGCAGCAGTTTTCAAAAATTCCTGAAAATTCTGAAAATAAAAAAAATCCATAAAATTACATCACCCAATCAATCATCCTTATGTTGTTATTTCGACTTTTTTCTTGCCTTTTTTTGTTCTGTTTATTAAGTAACAATGCTGTTATGGGGCAAAGTGTTACTTATGGCGAACATATTGCACCCATTTTACTAAACAAATGTGGCAATTGTCATCGCGAGGGTAATATTGGCTCGTTTTCGTTGCTTACCTACGAAGATGCGTTTAATTACCGCGAGGGCATTTACCAAAATGTATTAGCCCGAAGTATGCCACCCTGGAAACCCGATTATACCTACAGCCATTTTGTGGGAGAAAACGGTAGAATTTTGTGCGATGAAGAGATACAACTCATCAAAACATGGGTTGAAGACGAATGCCCGATGGGCGATTTGTCGTTAGTGCCACCCGTACCCGATTACGACAACCTACTCGATTTAGGTACGCCCGATGCTACTTTTCAGATGAACCCTTATACCATTGAGGCTGACGGCGATTTGTATAGATGTATGGTAATACCAAACACCTTGCCCGAAGAAGAATATATTACGGCTGCCGAGTTTTTCCCTGCCAACAAATCTATGGTACACCACATTGTGTTGTATTACGACACCCTAGCAACCGCCCTACAACTCGACGAAAACGACCCAGGCGATGGCTACACTTGCTTTGGTAGTGCAACAAGTATTACTGCCAATATGTTTGCGCAATGGGGACCCGGCGGTCGACCAACCATTATGCCCGAAGGCATGGGGCTTAGGTTAAAACCCAATGGCTATTTTATTATGCAAATGCACTACTCGGGCATAACCAACGAAAAAGATAGTACTTTATTTGAACTACACTTTGCCGACCCCGAAGCCGTCCTCCGACCAGTATCGGCACACCCATTTATCAACCATGTATTGTCTATCGACAATCCGCCGTTTTTAATTCCGGCTAATACAGCAAAAACTATCACCGCCACTTGGCAAATTTGCGATAGTATTTCTATTGTTTCGGTGGCTCCACACATGCACTTATTGGGGCAGCACATGTCGGTGTATGCCTTAGTGCCAGCCCCCGAAGATGCCCTACCTTGCCACAATACCGTTATCCCAAATTTTGTAAATTTGCCTGGCTACCACGCCACCATACCCAATACCCTTAATATTGTAGATACCATACCTATTGTACGAGTAAACGATTGGGATTTTCATTGGCAGGGAGCCTATACGCCTAAAAAACCAATTATAATTCCTAAAAATAGTTTTATACGTGCCGAAGGTTATTTTGATAACAACACAAGTACCAATGTAGTTGGTGGCGAAAATACCACCGACGAGATGTTGGCTACCTTGTTCTTTTATACTCCCTATAAACCAGGCGACGAAGATGCACTCTACGACAATCTGCCGCCAATGCAGCCCGATAATTGCGCTGCTGTGGGGCTAAACAATCCGCAAAACGAACCACAAACGTACTTAAACATATCGCCTAACCCCATAGAAGAAACAGCTACACTTAGTTATTACTTGGCTGCCCCCGAAACTATAAAAATGAATTTTTATAACCTAAGCGGGCAATTGGTAAAAACCTATACACCAGCTAATGCACAAATGCAAAAAGGATACCACCAGTTTTCGTTAGATGCTAGTGCTTTTAAAAGTGGCGAATATATTTGTACCATTGTGGGTGCAAAAGAAATTATTGGACGAAAAATATTTTTTGTAAAATAAAGCCCAAATCAACCCAAAATAAAAAAAAGCGTATGGAAACAGCAAAACTGTACCATACGCTTTTTTGTATACTTTGCGTTATTTATCTCAACAAAATTAGTCTACTTTTACAATACGTTGGGTTTCAACGCCTTTGTCGGTTTGTACACTTAGCAAATAAATGCCCGCAGCTAAATTATTAGCATTAAACTGTGTGCTAATACTGCCTTTGGCTTGTGTGCCGTTGAGCAACTGAGCTACTGTTTCGCCCAAAATATTACATACCTTAATACTTACATTGCCTTGTTTAGGGTTGTTGTATATAATATTAAATATATTATTAGATGGATTGGGCGATACCGTCAAACCATTTAACGTACCAACAGGTACAACTGCTTCTAGGTCGGTAGCTATTGTTAGGCAAGGCACCTCCGAGGGGTCAAGGTCAATATAAGTGTAATAGGTAACAAACATTTCTTCGGCGGTGGTTAAACCAAACCCAC
>JADKCK010000022.1 GCA_016718845.1 Sphingobacteriales bacterium
TATAGTGTATCAATAAATAAACAAATAAATACCAACCGCACATTAAGCTTCCATAAATATGGTGTACAATAGCTTGGTCGCCAGTTAGCTTAGATAAACCCAAACAAATAAACACCAACATTGCCCAACTACGCGACAACAGTAAACCTACTTACGCTACAAACTGCAATGGAGTAGAATCAACAAAATACTAAAAGGAACCAATTATAGTAATACGTATAATTAAATAACTGATGTTACACTGTTTCCATTTCAATAATTGAGTGTTTGTATTTTTACATTCAGTCTCGCATTCAATTCTTCGGACCGGCATTATAGGAATAAGGTTAAGAAATCGGCATAAATGAAGCGTTACGAAAGATATACTGTTTGAAGTACGCCACACCGAATCCAGAAATAAAAAGGACTAACAAACCAAGCCTGTAAGTTTAGACCTTTATGGAATGTTGCACATTTTAGCCAATTACTATACTGCCTTGACTTTTTATCTTTTTTTTCAAGAAAAGTAACAAACTTTAACCAGCCGAATGTAGTAGCAAAGTAAACCACAAATTATTCCAAAAACCCATGCCAACTTATTAGGTAACACCCTGCGCAACAACACTAAATCGCATATTTCTGTAAAACAGCCTTTCGTTTCAAACAAAAAAAGGTCAACACAAGCAACCGAGGTTGACACTTTTCGCAGCATAGTTATGAATCCGCTAAACTAAAAGAATAAAATATTTTAATTGCTTTTCAAGTAACAATCTTAGAACTTTATCTTTAATTTAAAACGTACTTTTTATGAAACGAATAACAACTCGTTTTAGTGTTTTTAACACTATTTGTTTTTAGGGCATTTTGTTTGTTGCTGCCATTGGTTGTGATATTAATTGGTAACGATGCATCGCAAAACAACGGAACTTGCGAAGACGGAACTCGCCTTTGCCCCCGGGAAGGTTATGGCGGCGATAATTGCGAGCAACCACTAAGCTGCGAAGCGTGAAACCCATGCCCAACTGACGCCAACTGTACCATGTTAAACGGCTACCCAGGTGCCAATGCCAAATTTGTTACGAGGGCGACAATTGACCCAACTATTACGCAAACGTTATACGGGTACAGTAGCGACAATGGACAGTTTTACAACGCCATTGACCAGTGTATTCCTGGCTTTTACTGATACTACTTTTGCTTACACAGAAAAACTATCTCCCGCTGATATTTGTGGCGAGTTTATTATCGAAACTTTGTGGATTTGGTAGCCCCGCCATTAATGTTAGATGCGTGCTTACAGGTATTACCACTTTAACATCTCACCGCAAACAACCGGGTTACGTTTAAGTGTTCGCAATTGGGCAACCGAAGAGGTAGACAGATACTCTTTTTGCAAAAGCGCGGTTCCGTATATCGTTGAATACTACGACAATACCACCGATAGCTTAAAGTTGTTTTAAGCTTGCAATCAATTTTTGACTCATGCAATACCTCTGCGTAACATCAGGTAATAATCAAAAGCATTTATTTAAATTGCTTGTCAATGGCGGCTACAAACCTTTGCAAACCTGGTGGTATCGTAAAGGCGTGTTAAAACACAATTTTACCTTTGCGATTAATTAGCACATTACGCGTTACGCCACTATCTTCGCGGGCAAAAGTTTGGAATATAGCTGCGTCGAGGTCAAGGGCTAAGGGCTGAGTAACGTTCATGGTTTGGCAAATTTGGTAGTAGTTTAAGCATTTTCTTTATAATCAACGCTAATTAGCACCAAGCCTTGGTCTTTATAGGCTTGCCAATGTCGGCTTCTTTATATGTGGTATTCCGGCACGGCACACCGCACCACCTTGCCGAAATTGTAACATAATTACCTTACCTTTCAGTTTTTTTAGGGTAGTACTTGTGCCGTCGGGGTAGGTAATAATAAGGTTATTTTTTACCTTATCGCCAACTTTAACTATATAGCCGCGGTCGGCGGGCTGCTCGTGGGTTTGTGCAAAGGCAGTATTTAATCCGCCCAAAATCAAAGCCATAATAAGTAGTAAGGGGTAAATGGTAAATGGTAAGTTGTAAGTTGTGTGTAAATGGTAAGTGGTAAAATGGTAAGTTTATTTGTTTGCCGTTTGTGGTTTTTTTCGATGGAGAGGTGTTTGCAAAAATGTGCATTTTAGTGTGTTTTTTTGGTGATGATGATGTGTGTTTTAGGGGTAGTAGCGATACTTGTATCGCTATCAATTGTTGTTTGCCGATAGACGTATGCAGGTACCAGTTATAATCAACAAAAAAACATTTTGGTTGATTATTTTATAACAAAGCGAAGATATTTGGCAAATATCTTCGCTTTATTGCTTATGTGGGTGTTTTGTTAGGGCAGTTATTATTTAACCACCATTTGTATGAGAGGTCGGCTTTTGCTCCAACAATATTTCGCGGGTTTGGGTATACAGCAATGGCTTCGGGGGTGTAGTGGCGCATGGTTATTAGTTCTAAACCCTTCGTTTTATGCACGGTATAGTTTGCCGTTAACCTCGTGCAGTCCCGGTTATGCGGTTGGGGTGTTAGTCGATACACGCCGAGAAGCTAATGGCGGCGGTTTGGGTTGTTGGTTTTAATGCGGTGTTGGGCAAATAGTTGTAAATGTTGTTTAAGTTTCTTTCGGCTACAAACCGAAAATCGTTGCTTTGGACAGATAACAACAACTGGTTTTTTTGATAACCATTTACCGGTGGCAAAACCGTGCCTTCAGCAACTGTGCTAGGTACTATGGGTTCCGTTTTCGGTGGGCTTAACAAACGAGCGTACATATAGCGGTATGTTTTTGTTTTGCAATGGTTTAATGGTTTGGGGTGGATAACATGCGGCTTAGTAGGTCATCTCGATGGCTTCGTAGTACGACAATAACGGGGATAAGCACCGCATTGTTCAATACGGGTCGGCTTCAAAATGCCTGGTACGTCTTTCCACACGGTCATGGCATCGGCATCGAGCAGGTTAGGAAACACGGCGGCGGTATAGTCCGAGCCTCCGCTTCCAAAGTGGTGGTAAGCCCTATGGTTCCGCCTATAAAACCCCTAGGTAATAATTATTTTGTTGTTGTCTAACATTTGGGCAGCACCGACAGCACGCCGGCCGATCTCTCTTCCAGTTTATCTGCCCTTCGCGGTAGGTGTTATCGGTGCGCAGCAAACGTCGAGCGTCGAGTTACCTTACCCCCATTCGGCATTCGTTGAGGTAATCCGATACGATTAGGGTGGGGCATGTTCGCCGAGTGATACTATCTGGTCGTATTCGTAGCTATATGTGTTGATGGGGTGGTTAAAACGTTGAGCTACGGCAGCAAAAGCTCGTTCTCGATGAGGGTAACATGGGGTGAAGTCGTGACCAAAAAGTTCGCGACTGACAGATAGGTGTTGTTCTTTGATTTGGTTTAATAAATCGGCGGCATTGCCTTTTGGTAATAGTAGGCGTCGACTACTTCTTCTGAGGGCGTTGGTTGTTCGGGGCCCATTGCCGATACTATTATTACAATACGGTGCCTCGTTGTTAAAGCGTGCAACAATATCGGCTACATTGTTACGGCTGGAGCATCTTTACCGATGCTCCGCCAAACTTAAATACGTGTAACATGCTGTTTTAAATTGTTAATTGTAAATTGTTAATGGTTAATGGTTGGTGTGTGTGGTGTTTGAAGGGGCAGAGGGGATTTGGCTAGGTTTAATCGTTTTGCGGTATTTGTTATGCTTGGTTTTGTTTTGGTTTTGCGTTCTACAATCAATACCATATTTAGGTATACCACCAGTAACATAATTTTTAAGATGTAGTTTAACAGGGTATTTTGTAGGCGGTAGCCGACAACCATTGCACATCGAGCTGCCATAAGAACAAAGTTAACAACAAGAATGCCGTTATAGCTGCAATGGGGTAGGTATTTTGTAGTGTTGTTGCCCCCAAATGTACGACACTATCATCATGGCGGCATAACATGCCAACGTTGCCCACGCCGAGCCTATGTAACCATAGTAGGTATCCAGATAAGGTTTAATATAATAGTGACAAATGCCCCAAACACCGAAAGAGGCCCAAGGGTTGTTTTATTAGTTAATTTATACTAAATGGCTACGTTGTAGGATATGCTCAAACACAAGTTGGCAAGCAACAAATGGGTACTATTGCCAAACCTTGTGGTAGTTAACGCTAACTAAATGTTTGATAAGGGTAAAAACAGCATCACACCCAAAAATAAATAAGTTCACAATGGTAAAATAGCGGGTGATGTAGGCGTAGGTTTGGGTGCATTTTTTCTTTGGCTTGTGCAAAGAAAGGTTCGGCACCCATTTTAAACGCTTGGGGCAAAAAGTGTCATCAATATGCTTAGTTTATAACACGTTTCATAGATACCCAATTGTGCCATATTGGTGGCAGAGTCGTAGAGCAGTAGGTATTTAAGAATTACGCGGTCGAGCATTTCGTTGATGCCGCCCGCCAAACCTTACCACTATTAAAGGTGTGCCAGAGCAGCATTTTTTGAGTAGGGGCGTGTCAATATTCCATTTTAGTTGTTTTAACTCGGGCAATAGCAATGCCAGTTATGGCGCCAGCCGCCAAATTACTGATAAAGATAGCCAATGCCAAAGCTAGGTTATACCAACTGCCAACGAGGGCGGTTTGGGCGATAAGATGGGGCAAGCTACTAAAAGAACAAGTTTAAACCAATGCTAACCACAACATTGATGCGCACAAAAGCAAAACGTTTGGGGTGTTCATCGTATCGCATTTGGCAAAGGGCAATGCCGTTAGGGTATCAAACCCAGCATCAGCAGTATGTAAACAAGGCAGTTGTGTGGTTGGCGTATCCCAAACTAACCGATAAGGTAGGCGATAGCAATAACAAAGCGGTTGTTAGTAAAACAGTGCTACCCGCCAACGACCAAAAGGCGGTGCTGTATACGTTCGAGGGGTGTTCGATTCTTGACGTAGCGAAAATAGGCGGTTTCCATGTGCCAAGAGTACAAGACCATTAAAACCCGATACGTTGTAGTGTTAGTAGTATTAGGTTATTTTGTACGGCAAACTCAAACACTTTGGGTCGGGCATCGTGTTGATTATTGACAGTAAGGTGGTACTTGTTGCCATCTAGGTGGGTAGCTTGTGTTACGTGTTCAATTTTTTCAAGTTTTTGGGTAGATACGTGTTGGTTAAACTCCACAAGCAACAATGTTTGTTGATTGGTTCGTTGGCCCTTGTAATTGTTCGGCGGTGCCGTTGGCAAACAATTCTGCCTTTGTTAATAATTAGTACGCGGTTGCAAAGGGCTTGTAATTCTTGCATAATGTGGGTTGATAGGATAACGGTTTTTTTTTCTGCCTAATGTTTTATCAGTTGGCGTATCTCTGCCAATTGGTTGGGTCTAGCCTGGTGGTTGCCGCTCGTCGAGTATCAACACTTTGGGGTCGTGTATCATGGCTTGTGCCAGCCCAACGCGTTGTCGGTAGCCCTAGATAGTTGCCCCATTTTTTTATGTTGTTCGGCGGTTAGTCCCGTGGTATGTATCATCTCCTCGACGCGTTGTTGGGTGTGTTTGCCTAACTTATGCAGGTGAGCTACAAACTCGAGGTATTCACGCACAAACATATCGAGGTATAGTGGGTTGTTTTCGGGTAGATAACCAATTTGTTGGCGCACCTCTATTGGGTTTTTGAGTATATCGTAGCCACATACTAAGGCGGTACCGCTTGTTGGTGGTACGTAGCAGGTTAGCATTTTCATGGTGGTTGATTTTCCGGCACCGTTGGGTCCTAAAAAACCAAGTATTTCGCCTTCTTTTGCTTCAAACGATACCTTATCTACGGCATGTTGCGAGCCATATATTTTAGTAAGTTGATTAACTTGTATGGACATGGTATACTAATTATGAATTATTAATTGTAAATTATAAATTGTAAGGGACAAATTGCAATTTATAAGTGGTAAAGGTTGGGGTGTTATTGTTTGGTGGCAATTAGCTTGTTTGATGTTGGGCTTAATTGCTTTTAAGGTAGCACCTACATTGGCAACATTAGGTTAAACCCATTATTGGTACACCATAAACGGTTTTAGGCGCACAAAGTTAGGTAAAAATGGTGGATTGTTGTATTGGGTTGGCTTATTTTAGCTAACTTTGTGGCTTGTTTTAACGATTATTAATTGTCGATTATCTATAATCAAACAGCCACTTCAATTATGCGGAGCTTTTGCACTAAGGTAAAAGCTAACAGCATCAACAACCTATCCGATGGGTTATTTTGCCACTTTTGCCGAGTGGGTAGGTTTTAATTTTAATCCACAAAACCCAAATGGCATTGATTTACCTACCGCCGTAATGATTACGGGGTTGGTTACAGGTCCGCGCATTGTTGGCGAGTTCGACGATTTACCGCCCGAAACCATCAACAATATTGCCCAAGAGCTGCCAAATTGATACGATACAAACCGACCTCGATTTGTCGGGTAGTTATTTATTGCCCATCATATCAACCGTTATTTACGCATTGTTATTTTGCCAACCAGCACCGCTACGGATATTTTGGAGGTGATAGAAATGCCAAGGAGTGTCGTATTTTTTGGTTCGATTTTTCAAACACATCAACTAACATGGGATAGTGTTGAGCAACATGCAAGTGTTCATCTGCCATTTTTACAGCATCTTTGTAGAACATACCCTATATTGTTGGCGGCGGTATTTACGGCAGCAAATGTATTGCCTATAGTAAACGGTATAGGTGCGGCTGGTATTGCCTTGCTTGGTGGCAACGAGCTACAACCCGGTATGCGCTTGTTTGACGATGTGCAAGATATTGTAGAGCAATTAGAAATTTTTTGATTAGACAGCTAATGGTATGCGCTAAATGGCATTGAGCTTTTTTAGTTTCTTTTCATTTTTTTTCATCAACATCAAATTTTAACCACACAAGCTATTTAATCTTTATACCATGAGCAGCAAAAACCCCCACAATCATCAATTAACCTTGCATTGGTATAGCCGCCTAATGAATTGGTATAGATGGAACGATGCCGTACAAATACCTTTTTTTAACCCTGCGGCGCGTTTGGCATTAGGGGCAAAACAGGTGATTGATAAATGGCAAACCGACCGCTTTTGTGCCAACAAAACCACCGAATTAGAGCAATGGCTACACAACACGCAATTGTTTTTGTGTTTTCGAGTCCGTTCGGGGTACTGCTTTAACCGATTTGTTTTTGAACACTGCCCAATATGCACAAATAGAACACGAAGCCAATATTGTTGATTACCCGGCATTTGCCCGAGCTATACAACAGCCGCAAGATGCCTACTGCTATATAAACGATTTTAGGTTAAAGGATATGTTTAAGCGGGCATACACCAAAAAAATGCCTATTTATGGCGAGATAAATCCGTTTTTGGCATTGCATTGTGCGGCTATTGCTGCGGCATTACCAGCGGCAAAGCGGTTTCATTTGGTAAAAGATGGGCGGTCGGTGGTGCGGTCTATGTTTTCGCGCACCAAATTAGGGGCAAAGACCCCATGTCAAAGCCCATTTTTCCGCCACCAAACGACCCATATAGCGATAAATGGCAACACCTAACACGTTTTGAGCGCTTATGTTGGCAATGGCAGTTCGAAAACCGATTTATGCGGATAGCACATACCTATCCAAACCGTTTGTATTTTGAGTTGTTGAGCAAAGATTACGATTATTTTAAAACACACCTGCTCGACCCACTTGGCTTACACATTAGTGCCGATGTTTGGCAAGATTATGTAAATACGCCCAAAAACGAGTCGGCGGTTTACCGTATGCCGCACCACACACAATGGACAATTCGAAGACAAACGCCGCTTTTGAGTAAATATGCGGCGAGGAAATGAGCGATGTATGAATGGCAATAATAAAATACTGTTTGAGACACCCCACACCGAACTTTGAAATAAAGCTGATAAGCAAAGCGTAGTTTGACAGTTTCGATGACTGGCGTGTCGAGTTTATTTTTTCAGCGTAATGCTGCCTAATCCGCCAATTAAATACAGCCTTAACTTTTGGTGTCACTTTTTTGGTCAAGAAAAAAGTAACAAACTTTTAAAGGATGGTAAGTAGTAGCAACCTAATAACAAATTACCTCCAAAGCCTTCAGCATTTTATATAAAACCCTGATTATCAACCGTTTTTGAAAAAGTCACCGAAAGGAGGGTTTGTGTAAACGCTTGCTATTGTTTCTGTTTGGTCAAGCCGTTTTTTAGCCTACCTTTGTGGGTGTTCAATAAACCCTTTTACCAACATGAAAAACAAACTTTTTATTCGCCTTTTTTACCGCACTCTTATGCCTTATCAGCCCTAAACTATACGCTAACCACGCCATGGGCGCCGACCTAAGCTACCGCTGCTTAGGCAACAATCAATACGAACTTACGCTTTATTTTTATTTCGATTGCGGCAGTATTATACAAGACACACCACCCGTTAATCCGCAAATATCAGTGTCATCGGTGTCGTGTGGGCAGTTGTTTAATATCAATCTTGCCCAAGATGTAGCCGTATCGGGCAACGAAGTGTCGGTGTTGTGCAATACCGTTAGCAGTAATTGCAACAATGGTGCTTACCCGGTGTGCAGCAATATATTTATAGAGATACCGTAACACTACCATGCCTTTGCACCGACTGGACATTTGGCTACCAACTGCCCGACGGACAAACACGCAGCGCGGCTATCACCAACCTACAATCTGCCGACATTTTTCAGTTATACATCGAGGCAACACTCGACAATACCCGTGGCTGCAACAATTCGCCAGTATTTACACAATCGCCTATTGCTTATTATTGCAACCAAGCAAACACCTTTACCAAGCAATCTACGAACCCGACGGCGATAGTTTTGGTTATTTTGTGCATCCATTAGATGCCCCTTTGCACCCATACCTTACGCAGTCGGTTTTACCGCATCTAACCCATTTAATAATACCGCCTTAATTTTAATACCCAAACGGGCGATATTGCTTTTACACCCAATGGTTTCCAACGCCCCGTTGTGGCAGTTAAGATAGAGGAATACCGCGATGGCGACTTACTTCTCGGTGTGGCGCGATATGCAATGGGTATTGTTTTGCAACAACCAACAAATAAATGTTAGTACTACGGCTAATTGGCAAACGCACGTATGCAGGCACGCCCATTAGCCTACAATGCAGCCAACGACCCCGAAGATGGCAACCTTTACGCTGTCGTCTAATATTGGCCTGTTTCCGCAAGCGCCACCTTTACGGTTAGCACTGCACCGCCCAACTCGGGTTTCGATAAAAATGGCATTTTTAACTGGACACCCACCGCTGCCGATGCGGGTTTTATCTGTTTGAGCTAAGTGTTAGCGACAATGCCTGGCCCATTCCGTCGCAGACAAGCTACATCTACCAAATTTATGTAGATGCCACCCCAACGCCGGACCGGATTTGGTGTATTGCAACGCCAATGGCATACCCATTGTAGTAAGCGTTACGGGCGCACCGATTTTACGTGAGCTCAGGGGCAACCCCACTTACTGCCAATGGCTCGGAGGTATCGTTGGCACCACAGTTAGCACCGGGCAGCACCGTAGTATACAGCGTAACCAACAACTGTGGTTTTACCGACGAAATTGTAGTAACCACCGACTCGCCCTTTTTGGCAAGTATTTTGCCCAATAACCCCGCCATTTGCGCCACCGAGCAGGTATTGTTTTGCAAACACAAACACCCGCGGGCAATTACACCTACGATGGAGTCCGTAAATTACCTAAACGACCCCACCGCCCAATTGCTGTTTATGCCCACCCAACCAAAGCACCACCTATACAGTAACCATCACCAACACCCAATCGGGTTGCGTAGCTACGGCATCGGCAACAGTTACTTTTTCGTCGCTAACGGGCAACGCCACTGCCACCGCCGCACAAGATACCGTTTGTGCTGGCACAGCCGTACAGTTATCATCAACCGCCGAAAGCATTGCCAACCTTAGCTGTGGTATAACCAACCAGCCTTGCAGCGGCAATAATGTGTTGTATAGCTTTGGCGCACCCGATGATTCAACGTATACGGTAACACCTTTTAATGCTTTTTGGGAGAATGGCAGAATGCAAATACTATATACAGCCCCCGAACTAATGGCAGCAGGCATACAAGCGGGTATTATTAACGAGCTGGGATTTTTTGTGACCCGCAAATTTTCGAGTACGCCCTTTAATCAGTATCACCTAAAAATGGCTTGCACCAATGCCACCTTTGCCGACGGCTACCAAGTAGGCTTGCAAGAGGTTGCCTCGTTTAACAACCTAAACACCACCGAGGGCTGGAACATGCTACCCCTTGACCAACCTTTTTATTGGGACGGAACAAGCAACCCAGCACTGAGGTATGCCACCACTAAACAACTTTTGATGCCTCCGACGAAGTAGCTTTTTCGCCTAACAGTCTTACTACGGTTACTTTGGCAAACATCGGTTGGGGCAACAGGTGCACACTTAGCAGCATTACCAATGCCAATTTGCGCCCAAACTCCGTTTTTGCTATGTGTGCTCCGCAGATAAATACCAACGCCCAATCGTTGGCAACCTACCCAGGTTTATCGGCAAGCAATATTAGCCAACCCCATAGCCACACCCACACAAACCACCACCCACACCGTTACCTACAACGAAAACAGTTGACAGCCACCGCCAGCGGTAACGGTTGTTGTGCCCTTGTCGGATACAAACATCAATGCCCAACCCAACGACACTACCGTTTGTTTAACAAATGGTACCGCCCAAATACCCCTATCAATAACAGGCAACCTACCCACCACCACCACCTACAGTTGGCAGCCCGCCAATGGTTTATCGGCAACGGCTATTGCCAACCCCATAGCAACCATAAACGCCGCAAGCACCTATATTGTAACGGCAAACCTAAACGATTTTTGCAATACCATACTAACAGATACCGTACAAATTGCCGTATCCGAGCCGCCAACACTAAGTATAACACCCGCCAATGCCCAAATTTTTGCGGGCGATAATGTACAAATTACTGCCAGCGGCAATTTCGATAGCCTTGCTTGGACACCCACAACCAACATAGATAACCCCACATCTGCCACCATTACTGCACAGCCCACCCAAACCACCACCTACACCGCCACCGCCCAAAATGCCGACGGTTGCCAAACAACTGCCCAAAGCATAATAACAGTTTTTAAAGCCCCAGCCGACACATGTTTGCTGATGCCCAACGCTTTTAGCCCCAACAACGATGGCACAAACGATTGGTTTGGTGCTTTCAGTCGCGTTTGATGAGCCAGTGTTGCTTAAAATTTACAACCGATGAAAGAGCTATTTAGCACCACCAACAACAACGATGCTCTTTGGGACGGAACCTACAAAGGCAAAGCCCAACCTATGGGCGTATATGCCTATTATATACAGGTAATTTGCAACAACAAACAACAAACACAAAAAGGCAATGTTACTTTGGTTAGATGATGTGTATGGCTATTGTTTGGGGCAATTTATTACGCCAAACATCAACACAAATCAACAAACTAAACCTATTGCCAACAAAAAAACACCTCACTGCCTAACAACAACAAATTAATAACAACGGAGGCACGGAGAACACAGAGTTATTTTCTCCGTATCTCTGTTGTAAACAGTGGTGGTTGTAGTTTTTTTATCTTTACATAATTGCCCGAAAAAAACTCTGTAAAAACTTTTCCAAAAGCTTGCGTAAACAAAATAAAACACCTTATATTTGCAGCCGATAAAAGGCACTTGCTGTTATATGCAACAAAATATGGTAATGGGTGTGGGGCTTTGGAGCAGGATATAATTAAATCAACCGTAATAACACGTAATAAAATGAAAGTCGTATTGATATATAGTCTGATAATGATTGTGATAGCAATATTAATAATAAACTTGTCTAATTTATTTAGACAGGATAAATACAAAGATGACCCATACTGGAAGTTTGATGAATCAGTTCATTACAGACCCAAACTTAATAAGGGGGACTTTTTTCGGTTGACAGGTTTCGATTTTGGTTGGTTTGTACTTGAACCTATTTCAAATTTCATCAAAGATAGAGAAGGTGAGATTACAAAAGGTAAATCGTTATCATACGGACAGAAGGCTCTTTATTATTGGTGGTATGTTGACGAACAAGTTACCAATGGTGGCTTTGTTCAGTTTTACTACAATGACTACGGACAATATGTTCCCACCATCATTAAAAGTCTTGAATACATTGGTGACGAGAAAATGGCTGACTTAATTCAAAGAGCCGACAATATTTATCAGAAGAACAGAAAATTGGTAACTGTTTAGGTATTCTTGGATAAAAAAGAAAATAGGGCTTGAATTGCTGAAAAAGCCTATCTTTGCGTCATCAATTAGCCATTTTTCTACAAAAGATGCACAAACATAACTTATCGTCTGCCACTTTGCCGTTTTCACAAGGTTTAGAATACCGCGTCGCACTTCTGGAAAGTGCGAATGGTATTTTAATGACAGAAAATGAGCAATTGCGAGGACAGATAAGCATTTTAGAAGCGAAAATCCGTGATTTAGCAGCCACCAATGCGAGTTTGTTAGGCAAGACTAACACCTTAGAGTTGGAAAATACCGATTTGCGCACCCAGTTGGGTAAAAATAGTAAAAATAGCGACACGCCACCAAGTGCCGAAGGCTATAAAAAAGCACCTGCCTTGCCCAAACCGAAGGGTGGTGTTAGAGGTGGCAAGCTCGACCACGAAGGTAAAACCTTATTGAAAGTAGCCACACCCGATATAATAGTGGTGCATCATGCAACAAATTGTAGCTGTTGTGGTCGGCAATTTGCTGCATCAGAGGTAGGTTTAATTGGTCAAAAACGACAGGTGTTTGACATGCCCGAACCTAAACTTATCGTTACAGAACACCAACAAGGTGCCATTAACTGTTGTGGTAAGGTGCATTGGGGCAGTTTTCCCGCACAAGTTTCAGCCCCTGTTCAATATGGTACGCGCCTGCGTGCCTTGACCGTACTGCTCAATACCCAATTTCGAATGCCCTTTGCCAAAATCGGTGAATTGACCCAAACCCTATTTGGGCAAACCGTCAATCCAAACACCATTACCTTGTCGTTAGAGGCTATCTACGACCTGCTTGAACCCGTTATGGAAGCACTTATTGTGCTACTATTGGGTAGTAAGGTGGTGCATTTAGACGAAACGGGTATGCGCGTACAAGGCTCACTGCATTGGTTTCATACGGCATGTAACGAGTTCTATTCCTATATCTTTGTGCATAAAGGGCGTGGCAAGGCGGCAATTGAGAGCGAGGAGTCGTTTATGCGGCATAAATTTAAACATTATACGGTGCACGACTGCTGGAAGGCATACTTTGCCTTCGATGGCTGTTTGCACGCCTTGTGTGGGGCACATCTGCTCCGCGAACTTACCGCCTTGATTGAAAAAGGCAGTAATTGGGCAGAAAAGATGCACCTATTTCTCCTAGAACTGTATCAAGCCAGTGATAAAGGCAATAGTATCGCCCCAGAAACCATAAACGGCAAAAAATGGACAGAGGAATACGACCAAATCTGTCAGGCAGCCGAAAAAGAAGAACCGCCGCCTACGCCCACCACAAAAGGCAAGGCTAAGTGTACCAAAGGGCGCAATCTGCTCCATCGTCTTGTTTCGCACAAGGCGGCAGTCGTTGCGTTTGCTACCGTAAAGGAGGTGCCTTTTACCAATAATTGTGCCGAGCAAAACATTCGACACGTAAAGGTAAAACAAAAAGTAGCCATGTCGTTCCGAACCTTTCACGGGGCAAAGGTCTATGCTCGTATTCAATCCTTTATCGCTACTACTCGAAAACTCAAACAAAATACCTTTCAAGAACTTTGCAACCTCTTAAACGGTAATACCTACTCTTTTCAAACTACCTAAACAGTTACCAAAAATTAAAATCAAAAGAGAACTTTTTAATTGTCAAAAGGGGTTATTTTAAAAAGGAACCAGTCTAATTTTTACCATTTTGTCTTCTGACTTTACAAATGCAAAGTTACTAAAACTTTTTTAAACTTGCTTATTTTGGGTGCACTTCTTAACACCTTTGTTTTTAACTACCACCGATAAAACGCCTCAATAAGCCAACTATATTAGCTGATTATCAACAAGTTAGGTTTAGTTGGGCAGGTAAAGAAATGCGATAAAGCACAAAAGAAATGTAAACATTTGGGGGTGTGTTGATGTTTTCTTACATTACTACCCACCACTATTCCCTATTTTTAGGCTTATTGTTTGGGGTTTTGTTAATATCTCGGCTAAATACCTTAACTTTGCTGTATGTTTTGCCCATCTAACAAAAAACTACGCAACCAAAAGCAACCTAAACACCCAACACAACGACATACGTGGTGAAGGAGTGAAGTGGCGAAATGGTGAAGGAGTGAAGAAGTGAAAGAGTGAAAAGAGTGAAAGAGTGAAAAGAGTGAAGGAGTGAAAAGAGTGAAGGAGTGAAATCGCCACCTCACAACATCTCCACATCAAAGCATCAACACATCACAACATCACAACATCCCCACATCTCCACATCACAATATCCCCACATCCCCACATCCCCACATCCCCACATCCCCACATCCCCACATCCCCACATCCCCACATCACAACATCCCCACATCCCCACATCACCACATCCCCACCCCCACATCACAACATCCCCACATCTCCATCCCACATCACCACACATCAAAGCATCAAAACATCGCCATATGAAATCAGTCTTAGCCTCTTTTCTTGTTTTTATCCACCGTTTTTGCGGTAGCGCAAGGCGTTACTAACCCCAATGGTTGGATTAACTACGCCCAAAAGTATTACAAAATAAAAAGTAGCCAACGCACTCCAGCATGCCTTACTCCACGCTGCAACAATACGATACACCGCTTGAAGGTAGCCAATTGGCAAAGTAGTATAAAGGGGCAGCAAATCCCACTTATGTAACCACAAGGAACCCTTAACACCACCGATTACGTGAGTTTGTAGGGCAACAAAACGACGGCGAGTTCGACCACAACTATATGGCATCGAAACATGGAAACCTGCTCCCCAAAGAAACTTGTTTAGTGACACATCTGCCTACCTAACGGCTCAACCTGCCCCAAACCTGCACTCCATAACACTTAACAACCTTGCTGGCGCACCACCTCCCGAAACCTATTTTGGCAGAACCTTATCAACTCGCCACAAAATGGTTTTACGAGGGCAAACCCATTTCGGTAGCAGGTATTAGGCCGCAACTTCGCCGATTTTGAAGACGGGCGAAGGCTATGGTATCGACATCATTAACAACACCAGCCAAAACTTTACGCCTACCACGCCGCGACTTTACCCATTCGCGACAAACGCACAGTAAAAGCCAACATCTTGGCTCGCCCAAACGACCCCGATGTTTTTACCGACCACCAATAGCGCTTCTTAGCTTAGGCAGCACCGTTTATGCCGACGAACAAAACCAGAAGGTTATCGCTCCAAACTAGTTACTTTTAATGTTACCCATTGCATCGCTTACTAACCCAAGCACTGCCATTGCAACATCGGTTGATATGGGCGATGATATATAGTATTCAGGCAAATCGTAGGTTATATAAGCATCAACTACACATGCTTATAGTTTTAGCAATTTAAAGAGTTTTTGTTCGAGGTAGATAACAATGGGGCTAAACATAGAGATGAGTTTTAATGGCGGCTCCAAACGCCGTTTTGTACGACCCTAACCAATGGTTTGTAAGCTTAGCCTATTGGCAGAAAACAGTATCTACAAATTTATGCTGCCCGAGGTGCATCGACGGCAGCCAAACGTAAACTGTTTGTATTTAACACTGCAAACGGCATGTGCGACATGGGCACCACTGGCAACCCCAACTGCAACCTAAATGCCTATACCATACCCAACATGCAACCCCTACAATTCACCGATTTACCCAAACTGCCAACCGGGCACTACATCATCTTAACGCACCCCAAACCGTAAAACCGTTGATGGCATTGACCAAAGAACGCTAACTTAATACAAGGCAGTGCCGCAGGTGGTAGTTATAATGTAATGATGGAAACATCGAAGAACTTTACGACCAATTTGCGTGGGGTATCGAAACACTTAATGGCTATCCGAAACTTTATAAACTATGCCTTTGCCAACCAAACACAAGACCCCAATACCCGCTACTGCTTGGTAAATCGGTGGGGTACGAGTTATTTTAAACCAACCGATAGCGGCATATTGGGCTACAACCAATGTTTGGTGGCTTCCCGGCAGGGTAGCATCCGACGAGATGCTGGGGGCAGCCCTCTACCCGCCAGTTTTACACCCCGCGTACATGGGGGCTGACCGCTAAGTACAGGCAACGAGTAAAGATTTATTTGGATAAACTATAACCTACAAGCCAACAACGACCCCACTACCTGCTCAAAAGCCGACCGACTTTGGATGAAAGATACCCTACATATTGCAGCGGATACAGCCTTGCCGGAATCAAACAAAGGTTGGCTTGGAAAGAGCAACCTCGATGCCTATAAAACCATTTACCGAGATACCAAAAGCTGCGCGGAACGCGTGGTGCTTACCTACAAACAAACTTGAGCAATCCATATCCGATGCTGACCTAAAAACCTATATCGAAAACGGCTTAGGCATTATCACTTTCTTTGGTCACTCGTCGGGCGAGGTACTAAATGTAGATATTAATGACCCCAGCATCTACAATAACCAAGACCGCTACCCCTTTGCAGTAACCGGCTCTTGCTCGGTGGGCGATGTACATAACTATTATAACGCCCCAGCTACCCTGCCGAGCGCTACGTAATGATACCCAACAAAGGCTCTATCGGCTGGCTTGGCTCCGCCTCTATTGGTTTCCCTACCTATCTATACGCCTATTTAAGCAGGTTTTACACCAACTTCCGCCGCACCAACTACAACAAACCCGTAGGTTATTGCTAAAGAAAACCATCGAAAGATGAACAGCGATTACCCAAACGACAACGTAGCCAAACTAACCGCCCAAGAGTATACCCTAACCGGTGACCCCGCCGTGATACTTAACTCGTGGGAAAAACCCGAGTATGTTATCGAAAGCAGCGATACCTACAGCGACCTAACCCTTGTGCCTACCAACGTAACCTCGACCTTGACTCCGTTTGCGGTTAGATTAACCATTGCTAATGAGGGCGTGCCGTATCCGATTCGTTTAACATCCGTATTGTGCGAACACTGCCCGACGGCACAACTCAAACCTACAATCACCGCATACCAAGCACCGTTTATGCCGATACCTTGTTGTTCTACATTCCAACAGGCGACCCCTTTGTGGCAGCTAAACGAAAAACCAATTGCAAATAACCGTAGATGCCGATAACGAACTGCCCGAAGACTGCGAAAAACAACAACCAACTATCGCAAACCTTTGTATCATCTTCTCCGATTTGTTGATACCCATTGCCCTGCAACTTCGCCATTGTGCATCAAACGCCCATTACTTTATATGCCTCGACGGGCAACCGCTTTTGCCCGCCTACGACTACAAAATACAGATAGACACCACCGAACTGTTTAACAGCCCGCACTACATCAAACCATAATAAATAGCGTAGCGGGCGTTGTTAACTACACGCCCACCAACATAGCTTGGCAAAACAATACCGTATACTATTGGCGCACCGCCCGCGTGCCTAACACCCCCAACCAAGAACGCTGGAAAAGTAGCTCGTTTATTTACCTTGCCGACGGCTCGGAAGGCTGGAATCAATCGCACTATTACCAATACCTTAACCACGATACCTTCCAAAACCTAAGTATTGATACCACCCGCACCTTTGTTTATCCAAGCACCAACAATACACTTTTAGCCATCAACAATAGGCAACCCGAAAGCAGCTCGCACATACAATACAGCCTAAATGGTACGGTGTATCAACAAAATACTTGTTTAAAAAACGACTGTAAAAACGGCATCTGCCATTGCTTTGTTTAAACCCAATGCCACTTTAACACTAATACTCGAAAACACCAATGGCGGCTTTGGTTGTGCAGGTGTTAGCAACTATGCGGTAATGTTCAGTGTGGATTTGACCCGACCGCCATTTTCGAGTTTAAACTGCAAAACAACAACGATTTTGCAACCCTCAAAAACTTTGTGCAAAACATACCACAAGGTTATTACGTATTGGCGTATAATGTGGGCAATCATCACCTAAACGTAGATGCTACCAACATTAACTTACCTGCCATTTACAGCTTTTTTATTGACATGAAACTAACCAAGTAGTGAAGCTCGTGATACGCTAAATAGCTCTTGTTTTTGGCAGAAAAGGCATTGATAATCGGCACAAGTAGTATATCTACATCGCCCAACCAAGATTTTGAGCTAAACACCAACATACAAACCGGGCTACCAATGGCAGCATGGGGCTCGCCCCTCATTGGTCCCACACCGCTTGGTACAACATAGAATGGCAAACCACGCCCAAGAAACCAACACCAACGACCAATGGCAACTTAAAAGTTTTGGTGTGAAGAGAAGGCAAAAACTTTGTTGTAGACGACCTAAACGCATCGCCACAAAACATTAGTAGTGTAGATGCAGCACAGTATCCGTTTTAAGGCTCGAAGCCCACACCACCGACACCACCAACTTTACGCCCCCTCAAATAGATTTCTGGCGCGTACTCTTTAAACGCTCGCCCGAAGCCGCTTTAAATCAAGCCAACTTCTTTGCTTTTTATAGCGATACTTTGCAAGAAGGCGAAATGCTACAGCTACAAATAGGCGTAACCAACCCGAGGCTAACCTTGGACAGCCTACAAATTGCCTACATTATACGCAAAGCCAACGGACAGATTATTAACACCAACTACCCCAAACAAGCACCTATTGAGCGGGGCAAACCATCATCAGCAATTTTACTTCACCCAACAACAGGTTTAGTAGGCAACAACCTATTGGCAGTTGAGCTAAACCCCAACCAAGCCAACCCCGAAAAGTTTAAGTTCAACAACATCATGTACCTCCCTTTTGTAGTTGTCACCGACAAGATAAACCCCATTTTAGATGTAACTTTTGATGGTAGACATATTAGACTGGCGAACTAATTGCCCCACAACCCGAAGTGCAAATACGCCTAAAAGGCGAAAACAAATACTTAGCCCTAAACGATACCGCTGTCTTACCTTTGGTTAATAAGCAGCGACACTAGGTTTTGTAAGCCTCGAACAGCCTTTGTATTTCAACAACCCACAAGTGCAATTTGTGCCGCCAACCGCCGCCGATGCTGCTAATGGTAAAAACAGTGCTACTATCACCTATCGCCCCAACTTAAACAGTGGCGTTTATGCCCTAAAAGTACTAGCCACCGACCGCAGCAGCAACACCTTTGCCAAAAGCGTATCAAATTGGTTTTATGGTGGATACAAAGCCGCTATCAGCAACCTGCTCAACTATCCAAACCCATTACCACCTCAACGCGTTTTGTGTTTAAGTTATCGGGTGTGACAGTGCCGCAAAACCTAAAAATACAAATCATGACGGTTACGGGCAGAGTGGTACGCGAAATTACACAAGCCGAGTTAGGCACGTTACACATAGGTAACAACCTAACCGACTTTGCTTGGGACGGAACCGACCAATTTGGTAGCCATTAGCCAACGGTTTGTATTTGTACTAGGGTAGTAAGCAAACTCGACGGGCAAACAATGGACAAATACCAATCGGGGCAGATAAATGGACAGAAAATGGTTTAGGTAAGATGTATTTGGTGCGATAAACCATTGCATAAGCCTAAATAGTTATTGGGTGATGCTAAATAATTATTGGGTGATGCTAAATAATTATTGGGTGATGTTAAATAATTATTGGGTGATGTTAAATAATTATTGGGTGATGATGATAATATAATTAGCGGTATCAAAACCCGCAATAACCACAACATAAAAACCTCCGATGTTTACTAGTTAAACATCGGAGGTTTTTATAATGACCAATAACTACCCAAATTAGAACAAATTAGACTAATAAAAGCAGTTGATAGTAACGTCAAATTTAAATTTGATGCCGTCAACGCCAAATTTGACACCGCCGAGTGCGTTTTTGACACCGCCGAGTGCGTTTTTGACACCGCCGAGTGCGTTTTTGACACCGCCGAGTATGTTTTTGACACCGTTGAGTATGTTTTTGACACCGCCGAGCGTGTTTTTGACACCGCCGAATGTGTTTTTGACACCGCCGAGTGCGTTTTTGACACCGCCGAGTATATTTTTGACACCGCCGAGCGCGTTTTTGACACCGCCGAGTATGTTTTTGACACCGCCGAGTGCGTCCTTGATGCTATTATTGTTTATATTTGGTATGATAAGCAATTTTTTGTTTATTTTTTTGGTGTTGATGGATTTAGCAATAAAAATGAGGAGGCAGATAGTAGCGATAATGTACCGTTATTAAAGTATAAATACCGATACAGTATCAACACTACCAACCAATCTAAAGCAAATCTTGATGTATCACCATAAAGTAAATAATTTGGGCAGATAAATAAGTTAGTAAAGCAACCTTTGTGGATAAGTGCTTATTTCAAAGCCGTTTCTTGTGTGTTATTAAGCAACAAACGGCAACAAAATGGAGTGCATAACCTCATTCTTACCCACATAAATTGTTGAGGTAGTTTTTTTAAAAAAAAATACACCCATAGGTGTTACCTAAAAAAAAATCTACGTCTAAGTATAAACAGTTTTTATCACACCAAAATTTAGGTTATCATGGACAAAAGAATCATTGTAGGTTTGGTTGCCGGTTTAATACTAGGCGTTATCGAAATGTTTGCATTTGGCGGTGGTGCCATACAAGTTGTTATACCTGCAATATTGGGTGCCATCATTGGTTTTGTTACCACAAAAAATTTACCGTACAACACTTATTTGGTAAGTGCTTTGTTGGGTGCAGCTTTCTTTGTATTGATAGCGCTACAATCGGGTAACTACTTAGACGATATAGCTACGGGTGCTATCACTGGTTTGGTTATTGCGTTTTTGATACCTTTGGTGGGTAAGCAATTGGGTTAATGTGTAAATTTGAGCTTTGGGCTGTCGGCTTTGGGCTGTCGGTTTGGCTTTATCAACACTTTTTAGTTACACAAAAAAAAGCTACCAGCTGCGCAATGCAGTTGGTAGCTTTTTTGTGCAATTGATAGTTATATAGTTCAGGCTGCGGGTTGCAAGCTACAGTCCGTTGGCTATCTGCTTAGGGTTGCGTAATTAAAACAGCTTAACAACCTGCTAGCAGTAGCGGACAGCTAATAGCCAACAGCGGATAGCCAAATCACATTCTTTCCCAGTAGTTAATGCTTTCTATGTCGGTAACAATTTTTACGTAGCTGGCATATCGGCGGTCGGATATAAGGTTGTTTCGTACTGCCTCTTTTACGGCGCATTTAGGTTCGTCGAGGTGTATGCAGTTGCTGTATTTGCATTGTTTAGCAAACTGTTTAATCTCGCGGAAATAAAAGCCTACTTGTTCGGGTTCAAGGGCAACTAATTCGAGCATTTTTATGCCCGGTGTATCTATGATAGCAGCCCCCGAAGCAAGGTAATACATAGTGGCGGCGGTGGTAGTATGTTGTCCTTTGTCGCTATAATCGGATATTACTTGGGTGCGGATTTTTACGTTGGGGTGCAAATAGTTGAGTAAAGTTGATTTGCCAACCCCCGAATAACCCACCAATAAATTGGTTTTGTTGGCAATAAGCGCATTAAGTTGCTCGATGCCGTAGCCTGTTTCGGCAGACACCAATAGGCACTCGTAGCCCAAACTTTGGTATAGTGTTTTGGCTTCGTTATACAACTCAAGGTCTTCGTCGTCGTAAAGGTCTTGTTTATTAAACACCAAAACGGTGGGTATTTCGTCGTATTCGGCAACGGTCAAAAAGCGGTCGACAAAGCCAAACGAGGTGCGCGGGCGCGAAAAGGTGATGAGCAGCAGCACTTGGTCTATGTTGGCGGCAATGGTATGTGTGTGGTGTTGTTTGCGCGGCGATTTGCGAACAATGGCATTATGTCGGGGTAGTATTTCGCTAATAATCCACGCCTCCGACGAGGTTTCTAGTTCGCATGTTACCCAATCGCCAACGGCAACGGGATTAGTGGTTTTGGTATCGGCTAATTTTAGTTTGCCTCTTAGTCGTCCAACAAGGTGAAGTGGCGATGTGGTGAAAGGGTGAAGTGGTGAAGGGGTGAAATTTTGAAGTGGTGAAAGAGTGAAGTGGTGAAAGAGTGAAGTGGTGATGCTGTTAGGACAACATACATTTAGCTATTTAGATAATTGAGTGCTTCGTGCATATACACCTTTACGCCTTTTTGTATGCGGTCTATGATTTCGGGAGGCAGGGTTTTGGTTATTTTAGCCGGCGAGCCTAGCACCATGGAGTAGTCGGGTATATCCATATCTTCGGTTACTAAAGCATGTGCGCCAATAACGCAACCTTTGCCAATGCGGGCGTTGTTCATGATGGTGGCACGCATACCAATTAGGCACGAGTTGCCAATAGTGGCGCCATGTATAATAGCAGCATGACCAATTACTACATCGCTGCCAATATTAATAGGTTTGCCTGCATCTACGTGCATAATAACGCCATCTTGTACATTTGTTCGGTTGCCAATTACAATTTGGTCAAAATCGGCACGTACAACCGCGCCGTACCACACCGAAACATTATCGCCCAAAAACACCTTACCCAAAACGGTAGCACTCGGAGCAATCCAAACATCGGTTCCTTTTTGTACCAACGAGGCTAAGTAGTCGTGATGATTCATGATAATAGAGATTTTAGTGCAAAGATAAGATTAAAAACAGCAAATTTGTGCAATTAAGGGATTGTTTTTTTGATTAAGTCCATTAAATAGCTTAAAGTTCGGGGTTTTGCGCTAAATTTGCCTGATAATTAACAGTTGTTGATTAATTTATCGCTACAACCCTGAAAACTTGGGAGAAGTATTGTCTTACAACCTTTTTGTCCCCATCCAAACCTCGAATGAGGTTAAATATGAATAGCCGTATGTAAAACATACCGAAAAGCGTTTGGTACAACTTATGTTATATCCCAAGGCTCCTACAGGAGTTGAATAAAAATTGGGAATCCACTATTATACTTCTTTTGATGTTAAAAAGCTCCGGAGTTGGTTATTTTGTGAAGGAAATTCTTGTTACTAAAACCGTATGTTTCACATACGGCTATTCGTATTAGACCCTTTCAGGGTCGTTAATGCAGTACGCTTAATAATACGTTTCGACTTTTCCCAAGTTTTCAGTACAACCTATAATTCATAATCAATAATTCATAATCAAAAATTTATGTCTTCATTAGGTACTATTATTTGGCACGACTTAACGGTTGATAATGCCCCTCAAATTCGTGATTTTTATGCCGCTGTTGTTGGCTGGCAAGCCGATGCCTGCAATATGGGCGACTACGACGATTACGTAATGCTAAACTCTTTGAACGAAGGAGCTACGGGTATTTGCCATGCTCGGGGCGTAAATGCCAACATTCCGCCACAGTGGTTAATGTATGTAACGGTGGCTAATGTTGCCCAAAGTATTGAGCAATGTTTGGCACTAGGCGGTAGTGTAGTTGATGGACCCAGGGCAATGGGCAAGCAACAATTTTGTGTTATCCGCGACCCTGCTGGCGCGGTTATGGCAATTATTGGCGACTAAACCCATGCTGTCAGTTGGTATCTTATAATTTACAATTCACAAATTTACAATTTACCCCTTACAATTTACCATTTACAATTAATAATGCGTTTTTTATTATTTATCTGCTCTGTTGTTTTTTTTATAGCTTGCGAGTCGCCCAAACCACAAAATGCGGCTTTGATAGTACCTAAAAGCACCAATATCGACGAAAATAAGATGGCACTGATATTGATGCAGTTACATTTGGCAGAAGCGCGCGTCAACGAAGATAGCCGCCAAGCCTTAGATAGTTTGCGCTTTGCCAAACCCTTGCCCGAGTATTACAAAACAGTTTTGGGTATAAATGGCGTAACCGAAACCGAGTTTCAGCAAGCGTTTAACTATTACCTAAACGACCAAAAAAAATTGGACGAAATATACGCCAAAGTTATCGAAAAAATAAGCACCTTAGATGCCCGAGTGAGAGAACGGTAAAAGGCTATCTACACATTCTGCTTTCGGCTACAGGCTTTCCGCCATTGGCAAGCTGGAAGTTTAAGATGCTCAAACAAAATGAGCAAATAGTGCTTTGGGCTAATTGCGCAAAACGCTAGTAGTGCTAACTAACGTTTAAACAACATACACAAAAAGCGAACAGCCAGCAACCAATAACCGATTGCATTTCATCTCCCCGACATAAATCTATGAAAAAAACATCTTACTTGTTATTGCTTGGCATTTTAACCCTATGGGGTTGCACCACACCTGCCCGAATTGTGTTTTTTAATGCCCCCTCGATAGAGGATTCGCGTATTTTTTCTGCCGATACCGTTCATGCAGCGCAACAGCCCTTTGCCTTTGCCAAACGTGCCTACACCCCACTGCCACCCGTCCGCGAATGGATAAAACACCCCATTATCAACGAGTACTACTCGCTCGAAGAGTTTTTGATACGCACAAAAACGACTTCTTTTTTGGTGATACGAAACGATACCATCATCTACGAAAACTATTTTAACAGCTTTGATGTTGACAAGCCAGCCATTGTTTTTTCGGTGTCCAAATCTATCACTACGGCATTGGTAGGTATTGCCATAAAAGAGGGCTACATTAAAAATATCAACCAAAAAGTAAGCGATTTTATACCCGAATTTGCCCTTGATGAGCGCCGCGATATTACCCTTGAACACTTAATGCAAATGACCTCGGGCTTGGATTTTGAAGATTATCGCACCTTGTTTAAATTAGCTTGGTATACTATAACGACAATCTGCTTAATATTATCAAAAAAATAAAACTGAAAGAAAAACCAGGTACCGTATTCGCATACAAATCGTTGGACACTGCCATATTGGGCTATTGCCTACAAAAAGCCATTGGGCAACCCGTTGCAAGCTATATGCAGCAAAAACTTTGGCAGCCTATTGGTGCCGAATATGATTGCCTTGTTACCCTTGACCACGAACACGGCACGCCCCGCATGTATGGCGGCTTGGCAATTTGCTCGCGCGATTTGGTAAAGATGGGGCGTTTGTACCTAAACAACGGCGAATGGGAAGGCAAGCAAATAATACCCCACGAATGGGTAGCACGTAGCTCGATGGTTAATAAAAACGAAAAGCAAGGCTGCTGGTGGGGCTACTCTAATGGCTGGTGGTTAGATGGATTTGTGGGCGGAAAAGACAAAGCATTTGATAAACAAGATTTTCAGGCAGAAGGCTATAATGGTCAAATGGTGTATGTCAACCCAGCATCTAATATTATTGTGGTTAGGCAAGGATACGCCGAAAGCAACGTTAATTGGGTAGATATTGCCGCCCGACTATCGAACTTGTTAAACACCTGTAGCCCCCAAACTACAACAAACCGAAAACATAGACCCCGCCCAATTTATAGGCTCGTTTAAAAGCTTACAAAATAAACAAAGCTGTAGCATCACCAAAATTGACCCCAACAACAAATCGCTGTTGCGCCAAATTGGCTTAAAACGAAAACTATCTACTACCCAAGACCACTGGCTGCTAAAACGTAGCAACGACCTAACACCCATTGTACTTACCCAAGAATCACCACGTACTTTGTTTAGCGAAAAAGCTCGACAACGCCTTATCTACGAAACAAATGCCAATGGGCAAGTAGTAGGTGTATACCTCGACAACTTTAAAAAAACGTACTATTTTGAGCGAGAAGATTGATATACCCACTCCATAAACCACAAAAATTTAATACAACAACATAGCCCATCAATACTATGCGCTTATTTGCCATTATTGCTTTAGCAGCAATTATCATTACTGCATGTACCAACAACAGCCCCGAACGCGACCAAAAACTAAACGAAAACTGGGGAGCTAATTTGTTTAAAACCCGATGTGCCAATTGTCATCAAGAAAACGGTGCTGGTTTAGCCAATTTATATCCCCCCATAGCTCAATCCGATTTTTTAACCGATGCCAATCGCAAAAAAGTTATCTGCCTAATTAAAAACGGGTATAATGGCGAGTTAGTAGTTAATGGCAAAACCTACAACCAAGCTATGCCCGCTAATCCCGACATGTCGGACGAGGCAATTGCAGCTATAACTACCTACATCTACAAAAATTTTGCTCAAAAAAACATCGAAATTATCCCCCTCGAAGTGCAACAATCATTGAGCGAGTGTAATTGATAATATCATACATTTAAATTCAATATTTTTTACACTCAATTGTTCTTCTTTGGAAAATCAACAAATTAAAAACTACCTAAAACTACTGTTCAAAGTAGCACTTACCGCCACGGCGCTGTACATTGTTGGTCGTAAAATAGATTTGCCCGAAACAAAACAAATTTTGTTTCGGGCAAATGCTGTTTGGTTGTTTGCTGCCTTGTTGTTGTTTAACGCCTCGAAGGTGTTAAGTGCCGTGCGGCTCAATCGTTTTTTTAGTAGCATTGGTTTGCAACTTAGCCAAACCTACAATTTACGCCTATATTATGTGGGTATGTTTTACAACCTATTTTTACCCGGTGGCATTGGTGGCGATGGGTACAAAGTGTATTTGCTAAACCAAAAGTACAACACAGGCATAAAACCATTAGTGTCGGCTACATTGCTTGATAGACTTAGCGGCATGGTGGCATTGGTATTTTTGGCAGGCTTATTAGCGTTTGCAGGCTCGGTGTATGCGCAAGCAAAACTGCCCAACTATTGGCAATATTTGGCAATAATTGGGCAGTTTTGCTTGCTACCTTTGTTTTACGTGGTGGTAAAACGCTTGTTTAGCTCTTTTTATCCCGATTTACACACCACCAACCTACAAGCATTTGGCGTACAATTGTTGCAATTGCTGTGTTGTTATTGCATTTTGTGCAGTTTAGATATTAGCAGCGGCTTTGTGTTTTACTTGTTTTTGTTTTTGTTGTCGTCGGTGGTGGCGGTGTTGCCTTTTACGGTAGGCGGTGTGGGCGCACGCGAGTTAGTCATGATTATGGGCTACACTTATCTGCCCATAAACCCCAATAGCGCCGTAGCTTTTAGCCTGTTGTTTTTTTTGATAACCGCCTTAAGCTCGTTTATCGGCGCTTTTTTGCAGGTAGATAAGCATTAAAAATAAAACACTTCACCTTATTGCCACGTCAAAACATTACAAAAGCCCCAACCAAGCTGCCCAAACATTGCCAATAGCTAGTTGTTGTTTAGCAAACTCAACAGGATTTTCTGCACATTCGGGGTGTTCTTGTTTAAAGGCGTTTATTTCTTCGGGGGTTGGCAGGCGTTCTATGTTGCCCAAACGCCCCAAATCGTTGCCTGTAAAAGCGGGGTTTTGGCGGATATGAGCAGGGATATTATCCACCCCAATACCTAGTTTTAGGTTAGGTTTTGGTACTTCGAACAGCGCACTGCCCGATGCCCTACAATACCAATCGCCACCCATGCGGGCTACCCAATCGGTTTTTGTTTGGTCTATAAAGCCATTTTCGTTTAAAATATCCTCCGAAAAATGGGCTAAAAGAACCTCGCAAATCACCAAATTAGCTGCTCCGCCACCTTCGCCCATGTGTATAATTTGTTTTACTTTGCACTCAAAGGCGGCTTTTGCCTCGCCAACGCGGGGTGGTTGCACCATTGTCGAGGCTATGGAGGTTAAACCTGCCTTGTCAAACTCGTTGGTTTCTTTGGTGTACTCGCAGCTTGACAACGACATTTGCTCTACCATCGCATAATCTACCATGTTAATAACTACCTCGTCGTGTTCTAGCACATTCTCGAGGGTGTGTTTCGAGCTATTGTCGCGTACCCTATTGTTTGGCGAAAAAATAAGGGTGGGCGGATTGCTGCCAAACACATTGAAAAAACTAAACGGACTTAAATTAACATTGCCCGCCTTGTCTATGGTGCTGGCAAAGGCAATGGGGCGCGGGGCAATAGCTGCCAACAAATAGCCATGCAACATGCCCACCGATACCTCTTTGGGATTTATTGTTTTCATTATTTTGTGGGTAAAATTTTGGTTTCTACTTGACCAAAGTTAATGCTTATGTTGTCTTTTTGGGCAAAGCCTTTAATTATAATGGTGTCGCCATCTTCCAAAAAAGTGCGTGTGCTGCCGTCGGGTAGTACAATGGGGTTTTTGCCGCCCCATGTTAGCTCTAACAACGACCCAAAACTGTCGGCTGCCTGCCCCGATATGGTTCCAGATGCCAACACATCGCCCACATTTAAATTGCAACCATTAACCGTGTGGTGGGCTATTTGTTGCGAAACTGTCCAGTACAAATGTTTAAAGTTAGATTTGCAAATGGTGGTAGCCTCGGGCTGTGGCGTGTTAGCCGTAGGAGCTGGGATAAGTGTTACCTCTAATTGCACATCAAAATTGTAACGGTTGTTTTGTTGCAGATAGGGCAACACAGCAGGGTCTTGTGGTTCGGCGGGTACTTTAAAGGGTTCTAAAGCCTCGATAGTTACTACCCAAGGCGATACCGACGAAAAGAAATTTTTAGCCAAAAACGGACCCAAAGGCACATATTCCCATTTTTGAATATCGCGTGCCGACCAATCGTTGAACAACATAAAGCCAAAAACATAATTTTCGGCTTGGTTTACATCAATAGAATCACCAATGGGATTGGCTTTGCCAATAACGGTTGCCATTTCTAATTCAATATCTAAACCTTTGGTGGGTCTAAAAATAGGTGGTTCGTTGTCGTTGGGGCGCACTTGCCCTTTGGGGCGATGAAAGTTGGTTCCCGACACAAAAATAGAACTTGCCCTGCCATGATAAGCTACAGGCAGGTGTTTCCAGTTGGGCAATAGGGCGTTGCTGGGGTCGCGGAACATTTTGCCTACGTTGGTAGCGTGGGGTTCGCTGGAGTAAAAATCGGTATAATCGCCAATTTTTATGGGCATGTGCAGTTGCACTGTTTCTACCGGAAAACAAACCGAAATGGGCATTTGGTCGACATTAACTAAAATTTCTTGCAATCTTTCTCGTACTGCATTGGTTTTATCTTTGCCTAATGCTATAAAATCGTTTAGATAGGGTTGAGCAAATACGCTGGCAGGAATTTCTAAATCGTCGAGATAGCCGCTTTTTGCTATCCAAAGTAAATCTACTACGGTGCTGCCCAGAATGGTTGCCAAGCGTTTGTTGGTTTTGGGCGTAGAAAAAATGCCAAACGGAATGTTATCGATGCTAAAATCTAACATGGTTATGGAAGTAAGTATGATGAGTTAGCGTTTTGAACGCTGTATTTGTACAACCTACGGACTTAAGCCCTTTATAGTGATACATCAAGATTTGCTTTAGGCTGGTAGTGCCTATGTATGGGTATTTTTGTTGGATAGAGCCTGTAAAACACCACTTTTATCGCCTAAATACTTCATTTTTATCGCCAAATCTATCAACCAAAAAGAAATAAACCCGAAGTTAAGGGCAAAGGTAAGGCAAAATTGGCAGAATAAAAAAGCAAAAACAAAAACGATTTAAACACAATATTTAACGCCTATTTGTAAGTGTAGATGGTTGCAAGCAGCAAAATACTTGTTGAGGGCATAAAATCTCGAAATGTAAACGTATCTTTGCGCCCAAATTTGTGCTACCAAGGTAGTTAGCCTGTAGCTAAGTACCCAAAACTGTTTGTAAAATATGAGCGATACACCCCAATACCGCGAGGTAAAACACCTTCATCTGCCCGAAATAGACCGCGAAATACTCGCATTTTGGAACGAAAACCAAATCTTTGATAAAAGCATTAGCACCCGCGAGGGCAATCCTACCTTTGTGTTTTTCGAAGGACCACCCAGTACCAATGGTTTGCCAGGCATACACCATGTAATGGGTCGTACTATTAAAGACCTTTTTTGCCGTTATCAAACCCTAAAAGGCAAACAAGTGAGCCGCAAAGGTGGCTGGGACACACACGGCTTGCCCATTGAACTAAACGTAGAAAAAAGCCTTGGCATACGCAAAGACGATATTGGCGTAAAAATTAGTGTAGAAGACTACAACAAACACTGCCGCCAAGATGCCATGCGCTACATTGATATTTGGAACGATGTAACCGAAAAAATGGGCTATTGGGTAGATATGGACAACCCATACATCACCTACGAAAACGAATATATCGAGAGCCTTTGGTGGCTGTTACAACAATTTTACAGCAAAGGATTATTATATAAAGGTTACAGCATTCAGCCTTATTCGCCTGCGGCAGGTACAGGTTTAAGCTCGCACGAGGTTAACCAACCCGGTTGCTACCGCGAAATAACCGACACCACCGTTGTGGCAATGTTTAAAGTTATCAACAACACAAAATCGGCTTTTTTGTTTGATGATGAGCAAGAAGACCTGCGCATATTAGCCTGGACAACCACCCCCTGGACACTGCCAAGTAACACAGCCCTTACCGTTGGACCCAAAATAAACTACGTAAAAATAAAAACGACCAACCCCTATACCCACCAAAAAGTGAGTGTAGTGTTGGCAGAATCTTTGGTGGAAAAATGGTTTGGAGCCAAAAATCAACCAAGTATAGACGAGCAAAGCCCAACATTTACGGGCAAACAACTGCAAAATATTACCTACGAACAACTACTGCCTTTTGGCAACGACATAGAGCCACTTGATGGTGCAACAGATGCCTTTAGAGTAATTTTGGGCGATTTTGTAACCACCGAAGATGGTACAGGGGTAGTTCATACCGCCCCCTCGTTTGGTGCCGACGACCGCAAAGCCGCCCGAACAGCAGGCATTGGTACCCTTACATTGGTAGATAAACAAGGTAAATTTATAGATACCGTAGGCGAGTTTTCGGGACGATATGTGAAAGATTACCTCGACGACCCTAGCTATGTATCGGTAGATGTGGACATTGCCGTGCGCCTAAAGCTAGATAACAAAGCACTAAATGTGCAAAAATACGAACACAACTACCCCCACTGTTGGCGTACCGATAAACCCATCTTATATTATCCCCTCGACTCGTGGTTTATTGCCGCAAGTAAATACCGCGACCGTATGTCGGAGCTAAACCAAACCATTAACTGGAAACCCGCCACAACAGGTGAAGGACGTTTTCAGAACTGGCTCGAAAACATACAAGACTGGAACCTAAGCCGTAGCCGCTATTGGGGCTGCCCTTTACCTATCTGGCGCACCACCGATTCATCGTCAGAAATTTGTATTGGCTCGTTGGCACAACTACAAACCGAAATAGATAAGGCTAACCGCATCTTAGGCTTAAACCAAACTATGCCTCCCGACCTGCATCGCCCTTATATTGATAACATTACTTTGGTATCAGACGAGGGCGAACCTATGCAACGCGAACTAGATTTGATTGACGTTTGGTTCGACTCGGGCGCAGTGCCTTATGCACAGTGGCATTACCCCTTTGAAAACAAAGAATTAATAGATGATAAAAAAGGGTTCCCCGCCGATTTTATTGCCGAAGGCGTTGACCAAACACGCGGCTGGTTTTATACCCTACACGCTATATCGGTAATGTTGTTCGACTCGGTGGCGTATAAAAATGTGGTATCAAATGGTTTGCTGCTCGACGAAAAGGGCGTTAAAATGTCGAAACGATTGGGTAACGTAGTAGACCCATTTGTAGCAATGGATAAATACGGAGCCGATACGGTGCGATGGTACATCATATCTAACAGCAACCCTTGGGACAACCTTAAGTTTAGCTGGAAAAAAGAATGGAACGAAGATAAAACCGAAGTTATCCGCGAATATTCGTTGGGAATGGAAGAAGTGCGCAACAAATTTTTAGGCACTTTGTACAACACCTACTCGTTTTTTGCCTTATATGCCAACATAGATGGCTTTAACTACAGCCAACCCGAAGTGCCACTTGCCAATCGCCCCGAAATTGACCGCTGGATTTTATCGCTGCTTAACTCGTTGGTTAAAAAGGTAGATGCCTATTATGCCACCTACGATGCAACGCCTGCGGCACGTCTTATCCAAGAGTTTGTAAGCGACCACCTTAGCAATTGGTATGTGCGTCTTTGTCGCCGCCGTTTCTGGAAAGGCGATATGGGCGTAGATAAACTATCGGCATATCAAACCCTGTATCGTTGTTTAGAGGTAGTATGCCAATTGGCATCGCCTATTGCACCGTTTATCACTGATTTTATTTTCCGCAACCTCAACAACACCTCGCAATTACACGCCGCCGAGTCGGTGCATCTAAGCCAATTTCCGGTTGCCAACGATTTGGCAATTGATGCAGCATTAGAAGAACGCATGATGTTGGCACAAACGGCATCGTCGTTGGTGTTGGCGTTGCGCAAAAAAGCCGATATTAAAGTGCGCCAACCATTGCAAAAAATATTGGTTCCGGTACTAAATGAACAACAGCAAACACAGTTTGAACAAATAGAAAAACTGATTTTGGCAGAAGTAAACGTCAAAGAAATTCAGTTTGTGAGCGATACAAGCGGTATTGTTACCAAAAGCATTAAACCCGATTTGAAAAAATTAGGTAAAAAATTGGGCGGAAAAATGAAAGCCGTAACTACTGCTTTAGCTGCTTTTTCGCAAGAGGATATTAAAACAATAGAGCAAGGTAGCTACAATTTTAACATAGACGGCGAAACAATCACCGTTTTGTTAGACGAAGTGCTGATAACATCGGAAGATATTAAAGGTTGGATGGTAAACTCGGACAAAGGCGTAACGGTTGCCCTAGATGTAAACATTACCCCCGAATTAGCCCAAGAAGGCATTGCCCGCGAGTTAATTAACCGCCTGCAAAACCTGCGCAAAACCAGCAACTTTAACGTAACCGACCGCATAAACGTGCAACTAGAACAAAACGAACTAATTGCAAACGTTATCGAAAACACCGCTCTACACCAATATATTTGTAGCGAAGTACTTGCCGATAGCTTAACTGCCGTACCGCATCTGCCCCAAACGGCTAACACCATAGATATTAACGAGGTGGTGTTGGGTGTAGTAGTAACAGTAAGCTCCGCAAAATAAATGCTTTTAAAATTGTGATAAGCCCCCAAAACACAAATGCTGCCCTTGTTATAAAGGGCAGCATTTGTGTTTTGTTGTAAAAATGAGTATCTTTGCCACAAAAAAATAGTTTATGCTCACAAAACCAACAATTGGCTATCTAAGCCCCGAAGAATATTTTGCACTGGAAGCACAAAGCGAAACTCGCCACGAGTACTACAATGGCGAAATATTTGCTATGGCGGGCACTTCGCAAAACCACAATACTATTGCTTTAAATATGGCTTTTGCTTTTCGGGATCAGTTAAAATCCAAAAGCTGTCTTTTATTTATTGAGCAAATAAAGGTAGAATTAGCCGTCAATACACACTACACTTACCCCGATTTAGTTATTAGTTGCGACCCGCGCGACGATAATGGTAAAGCACATAAAATTAACTATCCGGCATTGGTGATAGAAATATTGTCCGAAAGCACCGCCGAGTACGATAGAGGTTTAAAACGACAAAAGTATTTTAAACTCGATTCGCTGCAATACTACATTTTGGTGTCGCAAGATATATGTATGGTAGAAGTGTACGAACGGATAAACAATACCCAAATTTGGCAGTTCTGCGACTACGAATTGCCAACGGATATTGTTTATTTATCTAAATTAGGCGATTTGCAAATTAGCGTGGCACAAATTTACGAAAACATAGTTTTTGAAAATGCTGTTGATGACACATCCACCCAATAAAAAAAACGACCTGCACCCTAAGGGTACAGGTCGTTTTTGGGTATTAGATACATTCTTTTAGGGCATCGAGTATATATTTTAGACGTGGGTCGAGGGTAAGCGATGCACCCATGCGGTTTAGGGTGTAACCCAATGCAATTTGGTTGCAGGGGTCGGCAAAGCCCCCCGAACCACCTGCACCAAAAGTGCCATAGGCTTCGGGGCAGGGCGAAAAGCGCAAATCTTTTGAGGGTTTTGCCAAGCCCAACGAAAAATGAGCTTCTATTTTCAGTACTTGGTCGAATTTTAAGGCGGTGGTGTAGTGTGGATGATGCTCTAACTCGTTGATAGTTTGCGGATTAATACCCAGTATTTTACCCCCCGTTACAAACTCGTTGTAAATAGCTGCTACTGCCCTTGCCGAGCCAATGCCATTACCTGCGCCTAATTCTAATTGTCTAAATTTGGGTGAGTTTAGGTATTGTCGGTCGCGGGTAATCATACGTAAACCCACCATAGATTGGCGAGGCATAGATGTTTTGTTTAAAAAAGATGCCCAAAAACGGACAGGCATCACCACATCTTTGCCAAAAATATCGGCGGTGTTAATGGGTATTAGGTCGGCTACTTTGTTTGGGGCAACAGCATCGTGCAAGCCAATATGAAATTCGATGCCCAAAGGTTGGCAAATTTCTTCTTGCAAAAAATGATTTAGGTAACGTTTTTTGGGGTCAATGCGGTGTATAAGTTCGCTAATGTACCAACCAATTGTCCAGGCATGATAACCTTGCAGTGTGCCGGGGTACCATGCTGGTTTTTGAGCGGCTAAGTATTGGGCTAGCTTAGGTTTATCGGCAATTAGTTTGGCACGCAATGGCTCTTTGACAAGGGCTAAACCCGCCTGATGTGCCATTAGTTGCCTAACGGTAATGTGTTGTTTGCCATTTTGGGCAAATTCGTGCCAATAATGGGCTACGGTTTGGTCGTAGTCGAGTAAGCCACGCGAGTGCAGCATTGCCAAACAAAGTGCCGAAATGCCTTTGGTAGTCGAAAAAACGCCAACCATAGTATCTTCTTCCCATTGGTGTTGCATGGCTGCATCGCGGTAGCCTCCCCAAAGGTCAACTACTTTTTCGCCTTTGTGGTAGATGCAGCAAGCCGCGCCTACCTCGTTGTATTGCGTAAAATTGCGTATAAAGGCGGCTTTAACGGGTTCAAAGTTGGCAGCGATAGTGCCATGTATGGGTATTCGGTTGGGTGTTTTGATGGTTTGCTTAAAAAGACTAAGGTTCATTTATTAGAAATCAGATTTGGTGGATGAATTTGGTAAAGATAATTTGTTTATTTTGAAAAATTTTGGCTATTAATATTGTGTTTTAGCCCCAAAAGACAAATCTCCGGCATCGCCCAAACCGGGTACAATATAGCCTTTGGCGGTTAGTTCGTCGTCTATTGCAGCGCACCAAATAGTTATGTTTGGATAGTGTTGTTTTACGTAATCAATGCCTTGCCGGCTGGCAATAGCTACTACTAAATGTGTATTTTGGGGGGTGGCTTGCCGGTATAGCTCGTCGAGGCTTACTACCATCGAAGCCCCCGTTGCCAACATAGGGTCGGACAGAATGATGGTTCGGTCGTCTAAATCGGGGCAAGATAAATACTCTAATTGTATGGTAAATTCGCCACTTTTGTGGTGTTTTCGGTAAGCAGATATAAAGGCATTGTCGGCACGGTCAAAATAATTGAGTAAACCTTGGTGCAACGGCAAACCTGCCCGTAAAATGGTTGCCAACACGGGCTGCTGCACCAATACCAAACACTCGGCTACACCCAAAGGCGTGCTTACCTCAATGGTGGTGGTAGGCAGGTGTTTGGCTATTTCGTAGGCACATATTTCGCCAATGCGTTCAAGGTTTCGACGAAAGCGCATGCGGTCGGTTTGTATTTCGGAGCTGCGCAGTTCGGCAACAAATTGTCCAACTAAAGCGTTGTTTTCGGCTAAATTGTGTATCATAATGGCGATGTGGTAAAAAATGGCTAGGCAAAAAGGTGGATATAGATAAAACTTAGGGGTTGTAAATTGGCGTATGTTGTTAAATAATCACTTGTTCGTCGTCTTTTGTTAAATCGGGTATTTGGGTGGGTAGCATTTGTTCGTCGGTAGGGGTATCTTGGGTTTGTAATGCTAAGTTTTGGGCAGAAAAAGGAGAGATTTCTTGGTGCATAGCAATGGCTTTTTGGGTATAGCGTATGCTTGCAAACAACAAAACAAACGACATAAATGCCAATAGTTCGAAATTTTGTTGAAACAAGAAAAAGTCGTACAAACCATGTAAGGTAACAGCAATACCTAAACCTTTGGCAAGTTGTAGGGTGCGGTATTGGTAGTTTGGGCTCATTTTTGCCAAACCTACAAAATAACCCATCAAACCGCCAAAAACGGCATGTGCAGGCACTGCCGTAAACATGCGCAGTAAGCCTATCTCCCAGCCACCTTGCACTACATACAATAGGTTTTCGAAGGCAGCAAAGCCCATACCTATCATTACAGCATATATAATGCCATCGTAGGGTTCGTTAAATTCTTTTTTGGGGAAAATATAAAAGCGTAAAAATAAAAATTTAGCCCCTTCTTCGGCCAATGCCACCACAAAAAAAGCAAACAAAAACGTCATAAACATGTTCGGCGATTCGTCTAAGCCTAAACTTATGCCCAACTCGCTGCCCAAAAGTGCAGGTATAATACTAACAATGCCCAATGCAAAACAATAAAATAGTAGCTTGGTAGGTTCTTTTTCATGCTTATCTTTGGCATATACATACCAAACAATAGCAGCTATGGGTGCCAATGCCAACACAACAAGAAGCGGTATCATTAACATAAAAGTGATTTTTTTTGGAGGACATATAAGCTAAAGAAGTTTGATAACGAAACACATAGCCTAAAAGAGAGTAAAGGTACGGAAAAATAAAAAACGAAGTGTATGACACCTTGTTTTTTGACAAAAAAAATGTAAAAACCTTGTTTTAGGTTACTTAAATTTGGTTATAAATGCCCTATATCGCCCAAAATAAAACAGCAATAAACAGAAACACATTTTTTAGCCAAAACATTACCTATGGTTTAGTAATTAGTTGTAACTTTACGGTGTATTAAGGCAGTTCTTTGTTTAAAGTCTTCAAATTTTTTTAGCAGGGGGTAATCCACCTTGCTCAAAAAAAACGTGAAGACTTTTTTTGACGTAATGCCCAGCAAAAAAAAATTGTAACATGATTGATGTATTATTAGGACTTCAGTGGGGCGATGAGGGTAAAGGTAAAGTGGTTGATTACTTTGCCCCACAGTACGATGTTGTTGCCCGTTTTCAGGGCGGACCCAATGCAGGACATACTTTGCACGTTAATGGCACTAAATTGGTATTACACCAAGTGCCGTCGGGTATTTTGCACCCGCGTATCAACAACCTAATTGGTAGCGGTGTAGTACTTGATGCTATTACACTACAAAAAGAATGTAGCACACTTAATGCCATGGGTATTGGTGTGTACGATAATTTGTTGGTGTCGGAGCGTGCCAACCTTATTGTGCCCACACACCGTTTGTTAGACAAAGCATCGGAATTAGCCAAAGGCAAAGAAAAAATTGGCTCGACACTTAAAGGTATAGGACCCGCTTATATGGACATGACCGGGCGAAATGCACTGCGAGTAGGCAATATTATGCAAGCCGATTTTGATGCCGAGTACAGAAAGCTGCGTACCAAACACCTGCGTTTACTAAGTACCTACGGCTTTGAAGAAGATTTTGCCGACCAAGAAGCCGAGTTTTTTGCCGCCGTTGAGTTTTTGCGCGGCTTAAAAATTGTAAACGGCGAGTATTGGATGAACGAACAACTGCTACAAAACCGCCCCGTACTTGCCGAGGGCGCACAGGGTAGTATGTTAGATGTTACGTTTGGTACATTTCCGTTTGTCACCTCGTCGCATACATTGGCAGGGGGCGTTTGCACAGGCTTGGGTATTGCACCTAAGCACATCCGCGAGGTAATTGGCGTATCAAAAGCCTATTGCACAAGGGTAGGTAGCGGACCTTTCCCGACAGAATTGGAGGACGAAACAGGAGAGCGTTTGCGCCAAATTGGCAGCGAATTTGGTGCCACAACAGGGCGCCCGCGCCGTTGCGGTTGGATAGATTTGGTAGCCCTAAACTATGCTTGTATGGTTAATGGCGTAACACAATTGGTTATCACCAAATTTGATGTCTTGGACACTTTTGAAGAGTTACAGGTTTGCACCGCTTATCAAATAAACGACCAACTAACTACACAACTGCCCTTTGACCTTAGTAAAACCGACATAAAACCACAGTACCAAACTTTTAAAGGTTGGCAGACCGAAACTGCCAATTTTAGGCATAAAGCCCAATTGCCACAAGCCATACACCGTTATACGGCTTTCTTAGAAAAAGAACTGCATACCCCTATCCGTTTTATATCAAACGGGCCCGCACGCGAGCAAATTGTACAAGTGTAACTTTGGGTTAGATAATAAGCAAAAGCAATAAAAAAACGCACCATCTTTATATAAAGATAGTGCGTTTTTTTACGATGATTTATTGGTAACTGCTGTTAAGCACTACGCTATTCTAATGTTATTTAGGACACAGATTTTACGGATGAGACACGGATGAAGATAGATTATTATTTAGTGATTCAGGAAGATTTATTTTATACTGCATTATGGCTAATACCTGATTTTATCACCCCAAAGCTCATTTATTGAACAATCATTTATTGCTAAACAAACAGATAAACCATCAGTATTATATTAAATGACTATTATATTATGCCTTTTGTTTAGATTTGGACTTTAAATCAACATTAAATCATTTCCTAAAATCTGTGTCAAATCCGTAAAATCTGTGTCCTTATGTGCGTAACATGTGTTGGTAATTAAATATTGGCTAACAATTTGGCTTTAGCGGCTTTAAATTCATCGTCCGACAACAGCCCCTTATCTTTCAAATCGCCCAGCATTTTTATTTGGTCTACAATGTCGTTGGTTTTGGGCATTTCTTTGGGTGGCGTTTCGGTATTATTGCCGTTGTTGCTGTTGTTACCATTTTTGCCCATATTTTTTGCCATTTCTTTGCCTTTTTTCAGTTCTTGTTCGTACAGTTTGCGGAAGGCTTCGGCATCAAAATTTTCGTTTGTGCCACCTGTCTCGTAGTGCGACACAAACACCTGCCCAATGGCGTAGGTAGATGCACTTGAGGTAAGTGCCATAGTAGCACTGCCCAATGCCGTGCCAATAACGGGTATACCTTTAAGTGCCGACGAGCCTAATCGAGCCAAAATACCACCTGTAAAAGCAGATAAATAATTTTTGATTTGGTTTTCGGAAAAAGTATGCTCGTATAGGCTAGACAATTGGCGCAACATCTCTATCTGTACGGCGGCAACAGCTACCATATCTACGCCAGGTATAGGCACTAAGCCAGCACCGCCAGCAAATAACATGTGGTTTTGCACAATTTTTTGTGCTTGTTCTTTACGGTTCATTGGTTTAAATTTTGATGCGATAGTGTCGAAAATAGACTTTATCATGTTGTTGTTTCTGTTTGTATAGTACACGACAATAAAACACCCAAATTAGTTCCCTAAACCCAAAATATTTTTTTAAAAGGGCAGTTTTTTGTTTAATACGGTATATCTGCCAAAAAATTAGACCCCGAATAACATATTCGGGGTCATTCTTTTCAAATCGCTGCATTGTGTTTTTTGTTAATGGCGATTTATCCAATCTAACCTAATTTAGTAATATTGCGCAATCTAAGCCATTATTTGGCAGATTCTAAGTAATCGGTAATTTTTTGGGCATCTTGGGGATAGGTTGCTTTTAAGGCTTCTAACTTAGCCAAGTTTTCGTTGTAGGCTGTTAGGTTGTTGTTTTTTATGGCAACAAAAATTTGTTTGTAGCAGTTTAAAAACTCGCTTGAGCAATTGGTGCTTAAAAAATCTTTAAAAGCCTGTATTTTGCTTTCGTTTTTTAGCTTGGGTAGTTGGCTAAAATTGGTTGCAGGGTTAGCACTTTTGTAAACTATGGGTCCAGTAGGCTCGCACGAGGCATAAGCAAATCCCCAACTGCAACCACAATTAGCACGCGTTCCACGTCCGCAACTGCCCGACGAAGCACTAGAAAAAAGACAATCGGCATGGCAACCTGCACCTTGTGCTTGTACAGTATTATCGAATACGAAAGAGAGAAGAGCTACAAAAGTAGCAGCGATGAATGAAAAGAAGTTGGTTTTCATAACAAAAACGATTTAAAATTTGTGAAAAGATGTGTGTGAAAGGGTAAAATAAAGAGGTTACTATTGTCAAAAAACGGATTAGTATCGGGTAGCCCAATTGCCCACCGAGCCATCGCTGTATTGGTAGAGTGCTCCGCTACCGTTGGGCCAGTTGTTTGATATTTTCATGGTCAAATCGTGACCAAACGAGTTGGTAATGCTGTTGGTGCTGGCAATATTACCTACGGTTTTTACGGCGGCTTGTTGGGCGGCGGCATCGCTCATGCCTCGTGCCAATGCTTGTTGATAAACGGCTTGTCCTTGTGCAATTAGTTGAGCTTCCATTACTTTGGCGTTGGCGTTTGCGTTGGCAATAATCTGATTAAAGATAGCTTCATACTCGGCGTAAGTGTCTTCGTAGGTTTTGTTCACCATGTCCATTAGCTCGTTGTAGTATCGTTGTTCGTCGGCTTTTTGCTGTTCCATAATTTTGTTGGCACTGTTCATGCCTTCGTTGTAGGTGTCTTCGTAGGTTTTGTTCACTGTACCCATCAGGTCGTTGTACATTTGTTGATACTCGGGTGTTTGTGTCCAGTCGGTATCTTGTGCTTGAAGCGTGGTGGTGTTTAACACCAAAGAAATAATAGCTACTGTAGCTACTGCTGCGAATGAAAAGAAGTTGGTTTTCATAAAAAAAACGATTTAAAAATTTGTGAAAAGATGTGTGTGAAAGGGTAAAATAAAGAGGTTACTATTGTCAAAAAACGATTAGTATCGGGTAGCCCAATTGCCCACCGAGCCATCGCTGTATTGGTAGAGTGCTCCGCTACCGTTGGGCCAGTTGTTTGATATTTTCATGGTCAGGTCGTGACCAAACGAGTTGGTAATGCTGTTGGTGCTGGCAATATTGCCTACGGTTTTTACGGCGGCTTGTTGGGCGGCGGCATCGCTCATGCCTCGTGCCAATGCTTGTTGATAAACGGCTTGCCCTTGTGCAATTAGTTGAGCTTCCATTACTTTGGCGTTGGCGTTGGCGTTGGCAATAATCTGATTAAAGATAGCTTCATACTCGGCGTAGGTGTCTTCGTAGGTTTTGTTTACCATGTCCATTAGCTCGTTGTAGTATCGTTGTTCGTCGGCTTTTTGCTGTTCCATAATTTTGTTGGCACTGTTCATGCCTTCGTTGTAGGTGTCTTTGTAGGTTTTGTTCACTGTACCCATCAGGTCGTTGTACATTTGTTGATACTCGGGTGTTTGTGTCCAGTCGGTATCTTGTGCTTGAAGCGTGGTGGTGTTAAACACCAAAGAGATGATAGCTACTATAGCTACTGCTGCTAATGAAAAGAAGTTGGTTTTCATAACAAAAACGATTTAAAATTTGTGAAGAGATGTTGAGTATTGTCAATTGCTTGTTTTTTGTTTCAATTGATAGTGCAAAGATACAGTGGTGATTAAAGGTATGCCAAACCAAAAAAAGGGCAATTTTTAACTTTAGCTCATTCATCTGCAAAGCTAAAATGCTACATAATGCGTTGATAATCAGTTAGTTATGTGTAGATTTGGCTAAATTTCTGGCTTTATTTTGGAGATTAAAAAAAACGTAAAAAAACTGTTTTTTTAGGCGATTATGGACAAAATAGGCAAAAAAAACGACCGAAGCCAATAACACCATATTAAAAGTGCTATTGGCTTCGGTCGTTTAAACGGTTAAGAGGGTGCAATTAATTGAGTATTTTAGTGGCTTGTCTTTCTGTCCACTCTACCATGCTACAGTTTGCCAACTTACTATCTATCCAATCTAAATAATGAATAACCTCGAAGGCTTCTTTTTCAAAATCTTCGTTTTGCAAGGGTGTTAATTTGTCGCGCAGATTTTGCAAAGCAATAATCATTTGGCGTTTATTGGGTATTTGCGATACGTTTCGCATAAACCGCACTAAGTGCATTTCTACCTGATAATCGGATTGATGTTGGTGCAAAAAGCGGTAGGTAGCTCTGCCTAACGATTCGAGCAGTAGGTCGTTATCTAATTCAAAATGTATCAATAGATGTAAAATACGAGCATAACCATGATAAGCAGGCAAGGTTTCGAGGTTTTTATTGTCTAACAAAACGTTTAGCTCGTTGAGTGCGGCATCGTAGTTGCCCATATAAAAATAAAGGGCAGCAATACAAAACTGATAGTGCATTATGGCGGGCATTTGGCGTTGTGCAAATGGGTCGCAAATAAATTTTCATTCGAGGGATTAACGCAAGTGCTTTTGCATATTTTTTCCATTTGTAGTAGGCATCAAAGGGCGAGCCGTAAATGCAGCCCAATATCGTTTCTATCGATTCGGGTTGCACCTTGTCGCCATATTCTTCGTACCAATTTGTTATTTCTTGTACCGTTTTTCAAAATTTGCCACATCGTTTAGCTGCGTAAGTGCCATTAGCACACCTTTGTAAGCCACCATATATTTTTGCACATTGCCCAACCTAAGCGACAAAGTATTAAATTGTGCCAATTGTAATTGTGCGTACTGCAATGCTTTTGTATAATCGGCTATCCACATATAGTAATCAAACCAAATGTTACAAAAAAACAAACGAGCGTTAAACGATAATGCTAAACTTATATTATCCATCAATGGATGCTCAATAATTTCTTTAAACTCCTGAGCATATTGTTCGTGTTTGCCTAATTGTTTGTCGCCTGTTTTATATAATAAATAGATGGTTTTAAGGTATAAGTTGTAGTATTGTTGGCTGTTGCTAACCACTGTAAAAACATGCTCTTTTTCGTATTGTAATTTCATTCGCTCGTCAAAGGTTTCGGCTTTGTAGGGCAGTATTTCGAGCAATAGGTTGATTAACTCAATATGCAAGGAATATTGATTGATGATGTTATCGGGATGTAAAAGTTTACGGGCAGCCTCTGCTTTTTTAGCAGCTTGTTCGCGCAAACCTCTATCTACCAATACTTCTACTTGGCGTATTTGTTAACAGCTTGTGTCGGGTGTTGCCTTCGGTGGCATCGTACATGGCTATACAATCAAGTATAAGATTTATAGGTAGTTTTAGCTGCCGAAAATTGTTTGGCAATTTTTTCTTTAAGCTAGTTTGTGTATCAGTTTTTCTTCGTCGTACAGTTCTTGTTTATCTATGGCATCAAATAGAGCAAATATGGGTTGTCTTTGCTGTCGGTTTGTTGTTTGTAGGCATATTTTTTAAAATAGGCTTTTTCGGCAATTGTTAGGGCTTTAATAAGGTCGAACAGGTCGGTGAGTAAGTTGCCATATCAACAAAGTTTATTGATGAATGATAGTACAAATTTAGCTCTTTTGTGTATTTATGTTGCATTGTGGGTATTTTTTATTTTTGCCTCAAAATCAACTATTTTTGTAGATACACCATGCAGTTAAACAATTTGTGTTGTAATCTGCAAACATTTAGCTATCATCTCTATAAACCATTTAAATGGTTGTTTATAACATTTCATTGTCTTTATTTTTTGCATCTATCCTAAAACCTTTTTGCTTGTTCGATTGTTTAGAGACTTATTTCATAACAGAATCTAACAAACACATGTTAAACAAAAATTTACTTTTATTACTTGTTTTAGTATTTCAATCGCTGTTAAGCATTGCTCAAAACATGGGCATTATTAAAGGGCGTATCTACGACCCCATTAGCAACGAGCCCGTACCTTTTGCAAATGTG
>JADKCK010000023.1 GCA_016718845.1 Sphingobacteriales bacterium
TTACTGCCGATAATAAATAACCCGATGGCGAACCTCCACAATAATAAATGCTTGGAGCAATAGCGGTATTTAACGATGAAGTAACTAACGAATTACCGTAAAGAATTGTTTTGACTAAAACGATTGAATGGGTAAATCTGTCGGATTCAGACAGGACGTATTTCCGCTTGGAGATATGCTATAAATGGATAGCTAATATCCAAAGGTATTTGCAAAGGATAAGTATTGCCTGTCGTCCAATTTACTGTTGCGGTAATAACAACACTTTTAACGCCGCTAATACCTATACAAGGAGTTACCCAATAAGTGTTGATAAAGTTGGCAGGTATCCAACCAAAACCTTCATCATTAGCAAAAAAACTAACAGGTAGTGTAGTTTGATGAATAACATTACTACCTGCATCTTTAAAAGAAAAATTTAAGTCGATACTTACTTCGTTTCCTTGGTGTGGGTAATTGTTGCTTACGTATGGATAAATATTATCCACACTTAAATTAACCTGAAAATCAGGCACTGCTATCGGGCTTCCAGGTATGCTAGGTTGTGTAATAGCTACATGCAATGCTTGTTGCCCACTTTTGCTCGCCCCTATAGCAGACAAAACAAAAAGAAAACCATCACAGCCACTGTTTAGCGGTTGCTGCTAGCAGTTGCTAACCCCGGTTGCAGCTTCCAGAAAATAAAGTTTTTCATTTTGTAATGAATTTGTTGTTGATTAAAAAAATGATTAATCCGAACTGTTCGGACGCTTTGTTACCAATGACGTAAAACAAGCTAAAATAGTTGCCTTGAGTGCAAAAAAAATACACCTGCTTAGTTTAGCACAAAGATACACTAATTTATTAAAACTTGGCGTGAAAAATCCCTGATTGAATTGTTTAGCAAGCTAAACAATTCAATCGTCTTTTGAAAAAAGGGGGAGTTTAAATGCAAACTTGCTTTGCAAGTTTGCATTACAAGTCAGCTTATAGTCCCCCCTTTTTGAAAAAAGGGGGCTAGGGGGATTAGAAAAAGGGGCTAGGGGGATTAAGATTTAGATTTTATTCAGCAACACTTCAATCTGCAAGGCTTTGTTTTCTTCTACTTCAAGCTCAATTGTTTGGTTGGCGAAGCCTAGTTTTTGTACTACCAAAGTAACTTTACCCACTATGTTAGTATTTATCGAAAACAAGCCTGCTGCGTCGGTTTTGGAGCTGGTGTCGGTTTCTAACAAATGTACTTTTGCTTGGGCAATAGGGCTGTTATCAAGGGCGTTAAGCACCACACCCGTTAGGGCAATGATAGAGGTAATTGAGGAGTACACTACACCCCATTCGCGGGCTTTGCGGCGGCGGCTTGCTGCTTCGTGTTCGTCGTAGGCGGTATCAATTTCGTTCCAGATGCGCAAAATCAATTTGTCGGCTTCGGGGTTTAGGGTATCTAATGCCTCTTGTGCTTTGTCGTAGGTGTCTTTTTTGCCACTTTGGGCATCAATACTCTGTAGCATTTTGTTGTAAACAGTTTCTAGCTCGGCTATGCTGGGGTTGCTCATAGGTTCTCCGCCTGCTGCCAAACGTTTGGCATCGCCTTTAATAAGGTTATTACCCCACAATAAAATATCGGCTTCGGCAGTTAGTGTTGGCACCGAGCCATTGTTAATACCCAAACCATAAAACGACCTATGTTCGGCAGGGTATTTTTTGCGTTCTACACCTAAGTTAAACACCTGTACAAAGTGCGAAATGTAGGTGCGACTGTTGCTACGGTCTTGGTTGGCTGCTTCGGTAGCCGACGTTTGAATGCCTAATACGGCAGTTCGGGTTTCGTAGGCTTCTTTGTACAAAGGGTACAAAATATTTAACCGACTAATGGTATTGGCAGATAAAACAATATCCGCAGCATCGGTACTGTCTAATTTTCGTTTAGCAGCATCTAATGCACTAAAACGCCCTATATTGGTTGAGGGCAAACGACGTGAAATGCTCATAATGAATTACTTTTTTAAGTGAAACTATTGAAAATTATAAACAAATTGGTTAATTGTATTAACCACCTGCTTGTTTAAACAACATACTAACGAAATTATTTCCTAAAAAAGTATGTAGCTACAAAAAAAATAAAACTCATCTGTGCTGTTAGCGGGCATATTGGTTGTAATATACCCGTCATCCGTTCTACGGGCGGGCATATTGGTTGTATACCCGTCATCCGTTCCGGGCGGGCATATTGGTTGTAATATACCCGTCATCCGTTCTGCGGGCGGGCATATTGGTTGTAATATACCCGTCATCCGTTCTGCGGGCGGGGCATATTGGTTGTAATATACCCGTCATCCGTTCTGCGGGCGGGCATATTGGTTGTAATATACCAGTCATCCGTTCTGCGGGCGGGCATATTGGTTGTAATATACCCGTCATCCGTTCTGCGGGCGGGCATATTGGTTGTAATATACCCGTCATCCGTTCTGCGGGCGGGCATATTGGTTGTAATATACCCGTCATCCGTTCTGCGGGCGGGCATATTGGTTGTAATACCCGTCATCCGTTCTGCGGGCGGGCATATTGGTTGTAATATACCCGTCATCCGTTCTGCGGGCGGGTATATTGGTTGTAATATAGGGTCTAACAGAACTGTTAGCGGGTATATTGGTTGTAATATAGGGTCTAACAGAACTGTTAGCGGGTATATTGTTGTAATATACCCGTCATCCGTTCTGTCGGTAGATATAGCTATTTTAACAGTTAAGATACAACCGCATCTTATCGGCACATTTACCCGACAACAAAATAGTTTTACCTGCTACCTGTAAATTAAGCCGCGACTGCCATAATACGTTAACCGTGCTAATGTATTTAACTTGCGCCCAAGGCACTAACAAGGGAGCGTGACCAAAACTAAAAAACTTAGGCATTGCCAAATATAAACCTGCAGGGCTAATGCCTACTTGCAAAATATTGTTGTAACTTATCCAACCCACCATACCCGATAAGTAGCTGTAATCAACAGTAGTTAGTCGGGGAGTAGCATATTGGGCGCTTAGGCTTTGCCAACCACTTATCCAGGCTGTTAAACGCAAAACAAAGTTTAAAAGTACAAACAAAAAAAGCCAAAAGCCAATAATAATGGCTAACATGAGCATACCGTTGTCCATGTGGTGATGTGGTGAAGTGGTGAAGTGGTGAAGTGGTGATGTGGTGAAGTGGTGAAGTGGTGATTGTAGAGACGTAGCACTGCTACGTCTGTATTGAAGGAGTGAAATAACGACGGTCGTTGAGCGAAGCCGAAACGTGGCGATGTGGTAATTGTAGAGATGTAGCATTATTACGTCTACAATACATGTGGCGATGGATTGGTTGGTAGACCTGTTGAACCAAATCAAAAGTGGCGATGCCTGTAGAAACAAGCTATGTCTTGTTTCTACAGGCATCGCTTTTGTTTTTTAGCCCAATAAAGATGTTTTACGGGGTGTTGTTGCGTGGTTGCGTTGTGCCATCAACACATCGGGGTGTTGCGATACGGCTTGCAGCACATCGTCGGCAATAATGGCATTGTCGTTGCACGATAATAGCCAAATGTTTAAACTAACGGCTAATTTACGTTGTAATATTAGCTTGTAATCGGCTAAATCTTGTACAACTGCATTAATGTCTTTGCCGTTGTGTAGGCGAGCGATAATTTCGTAAGTTTCCATGATAAATTGTAAATTGTAAATTGTAAATGATAAATTTTAAATTGTAAATAACAAGCCAGCAGCCAAAATCCCACCCCTGCCCCTCCAAAGAGGGGAATTTGCCCTGCCAAAAGCGGACAGCGGATAGCGGATAGCGGACAGCCAGCAGCGGACAGCCTATCTTGATTGTGTGATTTGTACTGTTCCGCCTGTTGCGTTGCTCCATTGTACGGTAATTTGGTTAGTGCCTTGCCCCGATACTACAGTGCCACCTGTAACTACCCACTCGTAGGTTGTGCCAGTAATAGCAGGTACGGTATATATGTTGGTAGCCCCGCTGCATACTGCTTGGCTACCCGTAAGGCTAAGCGTATTGGGTATGTTGGCAGGAAAAGCGGCGCAAATTTCTTCGGCAACCCTTGCACCTGTTTCTAAGGCACCATGCACCGTTGATGGGTGATTGTTGTTGGTTGCTTCGCCTGCAAAAAATACTTTGTTGTTGATAGGTTGGGCTAATATTTGGCGCTTATTGATGCCAGTTGGAGGTCCAGAGTTAGGGTACGAGCCTTCGATAGGGTAGGAGTATGCCCCCCTAATAAACGGCTCTTGCCACCAATCTATAATATATCCCTCGTCGAAGTTGTTGGTAGCAAGGTTGCCGCCAAATATGCTGTTTAGCTCGGCAAGGGCAATATTTATGGCATTGTTGCCTTGTGCGCTCATATACTCGGCACGCTCGCCCATAATAAAACAATGTAACACATTAATAGTGGCACCTGTTTTTACTTTTGCTGGCACCCAACATTCGGTGGTATATCCTTTGCACAACAAGTCGAACATTTGGGCGGTATTCCAGAAGGCGTTGGTAAATTTAAGTACTATTTTCATGCCTGCACCCATTTCAAGCCCATTAATGGCATTTAGTTTGGTGGTAGGCAAGGCGGGCGTAAAACTAATGTCGCCGTCTTGTAAAATAGGCAAAGGCACACTTAACACTACGGCATTGCCTACGTAGTTAGTGCCGTTTTGGTCGGTAACAGTAACGCCATTGCCGCTGTAGTTAATGGCTGTTACTTGTTTGTTGTACAATACGTTGGGCAATACGGTGTTAAAATACAAAGTGTCTAAGATGTGCAGATACGAGTCGTCGAGCAGATAATCTTTACCACCTGTTAGCCATAATGCTTCTTCGGCGGCATAGCCACGCATACTTAACCTATCAAGCGATGTGCCGTATTCTGTTCCAACATACGCCTCGTAAAAGTGCCAAGTTCGGTGTGTAGGTCCAATATCCCAAACCGTTTGTAGGTATTCGGCTACGGTAATATCGGGTCCGCTATAGTCCGATGCCCAGTTGATAAGTTGCCATACCTGTAAAATATCGGGGTCGTTGGTTTCCGAGTCCCAAACGGTGGTGTTATCAATGGTCAGTAAGGTATCTAAACTATTAACAGGTTTTAATAGGCTGGGGTTATAGGTGTTAATGTCGTGGTATAAAAACGAGGGTGGCGTACCATTTTGGTTGCCCATTCCATGCACAAACTCGGCACCTAATTCAACGGTATAACTGGCAAAACCCTCTAAGGGGCGTATCCTACCGCCATGTACCCCCGATGCCTCGAGTATAGTAACCGTTGCCCCTGCTTGTACCAACTTATAAGCCGTGTATAAACCCGATGCCCCTGCACCTACTACAATAAAATGCCCACAGCATTGGCTATTGCTGGCGTTGTTGGCGGCACTAAGCAACAACGACGGAGAAAGTAAAGCTGCTGGAAACAGCAAGCCTAATTGCCTAAGTAACTCGCGACGATTCATTGATGATTGTTGTTTGTAAACGTTAGTAAAATTTTATTTTGGGTTGATGAGGTGGTTAAATTTGATAATTTGTTCTCAATGTATACTCAAAGCATAACAAAGTCAAGTTTTGAGCAGCAAAGATAGTACATTTTAGTGTGGAATAGTTCACTTTTTTTGTTTTTTTACAAACAAATACTTGTTTAAGTAAGCGCGCAAAAACAGGTCGTACCCAATTGGATACGACCTGTTTTGTGTAAAAAGATAATCTAGCTATGTGCTATTTAACCATCAATTTGGTAGTTGTAGTACCTGTGCTGTTGCTTATTTGCACCAAATACATACCTGTTGCTAAATCTTGAGTGTCGATGTTTAGTGTTTGCGTACCTTTTTGTACGGTGCCGCTAAACAAAGTTTTTATTACTTTGCCGCTTAGGTCGGTTACATAAATGTTAAGTGTGCTATTGTTGTTTACTTGGTAAGATAAAGTAGTGCTACCTACGCTTGGGTTAGGCGATAACTGAATACTGTTGTTGTTGATACTTAGGTTGCTAACGGCAGTATTGGTGTTATATACCGCATTTTGTGCGTCCCAATTAGCCCAGCCTGCGGTCCAATCGGTACTACCAAAGGCACCGCGATAGGTAGTGTTTTGGAAGAAGTTAGCATCTAAACGCGAGTTGGTAAAATCGGCACCCGATAGCAAAGGCGAGCCTGTTAAGGGGCGAAAATCAGGAAAATCTAGGTTTTGCGGGTTGCTTAACAACTGCGAGGCAATGGTATTAGCTGTTTGATTGCCATAATTAGCCGTGTTGTACCAGCTTGCCACATTATACGTACCACCAGTTTCTACGGTTAAGGTTTTGGTAGGGTCGGTGGTTACAAAGGTGGTATTTCTGATTTGTAGCGTATCGCCCGAGGCAGCCGTTTGCGAGGCAGCACCATCGAGCAACAAACCCGTAGGGTAGCCCATTATCACCGAGTTATAAATAGAACAACGACTGTTGCGACGAATGTGTGCTCCACGTTTGTAATTTGAGTTGATGGTGTTTGCGGCATCGGTTACTGGACCAACAACGGTTACATTCGAGAAGATAGGTTGGGTAAAAGGTGCGTTGTAAGTACCCGAGCCGTCGTTGTCGCTTTCAAAACCGTTTGAGCCCGATTGGTCGGCAATTTCGGGGTCGCGAAGCGAAACAGCAAACTGTATTTTACCGCTATAGCCAAAGTCGGTGTCAAAGTCGTCGTCCCAACCACGGTAAGCAATTAGGTATTTGGCATTTACGGTTCCGCCGAAAAACTCAAACGAGTCGTCGCCCGAGTAGCTTACTTGTACATGCTCAATGGTAGTGCCTGCACCTACGCCGCCGCAGGTTAAACCGTTAATTTCGTTGTTGTCTGTAAAGGCAATACCCGGAAACTCGATGCGCACATAACGCAACACACCCGAGTTATCATTGGCATCTGTTCCGCCATAAAAGGCATCGCCAGCGGCATTGTTTACGCCACCTTCAATTTCGCCTTGGCTGCCGGGTTTGTTAACGGGTGCTTTACCGCAGATAATCAAACCGCCCCAGTCGCCATAAGTACGCTCGCCGGCAGGCTGATTAGAGGTAAACACAATGGGTAATTGTGGAGTACCATCGGCAATAATTTTAGCACCACGCGTAATAATTAAGGCTGCTTTTGTACCCTTGTCGCCTTTGATAATAGTACCCGGCTCAATGGTTAGTGTAGCATTGTTTTTTACGTACACAAAACCTTGCATGAAATACACATTGCTGTTTGTCCAAGTGGTGTTAGCGGTAATTTCGCCCGACACATTTACTACTGGGCTTTGTGCATAAGCACTGCAAAAAACAACAAACGAAAGAACAAAGGAAAGTAAAAGAGATTTCATTGTGAATGATGAGTTATAAAATTCGATGAATGATGAGTTATTGATGGATGCAGGACTGGTAGTGCCGATACTTGTATCGGTATGTGGTAATAATGTTTGTGAGACACAAACAAGGGCATAGGGTATTAAAACTTATAACCAACGGTAAGTCCTACATTTACGCCATTTTTGTAGCTAATAGTAGTTTGGTCTTTGCTTGCCGAGTAGCTTGTTTTGCTGTCTCCGTTTTGATAAAACACAAAAGCTTCGTTCAACAAATCGCTGACACTAAGGCGTATGTTGCCATTTTTTAAGAAGTTTTTGCTGATTTGGAAATCCAACAAATTGCGTCCTGCTTCGTAAATATCGGGTAAGCCTTCGCCTGCATCGCCAACCTCGGCAATACGATGACCAATGCGATTGTACAATAGGGTAGTGCTTAATCCCAATTTATCCCAGCTGTAGCTCATGCCCACATTAACCACATAAGGCGACTGACCTTGTAACGGACGGTCGATAGGGTTAGCCTCGTCGGTTGATTGTACCAAAGAATAGATATAGGCGATGTTTGCCCAAGTGACTAATTTTTCTAAACGTGGGTTGATGAAAGCAAAGTTTTTGCGTATTTCCATCTCTAAGCCATAATTATTGGCTTGTGCGGCATTGGTGTAGCTAATAATAAACGAACCTGCACCGGGGCTATTAAGTGTTTGCTCGATAGGGTTGCGGAAGTGTTTGTAGAAAGCACTAATCGAAATCAATTGGGCATTTTCGGGGAAAATCTCGTAGCGCAAATCAATGTTAGTGATTTCGGCTTGTTTCAAATCGGGGTTGCCGGTAACTACTACGCGGCGTTCAAAATCGTAGAAACCAAACGGAGCTAACTCTCTAAACTCGGGGCGAGATATGGTTTGTGATGCCGAAAAACGGATGTTGCTTTTAGCACCTACGGCATACGAAAGGTTTAAAGAAGGTAAAACGTTGGTAAATTTTTTGTTAAGTGTCGAGTCGCCATCAAAACTATAAATGGTCAAATCTTGATTGGCTTGTTCAAAACGAGCGCCAACAACAGCACGTAATTTGCCCGTTAGTTTGGCATCCCACATGGCGTAAGCAGCCAATACACTGCGTTGTGCATCGTATTTATCCGAGAAGTTAGTGGCTTCATCTAACCTAAAACCTGTAGCACTAATGTTTTCGGGGGCAAATATTTGGTCGGCGGGCAGGTCGCGTATTGCCAAAGGTACGCCATTGCCTCGTACCATACCAAATGTACGAGAGTCGAATGTGCGGCTTTTGTTTTGATAAAATACACCAGTTTTGATGCTTTGTGTTTCTTTAAACAATTTAAAAGGTACGGTTACATCGGCGCGGCTACCGTAGGCTTTGTCGTTGAGGTTTGAGAAAAAACGACCGCCGTATTTAAACGAAGGCGAACCCAACGGAATTTCGGCAGTGTAAGTACTATCTTCCGAGTCGGTGTCGGCAGATAGTAGGTAAGTTAAGCCGCGCATATCGGGTACTACACGGTCAATTTGGGTGTAGTTGCCGTTCCATTGCACTTTAATTTGCGATTTAGGTAAAAAATGCTCGCCCGATAATTGGTGTGTTTGTAATTTGGTTGAGCTGTACGATAAAAAGTTGCCTTGCTCGTAGTTGTTCGAGCTACCAATGTTGTAACCTTGTCGGGCTACGGTGCGGTCGGTGGCATTGCTAGTAAAGCTACCTTGGTAGTTAAATTTGTTGTTTTTTTGCAGCAGATAACGTACGTTTAGTAGGTTGCCCCACGATAGGTTTTCGGTAAATTGTTGGTCGGTAGATTCGTAGATTTTACCTTGAAGGTCAAAATCTTGTCGTTCAACCTCCATGTTTCGGTACGATTTACCATAGGTACTAGCGGCAATAAAGCCAATTTCGTCGCCATTTTTTAGCTGTTTATTTAACCCACCCGACAGTTGCACATTTTGTGCAGGCATAGCCGCTTTTTGTTGTTCTATGCCCCATACATTGGGCAACGTTTTTGTCCATTCGGCGCGTTCGGCTTTGGTAATATCGTTTAGGTTTTCGGGCGAATTATTGGGCAGGTTACGAGAGCTATTATCTAAACCTAAAAAAGGCATTTTTTGATTATAATCGCCATACGATTTGAAGGTAGTTTGTGAGTTGTAGGTGCTGCCTAATTGCACATTAAAAAATGCTTGTTCGGGTACATCGCGGGTTTGTATTTGTATAATGCCACCTGCAAACTCCGATGGCATATCGGCACCGGCTGTTTTGTATACCACCATATTATCTACCATGGCACTGGGTATCATATCAAAAGCAAAAGCTCGGCGGTCGGGTTCGGTGCTAGGCATTAGGGTGCCGTTTATCATGGCGGCGTTGTAGCGGTCGCTTAAACCCCTAATGATAGCAAACTTACCGTCTTGTACCGTAGTACCACTAACACGGCGTAGTACCTCGCCGGTGTTTCGGTCGGGCGATTTTTTAATCACATCGCCGGGCATTACATCGGCAATAGTTACGTTGTTTTTTTGTAAAGATAACATAGCTGCCACCGACTCGCGGCGCATGGTAGCAGTGATAACCACTTCTTTTAAATCTTGCGAAGTTGTTTTTAGCGTTACGTTTAGGTTAGTTGTTGCATCTTTGCTTGCCAATACGCCCTCTATGCGTTTGGCTTCGTAGCCTATGTAGGTAAATTTTAGGGTGTAAGGGGTATTCTCGGCGGGTAGTTTTAGGGTAAAATTTCCGTCAATATCGGTTGCCGCGCCTAAATTAGCAACACCCTCTACAACAACGCCTACGCCCACAAGGGTTTCGTTGTTGGTAGCATCAACAACAGTACCCGAAACTACTTGAGCACATACCTGATGTGCAAAAAGTAAGGACAGCGTAAAGAAAAATAGTAAGTTTCGCATAATAATTTTGCTTAATTAATCTAATTACGCCACAAAGATAAGGGGATAACAGCATAGCAAACATCAACTAAATAAGACTTAACCGAACTGTAACTAGTGCGTAACTAAATAATAACATTTAGGTAACATTGCTTACATAAACTTAACAATAGCAGATAAAATGCAATTTTTAAGAAAAAAAACACCCTATTTTTTGAAAGTTTGGAAAAAAAGCAGACATTTGCGGCGTAATTTTGCGTAAAAACTTACAGCCTATTATACTATAGCTTAACTTTGAGCGTTAATTGGGTGGTTTGCGAAAAGATACGGGTTTATGGTTAGGCTAAGTTCATCTACCATCAATATTATCTTGCCCGAACTACACTCATTAACTGCTCAATCACAGGGCGAGATATTTGTGTCTAATCACAATTATACATTAATCAACAAATTCATCATTTAAAATTTATCGAACAACTTTATGAAACAGTTACTTGTTTATTTGTTTGTCACTTTTTTGGCGCTAAACGCCACTACCGTTTGGGCGCAAGATAGCAAGGGCGAGGCTAAAAAATCGCCGACAGAAATAGCCAAAGAAAAGGCAGAAGCCCGCAAAGCCGCCGCCGCCGAAAAACAACAAGCAATGGCAGAAGCCCGCGCCGCCGCCGCCGAAGAACGCAAAGCCGAAGCGGAGAAAATGAAAGCCATGACCCCCAAAGAGCGCGAAAAATACATGAAAGAGCGCCAAAAACAGAAAGAAAAAGAACGTAAAGCCGCCGAAAAAGCCCGCGAAAAAGAACGTGCCGATGCAGCTAAAGCCAAAGAAAAAGCCGCTAAAGAACGCGAAAAAGAGCGCGCCGCCGCACTAAAAGCCCGCGAAGAACAACGCAAAGAAGCACTTAAACAACGCGAACAAATGACCAAAGAGGTGAAAGGCGGAGGTGCTAAAAAAGCAAAAGCCGAAGAAGAGCCTAAAGAAGATAAAAAATCGAAAGGCAAAAAAGGTAAAGGCAAAGACAAAGAAGACGAAGAAAATAAAGACAATGAGGGTGGTAGCGAAGATGCCCCAAAAGACTAATCAACAAAGTTTTTAATGCCTATAAAACACTAGGTATTACATAACATAGTTAACAAAAGAAGTGGCTGTCTCAGAAATATCTGGGACAGCCACTTTTTGATTATCTCATGCAGACAAATTATCTAATTCCGTAAACACTAAAAGATACTTCAGCACTTTTAGCAGCCTGTTACTTTTATACCCATAAATTAACTACCTTTGCACTTTATTAGTCACGTTCTATATTACGCTAAATGTTATCACGTACTCAAAAAGAAAACCTTAAACGCTTGGTGCCAAAAGTGGCTATCAGCTTTTACCATTTTTGCCGATTGATACTCAAACGAGCGTATCAACAAGCATACAGCTTTGCCTATAGGGGCAGTGGCTATTACTGCCCATTTTGCCAATACTATCATCAACACTTTTTACCCGACGGCATGAAGGCAAAAGTGATAGAAAAATACCAAGTTATTGGCGGTGGCTACCGACCCAACTGCCTTTGCCCCAAATGTGGCTCGAAAGACCGCGAACGTTTGCTGTATCAGTTCTTGCAACGAAAAACAAATTTGTTTTCGGATACACCTAAGCGCGTTTTGCACATCGCCCCCGAAAAAAACTTGAAAAAAGTGCTGCAAAAACAACTACAGTTAAACTACCTTAATGCCGATTTAGCCGCAGGCGCAGCAGATGTGCAGATGGATATTACCCAAATAGCCTACCCAGATAACTACTTTGACGTTATTTTGTGCAACCATGTGCTAGAACACATACCAAACGACCAAAAAGCTATGCAAGAGCTATACCGCGTACTAAAACCCCACGGTTGGGCAATATTGCAAGTGCCTTTTGCCGAAAAATTGGCAAAAACTTACGAAGATTTTAGCATAACAGACCCCGCCGAGCGGGAAACTCATTTCGGGCAGTTCGACCACGTGCGCATTTATGGGCAAGATTATCCCCAAAGGCTGCAAAATGCAGGCTTTAACGTAAGTACCTACAACGCTATTGACGCTTTAGGGCAAGATGTGGTAAACAAACAATTGCTTATTGCCGAAGAAAAAATATTTTTGGGCAAAAAAGAATGAGTGATAAACGATTGATAACTACATCTTGCCAAAAAATACTACAATAGTTACACACATCAATACATAACGCCCCAAAATAAACAAAATGCCCCAAAACTTTACTAAGTTTTGGGGCATTTTGTTTAGCTAGCTGCCACATTATTGTCTAGTATGCAGCCCAAAGTATACAAAGGGCAGCATTAAAAACCTACTCTTAGGGTTGCACTAATGTTGCGTCCGGGCGAACTAATACCCGATGCAAAAACACGGTAGTTGGTGTCCAAAATGTTTTCGATGCCTGCCTGAACTATTGTGTTTTTGCCAATCTGATAGCTGCCTCTTAGGTTAAATGTTAACCATGCTGGCATACCATCAGGCGTAGCGTAAATTTCGTTGTCCTCGCCGCTGGGGCTATAATCGGCTAATTGTTTAGCTGCACTATAAGCTGCCCAAAACTCTGCCTGTACTTTATTTTTTTTGTACTGTAAGCCCAATCTACCATACATAGGCGGGATATGGTCTAACGGAACGCCCGTTGTGTCGGTGTCAACGGTGCCTTTTGTGTAGTTTAACTTGCCATACAAGCTAAATCCTTTACCAAACGGAGCCAATACGCCCAAATATGCACCCATAACGCGGGCTTTGCCTAAGTTTTGCGTAGCATACACCGCACTTTGCTCGCCATCGTACAAAATACTGTCTTGGTTGTTAAATGTAAAGGCGGCAGTGCCTAGTGCATTGTCCAGCAAGGTATAAAAAACGTTCGCTTCGACCTGAAAAAACGAACATGGCTTCCAGTTTACGCCCAATTCTATGTTCTTAGCGTACTCGGGCTTTAAATTAGGGTTAGGAACGATTAATGTGCCGCCGCCCGATTCAAATACTTTGGATAAATCGTCGACGTTTGGCGTGCGAAAGCCCGTAGAACCGAGCAACGACAACCAAATTTTGTCGGTTGGTTTATATACTATGCCCAAATTGCCACTCAAAGCGCCCGCATTTTGCTTGGCTTCGGCAAAAGGGAACGCAAAAAACTCTTGCGATATAAACTTGGACAACAAAGTGTTGTACGAGTAGCGCACTCCGCCCGACACAACTACCTTATCCGACACCTCGAAACGGTCGGTGGCATACGCGGCTAGGCTATTGGTTGTACTTCCGCCATCGGCGTAGCGCGTATCGGCAGGTGTTACTTCGTTGGTTACAATATTGGTAAACGTAGCCGCAGATTCTACTATATTATGCGTAGCTTCTATGCCATAAGTTAGCTCATTTTTATCGTTTAGCTGTTTAGCTACATCTACATTTAACGATAATACTTGCACGCCCTCTACTTGGCTTTTGCGGTTTAGGTTATTTAGTTTGCGACTGTTGCGGCTTTCTTCGATGTTTTGATAAGCGGCTACCAATTTTAACTTATCGTAAAACGAGGTTCCGCCACTTAAATCTAAATGGTAAGCTGCCAACAAACGACTTTCGGGTCCGTAGTACCATTCGGCATTTTTGAATACTCCGCTGTCGTTTACATCTGTCAAACGGTCGTAACGGGGTACATTGGTGGTGTTTGAGTATTGCAAGTTGAGGACATGGTTAACTTTATCGCTTGCACGGAAACGGAATTTCTGCAAAACGTCGTACTGTTTGTAAGCCGACTGCTTTTGTATCAGCGGATTGTCGTTCACCAGCACGCTATCTACTCCATTTATGCGCTCAACATAATAGTTGCGTAGAAATTGGTTGGGATAATCGCTGAAAAAGTTATCAGAGCCGCCCTGACGCAAGTCGCCAAAGTCAGATACGGTAAGACTTGTGAGCGAACCGAAGCGTTTACCGCCAATATTTAGGTCAATATGGGCAGTTTTTTCTTGATTAGCCGAACCATATCGTACAAAAGCGTTAGTTTTTAGGTTGATACGCTGCTCGGGTAATGCTAAAAGCGGATTTTTGGAATAAAAACACATAGCACCACCTAAAGCGTCGCTACCATATACCACAGAACCTGGTCCAAATACTACTTCTGCGCGGTCAAGCATTGATTGGTCAATGCGAAGTACATTTTGTAGGTGTCCGCCTCTAAAAATGGCGTTATTCATACGTACACCATCTACCACAATAAGTACTCTGTTAGCCTCAAAGCCACGTAAGACAGGACTTCCACCACCACCTTGGCTGCGTTGTGCCATTACCTGACCAGTTTGTTCTAATAACTCGGCGGTGTTTTGTGCGTTTTGGAACTTAATATCTCGTGCCGTGATACTTTGTATTTGATTAGGTACGTCGGCACGTGGTTCGGCAAAGCGATTAGCCGAAATGGTTACTTCTTGTAAACCAATACTGTCTTTTTCTGCTTCATTTTGAGCAAATAGACACATAGAAAGGCAACTTGCTATTGCAGCAAGGAATATTTTGATAGACATTTTTGTAAATTTTAAAAAGATTAGCAAATTAACTGTTAGCTTTTTGTAAGCTGATGTTAGATTTTGTCAGGATTGATTACGATATCGCCCGAAACTAGTACGATATCGCCCGAAACTATTACGATATTGCCCAACTATTACGATATAGCCCACTAACGTGGCGGAAACTATTACGTCGAACATTAATGGATCCGAAACTATTACGATATCAGCCCAAAACATTACAATATAGTCACAAAAACCATTTTTTCTCTCCCTTTTTAAAAAGGGGACGATTAAAAGTTTCGCCTGCGAAATTTTTTAATCAGGGGGATTTAACATGTGCATATTGCCCAAAACCTTTACGTTTTTGTGGATATTGTTTACGATATCACCCAAAACCTTTACGTTTTTGTGGATATTGTTTTGATATCACCCAAAACCTTTACGTTTTTGTGGATATTGTTTACGATATTGCCCAAAACCTTTACGTTTTTGTGGATATTGTTTACGATATTGCCCAAAACCTTTACGTTTTTGTGGATATTGTTTACGATATCGCCCAAAACCTTTACGTTTTTGTGGATATTGTTTACGATATCACCCAAAACCACAAGGCATTTGTCTCTCCTTTTTACAAAAGGGAGACGATTAAAAGTTTCGCTTGCGAAACCTTTTAATCAGAGGGATTTAACACGTGCATATCGCCCAAAAATAGTACAGTTTAGGCAATAAATAACTTAATACTGTTATTTAACACAACAGTATTTAGCCAATTGGCAATATAAAAGGCAAGATGTAACCGATAGTAGAGACACTATCAATGGATGGGGCGACTAACTGTTGGTTAATAGGCAAAAAGCATCAACCAAAAGCTAAATTACTAAACTTTTTGGGGAGGCGGGAAGTCGACGGAGGGATAAAATAGGGTATATAGCCGCAAATAGGAGCTATTTACGGGCTGTATGTTGCCAATAGGTGGCAATAAGGATAAGATTTGTGGGATAATGTACACCGATAGCAAACAATTTAACGCCAAAGGCAGGGTTTTGTTGTTTGATATGGGGATAGAGGGATTGAGGTTTTGCCAATATTGGTCGAAATAGGCAAGCCAGTGTGTTTCTAGCCCGTCGAAGTGGGCAGAAAGGTAAAGTGTGTCGTTTGTGGTGTGCTGTTGCTTTACATCGTAGAGCTTATGTTGGTAAATAAACTCGTTTGGGTGTTGCCATTTTAGCTGTTGTGCTGCTTCATCTACCCTAAACTTAAATAATGTTACACTTTTGCTTGGCATTTTTTGCGTTTGGTACCTACAATAGGGCTGTACTGCAAAACAATAGAGCCAAATTGCCCCATAGCTTTGCAGCAACAATACAAAAAGCAGCAATGCAGCCCAAATTTGTTTCATTGACGATTGATTAAGCAACGGTATGAGCCACAAAGGTAGTATCTTTTGGGATAATGGCAAAATAAAAAAAGCCTGCAACATAAAGTTGCAGACTTTGGTCGAGGTGATTTTCAACAATCTAGTTATTAACAATTATTTGCGCGCCTAATGCTTGTGCGCCTGTGCCAGCTAAAAAGCCTTTAGCAAATACAGTATAAATTTTACCAGCTTCTAGCACTACGCCCGGCAAGGGCAATGCTACTGTTTGTGTGCCAGCTACCCGTACTTCTAGGTTATAAGTACCTGCGTCGAGTGGTGTAAAACTGGTTCCGTTTTTGAAAGAGATGTTTGGGAAAACGGCAGCTCCACCTGTTAATGCTACATCAACGGCGGGTGCGTCGGGCGAAAGGTGGATAAAACGAACATGTGCTTTGCCAGTTGCGGGTGTAGCAAGGTCGTCTTCAAACAAAAGCGGCTCGATATTGGCAACGGCATTGCCAGCAAATACCGAGTAATTTTTGTCTTTTACAAAAGTTACGTTGGTGTTGATAGCTGTTACTGCAGGATTTGCACCAGATACATTTACTTTAATGTTGCGCTGTCCGGCTTCTACATCTAAGTAAGCGGTGTTGTTCGGGAAAGTTAAAGCGGCAGCGTTAACTTTGGTATCATCTACCAAAATATCTACACCGGGTGCATCGGGCGAGGCATGTACAACCAATACTTTTGCCATGTCCATTTCATCTTCGTCGTCGTTGCAGCCTGTAAAAACAAGGGCAGAGGTAGCTACAAATAAAGCAGCTAAAAGGAAAAAAAGCTTTTTCATCTTGTCTAAAGATTTTTATTTGGATTAAAAAATAAATTGCTGTTTGAAATCAACGAACATATAACATCGGCAAACCCAAAAATGTTTTCACTTTGTTTAGCTTTTTTGAAAAAAAAGTAAACAAAATGTTTTTTGAGGCTATTTTAAACGCAAATTATGCCAAATATGCCTACCTTTGCCATTAAAAATCATAAATCATGATAGTTGGCATTATCCCTGCCCGTTATGCATCTACGCGTTTACCTGCCAAACCGCTTGCCGATATTGGCGGTCAAAGCATGATACAACGGGTATATTTACAGTGCCGAAAGGCAAATTTATTAGACGATGTTTGGGTAGCTACCGACGACACCCGCATTTTTGACCACGTTGCAGCCTTTGGGGGCAAAGCCATTTTAACCCAAGCCACCCACCAAAGTGGCACCGACCGCTGCGCCGAAGCCATACAACTTTGCTGCCCTGATGCTAAAGTAGTTATCAATATACAAGGCGACGAGCCATTTATCAACCCTTTGCAAATTGACCATTTGGCACAACTGTTTGCTAATCCTGATGTTCAAATTGCCACCCTAATCAAAGCCATTAACAGCCACACCGAACTTTTCGACCCCTCGAAGCCCAAAGTGGTAGTGGATAAAAGCAATAGAGCTATTTATTTTTCGCGCCATCCCATACCGTATCTGCGCAACATTGCCGAGCAAACACAGTGGCACCTGCATCACCCATTTTACAAACATATTGGTATTTATGGATACCGCACCCACACCTTACAGCAGCTAACCCAATTGCCTATTGGCACCCTTGAGCAAGCCGAAAGCCTTGAACAATTGCGGTGGATTGAACACGGCTACCAAATTTATACCAACATAACCGAACACGAAAGCCTATCAATAGATACACCCGAAGATTTGGAAAAAGCCAGAACAATGCTCGATTGTTAGATTTGCAGCGCGATTTTTACACACAAGGAGAACACGGATTTTATGGATTGGATACAGATTATGGAAAATTATTGCCTATCCATAATGCCATTTTCCGTGTTTCACGGATGACCTATTTTGCCGCTCATTTAATAAACTTGGGTTAACACAAAAATCGCCGATAAGAAGAATCCTATCGGCGGTTTTTGCTTGGGGGCTTAAAAAGTTATTTTTGGAGGAGTAATATAGCTAAAATAGCCACACCTGCGGCAATACGATAAATGCCAAACCACCAAAAACCATATCGCGAAACAATAGCAATAAAGGTTTTTATGGCAATGGTTGCCACAATAAAAGCCACAATATTACCTACAACAAGCAAACCAAGGTTATCGGCAGTAATTTGGTTGTGGTGCTTAAGTAGGTCGTAGGCGGTAGCGGCAAACATGGTAGGTACGGCTAAAAAAAACGAAAACTCGGCGGCTTGTTTGCGGTTTAGCCCGTTAGCCATGCCACCAATAATGCTTGCTGCCGAGCGCGACACACCCGGTATCATGGCGATACACTGAAAAAAGCCAATTTTAAGGGCTGTTGAGTTGGTAATGGGTTGGTCGTATTTGCTATCGGCTTTTGGAAACAAACTATCTACAAACAACAAAAATACGCCACCTATAATTAACATTACGCCTACGGTTGTTACACTGTCGAGCAGCGAGTCGATGTAATCGCTTAACAAAAAGCCAATAACGGCAGCAGGTAAAAAGGCTACTAATAGCTTTACATAAAAATCGAAGGATTGTAAAAAGCGTTTCCAATACAATACCAATACGCTAAGAATGGCGCCAAACTGAATGCAAACAATAAATAGTTTGGTAAAATCGTTTTCGGCAATGCCCATTAAATGGTTGCCAATAATCATGTGACCTGTCGATGAGATGGGCAAATACTCGGTAATACCCTCTATAATGGCTAAAATGATAGCCTGTAGTAGATTCATAAAAGATGTTTTTGTAACTTTGTGCCTTATAAGCGGCAAAGATAGAGAAAATTAATTGTAAATGGTAAGTTGTAAATTGTAAATAAATTCCCCTCTTGGGAGGGGCAGGGGTGGTAAATGATAAATTGTAATCTGTAAATGGTAAGTTGTGTGCTGCAGCGCTTACTTTTACACTGGGGGTGCCACCTACTTGTCGAATTAGGGAGTGCTAATCATCACCCCCAAAAAAGACATTTACCGCGTTAAGCGGGGCAGCCTAAGCCTTGTATTTTAGGGCTTTTATTGAACTAATCACTAAATTCAAAAATCACGCCAAAATATAACATGAGTCAAGACATTCGCCACGATTGGACGCGCGACGAAATCGCTGCCATCTATCATTCTCCTTTGCTCGATTTAGTGTATCGGGCAGCTACCACACACCGACAACACCACGACCCACAAGAGGTGCAGGTGTGCAAGTTGTTGAGCATAAAAACGGGCGGTTGCTCGGAGGATTGTGCTTATTGCCCGCAGGCTGCTCGGTATCATACCGATGTTAATGTACAACCACTTTTGCCCTACAGCGAGGTCATACACAACGCCCTACAAGCCAAAGAAGCTGGCTCGACCCGTTTTTGTATGGGTGCCGCTTGGCGCGAGGTGCGCGACAATGCCCATTTTGATAGGGTAATTGAAATGGTAAAAGGTATTAACGCCCTTGGTATGGAGGTTTGCTGCACACTGGGTATGCTTACCGAAAGCCAAGCCCAACGCCTAAAAGAGGCTGGTTTGTATGCTTATAACCATAACATCGACTCGTCGGAGGAGTTTTACGAAAAAATTATTACCACCCGCACCTACGCCGACCGCCTACAAACCCTCGAAAATGTACGTAATGCAGGCATATCGGTGTGTTGTGGTGGCATTGTGGGCATGGGCGAAACACCCGCCGACCGCATAGGCATGTTGCACACCCTGGCTACATTGCCCGAACACCCCGAGTCGGTGCCCGTTAACTCGTTGGTAAGCGTTGATGGTACGCCCCTCGAAAACCGCGAGCGGGTATCTATGTGGGACGTTATACGCACCATTGCCACCGCCCGTATATTGATGCCTAAAGCAATGGTTAGATTGTCGGCAGGACGCAACGAAATGAGCGACGCCGAACAGGCTTTTTGCTTTATGGCAGGAGCAAACTCGATTTTTGCAGGTGATAAACTGCTTACTACACCTAACCCCAACTGGGACCGCGACGGCGAAATGTTTGATTTGCTGGGACTAAAACAACGCCCCGCTTTTAAGCACGAACACCAACAAACTCAGGCAATGGTGTAGCAAAATAGGCGAAGCACAAAATCATCAAATCTAAACTTAATTTTTATTGCTTTTTATTTTAATATAATTTCAAAAATCATGTCAAAAAAATACGACCTTAACAGCATTTCGACCAAAGCGCCTAGCCACATTAGTAAAGAAGAAGCCCAGAATGCAATGAAAGACTTAACCAAAGAGTTTGACGAATTGCAAAACCGACTGTATGCCGAAGGTAAACAAAGCCTGTTAATTGTAATGCAAGGCTTAGACGGTAGCGGTAAAGACGGAGCCATAAAATCGGTATTTAAAGGCATCAATCCCCAAGGGTTAAGTGTGGTGTCGTTTAAAAAACCAACACCCGAAGAAATGGGACACGACTTTTTGTGGCGTGTACACAAACATGCCCCAATGGATGGTTATATACAAATATTTAATCGCTCGCACTACGAAGAGGTTTTAGTGGTGCGTGTAGATGGCTATATTGACGATGCAACAGCCCAAAAACGTTTTGAAATAATTAACCATTTCGAGCAATTGTTGGTATCAAACGGCACCCAAATTATCAAATTTTACATGCACGTATCGTCAAAAGAGCAACTCGAACGTTTTGCCGAGCGCATGACGGTGCCGCAAAAAATGTGGAAATACGGACCCGAAGATTTGGAAAAACACAAACAACGCGAGCAGTATATTAAAGTGTACGAAGAAGCCTTAGAGCATTGCGGACCTGATTTTCCGTGGGTAGTAGTGCCGTGCGACCAAAACTGGTACAAAGAATACCTTATTCTTAAAACCATTGTCGAAACACTACGCGACATGAATCCACAATATCCAAAGGCAAAAATAGATATTACCGACCCTACTGTTAAGGCATTTATTAGTAAGTACGGCAAAAAATAACTAAGCAGATACCAATTTATACACTCAATGAAACACTATTTAGTAACAGGTGGCGCCGGCTTTATAGGTAGCCACCTGATTGATTACTTGAGTTTGCAACCCAATACCCAAATTACTTGTTTAGATAATTTTGACCCGTTTTACAGCATCGAAACCAAAAAAGCAAATATCAAAACTCATTTAAATAAAAATTATTTTAAATTAGTAGAAGCAGATATTTGCGATTATACTGCCCTATCGGAGTTGCTAACCGACCGCTACGATGCCATTATACACTTAGCTGCCAAAGCAGGTGTGCGCCCAAGCCTCGACCGCCCCCGCGAGTATTATGCTACCAATGTTGGCGGTACGCAAAATTTGTTGGAGTTTGCCAAACAACGACACATTAGGCAGTTTGTTTTTGCATCGTCGAGCAGTGTTTATGGTACTAACCCCAATGTGCCATGGAGCGAAGAAGACACCAATTTTGCACCCATTAGCCCATACGCATCTACCAAAGTATCTGCCGAAATGTTGGGGCATGTGTATGCGCATTTGTACGACATACGTTTTATTGCATTGCGCTTTTTTACAGTGTATGGTCCTCGTCAACGCCCCGATTTGGCTATCCATAAATTTACACGATTGCTTTTTGATAGTCAACCCATACCTTTTTATGGCAATGGCACTACCCGCCGCGATTATACTTTTGTAGCAGATATTGTGCAAGGTATTTGGGCAGCTATTAACTACCGAAAAAGCAAATTTGAACTAATAAATTTGGGCAATAACCAAACCATAGCTCTTGCCGACCTAGTGCGCACCATAGAGCGCACCACTAACCGAACTGCCAAACTGCAATACTTGCCCGAACAACCCGGCGACGTGCCGCAAACTTATGCCAACATAAATAAAGCTAAAAATTTACTAGGCTATCAACCTACTACCAACATCGAAACAGGTATCGAGCGTTTTGTAGAATGGTTTGAAAAAATAAGTTAATAACAAGCTACTATTTTGAGTCTATGATAAAAACAAGTTTAAAAGCAATATACCTATCGCTTAGTTTTACGATTGGTATATTGCTTTTTTATGTAACAATTAAAATATATTCGCTGACTTGTGCGGCACTTACAGTGCTAATAAAAACTAATTATTGTTTGCAATAATGCCTTTACGCCATTCAAAAACGGCATCGTGCCAGTTTACATCGTAGGTAGCGCTGCGTTCTAAAAAATACTGTTTGTCGAAGGGGGTATTTTTAAGTGCGAAACTAAAAAATAAATTACCACGGGCAGAGCTGGTATATTGCCAAATTTCGGTGCCTTTATCTATCCAAACAGCATTTGGCTCGCCATAAATAATGTAAATAAGTCCTTGGTCGGTTTTCCAACCTTCTTTGTAAGTGGTAAATAATTGATTGGCGCGTTGCACCCGTCCGTAATATTCTTTTATTAGTAGTTTTCCTCTGTCGGTGCTACCTGCATGTTTTAACCAAAAGTCGTCGATAGCTAATTTAATATTAGGCGAATTTATGAGTTGATTATACTCTTCGTTTTTGGTGATATAGCGCGTTACGGTGGCTAAATCGGTGGCAGATGTTAGCTTAGGGAAATTATCGTCGGTACAAACCAATACAAAAGGTGGGGTATTTGGCTCATTAATGGGTGTAAAAAGGTAAGTGCCAGTTTGGTATAAAGCAACAGGATTATTTGTTATAAAACTGCTGTCGGGCGTATTTGGGTAATGATTGCTTTGCTCCATAAATGGTGGCAATGCCAAATTTTTTATGGATTTATAGTACAAAACTTGCCATTGTGTGGTGTTTTGTTGTTGATATTGTAACCTAAAAATAGTATTTTCTTTTACGTATTTATCAAACAAGGGCTTATTGTTTAGGTCGGTTAATAGGTAGTTGTGTTTGCTTTCGGAGGCATTAATAATCCATTTGTTTCGGAGTAGTTTAGTGCCATTTTGGTCTTGTACAAAAACATGTAGTCTGTAATTATTATTTAAGGGTAATTTACAGGTGTATTGAAGGGTTATTTTAGTACTGTTGCTATGTGCTACTTTAAATTGTGTGGTGGCGGTGCCAATGGGTGTTTTAGGTTTATCCAAATCGTACCATTGATAGTTGAGCATTAAATGCCATTGGTTATTGGCATTGGGCAAAAAATCTTGTGTAGGTATTTGTAAATATACAAGGGTGCTATCATTAGCCAATTTATAAAGTTTATACTCTATTTGTTGGTTCATGGTTCGGTTTTGGTATTGATAGGCGAAGTTGTTAGCGGTTTTTCGGTTGTTAAAACAACTTGTTAAAAATAATAGTATCGTAATTATAATATACTGTTTCATTTGGTTGAAATTTTTGCACCAATATACGGACAATAAGTGAATAAATAGGTATTACGCCTAAAAAAACGTCTAACAGTTATGCTGTTAGACGTTTTTGGGTTTTTATAAGCAACAATTTGATACAGACCTTGAAACGTTGTGCTTTGGGTGTTTGCGCTTGCTTTGCTTTGGGGGTGCCATAGACCGTGCAAATAGGGTAAGCCAATAATCACCCCCAAAAAAGATCGATTCCGCGTCAAGCGGGGTAACCAAATTTATTTAAACAACTAATATGAAATAGATAGGTACTAGTTACTTAAGTCGGCATCAAAATAAGAACGAAGCATGAGCTAAATTAGACAGCTAAAATCCTTATTTTATAGTTACCATACCTTTTAAAGCGCTGGTAAAGTTGGGTTTGATGGTTCCGGCTTCGGGTTTAGCAAAAATATGTTCGCTGCTTGTTACAATACCTACCGCAGTGCCGCCAGTTTGTGCATTGTAATACACAATTTTACCATTTATGTTGGTTAAATGCGTAAAACCTTTGGGGAAACCATCGGCTTGGTAAGTTTTTATGGTTTGATGCTCGTTGTTAGGTGGCAACATGCCCAAAACGGCAGCACCTGTGTTGGCATTATAGTAAATAATTTTACCTTCAACCGACACTAAGCTTGTCCAACCTGGGGTAAATTTACCAGCTTCGTAATTTTTTGCAATTTGTGGCATACCATCCGATGCGATACTACCTATGGCAGCGGCACCTGTGGCGCTGTTGTAGTATACTATTTTGGTAGCACCAGCTACGGTATTTACGGCAATAATGTGTGTCCAACCTTTTGGAAGGGTGCCAGCCGGAAACGATTTTAAGTTTTTGTACTCGTTGTTAGCGGTTACCGAACCTACATTACCCGAGCCGTCGGTGGCGTTGTAACATAATACTCTGCCGCTGTTTAAGCCTATCAAATGAGTGTAGCCTGTTGGCAATTTGCCCACATCAAAGGTGTTGTTTACCTTTAAATCGGTGGCGGTAACGGTGGCAATAGCTCCGGCACCTGTTTTGTTGTTGTAAAGTAGCACTTTGCCACCCGTATGAACGGCATTTGTCCAATCTTTACCCAATAAATCAACCGATTCTTTGACAACGCTTAATCCGTTGTCCGCACCCAATGCCACAATAGCTGCACTGCCATCGGTGCTGTTGTAATACAAAGCGTTTTGTGCCTTAGCTGTTAATACAGTCAAAGACAAGATAGCAAATAAGAGGAAATTTTTCATTTAAACAGATTATTTTTAAGATTTGTTAATTGATATTAAAATTATTTTTAATGTTTTTGATTGATGATTAGCATCAATTTGTGTTGTTACGAATAAAGTAAGATTTTTATGTAGTCCTTCTCTTCGTCTAAAGTCATACCCGATTTAGGTATATACCATTGTTTGCTGGCATAGTACTCGGCGGCTAATCTAAACGATTCGTCGAGTGGTGTCATTTCTAAACCAAAGTCGTTGAGTACTCGGCTACTATCTACCATAAAAAAGTTACCGTTAATCCACAAAGGTAAATCGCTCCAAGGTTCAATTTCGGCTTCTTCCTGAAACTCCACATCGGCATGTACAAAAGTAGGTTTTTTGTTTAGGGCTCGGCTCATTGAGTCGAGCATTTCCGAGAAAGAAATGATGGGGTGTGTAGTGGTATTGTAAATGTTGCTATGCGTAGGTACATCAATAGCTCGCGTAACAATTTTAGCAAAATCGTTCACAAAGGTGTGCGAACTTAGGTTTTCGCTGCCCGTTGGCACCAATATTTTGCCTTGTTGTTGTATGCGGTATAGCCAATAATAATGGCGGTCGAAGGGGTCGTATTGACCATAAATAACACCTGGGCGCAAAATAATGGGGTCTATATCGGCTTTGGCATCTAATAAAACCTGTTCGCAGGCAACTTTTCGTTTGCCGTAGGTTTCCATCGAGTGGTCGATTTTTTCGGCATCGCTACAGGTATAAAGCAACGAGTCTTCGGTAATAGTTTGTTCGCCAATTTGTTCAAGGTCGTACACCGAGCCTGTAGATACAAAAATATATCGTCCAATACGCCCGCGCAGGGTATCAACTATTTTTTGCAACGATAACGGATAATAACCGCAAAAATCTATCACTACATCCCAGTTTTTGTTGGCAAGCAGTTTAATATCGTCGGTTTCGCGGTTGCCATGTATTTGAGCTACGCCCGAAAACAAACCCGCATTAGTTTTGCCCCGATTAAACAGCGTAATTTCGTAGCCACCAAGTTGCAAAAGGTGTTCTAAAAGCACACGTCCTACAAAGGCAGTGCCACCAATAATAAGTATCTTTTTTTTCACAAAAATAAATTAAATTTGAAGTTAAAGAAGCAGTTGTTGAAGTTAGATGAGTTAGTTTGGTTAATTTTTACAATATATCGCCCAAAACCTGTTCTTGTATCCATGTTTCGTATTCGGGGTTAGCGTTTACTTGCCAGTGTAGTATACAAGGTGTGGTGTAGGGATGTATGGAGGTAACAAATTGACTAACCTTTGGTAGCAGTTTGTTGCTTGTTTTGACGATAAGTACTACCTCCTTGTCACTTTCTATATTGCCTTGCCACCAATAAACGCTCGAAATAGGAAAAATATTTGCGCAAGCAACTAATTTTTTTTCTAGTAATTGGTGTGCAATGTTTTCGGCAGTTTCGACACTGGGATTAGTAATGTAGATAAGGGTAAAAGACATTTATTTAAATATAATGTATTGATAAGTAAATACTGAAAGCTGAGAAACTTTGTGAGAATATGGCTTAATTTGTTAATAAATCCTAAAAAATGCAAACTTTAAACATTTGATTTGTACCTTTGTGCATAAACCTAATTTAAGGCTTTACTGTAAAATAATTTAATAATAACTATGATTTTTATAAAAGCTATTAGAAATTCAATATATAGAAACACTTTTGTTATTGGCTTACTATTTATGTATATACTTTTACGTATAGCAGTACATATAAATAGTATAGTAGATAACCGAATAGGTGTACAACTACACGACCCTATTATTGCTATATTACCACCTCCGGCTAATTATTCTACGCCCATTTTTTTGCTTACTTATGGCATTATTATGGTAATGATGTATTACGGATTTTTTCACAAACCAATTATTTTGATACAATATGCTTATGGTTTGATAATTATTAATATTTTTAGGTGCATAGCCATTTGGAACATCCCCTTAGAGCCACCAATTGGAATAATACTGCTACACGACATTTTTATAGAGTCGACCACACCCAATGGATTACCAGTAGCTAAAGATTTATTTTTTTCGGGACATGCAGCCAGTACTTTATTAGCAGCCTTACTTATTACCCGCCCAAACTTACGTAAAGGGGCTATAGTTGCTGCTTTTTTTATGGCTTTTCTAATGCTAAATCAACGCGTGCATTACTCAATAGATATATTTGGCGGTTGGCTGATGGCATATTTGTGTCAGCGATTAGTACAACATTTTTTTCCTATTTGGATGCCTCAAATAGCTACTTTATAAATCTAACAATTTAATACCAAAATAAGTAAGTAGTAGTTATCTAGTCCATATAAGTTATTTAAATAAATGTACTTGCCCCGCTTGACGCGGAATCGGTTTTTTCTGGGGGTGATGATTTGCTTTCCATGTTTTGCACAGTTGGGGGCACCCCCAAAGCAAAGCAAGCGCAAACATCCAATCAGAACATTTCAATGTCTGTATCAAAATAATAAGTCAACAGAAACAGCTTGTTATTATCGCAAAAATAAAACAATAAGCACCGCATTCTTTTGATAACTAAACAGCAGAAAGGTTTAACACACCATGCACAAAAATAAAAATTTTGGAACAAACGTAACCTTTTTTTTAACATTTGCTAATCTAAACAACCCACAAAGGTAAACTTAACTTAATATTGCGTACCTTTGCGGCTTTATAGAACTTTAGTCGAAATACTAAAAAAGCAATTAAAATAACTATGAATTTTTTTCAGGCTATTAAAAACCCAACTTACCGAAACTTCTTTATAATAGGATTGATATTTATTTACGCTGCGCTGCGTTTAACAGGCTATGTAGATTATGTAGCAGACAACCGAACAGGAGTACAACTATACGACCCAATCATTGCCATGTTGCCGCCTGTTGCCGATTATTCACCGCATATCTTTTTTTGCACCTATGGTATTATTATTGCCATGGTATTATATGGTGTTTTTCGGGAGCCAATGGTGTTAGTACAGTATTGCTATGGTTTGGCATTTATTAAAATAGTGCGTTGTTTTACCATCTGGAACATTCCATTAGAACCACCAGTAGGTATTATACGTCTACGCGATGTACTCATAGAATCGGTTACACCACATGGTATTTCAACAGCCAAAGATTTGTTTTTTTCGGGACATGCAGCTACCACTATGTTTGCGGCTTTACTTATTGTGCATCCTACTATGCGTAAAGCAGGGATAATGGTGGCATTTTTTGTGGCATTTTTAATCCTCAATCAACGCGTACATTATTCAATAGATATATTGGGCGGATGGCTAATGGCTTTTATATGTTATCAAGTTGTGCAATATGCTCCACCAATTTTGAACCCACAAATGGCTAAACTAGAAGCCCAACAACAAGAGGGTATTTAATACTTCGTTTTTAGTATAGACAATTTCGAGCTATTTTTCTTGTAAAGAAAAATAGCTTTTTTGTTTGAGAACCATACATAATTTGGGGGCTTACTAAAATAAAACTCGACAAGGTATGAGATTACCTTGCCGAGTTTTTTATTTAATTATTACCAACTTTGGGCAATAATTGTGTATCTATTAGCACCAGTATTTGGTTTTACAAACATAGTTAGCTAAATACAAAATGCAATCCAATATCCTGTAACGAACAGTGGGCAACACCTACTGTACCACAATTTTTTGTACTTTTTTGCCGTAATCTGTTTTCAGATTTACAAAATAAGTGCCTGCCGATACTTGGCTTAGGTTCAAGGGTAGGTTATAAGTACCCGCATTGCGTTTGCCCATATTGATGGTGTGTACCAATTTGCCAGTAATGTCGTATACTTCAATGCTGGCAGTGCTTGCTTTGGGCAACGATACTTGTACCGTGCCAATATCCGTTATTGGGTTAGGATAGGTAGTAAGTTGTAAGTCGGTGCCAACAACAGTGGTAGTTGCCGTAAATTCGGGTAGGGTGGTGTCGCAGAAGTTAGGGTCGGCAAACTGCGTGCAACGATAAAAACCACGACCATGTGTACCGATGTAAATAACAGGGCATCCTAATTGTCCCATGGTTATTTCACGAATACGGAAAACAGGCACATTGCCCATACTGTTGTTTTCGGGTGTCCATGTTTCGGTTGCTTTGCTATACATCCAAACGCCCATTTCGGTGGCAGCTAAAATTTTATCGGGGTCGGTACTTAGTTGCACAGCATCGTATACGGGCATTGGAGGCAAGTTGTGTTGGATAGATTCAAACGTAGGTGACGAAGAAATACCATTGGTACTGTAGTAAATATTATCGTCTCCGCCATAGTTACCCAAAGTAACAATTACCTCGTTGGGGGTACTACCTACTATTACGCTGGTTACATAACGGCTAGCTGCAACGGTAACAACTGTTGATGCAGTTGGGCTGGTGGCATTTAGGTTAGTTACGCGTCGTACACGACCTGTTTGCGAGCCTGCCCACAAATAAGAGCCGTCTTTTGAAAAATTAACGCAACTTACGCCACCTGTTACGGTACTTACGTTTTTCCAAGTAGATACACCGCCTACGTTTAAGGGGTCTAAAGTAACCCAAATTTTACCGTTGTTTGAGCCTGTTGCCAATTTAGCATCAATTTCGCCCGTTGACTGAAACTTGTTTAAATCCTCCCATAAAGAAAAAGGTGTTACAAATTCTGCTCCACCATCAATATTTCCATCTGGCGAACACGCACCGCTAACCAATGGTTGGCAGTCAATATTTTCGTCAAGCACCGATACAAAAGCACCACCGCCATTAGCCGAGCGGAAAAGTTCTCCTTCGGGGCGACCGCCAAACATAATGTTGGGGTTAATCAACGATATTTCGGCATAGCCACCATCGCCACCCGCTACCTCGTTAGAGGCTAACCACGAGTTAGCACCGTCAAAAGCCACATAGCGTGTGCCGTTGTCTTGGGTCCCACCCAATACGCGTCCTTGCAAACTAGCTGCTACGCTATAAAATTGGGTAACATTGTAGTTTTTATTTTTGGCTTTAAATGCAGGGAAAGTGGCATCGGCATTGTCGGTTTTAAATACACCGCCGTCGCACATTACATACATTTTTTTAGCATCATTCGGGTCAAACACAATATCGTGTTTGTCGGCATGTACATAATAAGGGTTGCTAAAATCTTCGCCTAAGTTGTCAATTTGTAACCAACCTTGCTCGGCTGTCCACGACCACAAAGTGACACCTCCTAAGAATATACGGTCGGGGTTGCCGCCATCAACGGCAAATGCTAAGTCGTAGTCGCCTTGGCAAAGTGCCGAGTTGGTCATGGGTTCAAAATATTCGGCATCGCCTTCGCCTATTGATTGCCAAGTATCGCCACCATCGTCCGATTTATAGATACCCAATAAGCAGCTATTGGTTTTTACCAATACGGCATACACTTTGTTGGGGTCGGTGGGTGATACTGCCAAACGGCGGCGGGCAGTTGTAGAACTTGGTAACTTACCGGGCGTCGTGCCACTCAAAAGTGTAAACGAATCACCGTTGTCGGTCGAGCGATAGTAAGCACTGCCAATAATAGCGTGTATAGTTCCGTTAGATGCCACTACTACGTCGGTGCCTTCGGTGTTAACGGGTATGCTGGTAGGCACTTCCCAGGTATTACCACCATCGGTACTTTTTACAAAACCACGATTGTGTCCGGCATAGACAGTACCATTGGGTGCAACGGCAATTTTGTTAACGGCTGCCCAACTTATCTCGGCATCGTTGGCATTGGTGGGGCGGGTGCTTGCCAATTGTTGGAAAGATACACCGCCATCGGTAGATTTGTAGATACCTTCGCCCGGCACACCTGCCGAACCCTCGCCTAAGTTACCATTAGAGCCAGAGCCACCTACATAGTAAAAACCCTCGCCTGTGCCTAAGTAAATGTCGCCATTAGGTGCCGCTGTACCGCACGAAAAAGCTTGGCTTTCGAAGGCGGGGCTTGTGCCAACAGCACGCGAGTTTTGCGGGTGGTCGGTCCAGTTATTACCGCCATCGGTAGAGGTAAACACGCCACCAGCTACACCTGCTGTAATAAGGCGGTTGCTGTTGTTTTTGTCGATGATTAACAAGCGTGTGCGACCGCCAACGTTATTGGGTCCTAACGACTCCCAGTTTAGCTGCCCTTCGCGGTCTGCCATAGCTTGGGCTGTTTTTTTACGAGCATTGATAACATCGGCAGGGTCAATAAAGCCTGTTTGTGGGTTTACCATTCTTTTCATCAGGTAATCGCGCGAGCCAGCCCATTCGCGGGCTTCTTCTTCGGCTTTTTCTTTGTTGTTTTCTACTCGCTCGGCGTATTGTTGTTTAGCTACGTAGTGGTTACCCAATTGGTAACAACCCAAAGCTGCAGTTACTGCCAAAGCGGACAATAAGAGTGTTTTCTTTGTAAACATGTCGAATTTTATTTGGTAATTATTTTGTTGATAAATTAAATGTTTTTGTGATTTAGTGCGTAAACACCTTATTAAGGTCAATTGTCAAATCTGGAAACAAGTAAGAGCTAAACGTATCTTCATCTATCCAAATTTTAACTAAAAAATACTTTTGGGTTGATGAATCAAGGGCAAACTGATGTACGGTTTCGTGGGTAGGGTCTACAATCCAGTATTCTGGAATTTCGTTTGCCTCGTACAATTCGTACTTTGTTTTCATTTCTTTTTTACTGTTACCCTCCGACAGTATTTCTACCACCAAATCGGGCGAACCTAAGCAACCTTTGGTATCAATTTTTGATAAATCGCAGATGATACACAAATCGGGTTGTACGGTTGTCAAAATATTTTCGTTGTTGATTGCTGCTTTTTGCCCATCTTTTAATCGCACATCAAAAAGGGGCGGAGTAGGCTCTGCAAGATTTTTCCCACAAATAAGAAGCGATAAGGTAAGATAAATTCCACGAAATACGTTGATGATACTCTACGGGAGCCGACATGCGCACCATTTTGCCTTTTATCAGTTCAACCATTTCGTTAAACCTCCAACTTAGGTAATCGGCGTAGGTATAAATAGCGTTTGGGTCTAATTTATTGATGTCATTTATTGCTTGAGTCATTGTTTTTTTATTTGTTTGGTATGAAGAAAAGCGGGAACAACTCTTAGTGAATTGTTAAAACAAATGTTTTTCGGCATGATACGATGAACGCACCAATGGACCACTTTCGCAATACAAAAAGCCTTTTTGCAGGGCTACTTCTTTGTAATGGGCAAACATATCGGGGTGTACAAACTCGGCTACGGCAAGGTGGTTTTTGGTGGGGCGCAGATACTGACCAACGGTTAATATCTCGCAGCCATGAGCCACTAAATCGTCCATGGTTTGGTACACTTCGTCGGGGGTTTCGCCCAAGCCCAACATAATACCCGATTTGGTGCGTAGATTTTCGGCTTTGGTGCGTTTTATTTGCTCTAAGCTGCGCTCGTATTTGGCTTGCGGACGCACCAATTTATATAAACGCGGCACGGTTTCCATGTTGTGCGATACTACTTCGGGGCGTTCGGTAAGTACTGTATAAAGGTTTTCCCAACGGGCTTTAAAGTCGGGTATAAGGGTTTCCATGGTAGTTGTGGGGCTTGCCAAACGCACCTCGCGTATGGTAGCTGCCCAAACGCCTGCACCGCCGTCTTTTAGTTCGTCGCGGTTGACTGATGTGATAACGCAATGTTTTACACCCATTAGTTGTACGGCTTCGGCTACGCGGCGCGGCTCGTCAAGGTCAAGTTCGTTTGGTTTGCCAGTAGCTACCGCACAAAACGAACAAGAACGTGTACACACATTGCCCAAAATCATGAAGGTAGCCGTGCCAGCACCCCAACATTCGCCCATATTTGGGCAGTTACCGCTTTCGCAAATGGTGTGCAGTTTATGTTTGTCTACCAAACTACGAACATGGCGATAATTTTGTCCAACAGGTAGTTTTACCCGCAACCAATCGGGTTTTTTATTTGGGTTAGAAGGTGCTATAGTAGGAGAATCTATCATCGAAAATAAGATTTTTACGTTTGAAGGGTTAAAAATACGCTTTATTTCGCAATTTTTCTAAAAAAATGCCCTTAAAAGCAGCAAAGTTAGCAATTTGATGTTATTTTTGTGCCAAACTGTGCTAGTTTTTTTCTGTTTGTTATCAGAATGGTTTTTTTTGTAGGGTTAACAAATCAAACGTGTTTAGGTTTAAACTAAATGGGCTTATTTATCCTGCAAAAAAAGGGCTTATTTAGTACTTTTCCAAAAAAAAAAAATGCCGCTTATCGCTCAAAAAAAACGCTTAAAAGCACTGTTTTTTACCTAAACTCACTGATTATCAGTAAGTTATGCGAGTGGCTAAAAGGCGTTTATCCTGAAAAGTAACCAAATAATAAAAAGCAATTTGCAAATAAAAATAAAAACACCTTTTTTACGTTTGTCAAAAAAAGGTAATTAATTAGGTTATGCACCCTCACTTTGAAGATTAGGGCTTGCAAATAGCACAAAAAACTAACTATCGCTTAATATTTTTCCGAGAACTAAAAAGAACATGATAGATACTAAAAAAAGCATCAATTTATTTGTAGTTTATGCACCCGAAGACGAATTATTGAAAGAAAAATTGGTAGAACACCTAAGTATCTTACGGCACCAAGGGTTAATTTCGGTTTTTGACGAGGGTAATATTAATGCAGGCGAAGATTGGCAACAACGCAAAACCGAGTTGCTGAATAATGCACACCTTATTTTATTATTAATTAGCTCCGACTTATTGGCATCGGATAATTTGTATAACGAAGATGTGGTAAAATCGTTGCAGCGACATAACAAAGGCGAAGCTTGTGTTGTGCCTATTTTGTTGCGCGACTGTGTTTGGAAAACAAGCATTTTTGCTAACCTAAAATCACTGCCCAAAAATGGGTATGCTGTAACAGATACTAAAAATTGGCAATCGGTTGATGCCGCTTTTAAAGATGTGGCGTTAGGAATTAGCAAGGTGTTGGGCAACTTTAAACAACAAGCCAACGGCACTTACCGTTTTGATAGCCAAACTAATATTGTATTGCCCGAAAACTTAACTAATATAGGCAATACAATTACCCCAAAATACAACGAACATAACAACGAACACCAACAAAACAAAAAAGCCTACTATTGGTTCGCAGCTTTGGTGTTGGCTATTATTTTATTAGTGGTTGTTTCGCTTCTTTATAATCGAAAAATCCCATCAAACAATAATAAACCACCTATTGTTGATACGCTACCTAAAATACCACTACCCATACAGGCAGTGCAGGGTTTGTGGCTAAGCTCGGACAGAGACGAAACTTTTATTGCCAAAATGTTGTTCAAAGATGATTTTGTAGAGGTTTTTAGCCGCTCGAATAACAAAAATTTGTCGTGGGGAATTGAAAAAATGACCGTTGAGAACGACCGAAAATTGTCGGTAGAGTATAAAGATTGGGGTATACGCTTTAGTATAAACGTAGAAGACCCTAGCATACCTGCCCAAGTAGATAGCATTATTTTTACTTATCGCTCTGATACTATAAAAAGCCTGCCTGTACCTTTGCTCAATATTATTTTAGTGCGTCCGTTATTGGCACAACAAAATGCCAATCCCAAATTAAACACTTCGGGGAACCCTTCAACAACAGATACGGTAAAACGATTTGCACCTATGAGCGAAACTATGCCTGTTGATACCAATACAGTATCGTTGCGGCAATTAAAAATATCGCCTACCGAGCTAATTAAAGAAACAGAACCCGAACCCGAAGCACCACCCAAATCTAAGCCGCCTATAAAACGACCAAACGTTAAAGGTACTGTAAATGGTAAAGCTGCTGAGATTAGAAAGGACAGAGAAAACCTAAAAACTAATCGTGCAGCCCAATTGCCAAATACCGAAAAAACTGCCGAGCAAACAACCGTGAAAATAAATGACCAAGCAGTACAAAGTTATATGAAATCAAGGCTAATAAGTAACGAATATATGACGCCCGATACCAATATGACACTTATTCAAAGAACCCTAATAAAACCCAAATGATAATGTTTTGGGTTGATGCTTATGATTAAAAAAACGTCCTAAACATATAGTTTAGGACGTTTTTTGTAAGGTTGAAGCAGACACTTAAAAGCCTGTAACCTAATCACCACTTATCTAAGGCAAACACTTCGGTTACTTCAAAATCGCCTTTTGGGGTGCGTTGTATGCGGGCGCACTCGTTTATGGGGTCGTGTTCAAAAAATAGCACTTGATTTTGTGCGGCGGCTTTGCCCAAAAAGTCTTCTTTTTCTGCCAATGTTACTAAGGGTTGCATGTCGTAGCCCATTACATACGCCAACTTAACATGCCCTGCCGATGGCACTAAATCGGCTAAGTAAACCAAGGTGCTATTTTTATAGTTAATGTGTGGCAGCATCATGGCGGCGGTATGCCCATACACAAATCGCACCGAAATACCTTTGTAAATTTCTTGTCCGTCGTCAACAAAACGCACTACGCCTGCTTGGTGCAAGGGCATAAAGTTTTCGGGCAAAAACGAAGCGCGCTCGCGCATATTGGGTTGCATGGCTAACTGCCAATGGGCGTGGTTGCTCCAATAAATAGCGTTTGGGAAAGTAGGCACTAATTGCTCGTCTTTGTTTAGGCTAACTGCTCCGCCAACGTGGTCGAAGTGCAGGTGTGTAAGTATTACGTCGGTAATGTCGGCGGGTTGCAAGCCGTGTTGTGCCAACGAACCCAACAACGAATCGTTGCCATGTAGGTCGTAATAGCTAAAAAACTTGCTCGATTGCTTGTTGCCAATGCCAGTATCTACCAAAATACGGCGATTGTCGTCGGTGATAATCAACAAACAACGCATTGCCCAGGTGCAAAGATTTTTATCATCGGGTGGGTTTAGACGTTGCCAAATTTGTTTAGGTACTACGCCAAACATAGCGCCTCCGTCGAGCTTAAAAAAACCTGTGTTTATAGTATGTAGTTGCATAAAATGGTGAAAAGAGTGAAAAGAGTGAAAAGAGTGAAGTTGCGATGTGGTGATGTTGCGATGTGGCGATGTGGTGATGTGGCGATGTTGCGATGTTATGTGGTGATGTGCCGAAAAAAATACTTTATTGTAGGTCTATGTACCTAGGTCAATCTATGCATCTATGTGTTGAAAAAAATCATAGTGAGGATATGGTGATGTTGCGATATTGTGATGTGCCGAAAAAAATACTTTAGTGTGGGTCTATGTACCTATGTCAATCTATGCGTCTATGTGTTGAAAAAAATCATAGTGAGGATATGGTGATGTTGCGATATTGTGATGTGCCGAAAAAAATACTTTATTGTAGGTCTATGTACCTAGGTCAATCTATGCATCTATGTGTTGAAAAAAATCATAGTGAGGATATGGTGATGTTGCGATATTGTGATGTGCCGAAAAAAATACTTTATTGTAGGTCTATGTACCTATGTCAATCTATGTATCTATGTGTTGAAAAAAATCATAGTGAGGATATGGTGATGTGCCGAAAAAAATACTTTAGTGTAGGTCTATGTACCTATGTCAATCTATGTATCTATGTGTTGAAAAAAATCATAGTGAGGATATGGTGATGTTGCGATGTGGTGAAGTGGCGAAAAAAATACTTTAGTGTAGGTCTATGTACCTATGTCAATCTATGCATCTATGTGTTGAAAAAAATCATAAGCCATCATAAAAATCAGCGTTCTATTTTGTGATATGGCGATGTACTGCGCCTACAGTGCTTTGGGGGTGCCTCCTACTTGGCAAATTAGGGAGTGCCAATAATCACCCCCAAAAAAGACATATTCCGCGTCAAGCGGGGTGGCACAAGTGGTATTAAGGGAGTAACCGATGTTTGTTACTGTTGTGTGTGTGATTTATTGTTTGTAAGCAGGCTGTAGTTGTTGATGGTTTGTGTGGAGCTAAAAAACTTCCATCTGCCTATAGTATACGTGTGGCGACAAAAAACGGCATCGGGAATCCACTTTTGGGTGTCGTTGATACAGCCGTGTTGTTGGTTGTGGATAGATTGAAATAACTCGAGGTGTTTTGTGCGGAAAAAGCTTTTACGTTGATTAAACGATAATTTAATGCCCAATAAATAACCTGTTTGTTCAAAATCGGACAATAAATGTGGTTTTATAAAGATAGATGCAATGTGTGCCGAAGTTTCGTCGAGGCTTTCTAAATCTTTGTGCGAAAAAAACAAACGCACTGTTTGTGAGTTACTTTGTTTTAAAAAATCCATTTCGGAGGGTAGGAGGGTAGCTTTGCCGTAGCGTTGGCGTTTGGCAAAATTGGCGTAGGCGGTTAAGGTGGTGTTTGGCTCTATCCTAAAACTATAATAAGGCTCGATGTAGCGCAACCGACTGTTTTTTGTTAGCCTAACCAACCAAATTTCTAAATCGTCCCAAACTTCTTTGCCTGCCAAATAGGCTCCAATAATAGACACGACCGACTCGACGGATACCAAATCGGAGGGCTTGAAGTACAAAAATACCAAACAAATTAATACACCTAATAGTATGCCAAATACTTTATTAAACGAATCGTTGATGGGTACATACACCGATTTTTTGTGCATTGCCAAATCTTTGACATACTCCTCGAAGGGGTTAAATGCAATATCGTCAGAGTCTACTTTGCGGCTATAGGGGTACAGCACCAAATGGCACTCGACAGAATGGTACTGCTTGCACAAATCTAGATGATGCAGGGTGACATCAAAAATGTAGGGAAATGCAGTACTTGATTCAATGCCAATGTAATTACTTTGGTTTAAGGGCATATTATGGTTTGTTGGTGAGTGGAGTTAGTTTAATCGTTCTTTTAATTGTCCTACCGTATTTCAAAATGTACACAATCTTTTTTAGTTTTAAAGTTACCGCCCCAAAACAAACCATACTTTTGAGCAATAGTAATGATACCCGATTGTTTCCATTGCAAATAATCTGCTTTTTTAAGCCAGCCACCATTTAGGCAATATTTGTATTTAACATTAAAATCAATAGCCAAACCTTTGTTGTGTTTACTGGTGCCTGGTTTGGCATTAAATGGGTCGTCGTTATGTAGTTTTTCTTGCTCTTTGTACGACCTAAGCGTACTTTGTATATATACTATATAAGGTGTATGGGTGTGTATATCGTTGATAAAACGGCTGAAGATGAGGTAGGCATTTGGGTTGATTGTTTTTAACTTTGCTAATTGTGTTTCGTTATGCCTATCAAATTTATGAGTGTTGATATATAGGCAGCTATAAATTATTGCTAACAAAACCAATACAAATATTAATGCTTTTTTTATGATATTGGGCAGTTTAAACATTAGTAGATTATTTGGATTTATTTATTACACAAAAAAAAACAGCCTAAAAGTGTAATTTATGGGTTGTTTTTGTTTTAGTTGGTACTAAAATAGCTACCCTAAACACGTCTAAATAGCTTATCATGCAATATTGATAAAAATAGAAGGCAATAATCAACTTTTTGTGGCAAAGATACGGTATTTTGTGCTAAGTTGGTAAAAATAAATGCCTTTGTCTAGGTTGCTTATATTAAGCAGGTTATTAACTTGTTTGTTGATTGATAATAGTTAAAAAACACAAAAAGATACAGCCTTAAGCATTTGCTCAAGGCTGTATCTTTTTGTGGGGCGAACTGATTTCGTCAATGGGATAACTTAAAGATTATCCATTCATTTTATTTCGTTTTAGCATATAGGGTAGCAGCACTTGTCTAAAATCTTGGTTAATGTCGGCTTCAACAAAATCTATGTTAAACTGTCCGCAGCGTAGTTTTAGGGTGTTGAAAAATTTACTCATCTGTTCTTTATAAAAAGTTTTTACTTGGTTGGGTTGTATTTTTACTTCCTCGCCCGATTCTAAGTCTACAAAAACATAGGGGCGGTTTTCAAATTCAAATTCCATTTCGTGGGCTTTATCTACCACATGAAACAAAATTACCTCGTGTTTATTGTAGCGCAGGTGTTGCAATGCCGAGAATATTTCTTCGGTATCTTCCATGTTTTCGAACATGTCACTAAAAACAACTACCAACGAGCGGCGGTGTACATTTTCGGCAATTTGGTGTAAGCAACGTGCTGCGGCTGTTTGGCGTTTTAGGCGGTCGGTATTGTTGCGGGCATATATTTTATCGCGGCGATTAAGCAACTCTACCATTTTATTGGTAAGCATGTTTTGGTGTACATTGGTAGAGCGTGCTCCACTCTGAAACTCTACTTCGTCCGAAAAAACAGCCATACCTACTGCATCGCGCTGTCGTTTTAGTATATTCATGATGGCGGCTCCGCAGATGGCAGAAAACTGTAGCTTGTTGAGGCGGGGTGCGCCACTTTGTCCTGCATTTTCGGGAAAATACATAGAGCTTGAGGCATCTAAAACAATGCAACATCGGAGGTTGGTTTCTTCCTCGTATTTTTTTACGAACATTTTGTCGGTTCGGGCATACACTTTCCAGTCTATGTTTCTGATGGCATCGCCGGGGTTATATAGGCGGTGTTCGGCAAACTCGACCGAGAAACCGTGAAAGGGGCTTTTGTGTAAGCCAATAATAAAACCTTCGACAACTTGACGGGCTAATAGCTCAAGGTTGTCGAACTCGTGTATTTGTTGTGGATTGGTGAGCAGTTGGTCGGTCAAGGTAATTGTTGATTATGGGTTATTAATTATGTGTTTAGCAAATGCCAAACGCATGTGCAAAGGTACGGTTTTTTTTTTGACAAATGGTAATTGCTGGTTGTTGTTTGCCATTTTTATTGTTATCTATCGTTTCTTCTCCCAAAAAAAACAGCCCTAACACTTTGCAATAGCTTAGTGTTAGGGTTGTTTTTGTTAATTTTTCACGAAAAATTATTTTTTAGTTACACGCACATCAATACGACGGTTTTGCGCACGACCTTCGGGTGTTGCGTTGTCGGCAACTGGGTGTTCTTGACCATAACCTTCGGTAGCTATGCGTTTTGCGTCGGTACCTAATTTTACTAGTTCGGCTTTTACAGTTTTAGCACGTTCGCCCGAAAGAGTAAGGTTCTTTTTAGCATCGCCTGTGTTATCGGTATAACCACCTAATTTGATTTCTACTTGTGGGAAAGCTTTTAGGATAGCAGCCATATTTTTTACTTGTTCGGCAGATTCTGGTTTAAGGGTAGATTTACCAGTTTCGAACAACAAACGGTCGAAAGAGAACCAAGTTTCTTTATCTACTGCTTTTGATTTATCTTCGATAAAGCTGATTAGTTTGTTTTCAACGCCTTTTTCAGGAACGTTTAGTTCGGTACCATCGGCTAGTTTGCGTTTCATTAGTTTGCCTAATGCTGCCCAGCCTGCGCTTGTTGCTTCGCCTGCTGCATCAACTGCGCCGCCTACGGCTTTACCTGCTGCATCAACTGCTGCATCAACCGCCTACGGCGTTACCTGCTGCATCAACTGCACCACCAGCTGCGTTACCTGCTGCTGTTGCCAACGAGTCGGCTGCTCCACCTACGGCATTTGCTGCATCGCCTACTGCGTTACCTGCTGCATCAACTGCACCACCAACGCCTTCAACGGTTTGGTTTACTGCATCTTTGCCGCAACCTTTCATAAAGTACATAGCACCAAAGCCTAACAAACCAAGTAGCACTAATGGCAATAACCATTTCATGAAGCCACCGCCACCGTTGTCGCTGCTGCTGCTGCTGCCGCCGCCTGCTGTGTATCCGATAGGGGTTACTTTGCTCGAGTTAAATAGGCTGTCGAACGATGAGAAGCCCAAAGCACTTGCCAAACCTGCAGGAGCTGCAGCTTGGATGTGGTTTTTTTGACCCATCAACAAACCTACCAACGAACCAATGTTAAAGCCACCGTCGCGGGCTGTTTTACCTAAAGCACCCATAACAAGTGGTGCCAAGATACCTAACAAACTAGAAGTGCTTTGTTTTGATGCTCCGCTCGATGAAGATACAGCATCAACAACGCCACCTAATTTGTCGCCAAAAACGGTTTTCAATAACGGACCACCTAACTGAATAAGTGAGCCAATTGAAGAGCCGCCGCCGCTTATCATGCCCAACAAATCGCCCATAGAGGTAGAGCTTTGTTGTTTGCCCATTAACAAATTGAGCAAGCTAGTGGCACTTTGGGTAGTAGAGGCACTGCCCATTAAACCACCGATGATAGACGCCAAACCGCCATCAACAGCCGATTGAGTACGTGCTTCGCTTTCGCCTAAGTGACCAGCGATAGTACTCATAAGTCCGCTACCAAGCTGACTTTTAACCAAGTCCATTAAATTTAAAGACATGTGTTGTTTTTTTTGAAAGTTTATAAAGTTTAAGAATAGCATTGATTGTGTCGCCGCAACATTACATAAGACTGCCATATACCCCCATAAGTCACCATTAAAACAAAAAAAAAGGGTATTTGGGTAAAAAAAAATTAAAAATGGTAAGTTTGCACTAAAATTTGCTTGATTTCGTTGATTTTTTCTTGAAAATCGAGGCTGTTTGGCGGAAAATTACCTGCTGATGTTTTTAATTGAGCGATTTGTGTTTGGGCAATTATTTTTTGGCTATTGTATTGCAATGCCAGTATGTAGCCTATCATTGCCGACCAATGTTGGTTGATAGCTGCGGTGTTTTGGTTAGGAGTGCCTATGTTGGCTACCTCGATGCTTAGTAAATTGGCATGGTATAGGGCGTTGTTAGCCAATAGTTTTTCCCACTGTTCGACAATAATGGTGGCTTGTTGCCGTCTAATGGTGTCGTTTTTGTTGGTGATGCCTGCCCTACCTGTTAAAAAAGCCTCGAAAATAAGGGTGTTGTAATTTGTTTGCGATGGATTATCCAAAGCAAGCGTAGCGGCTTGGGTTACAAAATTAAAGTTGTACTCGCCGTTTGCCTCTATCACGTAATTTGCATTAGTGTCGTGGTAGTTGCCATTTGGATTGGTCAAATTGGTATTTGTGTAGCTGTTCAAATCTATTGATGCTCCGTAATAGCCAAAGGCTTCGTCCCAGGCGTGTTCCATGGCGGTGTAGTTAGTGCCGCTTACTAAGGTGGTGTTGCTATTGTTAAACAAGGTGTTTAGCAAATTGGTACCTTGATAATACAAAACGCTACCCAACAAGGTTTTGTGCAATAGCTCCGATGCGTCAATACCATCTTGGTTGGTATAAACGGCGGGTGTGCCTATCTGCCCATTAAGTGCATTTGTTTTGATGATGCTTAATAAGGTATCGGCAATAGAATCGGCTTGGTAGGTTTTGTTCATTTTGCTATTTAGCGATGCCACAAAGCCAAAACCCGAGTATTTGTTGGGCGATAAGGTAGTAGTAAGTGGTGTTTGAACCAACATATTGCTAAGGCTATTGGCGTAGATTTGGCGTAGTGTGTCGGTATAGCTAAATGCAAAATTGGGGTTGCTGCCCAATTGTTTACACAAATAATAGCTGTCGGATACCTGAAACTGTGTTGCCGAAATACTACTATAGTTGACCGAAGATGCATCGAAACGAGAGAAATAATATATGATTGGTGTGGGTAGTGCATATATACACGAACCGTCGTCGTAAATGGCATCGGGGTTATAGTTCAACGAGCTAAGGTCGGTACAGCCTTTCTCGCGTTTTACGCAACCAACAAACGAGGTGGTAACGAACAGAAAAACTACAAAAATAAGCGAAAGGCGCATATTTGGTAATTAACGATGAATAGGGTGTAGTTGGTGTAGTTAATATGGATGGGGGTTGACGCTGGTTGATAAAGTTGAGGTTTATTCGGCATTAGTTCTTTTTCGTATTATCCTCATCTGACCTCGATGATTAATCTCGTCTTCGAATACATGAAACCACATAAAATAATGGTTAGCTTTTTTACCATGCCAAAAATCTTCTTCGACATATAGCCAATCATCACTAACTGATTTGAATAAATCAAGGGTTTTATTTCTTACTTGCTCTAGTTTGTTTATATAAAAACTTAGGTCATTTCCTTTTATTTTCTCTCTTCCTTCTTCGCCCAAATCAAGTGCAGCTCCCCAAATCAAATTTTCTTCTTCGTTCAATCCTCTTTTTCGAATGTTGAAACTTGATAACAATACTCAATTGCTGCACAATGTAATAACAAAGCTCCAATTGAGTTACTTTGGGCATCGAGCAAAAAGTCGAGCTGGTTTTGTGTTAGCCCTTTAACTGTATTTAATGTGGTAAATCTTACATAGTTCATCATAGAAACTAATCGGCTAATTTGTGGCGAATAGCCGGGTATGTCGGTTATAAGCAATAGATTTTCCAATTTTGTACTTATTTAATAGGTGTTTAGATTTTGAGCAACAACTAGTCTGCAACTAGTATTAAGCGGCAAAGGTACGCAAAACAAAAATAACAATACAGCATGAAATTAATAAAAGTTGGTTTTGGGATTAATACCAAAGGTAAATTTCATGCTAAAATTTCAAAATTGAGCAACTATATTTTTGTTTGAACAAATTTGTCTATCTTTGCGCGTTTATTTTAGATTTAACTAAATTGTTTAACCAAGATGAATTTATTAGCCCAGTTTGAGCAAATTAAAACTTTAGTGTTTGATGTAGATGGTGTTTTTACCGACAACAGTATATTAGTTACCGAACAAGGCGAATTTTTGCGCCGTATGAACGTAAGAGATGGGTATGCCCTAAAACGAGCCATAGAGGTAGGTATAAATGTGGCTATTATAACAGGTGGTACTTCGGTGGGTATTACCAAACGCTTTACCTTACTTGGTGTAAAGCACATTTTTAGTGGTGTGCATGAAAAAGGTTCGGTACTGCAATATTTTTTAGACGAACAGCGTTTATCAGCACAACACACCTTATATATGGGTGATGATATACTTGATGTTGCTCCGCTAAAAATGGTAGGTTTACCCACCTGTCCCGCCGATGCCATACCCGAAGTATTGGCAGTTGCCCAATATATATCGCCACTAAACGGCGGCTGCGGTTGCGTGCGCGATGTGATAGAAAAAATACTAAAACTAAGGGGAGAATGGGGAGGGTAATTGTTAATTATAAATTATAAATTATAATTTACGATGTTGCTGTAAAAAAAGTGCTACTACGATATTTTTTGTGGATAGCTTTGTAAAGATTTGCTATTGTATCAGTTATTTGGGTCTAAAATAGCTTTTTTTATGGATTTTTTTCCGTGGCAGAGGATTTAAACTCTCCACTACGGAGAAAATGATTTGAATTACCCACAATCTTTGTCGTAGTACCAAAAAGTTTTACAATTACTATTATAACTCTCCTTGTTTATCACCACCGTATTTTTTTGTTATCAAATTTATCAACCCAAAGTAAATAAATCATAAGTTTTCATTATTTTACCAATTACAGTTTATAATTTATCATTAATAAAGCATGTTCAAACTAATTCGTCCGCTCAATTTGTTTTATGTAGCACTTATTATGTTGCTATTGCGCTATTGCATAGTAACGCCTTTGTTTGGTTTTACCGACTATCAGCTTAGTTTATCAACTTGGCAATATTTGCTGTTAATTTTATCAACGGTTTTGATAACGGCAGGGGGCTACATCATCAACGATTACTACGATGTAGCAGCCGATACCTTTAACAAACCCATGAAGCTAATTATTGGCACACACGTAAGCCCCGAACAAGCACTAAAAGCCTATATGGTGTGCAATGCTTTGGGTATAGGCTTAGCCCTTTATTTGGCAACAGTGGCAGGTAGTTACAAATTGGTGTTTGTACAGTTGTTAGCAGCAATATTGTTGTGGTTTTACTCTACCAAACTACAAAAAATGCCTTTGATAGGCAATTTAACCATTGCTTTTTTGGGCGCTTTAATGGTACTGTTACCTGCCTTTTACGAGGCAGCCTTAGCCGACCAACTATTAGCTACTGTGCTAAGCTTGTTTGGGTTTGGAAAAGAAACCATCGAGGCTTTGGGCATAACCCTGTCCGAGTTTAGTGCCTCGGTGCTTGCTTATTTTTATAGCTATGCCTTTTTTGCATTTTTGTTTACTTTGGTGCGCGAGTTAGTAAAAGATGCCGAAGATGCCGAAGGCGACGAAAACGCAGGCTACAAAACCTTACCTATTGTAGCAGGTTTGCAAATTACCAAATTGTTGGCGGTTGTGGTATTGTTAATAGCCATTAACTATTTGGTGAAATTTATGATTGTCGAATTTGCGTACCAACAATACATCAGTACCATTGGCATTGGTGTGCTAATTGTGTTGCCCTGTATATATATGGTATACAGTTTGTGGAAAGCTCGTATGTCTAACGATTTTCACCAACTTAGCACATTAATTAAAGGAGTTATGTTTGTAGGTTTGTTGTATATGCCTTATCTTTGGAGCACCATGCAGTCGGCGGGCGTAACCTATACCAACCCCAATGGTGAAATCACCAACATACAATTTACCCCCAACACCGACTCGACAACCACCCCAACAAACGATACTACCGCCATAGAAACCGACACCACCCAACAACAACACGAAATTAGTATAGAACCCGGAAACTAATTGCTTTACTGTTTATTGGTTGATGTGTTGGGTTTTTCAACAAACAGGGTATTATTCCTCACCAATTGTTTATTTATTTATATGGCATTCAATCAACTTATTTGGGGCGATAACTTACCTATATTACAACAAATGCCCGCCGCTTCGGTTGATTTGGTGTACCTCGACCCACCGTTTTTTACTAACCGACAGTTTAGTATCACCGACAAAGCAACGCAACACACCCGACAGTTTGACGACCGATGGAGCGGAGGTATAACCGAATACATTGATTGGTTATACCCCCGTGTTGCCGAGTTACACCGCTTGCTAAAACCCAACGGTAGTTTGTATCTGCACTGCGACTGGCACGCCGATGCCTATATTAGGGTGCAAATACTCGATGCTATTTTTGGTGCCGATAACTTTTTAAACCACCTTGTTTGGCATTATGTAATGGGCGCAAGTGCCACCAAAAATTTTGGCAAAAAATACGACTCTATATTTTGGTACGCCAAAAATCACCAACAATACACATTTAACTTAGCCGATATTCTGGTGCCTTATAATCCCGAAACCATTGCCCGCTCGAAACGCGGAGAAGCGAGATATAAACAAGTATTAGACGAAACCAATGGCAAAAACCCAGGTAATGTTTGGACAGATATACACCCCATACAAGGCAACAGCATAGAACGAGTTAATTACCCTACCCAAAAGCCCGAAAAACTATTAGAGCGCATTATATTAGCAAGTAGCAATCGGCACCAAACTATCCTCGACCCGTTTGCCGGTAGCGGTACTACCTTAGCCGTAGCCAATAACTTAGGTAGATATTGGATAGGTATTGACGAATCGGAGGCAGCTATTAACGTATGCAAACAACGACTAAGCCAACAAAAGGCTGATTTTGTGTGTCAAAAAACAATTAATGAGGATAATCCACGCCTTTAAATCCCTTATCTGTCATTTTACATAGTTGCGGCAAGCTCAATAGTTGCCTTGCCGATGTTTTTTACACCGCAAAGCAACCTTTTTATTGTAAGATGCGTTACCAACAATTGCAGGCTGGCCGCTACAGGCTACAGGCTATCCGCTACAGGCTTACAGGTATTCGCCACCTCGCAACATCGCAACATCGCCACCTCGCAACATCGCAACATCGCAACATCGCCACCTCGCAACATCGCCACCTCCTCGCCACCTCGCAACATCGCAACATCGCCACCTCACAACATCGCCAACATCGCCACCTCACAACATCGCCACCTCACAACATCGCAACATCGCCACCTCACAACATCGCCACCTCACAACATCGCAACATCACCACCTCACAACATCGCAACATCACCACCTCACAACATCGCAACATCACCACCTCACAACATCACCATGAACAATCTACTAACTTATTTGCGAGCAGATGCTAGGCATTATCAAATTTTATTTTTAGGTACTTTTTTGTGCTATGGCATTTTTGTATTAAACTGGGATGCCGATTTGATAAAATATGCCTCCATATTTACCACTGCCATTGCCGTACAATTATTGGGCGTGCGTTGGGTAGGGGGTAGTTATACATCGGTTAAAAGTGCTTTAATAACTTCGTTAAGTTTGTGTTTGTTGTTTAAGTCAAACAGCTATGCAGTGGTATCGTTGGCAACTATGTTGGCAATAGGCAGTAAGTTTGTATTACGATACAAGGGCAAACACTTTTTTAATCCAGCTAATTTTGGTATTATTGCCACTATTTTGCTCACCCAAAACGCCTGGATTTCGCCCGGACAATGGGGTAGTGCTACCATTTTGTTGTTTTTGGTGGGCTCGTTAGGTACATTTGTATTGTATAAAGTAGGGCGTATTGACATTGGCTTGGCTTTTTTGCTTACGCTCTTGGGGCTACAATTTTATCGCAGCATTTTATATTTAGGCTGGCCCCTCGATTTTTTAATGCAACAATTTACCAGTGGTAGTTTACTGCTGTTTTCGTTTTTTATGATTACCGACCCCGTATCTACCCCAAATCACCCAAAAGTCCGTATTTTTTGGGCAATGTTGGTCGCCTTTATTTCGTTTGTACTAACCAACTATTATTTTATCAATGCAGCTCCTTTATGGGTGTTGTTTTTTATATCGCCCATAACGCCCTTTTTCGATAAACTGTTTGTAGCTAACCGCTTTGTATGGCAAAAACAATTAGTAATAAATAATTAATAAACCACAATAAATAATAATTCATGAAAAATCTACTTTTACTTTTCCTTTGTTTGTTTTTATCAACGGTTCGCATATCGGCATTTTGCGGTATATATGTAGCCAAAGCCGACAGCAAATTGTTCAACGAATCGTCGCAGGTGATATTGGTGCGCGATGGCAACAAAACAACCCTTACCATGTCGAACGACTTTAAGGGTAGTGTTGCCGATTTTGCTATGGTGGTGCCTGTGCCTGTTGTGATTAAGCGCGACGATATTAAAATTGCCGACCAAAGCCTATTCGATGCCCTCGATGGCTACTCGTCGCCGCGTTTGGTAGAATATTACGACCAAGACCCATGCAATAGGTATGAAGAGCGAACAATGCAAATGAGGTCAAGGGGAGCGGCTCCTATGGCATCTGGAAAATCGGTAGAGATGCAAAAGGGTAGGGGAGTAACCATAGAGGCAAGTTATACCGTTGGTGAGTACGACATTTTGGTGCTTTCGGCTACCGACTCGAAGGGTTTAGAGACATGGCTGATTGAAAATGGCTATAAAATACCTGCCGGAGCCCGCGAAGTGCTGCGCCCGTACATTATGAGCAACACCAAGTTTTTTGTGGCAAAGGTAAACCTGGAAGAGCAACAAAATTTAGGCTTTAATAAACTGCGCCCACTACAAATACACTTCGAATCGCCCAAATTTATGCTACCTATTAGGTTGGGTATGGCAAATGCCAATGGCAACCAAGATTTGATTATCTACGGTTTATCAAAAAAAGGACGCATAGAATGTACTAACTATGCTACAATAAACATGACTAGCAACCGCAAAATACCCGAATTTGTGAAAGACGATTTTGGGCATTTTTATAAAGATTTGTTTGCCAAAATATGGAAAAACAAAGGGCAAAAAGTGGCTTTTTTAGAGTATGCCTGGGACGTAAGTCCACAAAACGGCATGAAATGCGACCCCTGCGTTAACCCTGGTCCGCAGGCGTATCACCTAATACAAGCTGGTGCCGATTGGATAACCGACAATGGCGGCGGCGGCGGCGGTAGAGGTGGTTGGAATGGCGGCGGCGGCGGTGGGCAAGCGTATTTTACCCGCTTGCATGTGCGCTATAACCGCACCGCATTTGCCCAAGATTTAATGTTTCAGGAAACACCAAACCGCGAAAACTACCAAGCCCGATACATCCTTACACACCCCGCACAAAGCCAATTTGACTGCGGCGCACAAGCCACTACGTACTTAAAAGAGGTTATTGCACGCCGCCAAACCGAATTGGCAAACTTAGCCCAACTAACAGGCTGGGACATTAGCCAATACCGCAATTACATAGAACAATACAACAACCTACTGCCCGAAAAAGACAAACTAAAACGCAACGAACTGCTGCCAATAGTGGATATTGACGATGATGGCAACACCAATAACCCAAACAACGAACCCAAAAGCGAACCCCAAAGCGAACCCTTAATAGACACTAAATCCAATCCCGAAGTTATCCCCAATACCGATACTAATACCAATACTAATTGGACATACCTTGTAATGGCTTTAAGTGCCGTAGTAGTTGCCCTAAGTGTAGTGATAGTACAGTTGCTAAAACGCGGCAAAAGTGCTTTTACTTCGTCTGAAAATAAATAAACTTTCTCTTTAAAACTTCAACCTATTTCATTATGAAAAACCTATTACTGCTAACACTTTGCGTATTTTTGTCAACGGTTCGCATATCGGCATTTTGCGGTTTTTATGTGGCTAAAGCCGACAGCAAACTGTTCAACGAATCGTCGCAGGTGATATTGGTGCGCGATGGCAACAAAACAACCCTTACCATGTCGAACGACTTTAAGGGCGATGTTAAGGATTTTGCTATGGTGGTGCCTGTGCCTGTTGTGATTAAGCGCGATGATATTAAAATTGCCGACGAAAGCTTGTTTGAAGCCCTTGATGGTTATTCGTCGCCGCGTTTGGTAGAGTATTACGACCAAGACCCGTGTCCACGAATGATGGAAGATGATGTGGTATATAGTGAAAGTGTGCTTGAATCTGTTACATTGTCTGATGTAGTTGTTTCGAAAAAAAGCAGGGGCGTAAAAATAGAAGCCCAGTACACCGTTGGCGAGTACGATATTTTGGTGCTTTCGGCTACCGACTCGAAGGGTTTAGAAAAATGGTTGATTGAAAATGGCTATAAAATACCCGCCAAAGCCCGCGAGGTATTGCGCCCGTATATTATGAGCAACACCAAGTTTTTTGTGGCAAAAGTAAACCTCGAAGAGCAACAAAATTTAGGCTTTAACAAACTCCGCCCACTACAAATACACTTCGAATCGCCCAAATTTATGCTGCCTATTAGGTTGGGTATGGCAAATGCCAATGGCAACCAAGATTTGATTATCTACGGTTTATCAAAAAAAGGACGCATAGAATGTACCAACTATGCCACCCTAAACATGACCAGTAACCGCAAAATACCCGAATTTATAAAAGACGATTTTGGGCATTTTTATAAAGATTTGTTTGCCAAAATATGGAAAAACAAAGGGCAAAAAGTAGCCTTTTTAGAGTATGCTTGGGACGTAAGCCCGCAAAATGGTATGAAATGCGACCCATGTGTTAACCCGGGTCCGCAGGCGTATCACCTAATACAATCGGTGCCGATTGGATAACAGGTAATGGTGGCGATGGTGATAAGGTGTATTTTACCCGCTTGCATGTACGCTACAACCGCACAGCATTTGCCCAAGATTTGATGTTTCAAGAAACACCAAACCGCGAAAACTACCAAGCCCGATACATTCTTACACACCCCGCACAAAGCCAATTTGATTGCCCCCAAGCAAATGCTTACCTAAAAGAAGTAGTTGCTCGCCGCCAAGAAGAATTAGCCAACTTAGCAAAATTAACAGGCTGGAACCTTAGCCAATACCGCAATTATGTAGAACAATACAACAACCTACTGCCCGAAAAAGATAAACTAAAACAAAACCAACTGCTACCAATAGTTAATATTGACGATGATGAAAATATGGATAATCCTAATAATTCACCACAAAATATACCTTTGATAGACACCTTGCCCAATGTTGGAGCATATTGGACATGGCTTGTAATGGCATTAAGTGCCGTAGCAATTGCCTTAAGTGTATGGGTACTACAGTTGCTAAAACGCGAAAAAACTATTAGTGGTTAATTGTTAACAAAAAATGACAAGCAAAACGCTTGTTCTTCCAAAATTTGGAGGAACAAGCGTTTTGCTTTTTTGAGCTTGCACAATAATAAATAATTTAATCTTCAATAGCTTCGTCTTCGGCGGTGGCTAATTCGCGCACGTTGTTCGATAGTTTTCGGAGAGGATTGGAGCGCAGCTCGTTGTATAGTTGCCGATTTTTTAGTACATCTATAGCCATAAAAATAGCAGTTCTGAACGATTCTTCGCTGGCGATGCCTTTTCCGGCAATATCGTAGGCGGTTCCGTGGTCGGGCGAGGTGCGCACAATGGGCAAGCCTGCTGTAAAGTTTACGCCATGTCCAAAGCTAAGTGCTTTAAAAGGCACTAATCCTTGGTCGTGGTACATGGCTAAAACGGCATCGAACTCGGCGTATAGGTGCGAGCCAAAGAATCCATCGGCGGGGAATGGACCAAAGACGAGCATATTTTCTTGTCGTCGGGCGTGTTCAATGGCGGGCGATATAGTGGCTTGTTCTTCTATGCCAATCAGTCCATCGTCGCCGGCGTGTGGGTTTAGGGCAAGCACAGCGATACGCGGTCGTAAAATGCCAAAATCTTTGCGTAGCGAGTGGTCCATGATGCGCAATTTTTGCACAATGGCAGCGGGGGTAATGTTGCGGGCAACGTCTTTTATGGGTATATGGTTGGTTACTAAACCTACTTTAAGTTTGTCGCTTACTAGTAGCATCACGCTTTCGGTGGCTTTGCTTTGTTCGGTTAGGTACTCGGTGTGTCCTTTAAAAGGTGCATCATCGTTGTTAACCAAATTTTTATTAACCGGAGCCGTAACAAGGGCATCAATTTTGCCTTTTAGCAAATCTTGGGTAGCTATTTCTAATGCTTTAAAGGCATAATGTCCCATTTTTTTATTGCTTTGTCCAAGGTCAATAGTTACGTCTTCGTCCCAACAATTAAGTACGTTTAATGTGCCAGGTCGGGCGCGATTAGTTTGCTCAATGATATTATAGCCAATTTGGTTTATGTTTAGTGCTTTTCGGTGGTGGGCTAATGCCTTTGCCGAGCCGTATACTATAGGTACGCATAATTTTGCTACGCGCGGGTCGGTAAAAGTTTTTAGTATTACCTCTATACCAACGCCGTTTAGGTCGCCGATGGTAATGCCAATGCGTACCAAGTTGCCAATGTCAATTACTTCGTTGTTTTCGTTGTTGTCGGTGGTATCTTCGGCTATTTCTTCGGGTTTGGGCTCGTTGTCGGTATTGGCTACAGCCCATTTTTCGTTGGGGTCATAGTCGGGGCGCGAGTCGCCGGGTATCGACATTTGCGATTTAGGGCGGTCGTTTTGTTTATTGGGTTTGGGCGGATTGTTTTGCTTTTGCTTAGGATTAGCTTTTTTGTCTTGATTATTTTCCTTTTGCTGATTAGCGGTTTTGTCGTCTTTATCCACCAATTTATTTTCTACCAATTTGCTGGGCAACACAATTACCTTTTTGGGCGTTGGGTTTTCTTTTTCGGCTATCGGTGTTATTTCGTTAATAGATTCGCTAAACTCTTCGTTTGTTTCGGTGCTTGGGTCTTGGTTATCGGTGTTTTTATCGTTTTGATTGGAGTGCGGTCTATTTTTATTGCGGTTTTTATTAAAGTGTTTATGCTTTCCGCCCGATTTGTCGTTATGTGGCTTGTTTTCTTCCATGATATGTTTTTTTATGATTAGATGTGTGTTTTTTGTGTTATGATAAGCGGCACAAAGATAAGTAAATAATGGCAAAAAAAGTACTTAATCTTCTATCAACACCAAAAAACGGGTATCGAGTGGGTTTAGGTGTTGTAGTAGGGTAGCAATGAAGGTTTTTCCGTGGCGTAAATAGTAAGGAATAAAATTGTCGTAGCGCTCTTGCAACGATTGGTTTGGAAACAATTTGTCTTTTATGGTTTGTATTTGCGAGGTGGCAGTTTCGTATTTTCGTTTTTCGGCGCGCAGTAATTTTTGCTCTAATGTTTCGATGCTTTTGGTTAATTTAGTCATTTCGCCCATTACGGTGGCTTGCAAAGTAGGGTCAATTTGCAGGGCTTTGGCTAATATTTGCTCAAATGCTGTTTGTAATAGTTGGCTTTGTTCCGACAAATCGAGGGTGTTTTGCGAATGTTTGTTGACGTATTCGGTGGCTAAGTTTTGGGCATCGCTAAACAAATCTTCGATATAAGCCCAATTTTTCGCATTTTTGCCATGTTGCTTTATCTATCCACAACACCGAGTTGCGCAGCATCAATACGGGGTAGTTAGCTCCATACGCCTCGATGGTTGTTTTTTGTTGTAGCCAATAGGCTAACTCGCCGCCGCCGCCAATATAGGCTATATTGGGCAATATGGTTTGTTGGTAAGTGGGGCGTAAAATAACGTTTGGGCTAAGATGCCCCACCCCTGCCTCCCCAAAGGGGAGGTGATTGGGTTTGTCGTGATTGGGTTTGGTTGTATCGTTTAAGTGAGTATCATTGCTTTTGTTGTTAATATTGGGTATTTTTAAATCTAAATATTTAATATCACCTTCGGGCAGTTGAATATAATATTGTTGGGTGGCATCATCGTACATAATTCGGCTGCGGTTGCCTTGCGTGTGGTAAAATAGGTTAATGGGGCGAGCAAAAGCCTGTGGGGTATAGCCTTGTTGTGCAAGTATTTGGTTGGTTTGTGTTACCAATTGATAGCTTTTTTGTTCCGAAAGTTCGGTTTGCAGGGCAGGCGAAAATACTTGTTTAAGGGCGGCATTGTCTTGATTTAGTACCACCAAACCGTATTCGCCAAACAAAAAATTGACTAAATATTGGGTAGCATCTGCTAATGTTTGGTGTTGTAGATAGGCTGTTTGTAGCACTTCCCAAAGTTCGGTGGCGTGTGGGCTGTTGCCTAAAAGTGGTTTTAGCTGGTCGAAAATAGGCTGTAGGGTATGTGTTGACAAGCGTCCAACGGCTCCGCGTGTGGGTTGTTGCCATTGTAGGGTTTGCCCAAAAATATGTGCATGGTTTATCTCCTCAAAATCGTGGTCTTCGCTGCCCATCCAATAAATCGGTACAAAATGGTATTGCGGATAAGCGGTTTGTAGCGTTTTACTCAACTGTATGGCATCTACAATTTTGTAAATAAAGTATAAATGACCCGTAAAAAGGTTGGGCTGATGTGCTGTTGTAACGGTTAGGCAGTTGGGTTGCAACAATGCAGCAATGTTTTTTTGCACCAGCTGATTGGCGGATAAATGTGCATATTGTTGTTGCAATACATCAACCAAAACTTGGCGCTTTTGTGGTGTAAAATTGGCGGCAATATGTTGTGCGGCATTGCCCAAAGCAGCTAAACTATGGGGGTAGCGGTACAAAGGGTTTAGGTCGGGATTTTGTGCCACATAATTAACTACCAATGGCGAAAAATAGCCCGTTTGGGCATAAGAAAGGTAATGGGTTTGCATATTTTAAAGTTGAAGCGAATAGTGGAGGTTTATTTAATTTCAAAAAATACCCCAACTTTGGCAATAAGCTAAAGTTGGGGCAGTTTTTTTAGTTAGCGGTGCTTATTTACGCTTTTTTTTCGCCAATAAATAGTTTGCCAAAAAAGTTCCAAGCTGGTACGGCAATTGCCGAGCCTATTTTGGCTACTTTAAGCATTAACATTTGTAGGGCAAAGGGCATTTTGTACAAAAACGACAATTTTTGTGCTGTTGATTGTAAGAACAAAGAAGCTAAAACGGTATTGCGCACGTCGTTTTGTTGTGCTTTAAATTTTGGTAGCATTACATCCATTAGCAATATGTAGCGTTTTTTACCGCTGTTATTCCAAGCGGTATGTTCGTGGGCATCGCAGAAGATGAGGAATTTGCCCTCGTTCCAGGGTTGTTTTTCGGTACCAACTCTAAAGCCAGTTTCGGGCAAGCCGGCGGGTACGTATAGCCCTAGGTGACAACGCACAATGGCATTGGTGTCGCCGTTGTGTGGCTTAATGGTCGAGTTGCCCTCGAGCATGTTAAACGATGCCGACAACATGCCCGGTACGCTTTCGAGCAAAGCGGTAGTTTTGGGCGCTTGGTTGCAGGCTTTAAAAAATTTAACGCCCCATGCAAAAAAGGCGATGGTTTTCCAACTATGGGCTACCGTTACCAAACCTTTGTCGAAGTAATCTTCCATTTGTTGCCCACTGTTTATAAGTGCATCTAATTCGTCGCGAATAACCATCCAATTGTCTTCGAGGTGTTTAACCCACGGAAAATCAGCGGTATTGTAAAAATAAGGCTCGCTACCGTTAAAGCCCGAGCGCTCTAAAAACGAATAAAAGATGCCATTATTTAAATCTGCCATGTTGCAATATATTTGGTTATTTTTAAGAGAAATGAAATTTGAATTTAGCTAAACAATTACCCTTCTTTTTGCATATTTTCGAGTACTTTGTTGATAATATCAAGGTTTTTGTCGCTTGGCTCGCCTATTATTTCGATGGGGTCATAATGCCCTGATACGATGCACGAGCCACGGTCTAATCTGTCGAAGCGTTTCAAGAAATCTTCTTTAATTAATATGTACCATTGGTTTTCTACATTTTCTTGTCCGGGTATTAACACATAACCAATAGCTTTATTGTATTTAATAGCTGCTGGGTTGCTGCGTAAAATTTGGATAAACGATTTGTTGCTAAAATCCAACACTTTAAACGTAAACTCTAATAGTGCCAAAGATGCCAACGAAGGCACATAGCTGTTCCAGAGTTCTTGCTCCCAGATAAAGATACCACCTTCGCCGTATTTATCTTGCATATTTACGCTTTTGGTGTTGATAAGTCCAATTTTTCGTCCTTCGTAAATAATTACAAAATAGTAGTTGTATTTGTTGTTGATGCTATCAAACCATTGTTTTTGCATTTCGGAGGTTATATGCCCACGATAAGCCATTCGTTGTCGTATTTCGGGCTGATTGCGCCAATAGCGTACTAGTTCTATGTCTTCTTCGGATAGGCGTTGTATGGTAATGCCATATTTTTTAATAATCATGGATTATAGTTTTGTTTTGATGAGAAGAATGAAATAGGGGTGTTTATGAGTAGGTACTTCCCTTTCTTTATTTTTAAAAAGAAAGGGAAGATAGCAACTTGATGTTATTGAGCATATTGATTATTGCGTTTTTATCAATCACCCATTATTGATTTATCCTAAAAAACGATGTTTAATCATTTCTAAAAATTCTTTTAACTGTTGGGTCGTTATCTTTCCAGTTAAAGTCGTAGCGCAGGTTAAGGTTTATATAGGTAAGTGCCTCTATGTAGCCACGGGCATCTGATAATTCTTTCATCGAATCGTGGTAGGCTTTTTCGTTGTTGCTAAATAATTCGCGGATAAAGGCAATGCGTTGATTAAACGTAACCGGAAACTTGATACTATCGCCGTTAATACCACCTGTATCTTTTTGTGGTGTTTCTGTTTCTTTTTGTTTGCCCAATAAGTTGTTTAGCTCGCCAATGGCAATGGTTTCGCCTTCATCTTCGTCAAAGTCGGCAACAAGTTTAATGCTTTCTTTATCTATGTTTGCTGATGGGATAGAATCGCGGCGCAAAAAATCGTCTAATACTTGAGTTTTGGCACTGTCGTCGTCGTCGTTGTTTCCCCATTCGTGTAAGGGTGTCGATTTTCCGTTTTCGTTGGCTTCTACATCGGCAGTAGGTTCTGTCCAAGTGGGGGTATCAACTTCTACTATTGCTTCGGGTGCGGTTATTTTTTCAACTACTTGAGCAATAGGTTCTTCGATAGGTTCATCTTCAACAATTACTGCTGGTTCTTGGGTAATTGCTGCTGGTTCTTGGGTAATTGCTACGGGTTCTGGTTCTGGTTCTTTTTGTACAATTATGGGGTTTATGATGCTGGGTTTGTACTCAAATTTTGGTTTTTCTAATACCACATCGTGTTGTTCCATTTCCAAATCGGGCATTTCCATTACCAAAATGTTGTCGTACAAATCAAGTACATACTTTTTGAGCAAAGCTAGTTCCAACCGTTTTATTGGTTCGTTGCTTTTTCGCATGTTTCGGTACAAATAGTTGACTTTTTCGAGTGCAACTGCAATTTCGTTTAAGCGTCGTTTGTTCATCGGAACACGTATTTTATAAGGTGAATAATTTTTGTAAAGAAATGGGTATTGATGTGTGTTTGACGTACAAAAGTACGACAAAAATTTAGTTTAGGCAAAAAAAAGCGTAATTTGTTTTAACTATGACAATTTTGTAACACCAATGGCTTTATTTGGGGCGTATATAGGATACAGACCTTAAAAAGTGATTAATTTGGAGGGCTGCGCTTAATTGCACTGGGGGTGCCACCAACTTATCGAGTGAGGGAGTGCTAAGCATCACCCCCAAAAAAGACATATTCCGCGTTAAGCGGGGCGGGCGCATACCGTTTGTATTGTTTGTATAGTATTGGTTGCGTGCTTGCTTTATGTGGGTAGTTAATTTACGGCTCAATTTTCGGTTGGGCGTTTCTTTTTCCATCGTTTGTGTGTCCAGAGCCAATCTTGAGGTTTGGCGATAATTATTTTTTCAAATTCGTGCATTATTTGTTCGGTAATTTCGTTTGGTTTTGTGTTTGCCGATTGTTCGAACAATGGTTTAAATGTTACCTCGTAGTAGCCTCGTTTTTGTCGTTGAATATCTATCAACACTACGGGGTAGTTGTTGGCTCGGGCGTGTTTTTCGGGTCCAATTAGGCAGGCGGTATCTTGGTTTAAAAAATGCATCCAGTGCGATTTAGCCATGCTCGACGGGTTTTGGTCGGCAACCATAACAATGGCGGTTAGGCGGTTTTTATTTTTTTCGATGGTTAAAGATGTTTCGCTTGTTTTTGCCAATTCCATGCCAAATCGGCTGCGGTTGTGTGCGGTGTAAGCTTCGATATATTTGTTAGATAGGGGTTTATAGACGCCTACGGGTGTAAATTTTACCCAAAGTGGAGCGGTCAAAACGCCCCATTCCCAGTTGGCAAAATGGGCAGCTGTAAGTATTATTGTTTGTTTTTGTTGGTAGTAATGGTCTATCAACTCGGTGTTTTTAAACACATAACGTTGGCGCAATTCATCGGCATTTAAATTAAATCCTTTAAAGCTTTCGAGTATAATATCGGCAAGGTTTTGGTACGAGCGTTGGGCAATTTGCTGTAGTTCGGCGGCATTTTTATCCGGAAAAGCCCGCAGTAATTGTTCTTCTACCACTTTGCGTCTATATTTTACTACCCTATACAATAGCCAAGCTAGTGCATCAGATAAACGATAAATTATTGAAAAAGGTAATAGCCAAAATAAAAAAACGATGGTACGAAAGAAAAAATAACCTAGTATTTGCATGTTGTAGGTTTAAACAATGTTGCAGTGTTGGTGTGCATGTAGGTTGGTGTATTTATCTTTGTTCTTCTCCAAAGATTGTTCTGAAGGGACAAAGCTACAAAAGTTGTTTTAACTTTTGTAGCTTTTTGTCGAAATTTTGGCAATTATTTTTATTTAGTTAAGTTATTTTTTAAATGGCATAGCATTTATGTTACCTCCGATAATTTTGCCTTGTGTGATACCTATAATAATGGCATCGCGAAAATGGGTGCCACCATATAAACCTGCAAAAGCAGATTCGTGTGTGGCATCGTCAAACGAGATAAAATTGCGTGCCGAGCCATCAATATCGGTGCGATTTTGGTGTGTAAAGTCGCTGAAAGTATAGTTTTCGCCAAACAAATTGCTTAAAATATTGCCCATTACGCCTGCTTGTATGGCTTGTTCCGAGGTATATTCGGGCGATGCAGGTGTGTTTATTAAAGGTGTCCAGGCGGGGTTTATTACCTCTTTAATGTAGCTTACGGGGCGCAATAGGCTGTGTTGATATTTGCATTTCCAGCACGATATATAGGCATCGTTTAAGCCAATACCTAGTTTGCAATAGGCTTCGGCGGCGGTGGCAAGGTTGGCATTTTCGCCCTCTAAAATGCCCATTAATATCGAAATCGAGTGTCCGGGTGCGGTAATACTCCCCATTTCATCTGCCCAATAATAGGCAATTGTTTTTTGTTCGTTGGTTAATGTTTGAGTGGTATTGTATACTTCGTTGGCTTGTATATAAAAAGCCGAGTTGCTTGCCGTTGAGTAGGTTTTGGGTGCCGAAGGTTGCGAACCTGTTATATTTTCGGCTATAAATGGGCGATTGTTGCCCCAATAAGGATGCAAGGGTGTGGCGGTAGGCGTAGTTAATCGCCATCTGCCGGGTCCGCTAATAGGTACAAAATTAGGGTCGCTTAGGTGTAAATAGGCTTGGTCGGCTCCATCGGTTTTCGACCATTCAAAAACATCTTCGGCTATTTTTTTGCCAAAATTTTTGGAACGGGTAAGCGTGGCTAAATCTGCTTGACCTGTAAAAGAAGCATTTATTTCGGATTCTAAGGCATCTATGCTTGCTAAGTTTTGTGCCGACATATTAGCGTACATATTTTTGACCATATATGCCATAGCTGCATTGGCGGCAGCGGGCAGGTAATAATCAAAATTTGGGTCGGTGTAGTTGCTGTGTTCAAAACCGTTTAACTTGCCCGACAACGATTGATACTCGGGCATACCAACAACCACCGACTCGTATAAGGCAACGCCTGTGTAAGCCATAGCGCGTGCTACCACATTAGCACTAAAACCACTAGTTTGCGGGGTAATTTCGAGCATTTTGGCGTACCATTTATTGGCTACCTCGGCATTGTAATTATTGGTGTTGCCATTGCTTAGTTCGTCTTTGGTAGCACACGATGTTTGAAACACAAATAGGCTAACGAACAGTAAAGTTAAGGTTTTGGAAAATTGCGTTTTCATATCTAAAAAGTTATTTTTAAGTTTGAATAGTTTGATTGTTATTGCTATGCAAGTATTAACCAAATTTTGTGCCAAGTTTTGAAAGTACCTATGTTTTCAATTGATTAGAAATAACTTTGCTTTACAGAGTTAATTCATCAAACCTCAACTATTTACAAATCTATGTTGCCTATACTATGCTACCTATGCAAAGCTATGTACCTATGTTTTACAAATCTATGTTGCCTATACTATGCTACCTATGCAAAGCTATGTACCTATGTTTTACAAATCTATGTTGCCTATACTATGCTACCTATGCAAAGCTATGTACCTATGTTTTACAAATCTATGTTGCCTATGTTATGCAAACCTATGTTTTCAAATCTATGTCCTATGTTTTACAAATCTATGTTTACTATTCTTGCTACCTATGCAAAGCTATGTACCTATGTTTTACAAATCTATGTTGTCTATGCAAATCTATGCACCTATGTTTTACAAATCTATGTTGTCTATGCAAATCTATGCACCTATGTTTTACAAATCTATGTTGTCTATGCAAATCTATGTGTCTATGTTTTACAAATCTATGTTGTCTATGCAAATCTATGCACCTATGTTTTACAAATCTATGTTGCCTATGCAAATCTATGCACCTATGTTTTACAAATCTATGCTACCTATGCAAAGCTATGTACCTATGTTTTACAAATCTATGTTGCCTATACTATGCTACCTATGCAAAGCTATGTACCTATGTTTTACAAATCTATGTTGCCTATGCAAATCTATGTGTCTATGTTTTAAAAAAAACGCGGCAGAGAAAATACCCTACCGCGTTTTATTTATTGTTTATTTAAAAGCATTTAAACCTGTTACTTCCATGCCTGTAATAAGCAGGTGAATATCGTGTGTGCCTTCGTAGGTAATCACCGATTCGAGGTTCATCATGTGTCGCATAATGGGGTACTCGCCGGTAATGCCCATTCCGCCATGAATTTGACGAGCTTCGCGGGCGATATGTAATGCCATATCTACATTGTTTCGTTTAGCCATCGAAATTTGTGCCGGAGTAGCACGTTCTTCGTTTTTAAGCACACCCACACGCCAAGCCAATAGCTGTGCTTTGGTGATTTCGGTAATCATTTCGGCTAATTTTTTTTGGGTAAGCTGAAAACCACCAATAGGTTTGCCAAACTGAATACGCTCTAAGGAGTAGCGCAAAGCCGAGTCGTAGCAATCCATGGCTGCACCAATGGCGCCCCACGCAATGCCAAACCTTGCCGATGAAAGGCACGATAAAGGAGCTTTTAAACCTTTGGCATGTGGCAACAAGTTTTCTTTGGGCACTTTTACGTTGTTAAACACCAGCTCGCCAGTAGCCGATGCTCTAAGCGACCATTTGCCATGTGTTTCGGGTGTGCTGAAACCTTCCATGCCGCGCTCAACAATTAAACCTCTAATATCGCCAGCTTCGTCTTTTGCCCAAACAACGGCTACATCGGCAAAGGGTGCGTTAGAAATCCACATTTTGGCACCATTTAGCAAATAATAATCGCCTTTGTCCTCAAAGTGTGTCACCATGCTGCTGGGGTCCGAGCCATGATTAGGCTCGGTTAAACCAAAGCTGCCCAACCAATCGCCGCTACCTAATTTGGGTAGGTATTTTAGGCGTTGCTCTTCGCTACCATATTTATAGATAGGAAACATAACCAACGAACTTTGTACCGATGCCGTTGAACGTATGCCCGAATCGCCACGCTCTAACTCTTGCATAATAATACCGTAGGCAATGTAGTCCAATCCTTGACCGCCATACTCAACCGGAATAGTAGGACCAAAGGCTCCAATTTCGGCTAAACCTTTTACCAAATGGCGCGGAAACTCGGCACGTTGTGCATAATCTTCGATAATAGGTGATACTTCTTTCTTTACCCAAGCTTGTACCGATTCGCGTATGAGGCGATGCTCAGGGCTAAGTAATTCATCTACAAGGTAATGGTCGTGCGAGCGAAATTTGTCTTGCTCCACACTTCTAGTTGTATGTCTTACAACATCTTCAACAATAGGCAACATAATTGTATTTGTATTTTGCTTTTGATGATTGCTCAAATTTTCTTTTTATTTGGACGCAAAGGTACGTAAAAATCTGCAAACTACAACAATAAAACCGTGTTTTGGTTCAAAACAAGTGCTATTTTGTAGATATAGTAGCTAATATCGTTTTTATATTTTATTTTAAATTAAATTTATTTTCTGTCTTTTGTACAAATGAAAGTATTTATAAAGCTAAATAAATCACTATTTTTTAAAAATAACTTTTTAATGCAAAGTAAAATAAGCTTTCGTCATTCTAATATAATAGGCATTTCGCTCAACATTATTTTTGTGTTTTTTGCTAAGTTTTGGGTTATAAATTGTTTGCTAGTATCGTTCCATTGCCAAATGCGGTAATTTTTTTTTGGTAGATGAGGTATTTCCGCCAAATCAATAATGGTGTTTTGATTGTTAGGTTGCCACATTACCCAATGCGTACTATTTTGTGGCGAGCTGCCAAAAGCGTAAACATAGGCTTGTTCGTTTTCTTGGATGGTGTTTATAAAATAGGCATTACCCATTATTTTTATAAATTGTTGTAGTGCAAAGAAACTTTTTTTGGGTATAAAATGGTTCTCCACAGATTCGGTTAGCCCCGACCTTGCATATAGTTTTGACGGTTTGGCGTTGTCGGTATTGGCATAAAAATACCAGTAAGCCTTATCAACGCCCAAGCGCATCAGCACCAAAAAAGCACGTAGGGCATAAGCGGCTTGTTGTTCTTCGCTAACGCATTGAGGGTGCGTGCAAGTTTCGTTGGCAGATGAGCTATCCCAGCCAAATTCGGTTACATAAAAAGCTTTTTTGGGGAGATAGGTATCTCTAAAACGCAAATCGGCTAATATGTCTCTAAAAGTGCTGTTTGGATGTTCGGGTGGCAAGGCTATTTGCAGCCCTTTTGTATTTGTGCCATAGCTATAATAATGCCCATTAAAACCACTCAATTTACTAATGGCTTGCGGTGTTAGGCGAGTAGGGGCATAGTTTTTTAGCTCGGTGTTTTCGGCATTTGGGTTATTGCATTGCAAGGCACAGGGTAGTATGGCTAAGGTAGAGTCGGCGTTGTGTATGCCATTTGCCATACCATTTAATATGTTTTGGTAAAAGATGGACGGATAATTCCAAGGTTCGTTGCCAATTTCTATGGCATCAACCAAGCCATTGCCGTGCATCTTTCCAAAATGTTTAGCAAAAGCATAGCCGTAGTTATAGGCGTTTTGGTAGGGGTTGTCCCATATCCAAAGTGGCTGTGTTTGGTTGTCAAACTTAATACTTACTTGTATGTTGGCTCCTGCTTTTTTCCACAAAGCATATTCGGTATCCCAATTAAGCCAAGTTTGGGCTTCGGTTCCATTGCCTTGTGCCATTTGCGTATAATTGGGTATGGTGTTTGGCGTAGGTGTGTCCCAGTTCCACTCGTGGTAGCTACGAATATTGGGTGTTAGTTGGCAGAAAAAATGAGCACCTTTGGTGGTATCGTTGTTGCCTTGCGGGTGTCCCCATCCCCAAATGGTATTAATACCTAATGTTTGTGCCACTGTATTGGGGCTTTGCATTGTTTTATAATCTATGCTATAACTATGGCTTAACGATGGGCTGTTTGTGGTTGCTGTATTTTGGCATTGATAGAACAATAAACAAATTAAACAATAGGCAAAAATGTCGCGTGGTTTCATTTTTTTGTTGGTATATAAAAATCATCGGATAATACAGGAGGTATTATCCGATGATTGATTTATTGTGTTAGTTTGATACAGACATGGAGATGTTTTGATTGGGTGTTTGCGCTTGCTTTGCTTTGGGGGTGCCATAGGCTGTGCAAGTAGGGTAAGCCAATAATCACCCCCAAAAAAGACCGATTCCGCGTCAAGCGGGGCGTGCGTATTTGTTTAAATAACTGATATGAAATAGGCAGCTACTACTTGTTTATCAAAGTATAATCAACATTTTGAATTTGATTTACGATAAAGGTTATTTAACTGGGCAGCAATTTTATTATTTCTTGTGCAATGCGCTCGGCGGCATTGGGTATGGCTAATTGTTTGATATTGGTACTAAGTTGTTGCCGTTGTTTTTCGTCGAACAAAATAGCCGATATTGCTTCGAATAGGTGTTCGGGTGCTTGTTTGTCGCGTACCATTAAGGCGGCATTTTTTTGCACTAAGTTCATGGCGTTAGCTGTTTGGTGGTCTTCGGCTACATTGGGCGAGGGCATTAAAATAGCAGGTTTGCCCACCAAGCACAGCTCGGATATGGTACCGCCGGCTCTTGATACAATGCCATCGGCGGCAATATATGCCAAATCCATGCGGTCGATAAAAGGCATGGGGTATATCCATTCTTCGTAACCTTTTACTTTTTCGGTAGCCCAGTTGTAGTAAACTTTACCGGTTTGCCACAAAACTTGTATATTATGTTGCTTAAATTGGGCTAGATGTGCGGCAATACCTTCGTTTAGTCCTTTGGCACCCATGCTACCGCCCGTCACAAACAAGGTTTTGCGGTTAGGTGATAGCTTAAAATGGTTTAAAGCTTCGTTGCGTGTGGCGTTTAGGTCTACAATATCTTGCCTAACTGGGTTGCCAGTTAGCAAAATTTTTTCGGGCGGGAAATACTGCCCTAGATTATCGTAAGCTACACAAATTTTTTGTACTCGTTTGGCTAACAACTTATTGGTGATGCCCGGATATGAGTTTTGTTCTTGGATAAGTGCCGGAATGCCCATCATAGTAGCCACTTGTAGCAGTGGTCCACTAGCATAGCCGCCCACACCTACTGCTACTTGTGGCTTAAATTGTTTGATGATTTGGTACGACCGCCATAAACTTGATGCTACCTTAAACGGGAAAAGCAAATTATCGGTGGTTAAACGGCGCTGTAAACCGCTAATCCACAAACCTTCGATTGGGTAGCCTGCTTGGGGTACTTTATCCATTTCTATTCGCCCATTGGCTCCTACAAACAGTATCTCGGCATCGGGTAGGGTTTTGCGCAGGGCATTGGCAATGGCAATAGCCGGAAAAACGTGTCCGCCGGTACCACCTCCCGAAATAATAAATCTTGGATTCATAGATAATAGGGTGGGAGGGGAGTTGTTTAACAATTAGGGAAAGATGCTTCGCTGGTATGTACGGCAAATTTCAAAAATCGGGTTACCTCGCTACAGGCAATAGCGCGGAACGATGAGGGAGTGATATAGATTTGTTCTACTTTGGCAGCTGTTCGGCTAGCAAACAAGCCGTATCCGCCAGTAATATTGTTGTAGGTAAAGGTGTTTTGGCTAGCTGCAATACTAAATTGCGAGTTGTTTGAGTCGGTAGCCAACAAAACGGCTTGGGTAGCTGCAAATACTTCAAAATCAAGCGCAACAAAATAGCGATAAGCTATCGTGGCATCGGGGGCGGGTATTTTTATTGCCATTAAGCTCAACAAGTCTGCTACTTTATAGTTGTAGGTAATGGTGGTGCTTGATGTTGAAAAATCGGCATTTTCTTGCAAACTTGCCAAGCTAATACCTGTAAAAACATCTAGTTTTACGGTTCTTATAATTTCTTCGTTGGTACCTGCAATTATGTCTTTGTATTTTACGCTTATGTCAAGGTCAAACATGGCGGCATTGTCGGCTCGGTTCCAGCGTATGGGTATAACGGCATTGCTAGACACAATGTTTAAGGCTGTACCACCTGCTGCCGGTTTGGTTATTTCGAGGTTTTCTACGATAGGTGTTTCGGCAGTTACGGTTTTGCCGTTTGCGGTGGTAACTACCAATTGATAACTTCGGGTGTTTAGTATAGCTTCGGTGGTTTTGTATAGATAATAGGGCGATGTAGCAAAAATGCCTTCGTCTTTGGTGATGCCTTCGGTGGCGGCATCTACTTTTTGTAAATCTATGGTTTGTACCACATTGCCATTACTTTGGGCTTTAAGTTGTACGCTAACGGGTTCTTCGAGGTAGAGCGAGTCGGCAGATTGAGCCATTTGGTAGGCACTGGTGTTTTCGTCCAAAAATGCTTTGCTAACTCTAAGGTATTGCACGGCTTGTGTGGGGTCGAGCATACCATATACTACTGGAATCTCTTTCCAAGATTCGGCAATATCAAAATCGGTTGAACACGATGGAATGGCTGCCGAAAAGCAAAGAAAGGCGAGAATGAATAATGATTTTTTCATGGATAGATAAAGAGATAGGGAATTTTTAGGTAATCAATCAAAGGTTTGTGTTTTTTGCTGTTTGCGGCTGCAAAAATACGCTTTTGGTTTGATGATGTGTTAATTAGGGCGATAAATTTGTAGCAATTGGGCTATATTTAGCTAAGTTTTAGGTAAAATGGGCAAAAAATATGTTTGTTGCCCTAACGGTAATATAGGTATCAAAAATGCAAAATAAAATCTCCGCAAAAACAGCGTGCTTTTTGCGGAGATTTTTGTAGATTTTAGCAATAGACAATAAATTATTTCACAAACCTAAAGCTTTTATCCCAGCGTATCCAGTCGCCCCAGCCTTTGGCTTGGTCGTTGGTTGATAGCCAAATAAAAATAGGTGTGCCTACGATATGGTCTTCGGGAACCATGCCCCAATATCGCGAATCGAGCGAATTGTGGCGGTTGTCGCCCATCATAAAATAATAGTTCATTTTAAACTCGTAGGTGTCGCTTAGTTGTCCGTTTACAGAGATTTTCTTTTCGGCGCTGTTCCAACTTACGTCGCTATTGCCTTCGTAGTCGCGTATGGCGGGTGCGTATAGTAAGTAGTTACTTGAGTCTATTTTTACTTTATCGCCGCGTTTGGGCAAATAAATAGGACCAAAATAATCCACATTCCAATTTGAGTTGGGGTTTTGAGGATAAATTTGCGGTTCGCCTTTTCCAGCAGGTTCAAGCATTTTTTCAACCATTTCAAACGCATCCATTGTTTTCATTTTGGCGGCGTTATCATCGGTTAGCAGCATCATAAATCGTCCGTCGTCTGCTTGTCCTAATATTTCTCGCACACCCAAATCTTCCCAAATTTTTGGGTTAATGCCGCTTGGGTCTTTGGCTTTTACCATGTATCGGTACTGCGACAATCGCGGGTGTAACGATGGTTTACCATTAATATACACATCGCAGCCTTTTACGCTTAACGTATCGCCAGCAATGCCTACACAGCGTTTTATGTAGTTTTCGCGTTTATCAACGGGCATGCCGTTAACTTTATCGCCAGGGTAATTAAACACTACAATATCGTTGCGTTCAACGGTTCCTAAACCCGGTAGGCGGTAGTAAGGTAGTTTAATAGCCTCGGTATACGACGGCGAATTGCCTATTTTGTTATGCACATAAGGCAAGGCAATGGGGGTCATGGGTACGCGTGCGCCATAGTTAATTTTGCTTACAAACAAGCGGTCGCCAACCAACATTTCGCCTTCCATTGACGAGGTAGGTATGGCATACGATTGCATGATAAACATGTTAATAAAGGGCACAATTACAAAAATAATTAAGCCAAACTCAATAAGTTCGCGCTTAACACTTTTTTTTGCCTTACCCGAATCTGCTGTTTTGTTGTCAGATTCTTTCTTTTTTATTCGGTCTTGAAATTCGTTAGCCATTCTTTTTTATGAATGAATTGGTAATTAATAGTGGAAAACAGAGGCTTGCAAACTACAAACCACGCACAAAGATACCGTTTTTTTTGCTTTAATTGCTGTAGATGCTTACATCTTTAACAATTTTTAAACCTATTGGGTAAATTTTAACGTTTTTGAACCTAATATACGGGTATATTTTCAACCTGCAACTGCAAACTACTGCTTGTGCAGTTTATTTTTTCGATTTGATGAACATCTCCAGCATATCCCACATTTCTTTGGGTACTGCTTCTAGGTTATTAAATTCGCCTGCGCCTTTTAGCCATTCGCCGCCATCAATGGTAATGCAATCGCCGTTGATATATGCCGAGTAATCGGACAAAAGATAAGCTACCAAATTGGCTAACTCTTGGTGTTCGCCTACTCTGCCAACGGGTACTTTATTTTTAGGATTAAATTTTTCGCGGATAGGTTCGGGCAATAAGTTATCCCATGCTCCTTCGGTCGGAAACGGACCCGGTGCAATGGCATTTACCCTGATACCATACTTTGCCCATTCTACTGCCAACGAGCGCGTCATTGCCAATACGCCTGCCTTAGCACATGCCGACGGCACTACATAAGCCGAGCCTGTCCAAGCATAAGTAGTCACGATGCTCAAAATGGTTCCGCGACGATTATTGGCTATCCAATATTTGCCTATGGCTAAGGTAAAAAACGCCGAGCCTTTCATTACAATATCAAATACCGAACTAAAGGCACGATGCGACAAACGCTCGGTTGGGCTAATAAAGTTACCCGCTGCGTTGTTCAACAAACCATCAACGCCACCAAAACGGGCAACGGCTTGCGTTATAACATTTTCGATTTGCTCGTATTCGCGCACATCGCAGGCTACTGCCAATACTTGTCCGCCTGTTTCCGACATTAACTCGGCTGCCGAGGCTTCTAAAATAGGCAGTTTACGGCTACAAATAACCACATTGGCACCCAACTCAAGTAAATAACGACTGGCAGATTTGCCTAAACCTGTGCCGCCGCCAGTTACAATAATCGTTTTACCTTGTAATGCGCCATCGCGCAACATTTTTTGCTGATATAACATGAAAATTTTTAATTGGTAATGGTAAATTTAATGAAAAATAGGCGATGAAATCGGTTGTGGACTGTTCGCTACAGGCGGGTAGCGAATAGCCTGTAGCGAACAGCCGATAGCCTGCAGCCAATTTTACTCGCAAACACGATTATAGTTTTCGACCAAAAAAGCTAAATGTCTAAACTTGTTTTTAGCATCGTTGGCGGTCAAAAAATCGACAAAAGCAGGGCAGGAATCGACCAATTTGGGGAAAGTTTCTTTAAAATTAGGGCTGTTGATAATAATGGGTGCGTCTTGGTCTTTGATAACCACATACGAATAGGCATCTCTGTCAATAGTTATGCCACCCACCGAAGTATTCGATGTTACTGCCGCGGGATTATCGTACATCCTAATGTGCGAGCCATTGAGCAATCGTTCCATAAATACCAATTTATTTTTTTTGGGATGATTGTGGCTTTCGTAATGCACATAATCTTGGTCTATGGTGGTTAAATCTTCAAAATCTTTGAATAAGATGTTGCGTTTTTGGCAAAATGCTTTTATGTCGGCGGGTTTATATTTTACCTTTTTATTGGTTTGTGTATCTTTAAATACAATTTGAGCCACATAGTTTGTTACCAATGTCACGCTTACCTTGCCATACAAGGTATCGCCGCTGTTTGTTATTACGTAACCATCAACCGGAAACATAATGGGCTGGGTGCTGTTTAGTGCCTGAGCAAATAAAGAGGCATTGCTAAGTATCAACAGTAAAACTGTAAAAAAAGTTTTAGAATACATGTGTAGTGTATTTTGTTGTGTAAAAATATTGGAGGCAAATCGACATTATAGAAATTGGCGTTAAAAATGAAGTGGCTAAAAAAATACTGTTTGAAACACGCCACACCAAACCCTGAAAAAAGCCGACAAGCAACTATCCTCCAAGCCCCTTGCCACATCCGATGCCTATGGTGTGGTCATTTGTAGGGTTACGCTGCCTGTTGTGCCATTGTTCCACAAAACACTAATGCTGTTAGTGCCTTGTCCTGCTTGTATTGTACCACCCGATACTGTCCATGTATAGGTTGAGCCTAATGCACCTGCTGCTACGGTATATGTGCTAGAAGTAGCGGCACAAACGGCGTTGTTGCCGCTCACGGCTGGCAAAAAAGTGCAAGTAGATTGACCCAGCCTAGCGGTAGTTCCGCCAACCACATAAACATTATAATCGTTTCCGATACAAAAAGATGCCGAAGTGCCAGTTGGAAATGTTATAACCCATGCAGTAGTTCCGTTGTTATTAACCTTGCAAACACCTTGTGCCGACAAGATACTTGCCGCAAGATAAATGTTGTTGTACTGATCCATTTTGATTTGTGCGTGAGATAAAAAATTATGAATACTGTCGGCATTGTTGTTGTACCATAACTGTGTACCGTTGTTATCGGTTTTTAAAAAAGCACTGCCACCTGAACCCGGAATAGGATAACCCACCGCCACAGGAAAATTATCTGTGCCTACCTCAATACGAAAAGCATTCAGAAAACTGTAATCGGTGGACCATGTTACAGTTCCGTTAGGGGCTAATTTTTTTATTGTGGAGCCGTTACCAGAACCATGTAAAATATAGGTGTTTCCTGCCGCATCGCCTGCTGCATCGCCTGCAGTAAAGCTACTTACACCAGAAAGATTCCAGATATTACTTCCATTTAAATCAATTTTAGCATAACCCATAAAACTTCCGGTTGTTGACTTGGCAGCAATAAGAATACAATTATCAGGAGTAAATTTGAAATTTAGCGGAGCACCCCCTGCGGTATGAAAATAATTCCACAGAGCATTGCCAGATTCATCAAATTTTTTCACTTTAGTAACCTGCCCGTTTGGACCCGTTCCTAAGCCCAAAACATAATAATTGTTGGCGGCATCAACTAGTAGTTTTGTAGTGTACGAGCCGTCGAAAGAGCTTTCGTATACATTGCGCCACAGCAATGTTCCGGCAGGTGAAAATTTCATAATAATACTGGCAGCGGTAACCGGATTGGAATAACCAGACATTAAGGTTCCGGACACAATAATATTTCCGGCATTGTCAACTTCAACCCAAGCAGCTCGCTCCCAAAGGCTGTTATTTGTTTGGTTAAAACTTGCATCCCAAACAAATGTTCCTGACGAAGTTCTTTTGCGTAGATAAATATCTCCGGCAGCGTTATAGTCGTAACTTACGGTGTAAACATTGTTGTTTGCATCGGTGGCAATGGAAACACCTCCGGTAAAGTCGTACCAATCTAATGATACTTGTGCATACGTAAAATTAATTGCAAAAGCAAAAATAATGAGCGTGGTTAGAGTTTTCATTTTTTTTGGGTTTAGTTTGTTTTTTAATTGCAATAACGGTATTTATGTATCAATTACTGATATTACACATAAGAGAACACGGATTTTACGGATTGGACACAGATTGTTTGCGGCACATCATCAATTGTTTGAGGGTTTAGGCAATCGTTCAAAAAAAGCAAAACCGCCTTCGGTTCGTATCAACTGTATATCGGGGTATTTGGTTAGTAATTTAGTGCGGTTTATTTTGGTGATTAGGTATGCAGGCTTATCTATCTCGCCCGTTAGTAACCACTCGTGGCTGTATTGTGCCGGGCGACGATTGGGTGGTAACTCTCCGTAAAACATGTCGGCATAACTTTTAAAACCAATGGTTTCTAGATACACATCTTTGCCGCGCATAGATTGATAAAAAGCAATGGCAGTGCCTTGGGTGTATTGTTCAATTTTGGGAACTACCACTGCCGTAAAACAAAACAAACAAGTGGCGGTAGCCAAAAATAAAGTGTGTAAACACCGAGCAGTGTTTTTTTCTAATCGTAAAATGGCGTACATTATGGTGCCTAAATAAAACAAGCCTATCAACCACTCCCAACCGCCCCACGCAACAGCTACTTGCAAATTACCCACCGCAAAAGGGTCTTTGATGTAGGGTATAAGCGCCGTTTTGTTGATAGCCACCAAAGGCAAGGCAACCAACAGCAACGAAAACACACCACCAATTACCAACAATCCCCACTTAACAGACCTAAAAAACAGGGCTTTTTGTGCTGCCAAACGACTGATATATAGGGCTGCTAAAAACGACAAAGGCAAGTACGACATAGACGAGTAATGAACAATCTTGGTTTTTACAATGGTAAAAACTACCATCACTACCATAAACAAACACAGCATTATTTGGCGCAGTATTTTGTCTTGTTCGTCCAATTTTATCCAACCAAAAATAGTGGGCAATGCCAACAACGACATTGGAAAACAGCCCAACAGTACCACCACCCAATGGTAATACAAGGGTTGTTGATGCCCGGCATCGGCTGTAGAAAATAGGCGAATTTGATACACCATAAACTCGCGTAACAAACCAGTGCCATTTTTTAGTACTTCGGGAGCTACCCACACAATACTAACCAAAGCCATCATCACCAAAAACAAAACGGCACCGCCTAACCATTGTACATAGTTAATGTGCCTGCGATTATATAATTGCAATAACGCAAACACCAACACCGTTAGGGCTATCAACAAAAAGCCAACAGGTCCTTTGGTTAATACCGCCAAGCCTGCAAAGAAACCTGCTAATACAAAATATTGGGTGTTTAAGGTATTGTTTGCTACATTGGCGGGTGTTATGGGGGTAGATGATGCAGTAAGGGTATTGCTTCGCAGATGTAGGGCTTCGATTAAACAAAGAATGCTGCAAAAAATAAAGTAGTTAAAAACAGGGTCGATAATGCCCGATTTGAAGTACAAATGTGGCAAAAAGCTACCTAAGTAACACATTGCCCACCACCAACCAAATTGTTTGTTGTACCATCGTTGCCCCACAAAATAGAGTGTTAACAGGGTAATAATACCAAACAAAGCGTTGGGCAGGCGTGCGCCCCATTCGTTGATGCCTACTACCTTCATGGCAGCACTTTGTAGCCAGAAAAACAAAGGCGGTTTTTCCCAAAATGCTTGAAACCCTATTTGCACCCGCGTAAAGTTGTTGCTCAACAGCATTTCGCGCGCCGACTCGGCAAAGTTAATCTCGTCCCAATCGAACAGATGTACACTGCCCAAAAACGGAACGAAAAATAATAAACCTAAACAAAGCAACAAAAAAGGACGATATCTCAATTATGAATTATAGATTATGAATTATGAATTGTGAATTATAGATTGGCTTGTAGCCGGTAGCTTGTAGCCCGCACCCTGTAGCTTGTAGCCCGCACCCTGTAGCTGATAGCCTGCAGCGGACAGCCGATAGCCCTATTCCGTATTTAGTTTATCAATGTTCAGTAAAAAGTGGATGAAAAATAGGGCAAAAATAATGTCGCCTACTGCACCAAAAACTAATAATAGGGTAGCTTTGTGTTTCCACCAAATATACAGCCATGTAAAACCAATAAACAGCTTACCAATAACACCAAATAGTACAACTGCCCAGTTTTCGCGTAGGTTGCGCGACACTAAGTAATACCCTACACCTAACATCAACACAATTAACCAAAAATTATAGTGATACATCCACAACAAATAGTGCGGATTGGTGAGATTGACCTTGTAAAACAACTTAAAGTGTGTTTTTAACGACAATAAAACAGTAATTGCCCCTATAATATTCCAAGCCGCAGCAACTTGGAAAAAGCGAGTATAAAAAGTGTTAGACATGATGATGTGGCGAAGTAGTGATATTGTGAAGTGGTGAAGTGGTGAAGGGAGTGAAATGGTGAAGGGAGTGAAGTGGTGATATTGTGATGTGGCGAAGTGGTGACGTGGCGAAGAGCTATACTGGTGGCAGCGATACTTGTATCGCCTAGGTAACGCAATGAAAATAAAGTACGAATTTGCCACTTTGCTATTTGCTCAAAAAACACAAAAAAATGTATCACCCCTTCGGGGTTTAAGGCAAGGTATTTTAACCCCGAAGGGTGGCATTGTGATAGAAAATAGGTAATGCCTGTGTTTTTAACTCCGAAGGGGTGATATTATAAAAAAAGCAAGTATTTAGTTGCCCATTAGATAGTCCACTTTTTGCTCAAAAAAAACGATAGCTATTTAACACAGACGGCTGTATAGATTGGTACGTTATTTAATCGTGATTACCAGGCAATACTTGTATGGCATTGCAGAGCAAGTTAATGCACATGTGGCGATGTTGTGATGTTGGTGATGTGGCGAAATTATGACGGTCGTTGAGCGAAGTCGAAACGAGGCGGCTCATTCAATAATTAATAATTGATAATCAATAATTACTAAACCCCAACCTATTTTTCGATACCTTTTCTATTTCTTTCCTATTCATGTACTCGGTGCGGGCTTGCTTGTTGGCATACAATGTAGCTTGGTCGTTGTAGTGTGGGCTTGCAAGGTTGCCCGACTGACCCGTTGGCAGGCAAGATGTGGCATTTAGTGGGTTGCCAAAATCAACAATACGCCGCAAGGCAGGTCCATTAGTAATGTGGTAAATGCCCGTCGAATCTAATTTAAAATCTAGTTTATTTACCGTTTCGCGTCCGCCAGCTACCTCAAACGGACCCACATTAAACAATTTATCTAAGGGTGGTTGTTTGCTAAGGGCATGTTTGTGGGTTAGTAAATGCACCTTGCCCCATGTCCATGTTTGCGGATTGTTGCCTAGTTGTGCCTCCAAATCCACCACCGATTGTTTAAACGCTTTGGTCAAAATATCGCTTTCGGTTTCGGAAAGGGCAGGCGTTGATACATCGTTCCACCACGTCGAGGCATTGTTGGCTATCAGCCCATCAAGGCTACGTTTGCTAAGGGCAATGGTTAAAAAGCTGCTTAGATTTTCGCTTCCCAACTCATCTTGCATACCAAAATGATAAATGTTGTACAGTAATTTGTAAAAAATGGTGGGTTCAACATCGGTAGTCTCGTGCGAGCCGTCCCATTTTTGTAATAAGTTGTAGCAGGTTTGCTCAATACCAGCGTTTTTATCTACGGTAATTTTGGGTAAAATGTTTTTGAGTAAATCGGGATAAGTTGTTGACACCTCGTCGTTGATAACCGAGCGTAGGCTTTCGGCAGTCCAGTCTTTACGTGCCGAAAGCAATTGATTAACGCGTTTTATGCGGTCTTCGGGCTGATAATAGCCGGGTATAAGCCCATAACCCATGTCTTGCGGCTGGCTATTAGCGCTGGCAATATAGCCTTCGGGTGGGTTAATGCGGTGCGGATTAGTGGCAAAATCGTGCCAACCCAAAATGTCGTCTTTACCGCTTGCTCCATCTAACAACATCATCGAGTTGCTACCTTTGGGGCGTTTGGGTAATTTGGCAACTGCCCACCAAGCAATGTTACCGTCTTTATCGCCCATCATAAAGTTAAGCCCCGGCGCATGTATGGTGGCTAAATTAGGTGTTGCTTCGTCAATGTTTTTGGCATGAGCTAAGTTGTAAAATGCCTTAATGCTTTCGTCCGGAAACAACAAATACGACCACCAAACACTAACTACTTCGTTGGGTTTGGTGTTTTTAAATAATTTTGGCAGATTGGACACTACCGCACCATGTGGGGTTTGTAGCACTTCTAAGGTAGTGTCGGGTTTGCCTTTAACATGTATTGTTTCGATGCGTTTTTGCATCGTTTGCCAACCCGTAGGTGTGGCTACTTGTTGTGGATTTTGCGGGTTTAGTTTCTCACTGTAAAAATCCACATCATCGTTCTCGAACATGGTAATACCCCAACCAAAATTGGGGTTATGCCCAAGTACAGGTGTTGGTACGCCGCCCAAAAAACTGCCATAAAAGTCAAGGTTTGGGCAAACCAAATGTGCCTCGTACCAAACTGAGGGCTGCCCGTAGCCAATGTGTGTATCGTTAGACAACAACACCTTGCCCGCTTTGGTATTTTGCGGAGCTACCACCCACGCATTGCTACCATGATACGGAAATAAGGGCAATTTTTGCTCAATATCGTTTATCAAGCCCGACATACCCAACAATCGGGGCTTATCTTTAGCATCAACAGGCACCCTAAACGCACTATCCGACCAACTTGGTACTAAATCTTTTAAATAAACCGAACCATACTTTTGGTTGATAAAGTCCAATATCGACTCTTGCTTAAACGCCTCCGAAAACGAAAACGCCATATAAGCCCCAATCAGTTGGCAATCAACCATTGTAAATGGCTCTTTGGGTATGCCTAATAAATCAAATTCAATGGGTGTTGCCCCTTCTTTTATGTATTGATTGATGCCTGCAACGTAGGCTTCGGCGGCTTTGTAGTAGGGTTCGTTGGCAAAGTTTTTATTTTGCTCCACCGATTTTACAGCGTACTCTTTCATGCCAATGGTTCTAAAAAACACATCAACTGCCGTAAGGTCGCTGCCTAATATCTCGGCTAAACGCCCGCTTGCCACGCGTCGCATCAACTCCATCTGAAACAAACGGTCTTGCGCATGAACATAGCCCAATGCAAAAAAAGCATCGGGTTCGTTTTGTGCGTAAATATGCGGCACCCCATAATCGTCAAACAAAACAGTTACCTCATCTTTCACCTCTTTCGACCTAAGCTCGCCATTGAGCATAGGTTTTTTGCTTTGCCAATAAACAAAACCAGCCGCGCCAGCTAATAGCACTAAGCCAAGTAAAACCAAGAGGGTGTATTTTAAAAATCGCATAAGATAGGATGATTTGGTGTAGATAAGTTTGATACAGACATGGAAAAGTTCTGATTAGGCGCTTGCTTTGCTTTGGGGGTGCCATAGACTGTGCAAATAGGGCGAGCTTATCATCACCCCCAAAAAAGACCGATTCCGCGTCAAGCGGGGCAGGTACAGATTAGTTAAATAACTGATGTAGGATAGACGATTACTACGTACTTAAGTCGGTATCAAAGTGCTAGGCGTGTTTGCTAATGCCAATTTATGGAGCGTAAATGTTGCTAAACAGCTAAACCAATTACTTGCTTGCATTTTGGAGCAACAAAAGTACTACTATTTTTTTAAAACAAACAGTTTAGGACATAAATTTTGCCTAATGCTTTGCTTGTAAAGGATGTAAGGGTAAATTGTGCCTTGGTAATTGTTAATCGCAGATGCTTAATTGTACATTGTTAATTAATTTTTGTACCTTTGCCCCCATTATGACAAGTATGAAAAAAACAACTTTTGACTTTGAAAAAGGGGAGATTATTTTGGTAGATAAACCCCTCCGTTGGACATCGTTTGATGTAGTTAATAAAATAAGGTATGCCACACGCGTAAAAAAAGTAGGTCATGCAGGCACCCTCGACCCTTTGGCAACGGGCTTATTGATTATTTGCATAGGCAAAGCCGCTACCAAACAAATAGACAATTTTTTGAACGATGATAAAGAATACGAAGGTATTTTTACACTTGGTGCAACCCGCCCATCGTACGACATGGAAACCGACATTGACCAACATTTTGATACCTCTACCATCACCGAAGCCGATATACTACATGCTGCCCAACAACTAACAGGCAATATCAACCAAATGCCGCCCATGTACTCGGCTATAAAAGTAGATGGCAAACGCCTATACGAAAGCGCCCGAAAAGGGGTTGATATAGCCGTACAAGCACGACCCGTTACCATTCGTGAGTTTGAGATTACCCAAATAAACCTACCTAATGTACATTTTAGAATATGGTGCAGCAAAGGTACCTACATTAGGTCAATTGCACACGACTTTGGCAAATTATTAAACAACGGAGCTTATCTGTCGGAGTTGCGCCGCACCAAATCGGGCAGTTTTAGCATAAACGATGCTTGGAGTTTAGACGAACTAATAAAGGTGTTATCTCCCGTAGCTCAAAAGTAAATTCATCAACCATAAAACAATAACAGTGTTAGCAACCTACGAACTTAAACAATTAGCCGAGCGCATTGTTCCTAAAAAATACCTTCGCGTAGCAGGCTTATCTACCCTGCGCGCCACCTCTATATTTTACAAGGGCAATACCGTTACTTGCCCTTGCTGTAACCATAGCTTTTCGTCGTTTGCATCGTATGGCTATGTAAAACGCCCCAATGTGCTGTGCCGTTGGTGCTTGTCCTTAGAGCGTCATCGCGGTTTGTGGCTATACCTACATCAGCGCACCAACGTGTTAACCAGTAAAGTGCGCATTTTGCACTTTGCCCCCGAACATCAGTTTCAAGAACTGTTGCGCAATCAGCCAAACATTGATTACCTAAGCGCCGACCTCGACATGCCTACCGCCATGGTGCGCATGGATATTACCAATATCACCCTACCCGACAACTCGTTCGACGTAATACTCTGTAACCATGTACTAGAACACGTACCCGACGACCGCAAAGCAATGAGCGAACTATACAGGGTGCTAAAACCCGGCGGATGGGCAATTTTACAAACCCCCATGAGCGATAAACCCCAAACCGAAGAAGACCTAACAATAACCGACCCCAAAGAACGCGAACGCCGATTTGGACAGGACGACCACGTGCGTACCTACGGCATGGATAAAAAAGATAGACTCGAATCGGTGGGATTTACCGTAGTACTCGATAAATTTTTGTTCGAGCTAGACCAAAAACAAATTGACCAATACCGCATTGTGCGCGAAGATATTTGGCTTTGTAAAAAGTAATGGCAAGTTATTAGCCAATAAATAGACACAGGCTAACCGTCTTTTACTAAAAAAACAACCACTAAAAACATGGATTTCTCTCCTCAATCAAAGGTGTGGATATACCAAAGCAACCGCTTTTTTACCACCAACGAAGTAGAAAACATTAACTGCGAATTAGCCGACTTTACCCAACAATGGACGGCACATAATCAACAACTAAATGCTAATGGGCAGGTATATTACGCCCTATTTATTGTGTTGATAGTCGACGAAACACAAGCCAATGCCAGCGGCTGCTCGATAGATAAATCGGTGCGGTTTATTAAAGACATAGAGCAACGCTACGGCGTGTCGTTGTTCGATAGGTTTCAGATTGCCTACCTCAACAACCAACACCAAGTAAAAATAACCGACCGCGAAGGTTTTATAAACCTATTTAACGAAGGCAAAATTGACGATTTTACCAACGTATTTAACAACGTGCTACAAACCAAACAAGATTTTGACCAAAACTGGATTGTACCCGTCGAGAATAGCTGGCATAGAATGTTGGTTGGATAATAGACTGGTAGTGCCGATACTTGTATCGGTATTTGAGGGATTGGACAACGCTTAACTTTTTACACTATGTTGGTTGGATAATAGACTGGTAGTGCCGATACTTGTATCGGTATTTGGATAAGCACACTTTATATGAACGACCTTTACACACAAAATACCGCTGTTAGGAATAGTATCCTAACAGCGGTATCTCATTTTTGTCTATGCAGCGATGATTTACTTGATTACCGTTAAATAACTAACAACACTCCCTTTATCGCCCAGCAGTTGCACCAAATAAGTACCCGATGGGTAAGTGCTCACATCAACATCAAGGGTGTTGTTGCCAATGGCTAAGGTTTGGGTATGCTGTAACTGCCCCATTATGTCGTAGATTTTTAGGCTTAACTGGCTGTTATCGGCAATATTATACGCAATGGTAACGCGGTTTTGGGCTGGATTAGGATACACAAACAGCTCTAGGTTTTCGCTCTCGAACAACAACTCCTCGTCTTTACCTACGCTTGGCGTATTATTGATGTTGGGGTTGATGTTGTATCCCGCCATCGGCGCACCACCTGTAACAACCACTGTTTGCGAAAAATCTTCGCAGCCGGTACTGTTTCTGATAACTTTTAGTTTGTAATTGCCTGCTTTTTTCACATAACCACCCAAATAGTTTTGGTATTGTGTTAGCTCGTTGTTGTTTTTATACCATTTTAAGGTGTAATTAGTTAAGTTGGTGTAGTTAGATTTTAGGTACACCTTGCAAGTTGGGCAAAGGTTGTACGATGTTAGTCCGGGTGTGCCTCCGCCTGCTGCCGTGCCACCTACGGTAATAATGGCATCGGGTGTAAGGCTAACGGTGATGCTTGCACTTGCCACCTCCGAACAAAGATGTTCTTCGGCGGTTAAGGTAAGGGTACCACTTGTGCCATTTGCCCACTGAATTTGCACACTATTGCCACCTTGCCCCGACACAATACTGCCGCCCGTTGCAGTCCATGTGTAGGTAACACCTGCAACAGGGGTGCTATTGGTGTAGGTTTGTGTAGTGCCGCTGCAAACGGCGGTGTTGCCCGATAGGGTAGGGGTAAGTACCAGTTTTAGGGCATACCAGCCGTTGATGTACGCCAATGATGCCGCACCGCCATTGGTTTGGTCGGCAGATTGGGTGAAATCTATGCTCATTAGGTTGTTGCTTACTGGCACAGCCGCACTACTTGCTATGGTTTGGTGACTGCG
>JADKCK010000024.1 GCA_016718845.1 Sphingobacteriales bacterium
TAGACAAATTTGAGGATTTGTGTGTAAAAACAGAACAGTCTGCGTACTTTTGAGGTATGAAGATAAAAACACAAACAGAACTGTTCTGCGAATTTCTTGATTTATTAAAGGTTGCTAATTCAGAAGGCGTTATGTCATAGTAAAGTCACTATCGTCGCACTACTGTGGCAGTGTAGTATCGTTAAGCCTTAGCGAAAATTTGGTCGTCACTACACGATGATTAATAAAGTAGTCAAATCATTATCTGTTAGAGGCTGACCGAAGACGATACTAAACATACGCCAATGTCCGGAAAAAAGTGCAACATTTCATTTCGCGCCAGCTGCCCTCTATTCGGACGGCGGGGGCATTTCGTACTATGGCTTGTCGCTAGATGCCACAAGTGGCGGTGGCGAACACGCCAAATGTAGGAAAAACAGAGGCTTTGAACTCTAGCCTAATAATCAAGTACCAGCAACAAACCCGTAAGGTAGGCAACACCTTGTCGGTGCTTCATCTTAATGTAGTAGAACAAGGCGTACGTTGAGCGCCACCACTAGATGTACGTTTGTGTAGATTTAGATAACTCTACTACGGCTGTTGGAGTAACACAAATTAAAGATTTATTGTTGGATAAAACACTACCGTTTCATGCGGCATTATCTGTTTTGAAGATGGATAATCAGTACTGTAATGCCTTTTGCGTTCCCCGTTGTACGAATTAGTGGGTTTGGTGAATATAATTCCGGGCTGAACATGGACAGAAAGTGTATTTTCCGACAGTAGAACAAACACCGGCATCAGCCCCTAAACCCCAAGGTGCAAAGTGGTGTATGGCAAGGAGGTTTTTAAAGATGTGTCGGAGAATAAAGTTTTAAAAAAACAATAGCCGGTCGGACGAAGAGCTACACAGAAGTATCAAGAAAGTATTGTAGATACACCCGCCGATGAGCAAACAGAACAACACCTGACGCTGGGCAATGGAAGGCAAGTTATTTGCCTTGTGAAGCGTTGGAATAATGCAAGATCCGCAAAAAGCGCGGAGTTTCGATGAAAGATAAGCCCCTCGATGTTGTCCGCATAAGTGTTATTGATGCCCAAAGCAAAAAAAGGATTTCCAATCGTCCTACTTTTTTATTTGTTACGGGGCAGCAGAAAACGCAAATACCCTTGAACATTATTGCTCCCGAATATAGAGAACGATACGTTTTAGAGCCTACTTATCGGTTTAGCGAGACAACATTTATTACTCGACAAGTTTCAAACACCCGATAAAGGCACATTTGGACAATTGGCTATTAATTGGCAGTTAGCCTTTTGGTTTGTTGTTTCGTAGCACGTAAAGCGACCTTGGTCGTTAATCCGTGGGACAATATCTGCCCAATTACAAAACAAGCTAAACAAACAAGACCGTGTGTTGAACACCTGCACAAACTAAGAGGTATACAAATACTTTTTGCCGCTAAAGGAATACCCAGACGAAGTGCAAAGTGCGAAAAAAATCAAAGGTGCACCCAAGGAGACCCCATTGAACAAAAAAAACAGCTTAATTGCTAGATTTCTCACTACATATCACCAATTTTAATCATGTCTGCATAGTGCGGATTGTCCCTTTGTGTCTAAAGTCTAAAAATACCTCACATCACACAAACTATTCCAACAACAAGGTGTTTTTCATTTTTATGCACGGTTTCGTATGTGGTTTCTTCCGGACCGGCATTATAGGAATTGGCGTTAAGAAATGGCATAAATGAGCGTTAAGAAAGATATACTGTTTGAAGCACGCCATACCGAACCGAAAAATAAAACCGATAAGCAAAGTGTTTGGCGTGCAAGTTTATATCTTTTAGCGGAATGTTGCACATTTTAGCAACACGATACAGCCTTGACTTTTTGGTTACTTTTGTCAAGAAAAAGTAACAACTATTAATGGGTGGTAAGCAGTAATAAAACAACAATAAAGCCTATGCACTTAATTATGTGTAACAGGTAACTTATTGCCCCCTTGCACCTAATCCATAGCCCGCCACACCGGGTAGCACTTTACCCCTCTAACAACTCTAACATAGCTCCGCCGCCTGTTGATACATAACTTACCGCATCGCCCAAACCAAACTGTTGCACAGCCGCCACCGAGTCGCCACCGCCCACCAACGAGTATGCCCCATTTTGCTGCGTAGCCTTAGCCACTGCCTCGGCTATGCGGCGCGTACCTGTCCGGAAATTAGGCATTTCGAACACACCCATTGGACCGTTCCAGAAAATAGTTTTTGAGCCTAATATTACTTCTTCAAACTGTGCGCAGCTGCGTTCGCCAATATCCAAGCCCATCCAACCTGCGGGGTATATCCATGCTATCGGCAATTTGGCGGTTGGCATCGTCGGCAAAGCGGTCGGCAATCATCGAGTCGAAAGGCAATAATATTTGTACACCCTTGGCTTGCGCTTTTCGAGTAGTTCTTTTGCCAAGGTCAAACGGTCGTCTTCTACCAACGAGTTGCCAATGTTGCCACCCATTGCCTTAAAAAACGAGTATGCCATACCGCCACCAATAATAATATTATCTACCTGCGATAAAAGGCTTTCGATAAGCAAAATTTTATCCGACACTTTTGCACCGCCCAAAAAAGCCGTAAAGGTTTGGCAACATTGCCTGTCAAACGTTTGGCATTTTCCTAGCTCGTTGTTCATCAAATAACCAAACATACGGCAATCAAGCAAAAAACTGTGCGATCGAGTTGCCGTAGATGCGTGTGCCTATGTGCTTTACCAAAGCATCGTTTACATATACACTACCACCAAATTGGCAAGTTGCTGTGCAAAGCGGTATCCCCTTTTCTTTTTCGGCGGCATAAAAACGCAAATTTTCGAGCATCAACACCTCGCCTGCTTGCAAATTATTTACTGCCAAACGGGTTTCATCGCCTATACAATCGGCGGCAAATTGAACCGTTTTGCCCAATAATTTTTCTATTGCTGGCACAACAGGTTTAGTCGAGTATTTAAGGTCAACGGTTCCTTTGGGTCTGCCCAAATGCGACATCAACACCACCGAACCACCACCATTTAATATGGCGTTAATGGTTGGCAGTGCGCCTCTAATGCGGGTGTCGTCGGTTACATTGCCGTTTTGTCCATCGGCACATTAAAATCTACGCGCACAAGCACTTTGTGCCCTGTAAAATCAAAAGAAGAAATAGTTTGCATGATTGCTTTTTTTTTGTTGTTTTTGGCTCCGCAAAGATACGGCGAAATGAGTTACAAACACCTATTTTGATTATTTATATTGATTATAAATTATGGATAGTGGACTATCGTTGGGGTGTAAATAACCGTAAAGATTAGATATTTTTTATTCTATATTTTGGGGTTTAAATTTACGGTCTAATATGGGGTGTACCCAAATAATGGACAAGACAAACAAAGTGCCGAGATAAAATCCGAGGTTCATTTTCTCCGAATCGCCAAAAATAAAATAGGCTAATATAATGCTATAAACAGGCTCGAGGTTAATGGCAATGGCTACGGTATAAGCCGATAGTGTTTTGAGCAAATCTACGCTAGTTACAAAAGCATACGAGGTACAAGCAAAAGCCAATATTAACAAATAAACCACATCAATAAAATGTAGGTTTAGTGGCGATTGCGTAAAGCCCGTATTACTAAACAAGATCTAAAACACGGCTACAAAGCCTGCCATCATTTCGTATGCCGAAATAACTATGGGGTCGTGGCGGCGTGTAAGTAGTTTGTTTAATACGCCAAACAAACTTGCCAAAAATGCCGACACCAATGCCAATATAATGCCTAAATAATATTGCAAAGCAAATTGGGTGATGATGTACAAGCCAATAATAATACCAAAACCCAACACAAACTCTATCCAAAAAATGCTTTTTCGTTCAATAATAGGTTCGATAAACGCCGTAAACAAAGTGGCACTTGCCATACAACCTACTGCCACCGACACATTAGAGACTTTAATGGCTGCAAAAAAAGTTACCCAATGTAGTGCCACAATACAGCCCACACCCACAATAGGTAGCATTGCCGATAGAGGCAACATTAGTTTTTTGTTTTTCCACAACGCCCATGCCAATATACCTACCGCTGCCCAAAACATGCGATAGCACACCAACTCGGTGGCAGGTAAAGGTATCAGTTTGCCCAAAATACCTGTAAAACCCCAAATTAATACAATAAAATGCAGGCGTAAATAATCTTTCGAGATGTTGAGTGCCATTTTGTTAGCTTTGTCTTAACTATTTGATTAACTTTGCCACTTAAACCAAGGTATCGCTTTGCTTTGTGACTAATTTTGAAATAATATAATTTAATAATGAAAAAACAACACTTTCCGTAATTCTGTTTTTATTTTCTATCTGTGCATACACCCAAGACCTGCCAAACACACTAAAAGCAGCATTGCCCTATTTGAAACAAAAGACAGCCGTTAAGGGCATTTACGAAACCTATGCCCAGCAAACACTTTGGACAGAAAACGGGCAACTAAATGCCAAAGGTAGCAAAGTTTGGGAGATTTTGCAAAACGTAGAACAATACGGATTGTTGCCCACGCAATACCAAGTAGCGGGTATAAAATTGGCATTAACAGAGCAAAATAATAATTTAGCCGATGTATTTTTGACAGATGGCTTGGCATTATTGTGCCAACACCTAAACAGTGGTGCTGTAAATCCAGCAAAAATACAAAAAAATATAGTGTCGGCTAATAAAGGCAACGACCTTGCTGCGATGCTCGAAAATGCCTATGCCGCCCAAGATTTGTTTGCTTATCTGGAGAGCATACAACCGCAATATGCCGGATACAAAAAATTGCTCAAAACCTTAAACGACTACCGCGGGTCTGCCCAAAAAGGCGGTTGGACTAAACTGCCCGCCAATATTACTCAACTACCCAAAGAACAAGCGGCTGTTTTGCTAACCGAGCGCTTAGTTCAAAGCAACGATTGGAACCCCAATATGCTTATCACCGACCCCGAATATACCCTTACCGATGCCGTAAGTCAGTATCAACGCACCCATGCATTGCCACAAACACGCATATTAGATGCTGCCACTATTGCTTCGATAAATGTACCCGTAGAAAATCGCATAGCTAAAATAAAACTTAGCTTAGAGCGGTTTAGATGGCTGCCCACCAACCCAGCCGAAGAATATATTTTGGTAAACCTACCCGCTTACAGGGCTGTTTTTATGGAAAACAACGAAATGCTTATAAAAACAAATGTAATTGTAGGGGCAGCAAAAACAGCTACGCCACTAATAGTAAGTAAAGCAAGCCGAATTGTAATCAACCCAACCTGGACAGTGCCTTACAGCATAGCCATTAACGAAATTTTACCCAAATTAAACGAGCAACCCACTTATCTAAAAATAAACGACATGGATTTGCTCGACGTAAACGGTAACATAGTTGCCTTAACCGATGCCCAAATTAAAGCACTTACCCGCGAAACATTTAGATACGATATTCGCCAAAGGGCATCGGAAGATAACAGTTTAGGCAGATATGTATTGTATTTTCCCAACAAACACTTTATCTATATGCACGATACCAACGCACCTTATCTGTTCGAAAAAGAAAAAAGAGCATTAAGCCATGGCTGTATCCGTACCCAAGAGATAGAAAGAATATGTAAATATCTTATCGAAAATAACAGCGATACATCAATTGAAACAGCTAAGGCTGCCTACGACAACAAAGAAACCCTAACCGTACCACTACGCGACAAAATAGACGTATACATACAATACTTTACCGTTTGGGCAGAAGCAGATGATGTTTATTTTTTGAACGATGTTTATGGCTACGACAAACAATTAAGCCCATTAATGGCAAAATAAAACTACTTTTTATCTGTTTTATCAAACACTTTTAGGTGTATATGGTCGGCAGCATCGGGGTACCAATTGCTTATCTCGGCAAGTGGGTTGGCTTTTAGGGCTTCTCGCAATTCATCTTTAGCCATTTGGCTCACCATGTTCTCAAAATCTTGGCTTCTGCCATTTTGGGCAAGGTCTGTTACGGGCAAGAAAAAATCGTTCGAGGGGTCAATGTTTTTACCCCCAACTGGGCGCGGTGTCCCGATGCTATACCTACCCGCAGGCAATGCCGCAATAAGTGCCAACATACAATTAAGTGCTATCCGCTTATCGGCTTCGGTGGGTACTTTAAAACGCACCTCTTGGTTGTCAAAAATATTTATATCCACCGCCCTACACAACACACTACCATCGGCTTGTATCATGCCATGATTATCAGACCCTAACCTAATAAGGCTTAAAAAAGCAAACTTAGTATCTGTTTTGTGGGCATATTGTACAAGGGCATCAATAGTATACAACAAATCGCGCGAGCAATAGGCACGCTTACCCTCCATATCAAACCAACCTTGTTTGGCTATTGCTTCAAACTGTATTTTCTCTTTTGTTTGCACCTTTATATAATAGCCATCTTTTATAGCATCAAGCACTTGTTGCGCTACTTGTTTGCTATATGATAACGAATTGCTGGTATCTCGCTTCTCTAAAACTATCTTTTCGGGTGTTTTTACTACATCGCCACAGCCTCGCCATACTGCAATTCCATACAATACAACAATAAGTAAAAGCGACCAAAAAAAGAAACGAATAGTGGATGATACTGCTTTTTTAATATTTTCGAACATAAACTAAGGGTGGTTTGGTAAATTTTAGCCCAATAATACGCACTTTTTTCCATAGTACACACATTATGTCCTATTTTTGTCTTCTTTGTGGTACATAAACACAATAATTTGCTTATTGGCACGTTTACACGCCTTGTTTGTTATCAATATATCTTATCACAAAAAAAATAAAATTTTATAGTATTTAACAATGAAAAATTTTCTTACCCTTTTACTGTCTCTATTTTTGCTCCAAACCGCAGCACAAGCTGGCGGATTTGTTGTATCGGCATGCAAAGATTGCTACTGGTACCCCAACGACAAACCCAGTATGTACGGCGAGCCATTCCCCGACGATTTCGACCCGTTTTTTGTCAGCCTCACATCCGAAACAGCCAAGGTAGATATTGCCGATGGCAAAGCCAAGGTCGAAATTGTGCAAACATTTTATAACCCCCTAGGCGATACCATACCCAGTTATTTCCTTTTTCCGGTACCCCAAGGCACTACCCTCAACGATTTTACCATTATGGTTGGCGAAGATAAATACCGAGCCGAAAAATACAGCCCTGCCCAATCGTTAATTGTTTTTCAGGAGCTGGTAAAACGCACCAAAAAACCTGATTACTGGCAATATGCCAATGGCGAAACTTACCGTATGTTAATCTACAAAACTTTACCCCGCCAAACCGTAAAACTAACCATTACCTACACCCAAAATTTGCATAAAAAAGACAACGTTTACTCGTTTAACTACCCACTTAACACCCAACATTTTTATAAAAGCCCCATCAAAGAAACCAATGTTGCCATAAACGTTCAAGAAAACCAAGCTATTAGCAACTATCTATCCAATACAAGCCTTAATTTATCGCAAAAAAATGTTAATGCCAACCAAATAACCGTTAACTACTCAGGCAAAACAGCTACCACCAAAGCCACCGACGATGTGGCATTTAGCTACCAAGTAGGCGAGGTAGCAATAACCGAAGGCTTGTCGCTGGTAACGTACAAAAAACCCAACGAAGACGGCTATTTTATGTTAAGCTACGATGGTGGCAAAAAAACACCCGCCAACCGCGATGTATTGTTTTTGATAGATGCCTCGTCGAACATGAGCGGCGATAAACTTGCCAAAACCAAAAAAGCCATTCAGGGGTGTTTAGCCAAACTAGCCTCCAACGACCGCTTTAACATTATGGCATTTAACGATGCCCCCAAACCTGCTTTCGATGCGTTTCAGGTAAACAATGCCACCAATATTGGGGCAGCAAACACCTTTTTGGGCAGCCTAACAGCCAGCGGCGGCAGCAATGTGCAAATGGCACTTAAAGCAGTTTTGGCAATAAATCCCGACAAAATACGCCCATTCCACACCCTGTTTTTCTGCGGCGGAAACCCCAACGTAGGCTTAGACGACGGCGAAGACCTTGCCGATATGGTAACAAAAGCCAACATGAAAACCCTACGCATCTACCCCGTAGGCATGGGCAATACCGTCGACGTAACCCTATACGACCAAATAGCCGCCGCCACACTTGGCTACAGCACCTATGTATTGCCCGACGAAGATACCGATGCCCTTGTCGGTAACCTATTTGCCACCACAGGCTCGGTGGTACTAACCAATTTGCAACTCTATTTTAGCGGCGCCTTTGAAATAAAAGACCAGTTTCCGCGCAAACCCGATGCCGTTTATACCAACGCACCTTTTGTAATGATAGGGCGATACAAACGCCCCGGCGATTACGACATTTCGTTGATTGGCGACTACAACGACCAAATGAACCGTTTTAACCTACGCGGCAAATTCCCCTCCGACGACCAACGATTTCCGTATGTAGCCAAACTTTGGGCAGTGCGTATGGTGGGTAATCATTGCAACGATATTCGTATAAATGGCAAAGACGACGATATTACCGAAGACCTCGGCGACCTTGCCGAAAACTTTATGCTTACCACCCCTTATACCAACAGCATCGTCAAAAAAAATCAAAGCTATTTATCCGATGCCGAAAAAACACTGCTACCACAATTTTATAACACTGCCACCCAACTCTATGGCGACCACCTACCATACCTAGATAAAGCCGCCGGCGACCAAGCCATTATTGCCAACCGCGAAGTTTGGACAATGCTAAATATCTCTAAGACCGAGCAACTCATCAACCCAAGCAACTCAAAAGCAACAGGCAACGCCAAAATTGCCGACGACCTAAAAACCCTACCCAGCGGACGAACCCTATACAAAACAGTAGGCGGCTTATGGGCAGATTTTGAAATACTCGACAAGCTAAAAACAACTAGCAAACGTATCGCCTTTTACTCGCCCGATTATTTTAACGTTATGTCAAAACACCCCGATATTGCCGCCGACTTTTTGTACACCAGCCGCGATAAACTAACCTTTATCACCGATGATACCCGCTACGAAATTTACGAAGACAAAGAACTGCTAAAAACACCCGAAAAGAAAAAATAATTTTTTAGCTACTTTATTTGTGCATCAACATAAAACCATAACATAGGTATAGTCAATCATCGCCAAAGCCACCCCATACATGGCTGGCATCAGCCCCGCTTGACGCGGTAAAGGTCTTTTTTGGGGGTGATGATTGGCTTTCCTCAATTCAAAAAGCTGCTGCCACCCCCATAATCGAAGTAAAACCTAGCCAACAAACGCACACTTATTGGTATCAAGACGCAAAACCAATATGAAAAAATAACTATTTTACTTTTGAATTACAACACACAATATGTCCTACAATTTGTTACTTGCCCAACACTTAGGTGCCGATAATTATGGCATGAAACAGTACGTAATGGCTTTTTTAAAGGCGGGTCCAAACCGTAGTCAAGACGAAGAAACGGCAGCCAAATTGCAAACCGCTCATCTAAAAAACATACAACGATTAGCCGCCGAAGGCAAATTGTTGTTAGCTGGTCCGTTTTTAGACGATGGCAATGTGCGCGGCATTTACATTTTTAATGTACCCACCCTCGACGAGGCAGAAAAATTAACCCAAACCGACCCCGCCATACAAGCCGGAAGTTTAGTGATGGAGCTACATCTATGGTATGGCTCGGCGGCATTACAACAAATAAACGAGTTACATAATGCAATAGCCAAAGATAAATTTTAATGCCCAAAAAAATGTGGTCGAGCCAATTGGTTTGACCACATTTTTTTGTAAAACAAAGATTTTATTTATTAGCCGTATCCGATATTACGCACTACGTTTTAGCGTTATTTAGGACACAGGTTTTACGGATTATACACGATTAAGATAAATTTTTATTTATTTCCACAAGAATTAAGTTTATACCCCACCCGTTATTATCTTAAATTGCCATTATTCCACGCTTTTTGTTTAGATTTGGATTTTAAATCAACACGTAGATAATCATTTCCTAAAATCTGTCTCCAATCCGTAAAATCCGTGTACTCTTGTGCATAACATCAGAAAATAATTGAACCACAAAAAACCCACTTAACTTTTCATACACCGTTGAGCTAAACCATCCATTAAAACAACAACCAAACTTTACCATAAAGTTTAGTTGTTGTTTTTTCTATGTATACACACACTTGTTACTAAAAAGCAAAAAAACATTGCCCTTACCAAAAAATACTGTACCTTTACACCCCAAAACAAAGCATTACTGCTTTGCACCAAATCTACCTATCCGTACAAAAAAATATTTTGATTATCTGATGAAAAAGATAGAACTTGACCTAGTAGCATTGTCTCATGCCATTGCACAAAACCAATCGTTTGCTATTATATTGGGCGAAAAAAACGGACCCCGACGCATACCCATCGTCATCGGAACCGTTGAAGCACAAGCTATTGCACTAGCTTTAGAAAAAATGACCCCAGCCCGACCACTTACCCACGACTTGCTCAAAAATGTTTGCACCGAGTTTGACATAGAATTACAAGAAGTAATTATCAACAACCTTATCGAAGGCATTTTTTATGCCCGCCTAGTTTGCTCCCGACAAGGCGAAGTAGTAGAAATAGACTCGCGCACATCCGACGCCATTGCCCTTGCCGTGCGCTTTGGCTGCCCCATTTTTACCTACGAGTTTATCATGGACCAAGTAGGCATTGTGTTCGAAGACCCAAGCAGCAAAGCAAACATACAAACGGTTGATAAAAACACCGAAGTATCAAGACATACCACCGAACAACTCCAAACCATGATGCAAGAAGCCCTAGAACAAGAAGACTACGAAAAAGCCGCCCGATTGCGCGACGAAATTAATAAACGAAGATAATTTTACTAATTATTGATTATAAATTGTTAATTATAGCAATACGCACAAAGCAATTTACCCGCACACAAATAATTGCAATTAAAACACATTGCAATTAATTTCCGCATTTAAAACCCTCGTCAAACATAATCAATAATCACCAATTAATAATCAAAAATCCTCCATTCATATATTCATGACCCAAACAATTGTATTTAGCAACCACAAAGGCGGTGTAGGTAAAACCACCTCGACCGTTAACATAGGAGCCGGACTTGCTAATTATCTAAACAAAAAAGTACTTATCATCGACCTCGACCCACAAGCTAACCTAACCCAAAGCCTAGGCGTACCCAATCATCAACACCACATATATGGCTCGCTAACAGGTAGCTACCCCCTAACACCCATTGTACTAAGCCCCAATTTGCACATAGTACCCTCAACCCTCGACCTATCGGGCGCCGAAGTAGAACTAAACGCCGAACCTGGCAGAGAATACATCTTGCGCGAACTGATAGACGACATAAAAGCCAACTACGATTATGTACTCATCGACACCCCACCATCGCTTAGCCTACTAACCATCAACGCATTTACAGCAGCCAACCACATCATCATACCCATACAAGCCGAGTACTTAGCCGTACAAGGCTTGGCAAAATTGGTAGAAATAATCGAAAAAATAAAAAAACGATTAAACAAACACCTCGAATTAGGCGGACTAATTGTTACCCAATACGACAACCGCAAAGTACTACACCGCGAAGTTGCCGATTTGGTAAAAACCCACTTTCCCGATAAAATTTTCAAAACCATTATCCGAAACAACATCACCCTTGCCGAAGCCCCCTCGGTGCAGCAAGACATTTTTACCTACAACCCCAAAAGCAACGGAGCCGAAGATTACCTCAACCTTTGCAAAGAAATTGACCAACTGCTTAATTAATTGCATTATCCGTCTGTCTATCACCCAAATTATTGCCAATCATCTAACACAAAGCCTGCGCCCGCCCCGCTTGACGCGGTAAATGTCTTTTTTGGGGGTGATGATAGGCTTATCCGCCCTGCAACACTTCAAAAAGGTTATTTAGGGCATTACTTGATTAAAATACCAATATACAAGTCGCTATTTTTCAGTATTTTGCAAAAATAAAAAAATGCGAATTGATGCCTTTTTTTACCTTTTTTGGACTTCCACACTCCATAATCAATAATTAACAATTAATAATTAACAATCAACACCGTGCCTCACTGGACCAACTACCACCAACATTGCTATTACTGCGACGGCACCGATGCCCCAGAAGTATACGTAGAAGAAGCCCTAAAACAAAATGTGGCTTCTTTTGGCTTTTCGAGCCATGCCCCCGTACCTTTTGATGTGTTCTGGTGCATAAAGCCACACCACTACGACGGTTATTTTGACCGTATCAGCAAAATAAAACAAGACAATGCCCACCAACTGCCCATTTTTGTGGGCTTAGAGGTAGATTATATCCCCAACATTATTAGCCCAACCGACCAACAATTTAAACGCCTCGACTACCGCATTGGCTCGGTACATTTGGTTGATGTTGGACGCAGCAACGAACACATTTTTTGGGAGATAGATGGTCCCTCGAAAGAGTATGTACGCGGTTTAGCCGAATTTTTCGACAACAACATAGAGCGTGCCGTTGGCAGTTATTTTGCCGCCACCCGCCAAATGCTCGAACACCACACCCCCGAAGTACTCGGGCACATGGACAAAGTAAAGATGAACAACAAAGGGCAGTTTTTTCAAGAAACCGACAATTGGTATCAGCAACAAGTACTACAAACCCTCGAAACAGCCAAAGCCGCCAAGGTTATTATTGAGGTAAACACCCGCAGTGTGTACAAAAAAAAGTGCGATGTACCATACCCCTCGCCTTGGGTACTTGAGCATATCCACCAAATGAACATACCCATCTGCCTAAACTCCGACGCACATCACCCCAGCGAAATAACCAAACAATTTGCCGAAACAGCCCTTTTGTTACAACAAATTGGCTTTAAACATCTTTACATCCAAACAAAAAATGGCTGGGAGCCTCGCCCTTTCTCGGCACAAGGCATCGAATTATAATTTGTTACACTACTACATCTATCATTTATCTAAACCTTATTTTTCTCTAAAAAAAACTTGGCATGAAACCTCAACAATTATTACTACCTATTTTTTTGTTTTTTATTGCCCAAAACCTAAATGCCCAAACCTTTAAAGCTGGTATAACAGCAGGCGTAAACTGGACACAAATTGATGGCGATAACATAGGCGGATTTACCAAACCCGGTCTATCGGCAGGTGTAATATCCGAAATACCCCTTGCCCAAAACTGGGGTTTAGCCTTCGAGATACTTTACTCGCAAAAAGGCAGCACCTCGTTTTTAACCACATCGGGGTATGATTTTACTTTGTATTACGATTATGCCGAAATGCCCCTTTTGGTAAAATTTCACGACCCCAAAGGCGGACTTACCTTTGGAGCGGGTGCATCGGCAGGCAGGCTTGTACGATACAAATACACCGAATCGAAGGTCGACCTTACCGATATTTATTTTAAAGATCACAAACCTAATAACTGGGATTGGGATTATGTACTCGAAGGTTCGTATCAGTTTAACGATGTGTGGTCGGCGGGCATACGCTGGTCTAAATCTATGGGCTCTTTTCGTTTTGACCCAAGCAGTAACTTTAACCGCAAACAACTGCATCACCTAATTACGCTGCGCACTTCTTTTTTGTTTAGCACTTTGTTTAAAAAGTAAATGCAAGGTTTATAAAATAAAAATTAAATACATTATGACACAAGCAAAAGCAAAACCTATCGTTAAATGGGCAGGGGGCAAAGGGCAATTGCTTTCTCAGTTTAGCAATTACTACCCAACCGAATTGCGTACCAACAAAATTAACAAATATGCCGAACCTTTTATGGGTGGTGGTGCTGTTTTTTTTGAAGTAATGCAAACTTACCGCATACAAAGTGCTTATATTTCGGATGTTAACAAAGATTTAGTATTGACCTATTGGGTAGTACAGCAAAAGCCCCAAGATTTACTACACAAATTATACGAATACCAAAAAATATACGAAAATACTTCTGTTGAAAAACGCAACGATTTGTTTTTGTTAGTCAGAGAAGAATTTAACCAAAAAAGATTTACTACTCAGTACCAAACATTGTCTGACGATTGGATAATACGAGCTGCTCAACTTATCTTTTTAAATAAAACTTGTTTCAATGGGTTATTTCGTTTAAATTCGAAGGGCGGGTTTAACGTACCTTTCGGAAAATATCCGAAACCCACAATACTTGATGAACAAAATATTTGGGCAGCATCGCGGATATTACAACGCACCGAAATACAAATTGCTAATTACGATGCTTGTTTTGACCACATAACCGATAATACTTTTGTTTATTTCGACCCACCTTATCGCCCAATTAGCAAAACAGCTAGTTTTAATACATATGCAAGTGGCGGATTTAGCGAACAAGACCAAATTAAATTAGCTCATTTTTTTAGGAAAATAAACACCGAAAAACAAGCCAAACTGATGCTTAGTAATTCGGATCCTAAAAATGAAAACCCCGAAGATAATTTTTTTGAAAATATCTTCAATGACTTTCCCATCTATCGTGTTTCTGCAAGTCGAGCCATCAACTCTAATGCCGAAAAACGAGGAGCTATTAACGAGATTGTAGTAACCAACTATCAACCTACTCCTGCTAATAATCTTTTATTTTAAACTTAATATATCAATGAATAACGAACCTTGGCAGGCTATTTTCGACAAGTACAAAATCCATCAGCATAACTTCGATAAAAGCCCTTATATTTTAACTGCTCAATCTATCAAAGAAGCAACTCATCATTTTACAAGCACTAATCAAAGAGAAGTCCGCGTGCTTTGTAAACAAGATACAAGAGCCGATAGACCAAATGTGTTTGTAGAAAATGGGCTATTTATACTACCTATAAAAAACGGCATTTATAACATTATAAAAGGAGAAGGTTATGTGGACATACCCGAAGTAACGAGCGTAGCTCAAATCTATTCGTCTAAATTAGATTTTGAATTAGAGACCTCTTTAATTGGCAATTCCGAGATGCAACATCTTGATTTTGCCTATGCAAGTAGTCTTATCCGTACATTTATGCAAGACGATAGTTTGTTGTTGACCATTAGAGGCAGGAAATATACCCCTATGTTTGAGTTTTACGTAGGTAATCAGTTAATATGTACCGAAAGTGTCCAAACAGAAATTGATGCCGGATACGAAGGCAGAAATCAAGTAGCATTGGTAGAAGCTAAAAATGCTCAAACAAAAAACACCATCATCAGGCAACTTTACTACCCTTTTAGGCAGTGGCAACAACATGTCAGCAAAAAAGTAAACATGCTGTTTTTTGAAAAACAAAAAGATTTTTATTCTATTTGGCAATTTTCTTTCACTAATCCAATGAATTACAACAGTATCGAATTAGTCAAATCGGCTAAATTCCAAATTAAATAAATAGATGCGATAGACTTTACAATCATCTTATATTTAACCCAAACACCCCACTAACAAGCACTATTAAATCATGGCAAAGTTCAGAACCCGATATGTATGTCAAAATTGCGGTGTCGAATCGCCCAAATGGATGGGTCGCTGCCCCTCGTGCGAGGCATGGAATACCTACATAGAAGAAGTAATTGAACCCGAACACGAAAAAACAGCCGAAAGCCGACGCGCCACAGGCACATCGGACCACAAAGTAGCCCAACCGCTACGCATAAAAACCATCGAAAGCGTAGAAGAACAACGCATTGTAACCCCCGACCACGAGCTTAACCGCGTGCTTGGCGGTGGCATTGTTCCGGGCTCTATTACGCTTATTGGCGGCGAACCGGGCATTGGCAAATCTACACTTTTGCTACAACTTGCCGTGCATTTGGTAGGTTGCAAAATATTGTATGTATCGGGCGAGGAAAGCGCCCAACAAATAAAAATGCGTGCCGACCGCGTTGATATACAAAACGACAACTGCCTGATATTGACCGAAACCAATCTTTTCCAGATTTTTAAACAGCTAAAAACCGTTAAACCCGACCTTTGCATCATCGATTCTATCCAAACGCTTGTTTCGTCGGCAATAGAGTCTACGGCAGGTACGGTATCGCAAATACGCGAGTGTGCCTCTGAGCTGCAACGCTATGCCAAAGATAGCAATGTGCCGGTAATTTTAGTGGGGCATATTACCAAAGATGGCAATATTGCTGGACCAAAAATTTTAGAGCACATGGTAGATACCGTTTTGCAATTCGAGGGCGAGCATCACCACGCTTATCGTCTGTTACGCACCAAAAAAAATCGTTTTGGCTCTACCTCCGAGTTGGGCATCTACGAAATGCAACAAAACGGGCTGCGGCAGGTTAGTAACCCCTCAGAGTTGCTCATCTCGGAAAATGCCGACAACCTTAGCGGTATTGGCATTGGTGCCACCATCGAGGGTATGCGACCCTTGCTTATCGAAACACAGGCTTTGGTTAGCCACTCGGCTTATGGCACGCCACAACGCTCGGCAACGGGCTTTGATAGCAAACGCCTAAACATGCTGTTGGCTGTTTTAGAAAAAAGATGCGGTTTTAAATTTGGCGATAAAGATGTTTTTGTGAACATAACAGGTGGCTTAAAGGTCGAAGACCCTGCCATAGATTTATCGGTAATTTGTTCGTTGCTGTCTTCTTTCGAGGATATAGCTATACCAGTTGGCACTTGCTTTACCGGCGAGGTAGGTTTGTCGGGCGAGGTACGCAGTGTAAACCGCATTGAACAACGCATTATGGAGGCGGATAAATTAGGTTTTAAACGCATTTTTATACCCGCCAGCAACAAAGGTATTGATGCCGATAAATACACACTAAAAGTAATACAAGTTAATAACCTAAACGAAGTGTACGACAATTTGTTTGCCTAATATTTAGTAATTACTACACATAGCAAAAGTGGCTACCTCAGAATTATCTGTGGTAGCCACTTTTGCTATGTCTATTCTTTATACTTTTAAAGGTCAAATGCTTAATTTGCTAAAATATAGCCATTTGTTTTATTATTTTTAAAAGTAGTGTTTTTTTACCTGTTTCGCTATTTATTTGCTAACACCAAATCAATAACCGATAATAACTCGTTTAGTATCATTACATCGGCGGCACTCCAATCAAGCGACTTTAGTTCGTTGGGGCTACACCATTTAAATGCTTGATGCTCAATTAATTGTATAGTGCCACTTTTTAGCTCACAAATAAAGGGTATTAGTTTAATTGTTTTTTGGGGATATTGATGCACAACAGGCGTTAATTGTTGGATAGGCTGCACTAAAATATTTAACTCCTCTTCAATTTCGCGGACAACACAATTGCTGGGCGTTTCGTTGGGTAAAATTTTACCTCCCGGAAACTCCCAGCAATTTGGCATATCCATTACTTCGCTGCGCTGTACAGCCAATACTTTTTTATGGCTGATAATAATAGCACAAGTTACTTCAATCATTTTATTTATCTGTTACCTAATTAAAGTTACATTACCTTTTTTAATAGTTTGCTGTCCATTGGTAAAAATAATGTTGGCATAATACACATAAACACCTACTTCGCACTCAATACCATTTATGGTACCGTCCCAATATTGATTGGTGTTTGTGCCGCTGTAACTAAATACCTTATTTCCCCAACGGTTGTAAATCATTAGCTCGTATTGGGCTATATTATGCCCTAGTATGCCAAAAGTATCGTTTTGTAGGTCGTTGTTTGGCGAAAATGCACTGGGTATAATTATTGCATTGTTGTACATTACGGCAATATTTACTTGGTCGGTGGCAAGGCAGCCATAACTATCGGTAACAAGTAGCGTATAGGTGTTTATAGGTTGTGTGATAGTTGTTTGTGGATTATCGCAATTGTAACAACTAAGCTCGCTTGTTGCCGATTGCCATGTATAACTTAATGGTGCATCGAGGTTTGATAGGGCTGTTGTAGGTAAAAATATACTCGACCCAAACAAAACCGTAGTATCGCCGATGGTGCTGGCTGTTAGGGTAGCTATTTGCAATGGCTGGCTAATGGTATCGGTACAACCATATTGAGTTGTTACTATTAGGCTAATTTGGTTGGTACTCGTATCGGTAAAAGTGGTTTGTAAGTTGGCATCGTTGCCCACTACTGTACTGTTTATTAACCACTGGTAAGTGCTGTTTTGTGGAGCTATACCATTAAATGTAAATAAACTCGGCTGATTTATACACACTATCGTATCTCCTATAAAGCTGGCATTGGGCGTTGGATATACCATCATGGTTTGGGTGCTGGTGTATATACAATTGTCGGGGGCGGTGTAGGTATAGGTTAGGATATTATCGCCAATATTTGCTTGGCTTGGATAAAAGGTGTTATCTGCCACACCATTGCCACTAAATACCCCATTTGTGGGTAAGGCTGTTAATAATAGCGCATCATCTGCCTCACAAAATAGGCTATCGGGTGTGGTAATTTGTAGGCTTACGGGCAAACAAGGCGGCATGTCTAATGTTTGACAACTAAGGGTATCGGTTTGTGTAATGCCGCAACCGTTTGCCAAAACTAGTATCTGTATAGTGGTGTCGGCAGGTAAATTGCCAATAGTGTAGTTTAAAGTTGTGACAGATAAGGTATCTGTTTGTCCGTTAGCTATCACTATATATTCATCTACCCCTAAAACAGTTTGCCATGTTACAGTAATTGTGCTATCGGTTGGTGTGCTACATTGTGCCTGTGGTGCTAAAAGTGTAGCTTGTACATTGGCAGTTTGTGTGGCTGTACAGTTATTGGCATCGGTTACAGTTAGGGTGTAGGTACCTGCGGCTAAATTGGTGGCTGTGTTGGTGTTGCTAACAGCATCTGTCCATGTATACACAAACGGACTTGTGCCGCCTGTAACCTGCATATCAATTTGCCCGTTGCTGGTGTTGCAGTTGGTGGGCGTAGCAAACAAAACGCTTAATGTTGGAGCATCTTGTTGCGCAATAGTGGCAGTTGTGTTTATGCTGCAATTGTTGGCATCGGTGATGGTTACACTATATGTGCCTGCGTTTAAGTTTTGGGCAGATGCTACACTACTTACCGCATCTGCCCAAATATAACTTAATGCACCTGTGCCGTTACTTGCCCAAATGGTAATACTACCATTTGCACTACCACAAGTTGTGGGTGTTAGCTGCAAACTGTCTATTTGTGGCAGCGGGGTATCATCTACCACTACATTTACTATGTTGCTGCACTGGTTGCTATCTGTTACGGTTATGGTGTAGGTTTGTGCCGATAGATTATTTGCTGTATTGGTGGTGCTAACAGCATCTGTCCATGTATAACTTATTGGGGGTGTGCCGCCTGTTACGGTTATGGTAGCACTACCATTTGCATTGCCGCAAGTGGCGTTGGTAATTTGGGTGTTGGTAATGTTGGGGGCGTTTTGATTAACAATTATGGCAGTTGTGTTTGTGCTACAAGCGTTTTGGTCGGTGATGGTTACGCTGTATGTTCCTGCCGATAAGTTATTGGCAACATTATCTGTTATACCGCTTACTGCATCTGCCCAAAAATAACTTAATGCACCTGTGCCGTTACTTGCCCAAATGGTAATACTACCATTTGCACTACCACAAGTTGTGGGTGTTAGCTGCAAACTGTCTATTTGTGGCGATGGGGTATCATCTACCACTACATTTACTATGTTGCTGCACTGGTTGCTATCTGTTATGGTTATGGTGTAGGTTTGTGCCGATAGATTATTTGCTGTATTGGTGGTGCTAACAGCATCTGTCCATGTATAACTTATTGGGGGCGAGCCGCCTGTTACAGTTATGGTAGCACTACCATTTGCATTGCCGCAAGTGGCGTTGGTAATTTGGGTGTCGGTAATGTTGGGGGCGTTTTGATTAACAATTACGGCAGTAGTAGTTGTGCTACAAGCGTTTTGGTCGGTGATGGTAACTGTATATGTTTGTGGCGATAAGTTATTGGCGATGTTGGTGTTGCTCACTAAATCTGTCCAGGTGTATACCAAATTACCTGTACCACCTGTTGTTGTTATGCTTATTGTTCCGTTGTTGTTTCCACAAGATGCGTTTGTTATTTGTGTATCGATAACTTGCGGAGCTGCCTGATTGTTTATAGTAAATGTGGCAATAGCACTGCATTGGCTTTGGTCGGTTATGGTAACGGTGTAATTTTGTGCCGATAGATTAGTAGCACTATTGGTGGTGCTTACGGCATCTGTCCAAACATAACTTAATGTTCCTGTTCCGCCTGTTAGGTTAATTTGTGCGGTGCCGTTGTTATTGTTGCAAGTGCTTGGTGTGGTATCTATGCTTTGTATGGTTGGTGCATCGTTGTTTAAAACGGCTATTGTTTGGGTTGTGGAACATTGCACCTCGTCGGTGATGGTTACGGTATAGTTACCCGTTGTTAGGTTGGTTAAATTGGGGGTATTTGCGGGTGTGTTACTCCATGTGTAGCTTAAATTGCCTGTACCACCTGTGGCAGTAATTGATATGCTGCCGTCGGATTGATTGCAATTGGCGTTGGTGGTTTGCGTATTGCTTATTTGTGGCGATGAAGTTTGGGGTATAAAAACGGTTAGGCTATCAAAACACTGATTTTGGTCGGTAACGGTAACGGTATAGCTACCCGAACTTAAATTGGTGGCTGTTGATGTATTGCTTACCGCATCTGACCAAACAAAAACTAATGCACCTGTACCACCTATGGCGTTAATTTGTACTGTTCCGTTTTGTTGATTACAGTTGTCGGGGCTAATGGTGTTATTTACTATTTGCGGCGATTGTTGATTGCTAATACTTGCCAATGCCGATGCCGTACAACTTAGTTGGTCGGTGATGGTAACGGTATAAGTACCTTCGGGTAAATTGTTTATGGTTTGTGTGTTGGCATTTGCTATGTTCCATTGATAGCTAACTGCCCCAATGGCATTTTGTACGGTAGCGGTTAAACTGCCATTGGCTTGCTCGCAAGTGGGATTTTGTGCATTAGTAATGCTTAGGCTTGGCGCGGGTTCGGCAACTATCACAAAATTTTGCAAAATAGTGCATTGGTTTTGGTCGGTGATGGTTAAGGTATACGTGCCTGCGTTTAAATTGCTGGCTGTTGAGCTATTACTTACTGCATCTGCCCAAACATAAGTTATTGCACCTATTGTGTTTTGGGCAGATACGGTAATGCTGCCATTTGCTTGGTTACACGATGTATTTACTAAACTAAGTAAATCAATAGTAGGCGCAACCGATGATTGAATGGTGCTACTAATGGTGTCGGTACATTGGTTAATATCCGTAACGGTTAGGGTGTAAGTGCCTGCGGCAAGGTTATTTTGGGCAGATGAGCTACTGCCGCCATTTGACCACTGATAAGTTAAAGTGCCTGTGCCGCCTGTGGCGTTTGCTGTTATCTGCCCATTGTTAAAGCCGCAAGTGGTGTTGTTTTGGCTTTGTATAGTTAGTTGTGGCGATGGAGCATTGGTTAGGGTAAATACGGCTATAGCATTGCAATTGTTTTGGTCGGTGATAGTTACGGCATAAGTATCTGCCAATAAGTTACTAACAGTGGGTGTATTACCTGCATTTGTATTTGCCGACCAAACATAATCAACAGCCCCTATCGCAGTTACTGTTAGGCTTATGCTGCCGTTGGCTTGTGTGCAAGTAGTATTAACAAGTGTGGTATCGGTAATTTGTGGGGCATTGTTGTTAGTTATTGCCACGCTAATTGTTTGTGTACAAGCTACCTCGTCTGTTACCGTTACGTTATACACATTGGCTAATAGGTTGCTACAAGTGTTGGTAGTGCTTAAATTATCTTGCCAGGTGTAGGTATAATTGCTGCCCGTGCCACCGCTAACATTTAGTGTTGCCGAACCATTTGCTTGCCCGCAATTGGCGTTTGTGGTGCTTACTGTTATTGCAATAGGTGTTGGTTGATTAATATTGGCTGATGATGTACTTGTGCAGCCATTTAAATCGGTAACGGTTACGGTGTAAGTATTTGGCAATAGGCTATTTGTTTGGTTAGGTGTAGGCGGTAAATTATTGCTCCATGTGTAAAAATACGGTGTTGTGCCGCCTATGGTTGTGGTGGCAATGCTTCCGGTTTGTTGTCCGTTGCATACAATATCGGTGGGGCTTGTTGTAATAATTAAAGTATCGGGTTGTGTAATGGTTAGGCTAATACTTTTTGTACAACCTACTACATCGCTAACTGTTAAGGTGTATGTATCTGCCAAAACATTAATTAGGTTTGGTGTATTGGCGTTATTGCTCCATGTATATGTATACGGTATACTTCCGCCCGATACATTGGTGTTTATAGCCCCTGTTTGGGTTTGATAGCATATTGCAGGTAAAACATTGGCGGTTATGTTTAAACTATCGGGTTGGTTTATGGCAATATTTTGGGCGATGCTACAATTGTTGGCATCGGTAACTGTAATACTATATGTACCTATACTTAAGTTGTTTTGGCTGTTTATATTTTGTGGTGTATTGCTCCAAGTGTAGCTATAAGGCGGCGTTCCGTTGGTGGCGTTGGCACTAATACTACCCGTTGATGTGCCAAAACAAGCCACATTAGTGTTTGTTGGCACTAAGTTTAAAGCCGTAGGTTGAGTTACCGTAATTTGGTTGGTGGTGTTACATTGGTTGGCATCGGTGATGGTAACAGTGTAGGTGCCTGCCGTAACGTTTAATAAACTAGGCAATGTTTGCGTGGTATCGCTCCAAACAAAACTATATGGCATGGTGCTACCCAATGCCGTTGCAAAAAGGTTGGTTGTGCCACCAAAACAAAGCACTTCATCTGCAAAAATGTTACCTTGTAGTGGGGTATTTTGCGTAATGTTGTAGGTGGCAGTTTGGGTACATTGGTTAGTATCTGTAACGGTTAAGGTATAAGCACCTGCGGCAATATTATTTAGGGCAGATGATATACTACCCCCATTTGACCACTGATAACTAAACACACCCGTACCACCTGTGGCGTTTGCGGCTATCTGTCCAGTTAATTCGCCAAAACACAAAACATTGGTGGTATTGGCAGTTATGGCAATAGGGCTTGGTTGCGTAATTTGTGTTTGAGCGGTTTGTGTGCAGCCATTGGCATCGGTAACAGTTAGGGTATAATTATTTGGGGCTATGTTTTGCAAAACCGAATCGGGGGGCAAACTGTTATTCCAGGCATATACATAAGGCGATACGCCATTGGTGCTTGTAACAGATAGGCTACCTGTATTGCCAAAGCAAGTGGCATTAGTGGGGCTAATGTTTATGTTTATGGGTGCGGGTTGCGTAATTTGTGTTTGGGTGCTTGTGGTGCAGCCGTTGGCATCGGTAACAGTTAGGGTGTAGGTATTGGGCAACAATTGGTTAATGCTGTTTGTGGTGCTACCCTCCGACCATAAAAAAGCTACAGAGCCTGTTCCGCCGTTGGCGTTTGCGGTGGCTTGCCCATTGTTGGCACTAAAACAATTAACGTTTTGACTAACAATAGTGGCTTGCAACAAAGCGGGTATGTTGGCGGTGGTGCTTGCGGTGGCGGTACAACTATTGGCATTAGTTACAGTTACGGTATAAGTGCCTGTTTGCAAAGCGGTGGTATTGCTTATTATGGGGTTTTGTTGGGCAGATGAAAAGCCATTGCTACCCGCCCAACTATACGATACCCCACCATTTGCGGTAAGCAACAAATCATTGCCAAAACAAGCAGGGTTAATTGTGCTAGCACTTGCCACCGCTTGATTTATAGTAACCGTTGTTGTTGTTGATGTTATACAGCCGTTACTGTTGGTAACAGTAACAGTGTAAGTGCCTGCATTGGCAGTATTTGCCGCATTTATAATAGGGTTTTGCTCTGTTGATGTAAAATTATTAGCTCCTTGCCAACTATACAACACCCCACCTGTAGCATTTAGTTGCAAGGTGTTTTCTATGCACAAGGGGCTGTTGTTAGTAGCCGTAGTTGCAAAATTAGTTACGTTGATAATAATACTTTCGGTGGCTGTACAACCAATTGAGTCGGTTGCGGTAACATTATATACCCCAGCATCGGTAAGTAGTACATTGTTAATGGTTAAGTTATCTTGGTTGTAGGTAGTGTTATTGGGTAATGTCCAGTTGTAACTTTGCCCACCCGAAGCTGTGATACTCAAATTTTTGCCAACACAAAGGGTATTATTATTAGCCGTTAAGGTAATATTTGGTTGGCTAATTACTACGGTAGTTGTTTGTGTGGTAGAACAACCATTTATGCCCGTAATAGTAACGGTATAAGTACCTGCATTGGCAATTGTGGCATTGTTAATTGTGGGGTTAGGCAAGTTAGATACAAACCCATTTGCCCCACTCCAGCTATACGATACCCCATTATTTGCCGATAGTTGCACGGTTTGCCCTGTGCATACTGGGCTATTATTTGTTACGATAGCATTAATGCCATTAACTGTTACCATTGTAGATGCGGTGCGTGTACAACCGTTGGCATTGGTAACGGTAACGGTATAAAAGTCGGACAAATTCATGTAGGTATCTGTAATAATAGGGTTTTGGTCAGATGAAGTATAGCCATGGGTATCGCTCCATGCATAGCTAACACCACCAGTTGCAAACAACTGAAAACTATTTGGTTCGCATACCGGCGAACTGTTGCTTGCCGTAGCATTAACATTTGATAGGCTAATTATTTGCTCTGCCATTGCTGTACAACCACCTGTACCTGTTACAGTAACCCCATATGTACCTGCATCAAATTGTGTGGTGTTATAAATAATTGGGTTGGGCAAGGTAGACGAAAACCCTGCTGGCCCACTCCACAGATAAGACGAACCACCTGTTGCTGTAAGGTGCAACGTATCGTTAAAGCAAAAACTATTGGGTGCGATGATAGTGGCAGTTGCTTGCCCAAGGTTTAGGGTTGTTGTTGCGGTATTAGTACAACCTGCAATGCCTGTAACAGTAACGGCGTATGTGCCTGCACTTTGTGGTGTTACGGTTGATATAGATAAAGTAGCCTGATTAGAAACGATTGAGCCGCTTGGGTTGCTCCAAAGATAGGACGTACCACCTAATGCAGTCAAATCGACGTTTTGATTAAGGCAAGCGATAGATGGGGCATCTATCTGAACCGGAAAACTAACAATGCCAATAGTGGTGCTTGCTGTTGTTGTGCAGCCTAGTGCATCGGTAATTGTTACGGTATACGTTTCGACGCCGCCTGCTGTTAGTGCTACATTTGGGTTAGTGGTATTTTGGTTAGCTGCCGTAATACCACTACCTGCCCAGCTATAACTAACACCACCTGTTGCCGATAAAAAAACAGGTTCGTTTATACAAACGGGTCCTGTATTAGTGGCACTTGCTTGTATGTTGGTACTTTGCAAAGTTACGGTAGCCACAGTAGCGCAACTCTGCCCAACACTGTTTGAAGTAACCGTAACGGTATAGCTGCCTGGACCTAAGTTATTAATTACATTATTGGTACTACCTGTGTTCCACAAAACGCTATACGAAACGCCATTAGGCGGAGGGTTAGGCTGTATTACCGCCTGAATTGCCCCATTGTTAGTATTGCAATCGGGGTTAATGGTGTTAAAAGTAACCGCCGGAGGAATACAGATGTTTGGGCTATAAAAACTCCACGAGCACAAAGAAGCTGCATTGCCATCAATAAACAAATAATAATTGCCTGCTGTAAGATTAGGCATACTAACAGTTCCAGTACCTACGGCAACCAAACAAGTAACAAAGGTTTCTTGGCTTAAATCGCAGGTGCCGGTATTTGTCCATACGCCCATTTGCAGTGTATTATCGTTGCCATTTATGCCGGTGCAGTTAATATTGTAAGCGGTGATGTCTACGTTTTGGGTAGATGGGTTATTAAATTGATACCACATACCATTTTCATTTGATGTCCAATCTCCGCCGGCGCAATCTATGCCATTTAATTCTGGCGACCAGCTATTAGGTTCGCCACACGACGAAGCATTAAAGTTATTGGCATAACCAGCAATAGGTGCTATGCCCGCACAAATATCATTGTCGGGTGCATCATCTGGGTTAGTGATGTACAATTGAAAGTCTATGCAATTATTGCCGCCTAGCTCTGTCTTATTACTTACAATAATGGTATAAGTATGTCCGGCTGTTAGAAACAAACCGTCCAGAAAGAAAACACTTCCGCCAACGCAGTTAAACTCTTCGGGGCAGCCTTCGTAAACAAAAACGCTGGCATTAGTAGATGCACTTGCGGTATAAGGTATAATATTATAGCAAGCCGATACTGTAGGCACGAAGTAAAAAAACATGTCTGGTCCCGATGCGTATTGATTAACGGTTTCGGAGGGTAAAAAGCATGAGCCCGGACTTGGTGCGTTGAAGTTATTTTGGCTATTACAGGTAGTAAAATTGTTGTTGATAAGGGGCAGTGTTATAGGTATAGCATCGGCACAAGTGTTGCCCGACTGTGCATATATTTTAAGGGTAAAAAACAAGCAAAGAAGAAGAATCGGTAGGTTTTTCATGGTAACATAAGGTAGGATAAGTAACTAAGGCTTAGTTGTTTAAGTAATTTGATTGTGTGATTAGCTGTATTTTGTTTAGTTTGTGTTTTTTTGAGTAGTGGTAATGTGCATTTTGTTGTTTTTACTAAGTATTTGGTTTTTATCACCCAGTAAAAAAAAGTTTTTGGTAGATGACAAGTATATATCACCCAGTAAAAAAAAGCTTTTAGTAGGTGCTTTTAGTAGGTGATGTTTTTTGTGTACGTGGTTTTATTTAAACTTAGGCAGGTTTATTTTTTAGGTAGTTTTTGTTATTATATTACATAGCGCGCGGTATTTTCCATATTTTGATGAGGATAAAACCGAATATCATACCACCTAAATGGGCGAAGTGGGCTATATTGTCGGATTGGCTTTGGTTAATACCCGAATAAAGTTCAATTAAACCAAACAACAAAACGGCATATTTGGCGCGCATAGGTATAATAAGAAAAGCCCCAACCATGGCATTAGGAAACAGCAATCCAAAAGCCATTAACAAGCCATAAATAGCCCCCGATGCGCCAACGGCTACGGGCATATCAAGTAGTTGTTCGCCATATAGGGCTAATTGCGGTTGTAGCTCCCAATACGAAGTAAGTAGGTATAACAAACCCGCACCAATGCCGCAGGTAAAGTAAAAGATAAAGAAACGTTTTGCGCCAAAATATCGTTCAATGATAGACCCAAAACTAACTAATGCGAACATGTTAAAAAATATGTGCATTAGGCTACCGTGCATAAACAAATAAGTAATAAACTGGTACGGTTGAAACTTGCTGCCGCCGGGTATGTGCAATCCGAGCAAATCGTTTAGGTTTATTCCACGTGTTTGTAATACATTGGCAGCTACAAAACCAATGATATTGAGAATAAGTAGGTTTTTTACTACTTCGGGAAGGTTGCCAAAAGGGCTGTTGTTGTTAAAACTCATAAAAAGACAAGATATTTTGGAGCAAAGGTACGGATTGATTATTTTTGTGGCGCAATTATCCACAAATATAGCGCAAATTGTGGGTATTGCGCTAACTTTGTTGTTTAATAACCGTCAAGTACAACATGAAAACAGTGTATTTAGTTCGCCATGCCAAATCGAGTTGGGATAATGCCTTTACTTCGGATTTTGACCGCCCCCTTAATCAGCGTGGGCGCAACAATGCGCCTGCCATGGGTTTGTTTTTAAGTCGTAAAATGCCAATGCCACACCTTATTATTAGCAGCCCTGCTAATAGGGCATTAAGTACGGCTCAACTTATAGCCGAGCAATGGGGCTACGACATAAATGGCATTGTAGAACAACCCGCTTTGTATTGGTTTGATTACAATGTAGTGCCTATTGTTGATATTATTACCCAAATACCCGACCACCACCAATCGGCGATGTTGGTGGGTCATAACCCTACCTTTACGCATTTGGGCAACCATTTATTAGGGCAGCATAGGTTTGATGATATACCCACCTGTGCCGTTATTTGCCTAAGCTACGATACCGACAATTGGCACAACATTGGTAGTACAAAACCCGAACTAACATTTTATGTTTATCCAAAACTAATTTTGAACGATGAGTAATAGACAATAAATTACTCCACATTTCTTATTATTAATTTTCATTTATTTATGCCTCATAAAAAAATAATTATAGAGCGCGACATTAGTTGGTTGCACTTTAACGAGCGGGTATTGCAAGAAGCCGCCGACGAAAAAGTACCTTTGTTGATGCGTTTAAAGTTTTTAGGTATCTTTTCGAACAACCTCGACGAATTTTTTAGGGTTAGGGTGGCTACACATCAACGGTTAATGGGTTTAAATAGAGAAACCGCCATTACGCAGCGCAAAATATTAAAGCAAATTCATCAAAATGTGGTAGCACAACAGCAGCATTTTGAGGAGATTTATGCGCAAATTTTAACCCAACTAAAAGCCTACCAAATACATATTGTAAACGAAAAAGAATTAACCACCGAACAAGGCGAGATTGTACGAGCTTATTTTCATGATACAGTACGCCCTTTATTAGTGCCATTGATGTTAGACCAAATTGTGGAATTTCCGGCATTAAAAGATGGCTGTATTTATTTGGCATTATGCCTTGCCGAGCGCAAAAAAAACTCGATCGAAAAACCACATTTTGCCCTTATTGAACTGCCTACCGAAAAGCTATCGCGCTTTTTTGTGTTTAAACAAGAAGATAACACCTTTGTTATTTTGCTTGATGATGTAGTGCGCTACTGTTTAAACGACATTTTTGCGATATTTGGCTACAACGATTGCCGAGCATATACCGTAAAAGTAACCAAAGATGCCGAAATGGATTTGGACGTTGATGTATCGAAAAGTTTTATGGAGTTGATAGCCTTGGGCGTAAAAAAACGAAAATTTGGCAATATGGTGCGCTTTATCTACGACCAAGAAATTGATGCCAATTTATTGACGTTTTTACTTAAAAAACTGCGCATCAAAAAAACCGATAACCACATAGCCGCTGGGCGATACCACAATTTTAAAGATTTTATGGGTTTTCCGAGTGTTGGCTCGGCGGCACTAAACAAACGCCCCGACACACCTATGCTGCACCCCGCCATTGACCCTAAGCAAAGTTTGTTTAAATTGATACGAAAAAAAGATGTAATGTTGCATTTTCCGTATCATTCGTTTCATCCGGTCATCGATTTTTTGCGCGAAGCAGCCATTGACCCCAAAGTGCTGTTTATTAAAATAACTATTTATAGGGTAGCTAAACAATCGAACATTATAAATGCGCTGATAAATGCCCGAAAAAACGGCAAACAAGTAACGGCTACCATCGAAATTCAGGCACGTTTTGACGAAGAAGCCAACATAGAATGGGTTAAATCGTTGCAAGAAAACGGCATAACGGTACTACATGGGCAACAAGGTATTAAAATTCATAGCAAATTAATATTGGTTGGACGACGCGAAAACAACAAAACCGTTTTGTATGCCAATGTTAGTACAGGTAATTTTCACGAAGGTACGGCACGTACTTACTCGGACGACAGTTTGCTAACCGCCGACCCCCAAATAACCCGCGAAGTAGCCAAGGTATTTGATATGATTGAACGAAAAGAATACTACTCGTTTAAACATCTATTGGTGTCGCCTCATCAAATGCTAAACAAAATTTTGACCTTTATAGACACCGAAATACGAAACGCCCGAGCTAATAAAACAGCGTATATCATCGCCAAATTAAATAGCTTAAACGACGAAGAAGTAATACAAAAACTATACGAAGCAGCAAAAGCAGGTGTTAAAATTACGCTTATTATACGCGGTATTTGTACATTAGTGCCACAAGAAAATATTGAAATATTTAGTATTGTAGACAAATATCTCGAACATTCGCGGGTATATGTGTTTGCCGATGGTGGTAAAGAACGCATTTATATTGCTTCTGCCGACTGGATGGAACGCAACTTGCACCGCCGCATTGAAGTAGCTTGCCCTATTTACGATACCCAAATACGCAACGAAATTAAAACCATGTTAGCGTATCAGCAAAAAGACAATACCAAATCGAGGTTAATTAATGCACCCGAAGTAAACGCCTATAAAATTGATGACCAAGCACCATTTAGGTATCAAAATAAAATGTACGACTATTTTAAAAACAAGTAAGCTATGGGCTATAAAAGTATCATACAAGTTTATACACAAAACGGGCAAACTACGGTGGTTTGCCCGTTTTGTGCTTTTGCGATGTACAATCTACCTTAATTTACGTAACTTTGCAGGTTTTATGACGAGTAATTGGTTTTTTTGATTTTTTAAAACAATTTATGAACGATACCAACAACGATGCCTTTGCCGCCATGCGGTATAGCGAATTTAGGCAATATATTACCTCGCGTTTTTTACTAACTATTGCCCTGCAAATGCAAAATGTATTGTTGGGTTGGCGTATCTACGAACTAAGTAACGACCCATTGGCGTTGGGTGTAGTGGGTTTAGCCGAGGCAATTCCTGCCATATCGGTGGCTTTGTACGCGGGGCATGTAGTAGATCAATCGGACAAACGAAACAGTTATTTGTGGGTTTGTGGCTTGTTTGCCTTGTTTGTGGGCTTGTTTGGCTTTGCTACCGCCCGACATATAGAAACATTAACCGACCATAAAACGATTATTTGGGGTATTTATGGGCTGATATTTTTGTGGGGTATTGTGCGTGGCTTTAGTATGCCAGCAGGTTTTTCGTTGATGGCAAGCCTTATCCCCAAATCAGAGAGTGCAAATGCTGCTTCGTGGTCTACAACAAGTTGGCAAATAGGGGCTATTATTGGACCCGCTTTGGGCGGTGGCGTGTATGCTTGGTATGGTGTAGAGGCTGCCTTTGGGGTGGCATTGGTACTTACGTTGGTGGCAGTAGTTAATATCTACTTTGTTAGCCCAAAACCACCAAAACCCGTTGAGGTAAAAGAAACTTTAACCGCAAGCATTACCAAAGGTTTGCAATTTGTGTTTAACTCGCCCATTATCTTGGGCGCTTTGTCGCTCGATTTATTTTCGGTATTATTTGGTGGCGTTACCGCATTATTGCCTATCTTTGCCAACGATATACTCAAAGCCGGACCCGAGGGCTTGGGTATATTGCGCGCTGCACCATCGGTAGGGGCTGCTTTAATGCTTATTTGGCTAACCTATTACCCACCACTGCGCCACACAGGTTATAAATTATTGGGTGCAGTAGCAATGTTTGGGGTTACTACTATATTGTTTGCTTGGTCGGTTAATTTTTATTGGTCGGTGTTGTTGTTGGCACTTGGTGGCGCTTTCGATGCCGTAAGTGTGCAAATACGCCACACCATTTTGCAACTAACTATTCCTGATGATATGCGCGGGCGGGTGTCGTCGGTTAATATGATATTTATTAGCTCATCGAACGAAATTGGCGCTTTCGAATCGGGGGCAGCCGCTCGACTAATGGGTCTTATTCCGTCGGTGCTTTTTGGCGGCTGTATGACGCTGTTGGTGGTAGCTGGTACCTACATAAAAGCACCTACATTACGCAAGTTTAGTATGAAAAAATATTAAGACGTGGCTTTTGGCTGTCCGATTTATCACATCGCAAAATAGAACGCTGATTGGGTATGATTTTTTATGATGATTTATGATTTATCACCACATCGCAAAATAGAACGCTGATTGGGTATGATTTTTTATGATGATTTATGATTTATCACCACATCGCAAAATAGAACGCTGATTGGGTATGATTTTTTATGATGATTTATGATTTATCACCGCATCGCAAAATAGAACGCTGATTGGGTATGATTTTTTATGATTTATGTAATCATAAAGTTGTAGACGTAGTACTGCTACGTCTCTACAACCACCACATCACCACATCACCATTTCGCCACATCACCACTTCACCACATCACCATTTCACCACTTCACCATTTCACAACATGGACAAACCAATTGATTACATTGCCTTATCTATTCCAATTTTCTTTTTGTTAATTGGGTTAGAATTGCTTATTAGTCGTTTAAAACACACGCAGTTGTATAGGTTTAATGATGCCATTACCAACATTAGTTGTGGTATTGGGCAGCAAGTGATAGGCGTTTTTTTAAAAACATTTACGGTATTGGGTTATGTATTTATCTACCAAAACTACCGTTTAATACCCAATATGCCACAAAATGCACTTACTTGGGTGTTATTGTTTATTGGGGTCGATTTTTTTTACTATTGGTTTCATCGTTTGGCACACGAAATTAATGTGTTGTGGGGCAGTCATGTGGTGCATCATCAAAGCGAAGAATACAATTTGAGTGTGGCATTGCGCCAAAGTTGGGTGCAAAGCGTTTTTTCGAGTTTGTTTTACCTGCCTTTGGCATACATTGGTTTTTCGCCGGTTTTGTTTGTTACCATTGCCGCGTTTCAAACGTTGTATCAGTTTTGGATACATACGCGGGTTATCAATAAAATGCCTGCTTGGTTCGAGTATGTATTTAATACACCCTCGCATCATCGGGTGCATCATGGGGTAAATCCTATTTATATCGACCGCAATCATGGCGGCACACTTATTATTTTCGACCGCATGTTTGGCACTTTTCAGACCGAACAAGAGGCGGTTGTTTATGGCATTACGGTGCAGCCCAAAAGCTGGAACCCACTGTGGCTAAACCTCGATTATTGGGTGCATTTGTGGAACGAGTTTTGGCAGATGCAAACGTGGGGCAACCGTTGGCATTTGTTGTTTGGCAACCCCGGTTGGCATCCTGCCAATGAGTTAGTACCACAACACGAGTTTAATGCTGCCAATTATCACAAATACGACACCACCATATCGCCCCAAATTAACTATTACATTTTGGGTCAATATACGCTTATTTTGGGTGGGGCAACGGTATTTTTGTTTTCGGCAGATGCGTATAGCCTTGTTATTAGGGTGCTGTTGGCAGTTTTAATTATTTGGGCAATAGTAAATTGTGGTGCTTTGTTCGAAAACAAAACATGGGCAACACCCGCCGAAATTGCTCGGCTGTTGGGTACTGCCCTTGCGGTTTATTTTATTACAGCGGCAAGCCTTGTTGGTTTGTTGCTTGTTGTGCTATTTGCATTTGGCTCGATAATATGGTTGTTGGCTGTGCGCAAAAACTATCAAACAAACAACAATTAGCTACCAAATTTGTATCTTTGATTATACCCTCCAACAATTTGCACATGTTAGGCAATTACTTGATATATAGCTTCATAAAAATTGGTTTCTTAGAAATTGGCATCGGCGATATACTTGATATATTGTTGGTGGGATTGCTGTTTTTTCAACTCTACAAGATATTGCGAGGCACCTTGGCATTCAATATTTTTTTGGGTATTGTGTTGTTGTATTGGGTGTGGTTGGCGGTGCGTTTGTTTGACATGAAAATGCTGGCGACCATTTTGGGGCAATTTGTCGAGTCGGGGTTTATATTGTTGGTTATTTTGTTTCAACCCGAGATACGGCGCTTTTTGTTTTATGTTGGGCGGGGTAGTGGTATTGGCAAAGATGGTTTTTGGGCGAAGATTTTGAACAGAGAAAATCGGACAGCGACCCAAAAACAGTTGCTGCGCGACCAAGTAGTGAAAGCGGTTACTAATATGGCAAAAACTCAAACGGGTGCTTTAATTGTGTTTGCAGGTGTTAGCGAGCGCAATTTGTTGGCAGATACTGGCGTACTTATCAATGGCGAGATATCGGGTAAATTGATAGAAAGTGTGTTTGATAAAGGCAGCCCCCTGCACGATGGAGCTATGGTAATATCGGATTTTAAGATATGGGCGGCGGGTTGTGTATTGCCTGTATCCGAAAACCCCGACCTACCCAAACGCATAGGCATGAGACACCGCGCCGCAGCGGGTATTACCGAGCAGGTTGATGTGCATGTTATTATTGTGTCGGAAGAAACAGGTAGGGTATCGCACGCCCAAAAAGGGAAAATTGATATGGGCATATCGCCGCAACAATTAGTGGATATTATTGACCAGTGTCTATGGGACTCAGTAGCCCACAAAGTATCACTCTAAATGTTCTAAAACTTCTTCGGACATGGGCGGCGTGGCAGGTGGAAACATTGCCTCGAAATTGCCTTTTTCGTCGAACAAGTATTTTTGAAAGTTCCAGCTTACTTCGGTATTGGTGTGTGCAGTTAGCCACCGAGACAAGGGGTGCGGATGTGTGCCGCGCACGTCAATTTTGTCGGTAATCGGGAAAGTTACGCCGTAGTTTAACTCGCAAAATTGGGCAATTTCGTTTTCGGGGGCTGCCTCTTGGTTGCCAAACTGGTTGCAAGGGCAGGCAATAATCACCAATTTATTTTTAAACTCTTGATACAACTCTTCGAGTTGGGCATACTGCGGCGTGTAGCCACAAGCCGATGCAGTATTAACCAACATTATTTTTTTGCCTTGATACTCGGCAAAATTTATTTCGGGTTTGTTGTTTAGCCCTCTTAGCGTAAAATCGTGTAGGTGCGACATTGGTTTGTTTTTTATTGTGTTAAGTATATCAATAAGCTATCAACTGAAAAGGATTGACAATTGATTGTTTGCCAAAACGTTTAAGTAATTCCACTTCATTATAACTTTCGTTATGCTTAATGATTTCTTGCACTTTAAGGCGTGTTAAACTTGGAATGCGAAAAGCAAAGTAAGGAAATAATTTATCTGATTGATAAGGAACTGTTATATCAGGAAAGTCTACTATGGGTTTTAGATAATTTTGTTTTTTAAATTCATCAGTATAAGCAAATTTCCAAATGTTTTTTTCGAGACTTAATGTGCCTATTACCAAATTTTTAAAAGTTAGTTGAAACACCGCATTATCATTTTGGGGTGTCTGAATTTCTTCTGTTTGGTCGTCTGATTTAAACAACCACTTAAAACTGCTTAAAATTTTATTGCTCATGATTAGTGTGTTTTATATTTCGAATGAGTTCGAATCGTTTCTTTAGACATTCTTTTATCAAAAAAGTTCTATTGATACTCAACAGCATTGAAAATTCTTGGTCTATCATGTCTAAAACGCGATTTTCGTTTTTTTGTTCTGCTAAATCGGTTATAATTTTACGATAATCATCGTGATAATCGTAAAGATGTTGTACTAATTGTAAATGGGTTAATTGCTTAACTCCTTTCCAGCCTGTTTTGGGTTTTGATTTTTTTACATACTTGTCTAAATAAGACGGTAGCCTTACTTTGTCATTAACAACTTCGGCTATTTTTGTTTCGCTATCATTCCAAAACATACCTCGTGCAGTGTCATAAATAGGCGAAAATCGGTTTTTATTTTTTTTTGATGTATTTCGGATTACGCCCCAATTATAAAAATGACGGTCATTGTTTCCAATAAGGGCATCAAATACAAGCATTTTTACAAATTGTTGAATAATAATATTGGCTTCTTCTGGGAAAATACATCTAATGGCTTGTTCTGCAAATTGAAATGTGAAAAATTCTTGAGCCATTTGCTTTTTTTCGATTTCTTCTACTAAACTTTTATCCGAAATATAACCTGCATATATGTCTACGCCATGTACCAATTCTTCTGTTTGGTGATTCAAAAAATACTGGCTTAAAAAGCGTATTTGTCCAGCAATAAGCACTAATTTAGAATTAGCCATCAACAAACCCAATTCTTCGCCAATTTTGCTTAAAAAATATTCTGTAATGCTTTCTACTGGGTACCATTTACCTGCTACTTTTGCTATATAGCCTATCCATTTTTTAGTATTCTTCCGCCTTACTTTTCCAAATAAATATATTTGAATAAAATCTTTTGGAGCATCGCCACCAACCGAAATATCTCTAACTACATAATCCTTTTTTTTTATTATTGGCAGATATTTAGCCCATTGAGTCGAAAAACCGCTATAGTTTTCGGGTTTTACAAATTTTAGTTTAGTCATTTTTATAAAATGTTGTATTCGCGTACAAAAATACACCTTTTTTTTCTAAAAACACTATTTGCGTTGTTTTTTTGTTGCTTTTTATTTGCCATCAACATAATTTAACGATTATTTTATCTTTCAGTTAGTCGCCACATGTTATTCAATTCGCTACAATTTTTATTGTTTTATCCGTTTGTTACCTTGTTGTATTATGTGTTGCCGCATAAACATAGGTGGTGGTGGCTTTTGGGGGCAAGTGCAGTGTTTTACATGGCATTTGTGCCTGTGTATTTGCTTATTTTGGTGTTCACTATTTTGGTAGATTATGCAGCAGGTATCTGGATTGAAAACGCCCCCAAAACGCGCAAAAAGGCTTATTTGCTAATGAGTTTAGCGGCAAATGTGGGCATTTTGGCAACCTTTAAATACTACAACTTTTTTGCCGATAACCTAAACGCGCTATTTGGCAACCTTGATTGGGGAGCAAAATTGCCCTTGTTAAGCATTTTGTTGCCCATTGGTTTGTCGTTTCATACGTTTCAGGCAATGAGCTACACCATTGAGGTGTACAGAGGTAAGCAAAAAGCCGAGCGGCACTTGGGTATTTTTGCTTTGTATGTGCTGTTTTATCCGCAATTGGTGGCAGGTCCTATCGAGCGACCACAAAATTTATTACACCAATTTAGAACATATCACCCTTTTAACGGGGCGGTGTTGTATGGCGGTTTGCGGCTAATGTTGTGGGGCTTTTTCAAAAAAATGGTTATCGCCGATAGGCTATCTGTATATGTTAACTATATCTACGGAAACCCGTTTAACTACAACGCCATTAACCTAATTATTGCCACGTTATTTTTTACCATTCAAATATATTGCGATTTTTCGGGCTACTCGGACATTGCCATTGGGGCTGCCCGCAGCATGGGTTTTACGCTCATGACCAACTTTAACCGCCCCTATTTTGCCACCAATATCCGCGTTTTTTGGCAACGGTGGCACATCTCGCTCTCTACTTGGTTTCGGGATTATGTGTACTTGCCCTTGGGCGGCAGCCGAACTACACCAACAAAAATATACCGCAATGTGGCTATTGTGTTTTTGCTAAGTGGCTTTTGGCATGGTGCAAACTGGACGTTTTTGGCGTGGGGTAGTATTCATGCTTTGCTTATTGTTGGGTATTTGCTATGCGCCCACTACTTACCCATAAAACTACCTAGCAATAAATGGGCAAATGGCGTTTATACCTTTATTACGTTTTGTGTGGTGGCGTGGGCGTGGGTGTTTTTTAGGGCAGATTCGATGAGCCAAGCCTTGCAAATTACCCATAACATGCTTACTTTTAACACACAATTGCCGCTTATGTTGGCAATAAAAAATGCTCAACAAATAGAGTTTGGTACGCTAAGTTATGCTATTGCACTGCCTGCTATTGCGTTTATGTTTTGGGTAGAAAAATGGCAAAACCCCCACCAAACTGCCCTCGACAACAAGCCATTTGCCGATGTGGTGTTTAATATTTTTGTGCTGATATGTGTGCTTGTTTTAGGTGTTTTTTACCAAAATAGCTTTATTTATTTTCAGTTTTAAAGATGGGGTATTTTAGCTACACCTATGGATACAAGCATATCTAAAAGGCGCAAACTTGTTGATTTTGTGGGCAGACAAAAGGTGCAATCAGCACCGAACATGGAACTGCGCGAAGCAAATGGCATTTTTTTATTTACCCCATACAAAGGCATACTTGCTTGGGTATTTATTGTTTTTGGGGTTGATAGATTGGCAATAAAAATGGGGTATTTGGGTGATGATAGCGGTGTTTGGGAAAGAATATCGAACAAAAATACCGATACAAGTATCGGTACTACCAGACCAAAGCAAATTTTTGGGTATAACCTTAAAGGCTAAAAATACACAATTTGGGCGATAAAAAAACATCGCCCTAACACATACTATAAAATTTATTAATTTATGAATACGCAAAAAGCTACCTTACAACGCTCGCTTACGCCCCTAATGCTTTGGGGTTTGGGGGTTGGTTATGTTATATCGGGTATGTATTTTGGATGGAACTTGGGCTTGGCAGAAGGTGGTACCTTGGGCATGGCTATTGCTACGGTAGTGGTTGCTGTTATGTATATTACCTTTACGCTGGGCTATACCGAGCTGGCTTGTGCCATACCCAAAGCGGGCGGCGCGTTTGATTATGCCGACCGTGCTTTGGGCAAACGTTTGGGCTTTTTGGGTGGTGTGGCGCAAATTATCGAGTTTGTGTTTGCTCCTAACTGTGCGTATGCTATTGGGGCGTATGTGCATTTGTTTTTACCTGCGGTGCCGGTTATTGCCATTGCTATGGTAGCCTATTTGGTTTTTACCACCATCAATATATTGGGTGTGCGTATGGCTGCCTCGTTTGAATTGGTGGTAACGTTTATTGCCGTTGTTGAGTTGCTTGTTTTTGCAGCGGCAGCAATGCCACATATTGAGCTTGCCAACCTAACACACAACGCACTGCCAAACGGCTGGATGGGCGTTTTTGCGGCAACGCCTTTGCTATCTGGGGTTTTTTTAGCCATCGAGGGTTTGGCAAATGTAGCCGAAGAAACCATTAACCCACAACGAAACATGATAGTGGGCTTTGGGGCTGCTATGGCAACTTTGTTGTTGTTGTGTTTGCTAACATTTGTGTCGGCGGTGGGCGTAGGTGGCTGGGAGGGCGCTGTGTTTGATGCAGCAGGCAATAAATCGGACTCGCCGCTGCCCTTGGTTATGTCGCATGCAGTAGGTACGGAGCATTGGCTGTATAAAATTGTTGGCGGAGTGGGCTTGTTTGGTTTGGTGGCTTCGTTTCATGGCATTATTTTGGCGGCGGGGCGTGCTACCTTCGAGTTTGGGCGGGTGCGATATATTCCGTCGGTGTTTGGCAATGTACACCCTAAGTTTAGGACACCTGCCAATGCTTTGCTCATAAATATGGTAGTGGGCATGGTGGCATTGCTAACAAACCGCACGGGCGACATCATTATTTTGTCGTGTTTTGGGGCTTTAACTTTGTATGCAGTAGCTATGTGCTCGTTGTTTGCGCTGCGCCGCAACGAGCCGCTTTTACCCCGACCCTTTAAAACGCCTTTTTATCCTTTTTTTCCGGCAATTGCCTTGCTTATTGCCCTTGTTTCGTTGCTTGCCTTAACCTACTACAACCCCAAATTGGCAGGTATCTATGCCCTAATGGTGGGTGTTGGCTATGTGTATTTTGTGCTGCGCGATGTGGAAGGATAGGTGATTGAAGATGATTGTTTATTTAAAACAAAAAAAATTTGTTAGAGGTTTGACTGATTATAAAAAAATTAGTAACTTTGCTCTTAATAAAAAGCACTTTCTGTTAACTAGGCGGTGGGTTTAGAAAGAAGTAGTTTTGGACTTCGATTTACAACCGCATCATTGTTGTGCCATTAAGGCAAATAGTCAATAACACTTATTAAATTGCAAAATTATGAAAAACAATGCAAAAAAAATACTACAAGTTTTAGCGATATTTGTACTTTCAGTTGGTTTTTCTTATCAAGGATTTGGGCAAAGAAAAGTAACGGTATCTACCGGGCTTGGGCTTCCAGAGTTGTTAAATATTGGTGTAAGGTATCAAATTAGTCGAACTCAAATAGGAATGAATGTTGGAACATGGGGAATACTTGGAACATGGAAAATACCAACGAAAGATGAAAATATAATGGCTATTTTAGGCGATGTTCGTTACCATTTTGGACGCCCTTCTAAATTATCAGGCAGACATCCGTGGTACGTAAGGTTTGGATTAGGTTATATGAGATACGAAAATACTAATTTAATTGAAAAGGACTTATTGTTTGTTTCTCATATAGGATTGGAAGCCGATTGGTCAAAGAAATTCGGAATTGAGATGGGTGTGGGTGTTATGGGCGTATCAACTATTGAAGAAATAAGAAAAACACCACCAAGTTTTTGGGAGATCTCTCTTAACACTCCCATAGCTCCCAGTTTGGGAATAGGATTATATTATCGTCTTTAATAAGGTAATGACATAACTAAAATAATATACTAGTCTTAGCCATTAACGCCCCAAACCATGTAACCATTACCCACTACAAAAATCTGCCCATTATCTTTAAAACTCCAAACAACAACACCCCAAAAAAAAACACACCAAATTTGCCACCCCGCAAATTTGGTGTGTTGTAGTTTTAAAATAACCTCAACAACAACTTTTTAGCAATTTTATCAACAAAACAAGCCGTTTTTGTGTTTACAATTACAGCTATCTTATGGTTAATAAAAAAACTGTTTAAAATATTTAAAAAATGAAAAAAATTGGAATTATTGGCTCGGGTGTTGTAGGTAAAACCTTAGCAAAAGGTTTTTTACAATATGGCTACGACACGACCATTGCCTCGCGCAGCACCGAAAAACGCTTGGAGTTGCAAGCCGAGCTAGGTAACAACATACAGGTTGCCGATTTTGCCAGCACTGCACAAAACGCCGACATGGTGGTGCTTGCCGTTAAAGGCACAAAAGCCAAAGAGGCTATGTTAATTTGCGGTTTAGACAACCTACACGGCAAAACCATTATAGATGCCACCAACCCTATTGCCGATGCTGCCCCACAAAACGGCGTGTTGCGCTATTTCTCCGACATCAATTTTTCGTTGATGGAAGACCTACAAACAACCATACCCAATGCCCATTTTGTAAAGGCATTCTCGTGTGTAGGTAGCGCCTTTATGGTAAACCCTAGCTTCGACGGGCAAAAACCAAGCATGTTTATTTGCGGCAACAACGATGCCGCCAAACAAGACGTAGCGGACATTTTAACCCAATTTGGCTGGGACATCGAAGACATGGGCAAGGCAGAAGCCGCCCGAGCCATCGAACCTTTGGCAATGCTTTGGTGTATTCCGGGCATGTTACAAGGTAAATGGAGCCATGCCTTTAAACTGCTAAAAAAATAAATTATCGCATCATCATCATCAAAATGATACCAAAAATAGCTTTAGTAACCGGCAATGCCAACGATATTGGAGGCATTATTGCATTTTTATGTTCGGACAAAGCCCTTTGGATAAACGGACAACGAATTGAAGCATCGGGTGGTATATCGTTATAAATAACTGTTTATAAATAGCACAAAAAGTACGTTTAGTTTTGTTTAATGTATTTTTTGTATTCGTAAAAAATATTTTCCATATTTTAATGGGCAAATCAAAAGTTTTTTGTGTTTTTGTAGTACCCTATTAACACACTTTTTTATTATTTATTGGCTTCAATAGTTCGTCAAAATTTTAGGCTTATTTAAGGAGCAAAATCACTATCATTTTGTGAAATTTCAAAAAACCTATTGAGCAATCATTGCTTGTGGCAACAGGTTTTTATGTGTGCCCTTGAAATAAACCTGTTGACAGCTGTTCAAGTACACCTTTGCTATCTTCATTTTTCTTAATATTTTTAACACCCAACTAAATAAGTAGAATATGTGCACGAAATACCCATTCATCTTGCTTGTATTTGTTGCTCTAAGTTGCAATAGTAATGAAAAAGACAGTAATAGCCAAACTACAGAAATGAAAATTGACAAAAACGACCAACAGTATGCAAAAGATGGCACAAACAACTCAAAAAGCTTTTGGGAAAAACTAGTAATGGTAGAACTTAAAGACCCTAACGGTATGATAATAGTTATCATGCCCTTACCTTCTTCATGGAAAATAGGGCAGGGCAACAGTGGGCATTCTATTACTGGTCCCAACGGTATTGCAGTAACCGACTTTTCTCCACGCAATTTTATGGATAACTATGATGAGGCATTGCGGCAGGTTTATGTACAAAGCGGACAGCAAATGCGTGCTGTGCCTAGTATGGCACAACTAGTTAAGGAAGATTTTGTACCTTGGGCTCAGAAGGAAGGTATGCAGTTGGTGAAATTTTATGAAATACCCGAAGTATCAAAAATAGATAAATGGTATAGCGACCAATTGCTTAAATCCATGCCGAGCCGCTCAGATGTGACAGCTATTGGTATTGACTGGAAAAAAAATGATGGCACCCCCTACTTTATGATAGTGCATCTTAATGCAAGCACCACTAATTCTATGCAAAATTGGTACTATATGGCATCGGGTTTAGAGGCTAATGCAGACTACTTTGAGGCTGCTAAAAAACAATACCTATTTGCACTAGCCAATACTCGGTACAACCTGCAACCCATTATGGACTATAACAAGCAAGAGGCTCAGCGGGTAGGACAGAGTTGGGCAGCATTTAACCAGCGCGTGGTGCAAAACCAGGCAAACTTTGAAGCTAGCCAGCGAGCTTTTGTAAATAAAAGTGATGCAATAAACAATGCAATTATGAGTGGGTGGAAGGAGAAAAATGCATCTAGCGACAGAAACCAAGAGCGTACCATTGACGGTATTTATGAACAAACCAATGTGCAAAATTCGGAAACAGGACAGACGTATAAAGTGACCGCGGGAGCCAACCAATACTGGATGAACAACAACGGCGAATACATTAGCACTAAACTTAATGACTATAACCCTAACTTAGACGACAATATGAATGAAGTAAAATGGCAACAACTGAAAGAGGTCAGATAAAACTAAGACTAGTTTTTACAGTTTCCTCGAAAAATTCACGCCAAATTTGCAAACTCCTACAAAAAATTATTAGCCTAAAAATATTTACAATCAAAACAAATTGTAAATACCACCAAATTGCATAGGTAAATTCAGTTTTAATTATAAATATTTATTAAAAATAAAATACCAAAAAATGAACCAAAAATTGGGTGGATTTTAAAAAAAACACCTTATCTTTGCCACCAATAAAAGACACTTGCTACTTACTAACCAAAATTTAGTAGCGGGCGTGATATGCTCGTTTTTTTGGGGAGGGATATAAACAAAATCTCTTCTTCTGTACCTTTGTATTACATATTATTTTAATAAAGTAAAAAAATAACCATCCATTCGTAAATAAGTATGAGCAATTCGAACGAAAGTAAATGTCCTTTTCATAACGGACAAATGAAACAAACGGCAGGCACCGGTACATCAAACAAAAGCTGGTGGCCCAACCGTTTAAACTTAGGCATCTTACGTCAGCACTCCAACCTATCCGACCCCATGGATAAGGGCTTTAACTATGCCGAAGAGTTTAAAACCTTAAACTTAAATGCCATAAAAAAAGACATTTTCGATTTAATGACCACTTCGCAAGATTGGTGGCCCGCCGATTATGGTCATTATGGTCCTTTGTTTATTCGTATGGCTTGGCACAGTGCTGGTACATACCGCACCGCCGACGGTAGAGGCGGAGCTAGTACAGGTAATCAACGTTTTGCACCTGTAAATAGCTGGCCCGATAACGGCAATTTGGACAAAGCTCGCTTTTTACTTTGGCCCATCAAACAAAAATATGGCAACAAAATATCGTGGGCAGATTTAATGATACTTGCAGGTAACTGCGCCTTAGAATCTATGGGCTTCAAAACTTTTGGATTTGCTGGCGGCAGAGAAGACATCTGGGAACCCGAACAAGATATTAACTGGGGCAACGAAACCGAATGGCTGGGCGACAAACGATACTCGGGAGACCGCGAACTAGACAACCCACTTGCCGCCGTACAAATGGGATTAATATATGTAAACCCAGAAGGACCCAACGGAAACCCCGACCCCTTAGCTTCTGCCAAAGACATCCGAGAAACCTTTGCTCGTATGGCAATGAACGACGAAGAAACAGTGGCATTAGTAGCCGGTGGACATACCTTTGGTAAAGCACACGGAGCAGGAGATGCCGCGTTAGTAGGACGCGAACCCGAAGGGGCAAGCATAGAAGAAATGGGCATGGGCTGGCAAAGCAGCTTTGGCACCGGAAAAGGCGGCGATGCCATTACTAGCGGCATAGAAGGCGCCTGGAAACCCAACCCGACCACCTGGGACAACGGTTATTTTGAAACCCTATTTAAATACGACTGGAAATTAACCAAAAGCCCCGCCGGCGCGCACCAATGGATACCAACCGACGAAAGCGCCGCCAACTTGGTGATAGATGCACACGACCCAACTAAACGCCATGCACCTATTATGACCACAGCAGATATGGCACTGAAAATGGATCCTGCATACGAAGCCATTTCAAAACGATACTTAGAAAATTTTGACCAATTTGCCGATGCTTTTGCCCGAGCTTGGTACAAACTAACACACCGCGATATGGGACCCATTGCCCGATATTTGGGCACCGAAGTACCCAGCGAAGTGTTAATATGGCAAGACCCAATTCCAGCAGCAAAAAACGAACTAACCGATGCAGATATTGCAACTTTAAAAGATAAAATTCTTTCAAGCGGACTTTCGGTGGCTCAATTAGTAGCCACAGCTTGGGCTTCGGCTGCTACTTTCCGTGGCTCGGACAAACGTGGCGGGGCTAATGGCGCTCGTATTCGTTTGGCACCTCAAATAAATTGGGAAGCAAACAACCCAACCCAATTAAAAAAGGTATTAAGCACCCTAGAAGGCATACAAAAAGAATTTGCTAAAGTTTCGATGGCAGATTTAATTGTGTTGGGCGGGTGTGCAGCTATCGAAAAAGCAGCAAAAAATGCAGGACACAACATTACAGTTCCGTTTACTGCCGGACGAGGCGATGCAACATTAGAGCAAACCGACATAGAATCGTTTGCTGTATTAGAACCCAAAGCCGACGGATTTAGGAATTATAAAAGCGCAAAATGCGTTTCGGTTACCGAAGAAATGTTGATTGACAAAGCCCAGCTACTAACCCTAACAGCACCCGAAATGACCGCCTTAGTGGGTGGAATGCGGGTATTAAATGCCAACTTTGATGGCTCTAAATATGGAGTGCTTACCAATAATCCCGAAACCCTCACCAACGATTTCTTTGTAAATTTGTTGGATTTAGGTACTACTTGGAAAGCAACTACCGATGCAGGTGAAATTTTTGTAGGCTCGAACCGTACAACAGGCGAACCAAAATGGACAGCTACCCGTGCCGACCTTATCTTTGGCTCAAACTCCGAACTACGTGCTATCTCCGAAATTTATGCAAGTAGCGATTCTAAACAAAAATTTGTTAACGATTTTGTTGCCGCTTGGAATAAAGTAATGAATTTGGACAGATTTGATTTAGCTAAATAAACACTGCTTGTAAAAGCCATTTAGCCTTAATTTATTGTCTTTGCTGTTCCAAATACATAAAATTTAAACACGCCAAATTTGCAAACCACTGCAAATTTGGCGTGTTTTGCGCTTGTGCAAGCTAAATCATCAGTACTAAAACAAAACTCACTTTTTTTCCAAAAAATACAACAATATTTTGACAAAATACGTACTATTAGGTAACAAAATCGTACTTTTACCGTCCTAAAACCCGCTAATACAATCACCATAAAAAAACGTACATTCCTCAATCATCTTTTCAATGAACAATTTAATTAACTCAAAATCTATCATGGCGCAATTCTTATTTAATTGCGCAATGGTAACGGTTTTTCTTTGTCAATCGGCAATGCTCAAAGCCTATGACAACTGCTCCGCACATTTCACTTATCCACCGCTACCCAACGCCGATGGTTTTTATTTTACCAGCAACTCAACCGCCGAAGGGGGCATAGCTACCTATCAATGGTTTGTAAGCCAAATTCCTATATCTATCGCATCGTCGTTCACCTACCTTCCCGACCCAGCAATTGCTACCTTTGAGTTGTGTTTAACCATAACTGCCAATAATGGTTGCTCCGATACATATTGTAGCACCGTTGCACTGCCCAACCCCAATGGCGGCGAGTGTAACGCCAATTTTGGCAAACAAATAATGCCCGATACACCACTAACTGCCCAATTTAACCCCACCGCACAACCCGAAGGAACCACTTATGACTGGGACTTTGGCGACGGAACCACATCTGACCAAATAAACCCCATACACACTTTTGGTAGCCCTAACCAAACATACCAAGTGTGCCTAAGCATTACCCAACCCAACGGCTGCACCAACACCCAATGCCACAACATAAACTTTGAGGGCAACCCCAACGGCGGCGAGTGTAACGCCAATTTTATGATGGAAATGCCCGATACGCCGCTAACTGCCCAATTTAACCCCACCGCACAACCCGAAGGTACCACTTATAGTTGGAACTTTGGCGACGGAACCACATCTGACGAAATAAACCCAATACACACTTTTGGTAGCCCTAACCAAACTTACCAAGTGTGCCTAACCATTACCCAGCCCAACGGCTGCACCAACACCCAATGCCACAACATAAACTTTGAGGGCAACCCCAACGGCGGCGAGTGTAACGCCAATTTTATGATGGAACCGCTCGAAGGCACCCCTTATGGCGTTATTTTTACCGCAGCACCACAACCCGAAGGCACTACTTACGCATGGTTTTTGGGCGATGAAGAAGTAGCCAATACCCCTACTTTCAACTACACTTTTGCGGGTGCAGGCAATTACGCTATCTGCCTAAGCATTACCCAAGCCAACGGCTGCACCAACACCCAATGCCACAACATAAACTTTGAGGGCAACCCCAATGGCGGCGAGTGTAACGCCAATTTTATGATGGAACCACTCGAAGGTACACCATATGGCGTTATTTTTACCGCAGCACCACAACCCGAAGGCACTACTTATCCTGGGTTTTGGGCGACGGAACCAGTAGCCAATAACCCCAACTACACTTTTGCGGGTGCAGGCAATTACGCTATCTGCCTAACCATTACCCAGCCCAACGGCTGCACCAACACCCAATGCCACAACATAAACTTTGAGGGCAACCCCAATGGCGGCGAGTGTAACGCCAATTTTGGCAAACAAATAATGCCCGACACGCCACTAACTGCCCAATTTAACCCCATCGCACAACCCGAAGGTACTACTTATGCATGGGATTTTGGCGACGGAACCACATCTGACCAAATAAACCCAATACACACTTTTGCAACTAATGGCATGTATCAGGTATGTTTAACCATTACTAATGCCGATGCAAGTTGCACAGATACCCGCTGTAAAGAGGTATGTTTAGGTGACATGCCACCACCGCCACCAACAGACGGTTGTCACGCTTTTTATCATGCTTACCACCCCGAAGGTAATTTGTTGGAATGGCATTTTGACAATGCTTCGTGGGGCGAGGATATTATTAACTGGGAGTGGGACTTTGGCGATGGTACAACTGCACAAGGGCAAAACCAAACACACACCTACGAGGCTAATGGCAACTACCTAGTGTGCCTAAGCATTACCAACGATAGCGCCACCTGCACCAATACCTATTGCCATACCATACACATTGGCAACGACGAACCACCCCTAACAGAACTACACAACATTGGCGGCAAAGTTACCAATGCCGATGGCTCTTTGGCACAATATGCATTAGTGTATTTGGTGCGATACAATAATATAGGCGGTGGTATGTTGTTGGCTACCGATGTACAAGTAATTATGCCCGAAGACGAGGGCGAGTATAAATTTCAGAATATACCAACAGGCAACTATTTGGTAAAAGCTGCTTTAATGCCCCTTGATGTTAATTATGCCAATAACTTACCCACTTATTACCTAAGCGCAAACATTTGGAGCGAAGCCGTAACCATTGAGCTAAACGAAGATTTAGAACAAATAGACATACAACTAATCGCTGGCTCTAACCCTGGCGGACCCGGATTTGTAAGTGGCTTAATAACCGAAGGTGCCGGACGGGCAGATGCCCCTATTGCCACCGAAGGTTTAACCGTAATGCTAACCACCGAAACAGGCACGCCCATAGCCTACACCTTTACCAATGCCGATGGTACATTTAGTTTAGCTAACTTGCCTTATGGTACGTATCAGGTTTGGGTAGATGTGCCGGGTATGTATCAACAGCCATACACCATAACTATAACACCAACGCAAAGTCAAATAAACAATGTAAGCTTAAGCGTATCGCAAACAGCAACCGCAACTGTGGAGCCCGAGTTAAATTATACCCTATCTATAAATCCTAACCCCACCAACAATTACGCAACGGTTGACGTTAGCTTTGAAACACCCACCGGTTTTGTGGCATATATGTACGACCTAAGCGGAAAAATAGTAACACAAATTGTAGAAAGCCAAGCAAACACCCAACATCATTTAACCATAAATGTGGCTAATTTACCCGCAGGTACTTATATTTTTGAGATGCAGGTAAAAGGTCAATCGGCAATAAAACAAAAAATGTTGAAGATGTAGTTGCCAACACGTTGCTCAACACATAAGCTAAAAACGCCGCTACCTATATGGTAGCGGCGTTTTGTTTATATTTATCGGATAATTTTAGTTATTTTGTACACCCAATAACTTGGTTAAGTATCTAACATTAATTACCTATCAACAAATATTTTCTTGGTAGACACACACAGTAGTTTCAAGTTTTGGTATACACACAATGCTTACACTCTGAATAAAATCACAATATCTGTAAGCCACAAAACAAATAAGGCACAGCCAATAATGCCACAAATGATACCGGCTGTTGCCATTCCTCGTTTAGAGGTGCCTCTTTTTTTAGCCATTACACCAAATACAATACCACAAATACAGGCAGCAAGTGCCAGCCAGCCTATGTATGGCAAAAGAACAAGTATTAATCCACCTACGCCTGTTATTAACGAGGCTACTGCCAAAGCATCTCCGTTACCAACATAAGCTTGTGCAGGAGCTTGTTTTTTAGCGTCTTTCATTTTTTTTATCAAATTTAGCGTTTGCAATAGGCTCATTTTTTTGTTTTTGACCGATTGCACTACTTTATTTAATGGGCTTGTAGTTGTTGGTTTGGCAACGATAGTAGTTTGCCCACTTAGTGGTAAAACGGGTAAAAATGTAATGGCATCTAACGATGGAATGCTTACCAATTCTTTGGTATACGAGGGTCCTGTTTTGGGGGTATCTTTTGCATTAACATTACTAATGTTGATGTACAAACAAAACGATAGAAGTAAAAATAAAAATTTCATGTTGTAAAAATTTAAGAGCATTGATAAATAAATTGCGATTGCACAAAGTTACTCTTTTTTTACCAAAAAACATCGTTTTTTAATTTATTTTTTCTATTTTTTTTATGTCCCATATTGTTTATACTTTGGCTCGAAAAATAATAAGTTATTTAACTCATAAATTAAGTAGCAAGTTGACTAAAAAAGGGCTATTTCAAAAAATTTGAAACAGCCCTTTTTTGTTGTATTTTTATGAACAATCAATTAGTCATCGCGTCTGCCAAGCAACATAGATGCATAATATAACAACGATGCCAACGATGCCAAAGCTGCCACTACATAGGTCATGGCTGCCCATTTAAGTGCGGTAAAAGCTTTATCTTGTTGTTCGTAGCCCAATATATTGCTTGTTTTTATCCAGCTTAAAGCTCGGCTGCTGGCATCAAACTCAACGGGCAGGGTAATAAATGCAAACAAGGTACTAATGGCAAATAATACTACGCCAATAAACAAAACAATTTTTATACCGCTCATAAACATTAGCATAATACCTAAACTTAATAACAGTTGTGCCATATTGCTACTTACTTGCACGGCAGGCACCATCATGGAGCGCATCTGCAAAAACGCATACGATTGGGCATGTTGAACGGCGTGTCCGCACTCGTGTGCAGCTACAGCAGCCGCAGCTACATTGCTTTGGTGACATACTGCCTCGCTTAGGTTTACGGTTTTTGTGGCGGGATTGTAGTGGTCGGTTAATTGTCCGGGCACACTAATTACTTGCACGTCGTAAATGCCATTATCGCGCAGCATTTTTTCGGCAATTTCTTTACCTGTTAAACGAATAGGCATTTGCGAATACTCGGTAAATCGTTTTTTTGAGCATCCAGCTAACTAATGCACCTGCTCCCATAAAAAAGAAGGTTATTAGCATATAAACAGGGCTAATCATCATGGTGTTTGTTTTTTTGTTTTAGGTGTGTGAATATTGTTGTTATTATGACGCAAATGTGCATTAAAAATAACAAGTTGGGGGTAAAAAAAGTTCGATTAGATACAAAAAAAAACAACCCGAAACCTTTTTATCGGATTCGGGTCTTTCAAAAACCATTCACTAGTATAATAATGAGCTTAACTTTAGCAATTATAGCTTTATATGCCTTTGGGCAACAACTATGTTACCTTTAAGCGTGTTTTTTTTGAAAAAAATGGAAAAAAGCTACGAAACAAGCATTTATTTTTTGTGGCTCTTATACTTTTGTTGTGATTTGGGTATTTTGCATTTTCACACCTAGTTTAGTAGGTGGTTTCTTCGGGACCGGCATTATAGGAATTGGCGTTAAGAAATAGGCATAAATGAAGCGGTTAAAAAAAAATACTGTTTGAGACACGCCACATCAAACCCAGAAATAGGTCGACAAACAAGCTGTTTGGCGTGTCGAGTTTATTTTTTTCAGCGTAATGTTGCCTATTTTAGCCAATTACTATACAGCCTTGACTTTTGGTTACTTTTTTTGTCAAGAAAAAAAGTAACAAACTTTTAATAAGTGGTAAATAACAAAAAAATACAGATAGACACTAAATAATGCACCATGCTACTTAACAGCTACCTTCCTTGTGTCACTCCTGCGTAATACAAAATTATCATTTGTCGATTCCACAACAAAAATAAAAGAACCTTTTTTGTTTTGGTTGATAATTGGGCGATATAGGCACTTGGATGATTGTTTATTTATCATCTACCCAAAACAAAAAAACGTTGAGCCAAGTTTTGTTATTGGTTCAACGTTTTTTTGTTTTTCGGGCAATTTTATTTTGCCCAACTATCGCGGTCTAAGCTTCTAAAATTAATAGCTTCGGCAAGGTGTTCGGTTTTTATGTCCTCGGAGTTGGCAAGGTCGGCAATGGTTCGGGCAACTTTTAGTATGCGGTCGTAGGCGCGTGCCGACAAGCCGAGCCGCTCCATGGCTATTTTTAGCAAATTTTGCCCTGCTGTGCTAATGGTACAAATTTCTTTGACCATTTTGGGTGGCATTTGGGCATTGCTATACAAGTTTTTGTGGTTTTTAAAACGATTTGCTTGTATTTCGCGTGCTTTAATAACTCTTTCGCGTATGCTGATGCTAGATTCTGATACTTCTTGTGCCGTTAGTTGGTCAAAATTAACGGGGGTTACTTCAACGTGCAAATCTATGCGGTCGAGTAGTGGACCCGATATACGGTTTAAGTATTTTTGTACGGTTCCGGGTGGGCAAACGCATTCTTTTTCGGGGTGGTTAAAGTAGCCGCATGGGCAGGGGTTCATGGAGGCGATGAGCATAAAACTGGCGGGATAATCGACCGAAAAACGTGCCCGTGATATGGTTACGCGGCGTTCTTCCATGGGTTGGCGCAACACTTCGAGTACGGTGCGTTTAAATTCGGGCAATTCGTCGAGGAATAAAACGCCATTGTGTGCCAACGATATTTCGCCGGGTTGTGGGTTGCTACCGCCACCAACAAGGGCAACATCGCTAATAGTGTGGTGCGGCGACCTAAACGGGCGGGTGGTAATTAAGGCGCAATCGTGGGGCATACGCCCAGCAACCGAGTGTATTTTGGTGGTTTCGAGGGCTTCGTGTAGGGTAAATGGGGGCAATATAGAGGGTAGGCGTTTGGCAAGCATGGTTTTGCCTGCTCCGGGCGGACCCACCAATATTACGTTATGTCCGCCAGCGGCAGCAATTTCGAGGGAGCGTTTAATATTTTTTTGCCCTTTTACATCCGAAAAATCATCTGAAATTTGGTTTAGATTTTCGTAAAATTCTTCGCGGGTATGTACAATGGTTGGTTCTATGGTGGTTGTTCCGCGCAAAAAGTTGACTACTTGGTCGAGGGTTTCGGCGCCATAGACGTTTATATCATCTACGATGGCTGCTTCGCGGGCGTTTTCTTTGGGTAAGATAAAACCTTTAAATTTTTCGCGGCGGGCTTGTATGGCAATGGGTAAGGCGCCTTTTATGGGGCGCAGTTTGCCTTCGAGCGATAGTTCGCCCATGATAATGTATTTACTAACCTCTTCGGTGGCGTTTAGTTGTCCCATTGCCTCCATGATGCCAATGGCAAGCGTTAGGTCGTATGCCGAGCCTTCTTTTCGGAGGTCGGCAGGAGCCATGTTGATGACTATTTTTTGTCGGGGCAGTTCGTAGTCGTTGGTTTTCATGGCGGTTTCTATGCGGTGCTGTCCTTCTTTAACAGCTGCGTCGGGCAATCCAACCAAAAAATAGCTAAGTTGTCCGCCGCCACCTACGTTTACTTCTACCTCTATAAGGGTGGCGTTAACCCCCAATACGGTTCCTCCGTAGGTTTTTGCAAAGCCCATAAATGTTTGTTTGGTTAGTATTTTGAGATAAAAATGATGTTATTTTGCTTTGGGTACAAAGGTAAGTATTTTTATACAAAGGTGTTTATATTGTGTGTCTTTTTTGTTTTATTTGGGATTATTTTGATACAGACATGGGCAGGTTTTGCTTGGGTGATTGCGCTTGCTTTGCTTTGGGGGTGCCATAGGCTGTGCAAATAGGGTAAGCCAATAATCACCCCCAAAAAAGACATTTACCGCGTTAAGCGGGGCAGGCGCAAGCTGTTTAAATAGCCGATATGAAATGTATAGATATTGCTTAGTTATGTTGGTATTAAAATAAAGCCTGTATTGTGTTTTTATATGGTTTGGCGGTTTATAGTTTCATAGTATACTGTAAGGCGATATTGGCGGGTGCATCCATTAAGCCTGGGCGCATGGTGTATTCTATGTTAAATATATTTTTACCTATTATACTAAGTGTGTTTTGTTTATCGGCATTCCAAACTAAGCGCAGGTCGGTTATAAGGGTAGGTCCGTTGTGTTTTTCGCGGTATTCGCGCATGCCACGTATCACCACCAAAAACACTTCGTCTATTTTGTCCATCGGGCTGTTGTAGTTAAGGGTTATACCAAAGCTTAGTTTTTGTTTGTACGACAGTTGAGCATCGAGTCGGGCAGTGTTGCGGAAACGATATTTTAAGATGCTGTTTTGCAACGAGTCTACGTTGTTTACGCTTTTAAATAGGTTTTCCATGTAAACATTAAATTTCTTTTGTGTGCTATCGGTTTCTAAATCGCCGGGGTAGGCAAAGGTATAGCCGCCGGTAAAGTTTAGCTCAAGGTTTTTGTTTATTTTGCCGCTACCCGATGTTGATAAGTCCCAACCTGCAATACGGGCTCCTGTTACGTTGCGTGTCTGAAAACCAATATCGGTACCGATGCGTGTAAACACAAACTCGGTCATGTTGCTATACTCTGTCCAGAACAAAGCCCCGTCAAAATAGCCTTGCCAGTTGCGGGCAAATTTAAATCCTTGTTTAATACCAATTTCGGCGTTCCAACCGCGCTCGGGTAGTACGCTGGGGTTAGCAAACACATTGATAATACCCGATAGGTCGGCGTTGATAAACCGCTCGACCAAGCTAGGTGCGCGGTAGCCTTGCCCAAACGAGGCGCGTAAAAAAGTATTTTTGCCCATTTCCCAATTTAGCCCTAATCTGCCTACCAATGGCAGCGACGCCTGTAAGGTATCTACTAGTTTATCTATGGTGTTTTTTTCGTAGCGCAAGCCGCCAACCACCGACACTTTACCCAATTTTTGTTCTACTTGGGTGTACAATCCATAGCCATACGTCCAGATGATAGCATTATTATTGTCGTATAGGGTTGTCCATCCGCCAAAAAGGTTACTTACCACGCCGCCTGTAATGGTTAAGCCGCTTTCGAAGCGTTTTTGGAGTTGATAATCGAGGTAAAACGTATTGGATACAATAGACGGAGCCATGTCGCCATCGTATCGCACAATGGTGTAATAGCGGGTGCGCAGTTTGTGTTGTAAGCCTTTGGGGCTAATATAATTGATGTATGGGTCTATGGTGGTTAAAAAATAACGGTCGTAGCTATCGCCATCAAAGGGTTCGTAGGCGGCGGTGTCGGCGGCTGCCCACAGAAAAAACCGACCATATTTTTGTGCCATCGAGTTAATATTTACGCCATAATTTAGGTTTGGTTTTTTGGGTGGATGAAAACGCAACTTACCATACAAACGTATTTGTTGTTGGTCGCCATACATTAGGTAGCTATCGTTTAGGTACCCATTTACGCCTAGCACCAAATCCATGTTTTTTATTTTTTGGCGGTTGGTAATCGAAAAGCCCGTAAAGTTGGGTTGTTCGGCGGGTGACCACCATTTTATTTTTTCGTTTCGGGGGTTAAAATACACCCCTTTTTGCATCACCAAACGCGTTTCGGGCTCGGAGCGGGCGGTGCTTGTGCGCACATTAATAATGCCATTTAGTGCCGATGAGCCATACAACACCGACGATGCCCCCTTTATTACTTCTACTTGGTCAATGCTTTCAACGGGTACAAAATCCCAGCGCACCTCGCCAAAATCGCCTGTTATAAGGGGCAAATCATCTACAATTACCTGTACCCTACTGCCCGAGCCATAGGCATAGCCACTGCCGCCCCGTATGCTTGCTTGCCCGTCAACAATGTTTACGCCGGGTATGCGCTCAACTACGTCTGATAGGTCTTGCGAGTTGGTATTGCGGATAAGGGTGTTTTTGATAACCTCTATCGAAACTGTTTCTTCGGCAATTCGTTTTTCGTATTGACTGGCACTTACTACTACTTCGTCTAACTGTGTTTGTTGCGATTTAAGTTGAACGTCTATTTTTAAATTTTGATTTTCGGTAAGATTTATTTCTTGCACAGTGGTTTGGTACCCTACATAACTAAACGTTATTTGGTGTTTTCCGCTAGGTACAACAAGGGTGTATTGTCCATCTGCATCGGTACTTACAACGTGTTTCGATACATTATCTACTACGTTTACGCCTACTAGGGGTTCTTGGTTGTTTGCATCGGTAACAGTACCCACAAGGGTAGCATTTTGGGCAAATGATGTAGTTGTGGCAGTTAATAACAGAAAAAAAATTATTTGCAGAAATGGTTTCATATAAGCAATTATCAATTTAAGTAATGGTATCAAAATAGCGCTACAAATGTAACGCCTTATTGTGTTTTTACCAAATTTTGCCCAATAATTTATGTGAAATGTTATTTGTAGGTGTTGGTTATACACTTTTAGCGGGTGTTATTAGTATCAATTCAAATAATAAGCCTAACTTTGCACATCGTTTGCAGCAAATAGACGATAATTTATAAAATTTTTATTTTTCTTATTTTGGATACGCTATTTTGCTAAACTTATTATCATTTTTTAAAAACACACCTCAAAATATTTTTTTATTATGTTTAATAAAACCAAGATTGTAGCCACCGTCGGACCGGCATCAAACAGCAAAGAAGTTATCAAATCGTTGGTGCTTGCTGGTGTTGATGTATTTAGGCTTAACTTTTCGCATGGTACACATGCGGCACACAAGGCAGTAATTGACCTTATTCATGAGGTTAACGACGAGCTTGATACACATGTGGGCATACTTGCCGATTTGCAAGGACCCAAAATTAGGCTAGGCGAGGTAGAAAACAACAGCATTGAGCTAGTGGCAGGTAAAACTATAAATATTACCACCATACCGCAGGTAAGTACCGCCGAACAATTGTATATTACCTATGCCGAGTTTGCTCACGATGTAAAGCCGGGCAATAGGGTATTGATTGACGATGGTAAATTTGAGCTAAAAGTAATATCTACCAACGGCATTGATACAGTAAAAGCCAAGGTTATTTATGGCGGAATAGTATCGTCGAAAAAAGGCACTAACCTACCCGACACCCACGTAACTGCCCCATCTTTAACGCCCAAAGACATTGAAGATTTGCGCTTTATTCTTAAAGAAAGAGTGCATTGGGTAGCCTTGTCGTTTGTGCGCACCGCCGACGATATACAGCGATTACGCGGTATGTTGCAGTTTGAAAACAACCACACCACAAAAATAATTGCCAAAATAGAACGCCCCGAAGCCATCGAAAATATCGACAAAATTATTGAGGCTACCGACGGCATTATGGTAGCACGCGGCGATTTGGGTGTTGAAGTGCCTTTAGAAAAAGTGCCTATTATGCAAAAAATGATTGTTAATAAGTGCATATCGGCAGCCAAACCAGTAATTATTGCTACCCAAATGATGGAAAGCATGATGATAAACCCATCGCCGACCCGCGCCGAAGTAACCGATGTTGCCAATGCCATTTTAGACGGTGCCGATGCCCTGATGCTAAGTGGCGAAACGGCTACGGGTATTCATCCGGTAAGGGTAATTGATACATTTAGGGCAATTATTAACGAAGTAGAAAAAAATGGCGATATTTATAGCAAATACGACAAAGGGCATGGGCCTAATCCCAAATCACCAACTTTTTTGTCGGATGATATTTGCTACAACGCCTGCCGAATTTCGGACGATATTGGCGCAAAAGCCATTACAGGTATGACCGTTTCGGGCTACACCGCTTTTATGTTATCGAGTTTTAGACCTAAATCCGACATATTTATTTTTACCACCAACGACCACTACCTAAATAGTTTTAGCCTTATTTGGGGTGTACGGGCTTTTCATTACACCAGCTTTACCACCACCGATGATACCATGAACGACATACAGCAAATTTTGCGCGAAAAGGGATTTTTAAAAAGCGGCGACCGTATGGTTATAACCGCCAGTATGCCACTTGTTGAGCAAGGACGTACCAATACCATCAAAATATCGGTGGTTGATTAGTGCTATTAACTAATTAACAAGCAAATTTTACCCCAAACAACAACGGCAAACCATTTGGTTTGCTGTTGTTGTTTGGGGTAGTTTGCCATAATTTAGAGGTGGTTAACCTTTTTTCAAAAAGCAGGTTTTTAGTACCATTTTAACCTTATCTACCTTACACTCTATTTCTTCTTCGCTGTCGGTAAGCCTAATGTTTTTGATAACCATTCCTTTTTTTAGCGTAACCGATGTGCCTTTTACAGGCAAACTTTTTACAAGAATAACCGAATCGCCTTCGTTTAAAAGGTTTCCGTTGCTGTCTTTTACTGGCATGTGTTTGTTTTTATTTGTGTTGTTTTTAATGATATAATTATTAGTCTATTCGCACCTTTATTGTTTCATTCAATAGCCACTTTGCGATTAGTTGGTTGTTGTTAGTAATGTCGGCAATATAATAAACATTGCTCGAAAATGCCCTCGAGTTTTCGGCTATTTCTATTACTACACCTGCGTTGTTTATATAATTTGAATGAATAAAAAACAACTCATTTTGTGTTTTTAGCAG